>JAUNVQ010000053.1 GCA_030540715.1 Actinomycetaceae bacterium | reverse complement strand
TCGCAACCAGTCGCCCCATCTCGGTTACAGGAGTTAAATCACCATAGCCAACGGTTGTCACTGTCACAAATGCCCACCACAAAGAATCCGCAAATGTCGTAATCTGCGCATCTGGCGCATTACGTTCAACATCCAGTTCAGCCAATGCCCCCACAAACGTAATCAGCACCGCCGCAAAAGTGATATAGGTAGCAATCCGACCACGAAGCGAACTTGATGCGCGCCGGTTCAAAATCCGCAGCAGGAAGACAAGCCGCAGCAAACGTAGCGGCTGGAAGAACGGCAGTACCACGATTGCCAAGTCAAACAAATGGTATCGGATAAACGACCAGCGGTGCTGTGCCATTACAATACGCACGATATACTCAACAGCAAAAATCAGCCACACCGCATTTGAGACTGTGCGGCACATATAGTGCCACATACGTGAAAGATCGGGATTAATAATCGGCGCGGCATAGGCAGCAAGAAAAATGATAGCCGCAAACGCCAAAATAGCATCAGAACGGTTTTTCCAGTTTTCCAGGCGAGGCTCTTCGTATTTCGGTGGTATAAAAATTGCGGTGAAGACGCGTTCTAGGCGCGGGAAAGACAGATGCTTCATAGGCATAATTATATCTTTTATGATCTCCTCACCCTTTGTTATAAGCCGATGGGGCAGCTTTATGCCCGGTTTACTTTGCAGAAAGGTTTGCCGTTTCCCATTTGCCGTCAACCTACCTAGGGTGGATGTTGTTTAGTTATCCTCCCATGGGGATAACGCGTCACATAGCAGTAGTTCGTAAGTACATTGAAACGCACTAGAGTGACCAGTTGCGTTTATGTTTCACCTTCAGTGACATCATTATGTCCTGCCACTAGAAACAGACTTCGATAAACTGGGATTACCAGCCACATCAGAAAGGCCATTATGGCGCGCACCAACGTTTTCACCTACTCGACTTTTATTCCACATCCACGCGAGCGCGTTTTCGAATGGTTCCAACGTCCTGGGGCTATACGCCGTCTTACCCCGGCTATTTTTTCAGAAGTCTCTGCTGAACCTAGCAATGGTCTTCATCCTGGCTCAGAGGCAATACTTCGCTTGAAACTACCAGGCCCACTACGCGGACTTGGATCGATAAAATGGGTTGCACAGCATTCCGAGTTTGATGCCCCTTTACGCGTTGTTGACATGCAAAAACGCGGCCCATTTCAGTATTGGAAACACGTTCACGAGTTTCAAACAGTAGAGGGCGGAACCCAGATGCTTGATACCGTAACTTATCAGGCTTTGCCGATTGTGCCCGTGCCTGCCACCGTGACCTCGTTCGTCAATAAAAAGTTGAAAAGACTGTTTGCTTACCGTGCGCGACAAATATGTGCAGACATTGATTTCCATACGAGATATCCGCAGCATAGAAGCATAGGTATCACAGGTGCTGGCGGCTTAGTTGGTAGTGAGCTCCGCGCTTTTTTGGAATCTGGCGGGCACACTGTTCACGTGTTGCCCCGCCCAAATGAACGTATCGACATGGAACTATTGCGTCAATGTGATGCTGTTGTCCATCTGGCTGGTGAACCTATTTTTGGACGCTTTACTCATGAACATCAACGAAAGGTCATGGATTCTCGCGTGGAAGGAACCCGCAATCTTGCACAGGCAATGGCGACGATCGCCCATGACGTTGCCAAAAATATGGCAACAAGCACCACAGGGGCCCTGGCACCCCACGATACGCCTTCATCGGCAACCACAATATTTGGGGTCAAGCACACACCAGCTCAAAGCGCTGGCCCTCAACAGCCAATCGAAGGCAACCACCCGCCCTCCGCCCTCCATAAACCTGTTCTTATCAGTGCTTCGGCTGCTGGCTACTACGGCGCAAACCCTGGCGACAAAGTGTTATCTGAACACGATAGCTCTGGTCAAGATTTTCTATCGGAAGTATGTCTTGCGTGGGAGGATGCCTGTCAGCCTGCACAAGATGCTGGTATTCGTGTTGCCAATATGCGTACAGGAATCGTTCAAGCCGCAGGTGGCGGGCAACTTGGCACCCTGCTTCCGCTCTTCGAGCTTGGCGTTGGCGGCCGCATCAGCACTGGAAAACAGTGGGTTCCTTGGATTGGTTTAGATGATCTTGTGCGCCTGTATGCTTTCGCTATTTTTGAAGAGGACGTCACTGGGCCACTCAATGCTGTCGCGCCACACCCTGTGCGTAACCATGACTACACAAAAATAGTGGGCACAATCGTGCGGCGGCCCACAGTTTTTCCTGTGCCCTGCGTTGCCCCAGCGCTACTTTTAGGCTCTCAGGGCGCTCAAGAGTTTGCGTGTGCGGGGCAACGACTAGATGCAAGCACAATTGAGCAACTCGGCTTCACCTTTACATATCCGCAGCTAGAAGGCGCTTTACGGCATGAATTATGCAGTGGATAGACTCCAACAATAAAAACGTGAGGCCATTCACATTGCCGCAATTTTGCACTTCGTCCAGTTGATCACGTAAACTCTATACGTCACCTTGAAACGGGTAGACGCGGAATAGGCCCCCATCGTCTAGAGGCCTAGGACACCGCCCTTTCACGGCGGCGGC
>JAUNVQ010000035.1 GCA_030540715.1 Actinomycetaceae bacterium | reverse complement strand
CACTACCGCTAGCATCATGCGTGGTGTGACTATAGGTGCGCGCATTGTGGCGTTCACCCTCCTTCATTGTTTTATCCCTTTGTCGACACTGTTACAGCGTCACATTGCGGTGTTTGTGAAACACCAACTGCACCATGGTTAATTCCCAAGTAATTGCGGGTGAGCTTGACAAAAACAACTAACCCGCGCGCCGTCCTCTTTATGACACTATTTCCGTGCGCCCCATATACTGCGAACGACGACGCTGATCACGTACCGCCTGCATAACAATCAGTGCTACACCACCGATCGTTGCTGTACCGGCTGCAATCATCACCGTTACGGTTGCATCAGACACACCAGTTTGGGCAAGCTCGCAGGGTTGCCCCGAAGGTGTACGGCCCTCGATGGTGACCTGTGATGTCGAATTGTTCGCGCTGCGTGTACTGTTGTATGCGCCAGAGGCGGATACATTAGTTTTCCCTCCGAACCAGAACTTGCCAATAGTCTTGCCGAAGTTACCGGACTCGAAGACGGCAAGTTGGCCTGGACCTTCAACGGATTTGAGCGTCCAGGTCAATGTTCCCGTAGTTTGCTTAATCACTGAGGAGCTCATGGTATTGGCACCCAACCAGGGAACACCACTAATCTGGGCCGAAGGAATAACCCACACAGTTTGACCCTCGTCAGCAATAAACGACATGTCTTTTGTGGCAGACATTTTTGCTTTACTGCCAAGACCAAACACCACCGAGCTTGGATTGATCCACTTCGAAGGTTGGCTACGATCGTCTTTCATCTTCGGTGTAAGCGAATTGCCGTTTACTTCGGCTCCCAAATCAAAATGACCTTGATTGGCAGTGCCAGAGCCTCCCACCTGGAAGTAAAGTAGGGCATCACCGGAAACGGTTGTGCCGTTTTTCAGCGTTGCACTCTCTGTGATGACAACTTTGTAGCTGCCCGGTTGGTTGAACACCCAGTTTTGATGCACATGCGTATTGGGAGGAATCGTAACCGATCCACCGGCTTGGTTACCTGAAAGGCCCACGCTTGAACCATGTGCTCCCGCAGAACCCGCCGTTGCGGCAGAACCGTTGATTCGGGTGGGAATACATGGCTCTTTTGCGGGGACCAGCAAAGGTGTTGGTGATACCACCTGAGTCTTTGGCTGGTTGCCTGCCAGTTGAGATGACTGCGCGTTTGGTTGCGGGGCAGGCTGGGATTTTGGTTGCGGCAACGGAGTGGGCTGTGGTTGTGGAGCTGGAATCGCGTCTGGCTTCGGCTTTGGTTGCGGCTGAGCATCCGGCTTGTCTTCTTCTGCTGGTTTGGGAGCCACACTGTCAACACCTGGCTTTGCCTCTTCATCCAGTTGCGAATCTGAGCTGGGCTTGGGGGCCGCACCGTCACCACCCGATGTTTTACCGCCTTCAGGTTCTGGGGCTGGCTCTGGCGCGGGTTCGGGCTTCGATTCAGGTTGTGGCTCGGGTTGAGGTGCTGGTTGCACCCCTTCATCATGTCCAGGTTGCATACCTGGTTGTGGGGCTGGTTCAGGCTTGGGCTGTGGCTTCGTTTCAGGTTGCGGCTTGGGCTTCGGTTCAGGTCGTGGAAACTCGCTATCAACGACCCACGTATAGGTGGCGTTACGTGACTTCACCAATTGACCCGCTGCATTGACACCCTGGACATACGCATCAAAAGTGTAGATACCTTTTTGCGAGAACAACCAGTACATGTGCGTGTGCGATGGTTGTGCAACTGGTAGCGTTGAACCACTTGTCAATTCGACGCTCCCCTCACCAGTAATCGGTGTGGGCCCAGAGCCAAAAGGCGGATAGGTGAATGCCATCACCCTTCCCGGTCCATTTACTTTATCAAGCACGATAGTTACCGCACCGAAATGGGGGGCAACACCAAAAGTGTCCCAGCCAGGCCATAAACTATTATTTTCCTGAGTTATCGGAAGAACATAGCCTTCGGTTCCAATGCCCGGAAGCCCCTTTGTTTGCGTTGTAAAGCGGTCTGGCGTCACTTTCAGATACACATCTTCTGGTTCACGCACAACATGAAGACCAGTAACGTCCTCTTTTAACTGAAGACGAAGAGAAGAAGCGTCCGAGGCCGTCACATTGAAAATATCGGTGTGTCCTTTATCAAGAACTACGCGCCCATCAACTATGGTCGCGGGTGCACCAGCATGTGCCACCCCTGGCATTGCAAATGCGGCAAGCGCAATGGTGGCTATCAGACCAACCGCGCATTGACGCAGCGATAATTGCGCTGTTTTTATCATCAAGACAATCCAATCTATTCGGGAACGATTCTCATTATCTACATAATAATGACATTCATTCCCAATAGCGAATTACATCCCCGATCATTTCTGTTATAAAAGTCATGCCGATCCACACTAAACCCCAGTCACCCTCTTATCTAACTGGTACAAGCTACACTCATCACACAAAAAGAGGGCGCCACTGCGACGCCCTCTTTTAACGAATCCCCAAAGATAGACTATTCAGCCCTGCTGCTTCTTCCTCTCTTTTTTCGATGACAACATTGCCATTACCGCCAAGACTGCGGCCATTATCAGCAGTACAGCCACCGTCAAGGCAACAAATGAAAATCGCACGCCAATTGAGATGGCGATGGTCAGCACAGTAATCAGGACAATAAATATCAGCCACACAATAACGGATGGCCGTACAGATTTTTTCTCAATCCGCTGCACAACAGGCACCTGCTGATGGTAGGGCGCAGTATTAACCCACGGTTGCTCGTAAGCACTGGGAGTGGTTGAAGTATTGGCAAAGCTGAAAGAATTTGCTCCCGCATCGCCAGGGTAGGCACCACTGGAACCAGGAGCAGCAAATCCAGTGGGTGTGGCGGAATCCGCGGGGTTGACATCACCCAGATTATCGGCAGTGCTCCGAGTATTGTGTGTTTCACGATCCGCTTGGAAATGTAGAGCATCGACATTTTGTGTATCGTTTGACGTTTCATGCGTGTCACCGCTACCAGGTTGTTTCTTCTCCAACGAAGAGGGCGAAACATCCTCTAACTTGCTGGTGTCACTGACGCATACTTGCGGTCGAGTGTCATCGCTATCCTCATTGTCCGCTTCTTGGGTGCTACCTGTGTTCGTATCAAAAACCACCGTCGGAGCCACTGACTCACTGCCTCCCGTATCCAATACTGGCGTTGAACTCACACCATCACCAGCATCACCACTGCTTTCAGGTAGCACAGCCGTCACAACAGTGCGTGCATCACCGCTGACAGCACCCGCACTATGACCCGCGTTCGTATCAAGTATTGTTGTCGCAGTAACATCACCACCAGCACCATCACCACTTTCAGGTAGCACAGCCGTCACCCTATCTGCATCACTGGCATGAGCACTAACATTATCCGTAGCGATCACATCCGTTTTCGTCGTATCAACTTCAACGGTTGTCGTCTTGGCGTTCATACTATCTGCACGATCAACGAACTGTTTATCTGCACTGTTGTTATTAGTCACGTTCTTATCCATCATTGTCACTTCTCCTTTTCGCTGCGCTCTACTGTTCACGGTCCACATCTGCCACTCCGCTTCCAACATTCATCACTTCACCCAAGATGTGAAGCGAGCGGAAAACGATAGAAAAGGGAACATAACTCTGAACGGATTTACCAGATTGAATACTTGCCGCATAAGCACCACCATCAACAGAACCTACCCCCAAAGAAGCAACTTCACTCACAGTTCCTCCACCGGCAGAATCGGTCCCACTGCTACGAATGCCATCAACACCATGCTTGCCTACATCACTATTATCAGCGCCTTCGGTAGTTTCCTGACCGTAATCTTCTTCGTCATTCCACTCATCGGAATCCCATTCACCAGTATCTCCATCAGGACCCACATTCCCGTCGGAAGCTGGAGCAGAATCAGACTCACCCCCAGCACTTTCTTCTTGATCAGCATGATAACGTTCAAAGCTACATGAAGGGTCTACTTTACCTTTCAGCTCGGAAGGAATAGTTGTCTGAATCTCACCGTTTTCAGATACCCAGCTTTCAACACAGAACTTTCCATCGGCTTTCACATGGCCAGTCCAATACTTACCAATCCGCTGTTCATTGATATTAATTTGACCCATAGCATTGATAATCTCTATTGTCAAGGCATTTTCCGCGGTTGCCCCTGGACTAGTGTATGAGACTGATGCCGTTTCTCCAAAGGAAAAACCCGAAGGATGTGTGTGTGAGAACATTTTTATAGGAGTACCATCTACCTCGTAGCCATAATCGGCACCGTTCGGTGGAAGAAAATCCCTGGTTTTCCCCTTTCTATGACCATGCTTACCAGAGGTAACATTCCACTCGCCAAAGGTTGACATGGAAGTTTCACCAATGACTTGTTTTGTTTTGACAATAATATTTTGCCCCTGATAAACATCCAGGTAGACCTCGCCTATCACGGCACCTATCTCCATCTGGCACGACCTGCCATCCCAAGAGCGTGTGTCAATGTAAACATTGCCCACGGCAGTACCTGTGCTTTCGCACGGAGTAATCTCCACATCTCCCACATCAATACCGTTTTCACTCAGGTTTTCAATAAATTGTTCTGAGTTCCAATCGGTGGGAAACAGATTCACCAAAAGTGCCGACGGAAGCAGCAACAACAGTGCTATCAGCGATGCCACCCAGCTCATCCATGATGTTCGTCGCCCCATGAAAGCCGCAACCAACGCTCCAGCAGCAATAACCAGCGTGACCACGGCGGTAGATAGCAAACTTGTCCACGCACCATTCATTTCTTCACCAAAAAGCACGAATATCGCAATCGTCAACAGCACCACGGATACCACCAGATAAGACAGGGCTTTACCTGGGCCTGGGCGAACAATGATTGGCCGAGACGGCGGAATTGTTCCTACAGAGGGCGTAGCTCCCGCCCTCTGAAATGGAAATCCCGAAGGTTCAGGTGTGGTAAAAGACGCGTATCCTGTGTTGTTCCCTCCATAAGGTGTCCCTGCAGAAGCTCCCGCTCCATCAACCTGCGCTCTTGTGGCATTGTTGCCAACATCAGGGGCACTCTTCGCGGACTCGGTTGCATTGTCTCCACCTTCAGGGACGCTGTTTACCTGTTCGTCGTTGGGTATTGCCGCTGTGTAGGCAGAATCGTTATTGTCGTGCTGGAAGGACGGAGACTGTGCGCCAGGTGCGCCAGGTACACCCGCATCATGTGCATGTGGCATTGCAGTTCCTGGAAAATTCCCCATGGGCATATATCCAGGAGACGGTGGTTGAGGCGCGCGGGGAGGCTGATTTTTTCTTACTAACCTGACGACCCCTACCACAATCGCTGTGAGCACAACCAACGGCACTACAATGAAGAAGAAGACTCCTACAAGATGACGTATGAAAGTATCGGGAGCATCATAAAAAAAATCACCAAATAACCCGAAGGGGAAAAACCAAGGTCGCGGTGATGAAACTCCCAGCACTATCATAATTGCTGCACCGAACTGACCAGCTTGTGGGCGTCCTTGGAATAGTTCTTGTAACTGGATCTGGCCTGTCTGATCGGGAAGCAACGCCCATGCAACGCCATAGACGAAAAGAAGGAAAGGCATAAAAAGGATGAGAACAGCACACACAATCCGCGTAAGTGTCGCGTCAATGCCAGTTCGTTGGGAAAAGGCAGCACACACCCCACCTAACCAGGAATGAGCTGGACGATACCACCCTGTTTGACGGATCGAATCATAAAATCCCGAACCACGTTGTGGCGGTTGGTTACTGCTGTTTGGCGTGTAGTGATTGTTCATACTTTCACTGTGACAGATCCGCCACATATAATCTATGGGGATTATCCCTGATTTTTCCCTGATTTAGCCCTGAATGGCTTTCAAATTTGCCCCTGATATGCAACTATCATCTTATGGACGATACCCACTTGAGGCACAACGATGCACCTTTGCCACACGCATCCACTGTACGATCTGCCCCGTCCGAACCATCATCGTCTTCCACACCGTTAGCAATGTCGGGACCGTCCATTCCTGTAGCGTCCTCCATACCTGCCGCGCCGCCCACAATATTAGAGCCATCCACAGATTTTCCGCCAGCAACACACCCCATACCAACGACAACCCCTCCACATATCCACCAACAAACCAGCTACCTCGCCACCTCCCCCTTTGAACGATCGATCTCCCCTGCCTTTACGGTCCTTGACAACCCATCCGTACCCCGCTCACCGCACACTGGCTTCAGCACAGAAGCCCGTCACCCCACTTATCGCCCGCCACTTCTTCGCCCTGCTCCCTCACGTGTCAGTGGGCACCCAGGGCGTCTTCTCAGTGGTGTATGTGCTGGAATCGCACTCCATCTTCAGCTTTCTGTGGTGTTAGTGCGTCTGTTATTCCTTGCATTTTTTCCTGCGGGATTCCTCATTTATGTGGCAGTTACCCTTTCTATTCCTTCGGGAGATCCCCGACAGGCTTATGCACAGACACGACGCCAAGAATCGGGACGTCTGTCGCGTTCCCTCAATGAACGCAGTTTTGATAACAACCATTCGCATAAACCAGATCGCGAAGCATCGGGCCTTCCACTATCGAACATGACGTCACTTCCTTTCCATCATCAGGCAATTCTTGGAGCTCTTGCACTAGTGGGCCTCTCTGCGCTGGTGGTCCTGAGCGCAGGCTATGAAGTGATTTCACCCATGGTGTTATTTGCGGTCATTATTTTGATAGGTCTTGCCCTGGCATGGAGCCATGCAGACCAGCTGATTGATACCCCGCGCCGTTCTGCGTTGATAATTGCCGTTGGAATGCTTATTACGGGGATAGGAATTATTTTAGCGGTCACATCAATGCTTTCCCCCAGCCTTTTGCGTCCTGTGATTGCTGGCCTTGCGGCAATGATTGCCGTTGGCTTAGCCGTGTTTCCCATGGTCAGTCAGCTCACTCAGCAGCTTTCGCAGGCCCGCGTCACAAAGGCACGCGAAAGTGAGCGTGCAGATATTGCCGCTCACCTGCACGATTCTGTGCTACAGACGTTAGCTCTGATTCGCAAGCGTGCAGATGATGCAGACTTTGTGGAACAGGCTTCACGGCAGCAAGAACGCGAACTACGCAATTGGCTCTATGGACGTGATACCCATGCCGAACATTTGCTCTCATCACTGGTGAAAAACACTATCGCTAAGGTTGAGGACCACGGACACACTTCCATCGAGTTGGTGACGGTAGGTGACTGTCCTGCCGATAAAACGGTATATGGCCTTGATGCCATTATTTGTGAGGCATCCACCAATGCGGTACGCCACGCAAAACCACCTATCAGCGTGTATGTGGAGGTCATGCCCGATATTCTGCAGGCTTTTATTCGTGACCGTGGCTCGGGATTTGATATTGACGCAATTCCAGACGACCGCCACGGCGTGCGTGATTCAATTATTGGTCGAGCCAAGCGCCTCGGCGGCAACGCAACGATCAAATCCACAGAGTCTGGTACAGAAGTTTCAGTTACTCTACCCCGAAACGCCACGTTACCTTGATAGGACACGTGGGATAATTGAGTGCTGCACATACGATAGACGTGCACTACCCCGTGGGGTATTCCTTCACTACACGTGGAATAATAGGAGCTAACGCACCTGTTTCTCTCACAACCACCCCGCCCTGGTTTCACGAACAGAAAGGACAGTCATGACCCCACTGAGAGTCGCCATCATTGATGACCATCCGATGATTCGCGCGGGAGTACGAGCCGAACTTGAAAAGTTTCCCCAACGCGTACAGATGGTGGCCGAGGCCGATTCGGTTGATTCAGGGATTAAAATGGTTCACTCCGTGGATCTTGACGTGGTTTTACTTGATGTTCATTTACCCGGAGGGCGCGGCGCTGGTGGTGCCGAGGTTGTGCCCGCTTGTGCCGATGTCGAAGGAGTCACCTTTTTAGCACTCTCTGTTTCAGATGCAGCCGAAGATGTTGTATCGGTGATTCGAGCCGGTGCTCGCGGCTACGTCACCAAATCTATTTCTACCGAAGAACTTGTTATCGCTATCGAGCTTGTAGCCAGTGGTGATGCAGCATTTTCTCCGAGACTTGCCGGTTTTGTTCTTGACGCTTTTGGCACCAGTCAGCTTGCGGGGTCAGATGATGAACTTGATCTTCTATCGGCTCGTGAGCTTGAAGTCATGCGTTTGATTGCCCGCGGCTACACTTATAAAGAAACAGCCAATGAGCTTTTCATTTCAATCAAAACTGTGGAGACTCACGTCTCAAGTGTTTTACGTAAGCTGCAACTTTCTAATCGTCATGAACTCACTCGTTGGGCCAGCGCTCGCCGCCTTGTCTAACGCCAGAAACTTATTGCAGCCAAGAACCGCATTTTTTCACCGCTTTTCGCCCCTTCCAATGGTGGTGCGCAATTTGCGATGAGTGCTCACACTGCTCATTCGATGCGCCCAATTTGCTACGTCCAATGGCACTACACAATTCGCCACCCACACACTACTCACACACCACACCCACGGGGCCAGAGATACACCACAACCCCAAAAACCCAAAAACATCACCAAAAACCAGCCCCAAACATACCTCCACCCCCACACACAACACCCATTACACACACCCAAATCACCACACACGCCCACTACTCACACACCACACCCACGGGGCCAGAGATACACCACAACCCCAAAAACCCAAAAACATCACCAAAAACCAGCCCCAAACATACCTCCACCCCACACACAACACCCATTACACTACAGCAAACAACGAGCACTACCACGCCGCCCAACACACCGAATTCGCCACACACGCTCATCGTACTCACTCACCACACCCACGGGGCCAGAGATACACCACAACCCCAAAAACCCAAAATTATCACCAAAAACCAGCCCCAAATATACCTCCCCCCCCCAACACCACCCATTCCACCGCACCCAAATCGCCACGCCGCCCAACTCATGCAGTTCTGGCAGTCCACTTGCATCACGGCCCTAGCATTGGCAGTGCTATCACAAAGAGGCTAGGCTATAAAGGTTAGTAATAGGATGTCGCCTTCTTTCCTGTAGTAATACAACAGGTTTGACGCGGATGGCACTTGCCTTCCACATCCATTTATTACGCAGTACATTCCGACGGTTTCCACAGCAGAAGAAGGAAGGGTTACGTGGCACATTCTCAGAAAAGTTTCTCAACAACTCCGCCCTCTCAACGCCGTTATCCAGGTCAAATCATTGTGCGTCATTTAGCTCATTTTTTCCGCCAAATTGCGGCCACCTTTTGGTTTGTTCCCGCACTTTGTATTCTTGCTGGCTTACTGGCCTCACAGGTCATGCTTGATATTGACCGCACTATTGACATTAATGGCCGAATCCCAATTCTTGGATGGGTAGCTGACGTTGGTGCGGATGGTGCTCGCTCAATGCTCTCGGCAATTGGTACTGCCATGCTGGGTGTGGCAGCTACCGCGTTTTCCATTACTATCTCGGTTATTGCGACGGCCTCCTCTAACTATGGTCCACGCCTGGTCAGGAACTTTATGTCGGATCGTGGCAATCAAGTCGTCTTGGGAATGCTGAGTACAACATTTATTTACGTTCTTATGGTGTTGCGGACCATTCGTTCCGAGCAGGGTGAACGTGAACTTTTTGTGCCTCATCTGTCGGTTACCCTTGCAATCTTGTTAGCATTGGTTGATGTTGGCATGCTTGTGTGGTTCATTCACCATATTGCCGACTCCATTCAGGTTAATACGATTGCTCAAGATGTCCGCGTGCGCTGGCTGGCCTCCATCAAACGCTGGTTCAGGCCTTCACGCAACGACAATTATGGTGACTACGCCGATTACCCCTATCCCATCAATGCTGCCCAGCTTCAAAAGGCTGCCGAAACGCAGCGCGTTGTTGTCAGTGACACTCCCACCCACGCTATGTATCCTGAACAGCAGGGTTCAATCACTCCAGCACTCATGACATTGAACAAAGTTGGCTACATTATCGAAATTGATTTAGATGCTTTAGCTGATTTTGCGGCCTCACATGAATTACGACTTGTCTTGCTGAAACGCGTTGGTGATCACGTGGTTGAAGACGAACCTGTCATGCAGCTGTGGCCCAGTGAGAAACACGATGATATACAACAGGAACTGCGCCGCCAGTTTTCAGTTGATGATTCACGCACCACCTATCAGGACCTGCAATTTGCTCAGCAGCAACTGGTTGAACTTGCAGTTCGTGCACTATCGCCCGGCACCAATGATCCCTATACTGCCATCAATGCTGTCAACGAGCTAGGTGCCGGTATTTGTGTTGCAGTGTCGCGCCCTCACCCAGGTGATGTCATCATCCGCAACGAACAGCCGCGCCTGTGGTATTTGCCAGTTACGCAAGCTGAGATTTTGACGATGCCATTTGACCATATTCGCCCCTTCGCACCGCAGTCTATTATTGTGATGAAAGCACTGATTGATTTGGCGCGCCGAGCCCAGGCGGCTTCAATATATCCTGAACTGGCGGAGTTAGCGGAACAAAAAATCCAGGAGCTTCGCGCCGAAGTTGAGCAGGCAGGCGTTAACCCTTGCGATCTTCAGGCCGTAGATGACTATATTGAGCAAACGGACACAAAAACACGATTGGCTTGGGTAAATACTGATGAATAGGAAAAATACAATACCAGAGGGCGATGGTGTGTCTGCGTCATCCTCTACACGGAAAAAGACAGCCATTATTGCGACTGCTTGCATAATGGTAGTTATCGCCATGTTTTTTATTGGGATGTTTCTTCCTTCCAGCAATGCTTCAGATGGTGCACAACGTACCGTCAACACCAATAAATATACGGATTCTGCTGCATCACCATCTAAGAAGCCAGCCACTACAGCAGATTCTTCAGATTCGTCCTCTGAAATAAATCCTTCTTCCACCGACTTTGTTGAACCTGCGCAGTTTGACGATGCACGCCATCCCAACGGCGAAAGGGACGTGAAGTGGGCACAAAAAATTCTTGACGCCAATGCTTATACCTGTGCGAATCGTTTTCCCGACTCCAACTACGTGGTTGTTCTTGCCAATCCCGGGGTGCCAGCCAGGCAGTATATTTTGGCTGAAAAAGTTGGCAACAGCTACGAGTTTCGCTCAATGCTTCCCGTTGTTCATGCGCAATATTTGGGTGGAGTATTTGAAAGCAATAATTTTGACATCAGCTTTAATGATAGTCACGACCAGATACGCCATCTTGTCTCGACCGATCAAGGCGCTACCTGGACGCAAAAATAGGGCGGAACAGCTGAATGGACCTCGTGTGGTCGCGGGCACGAACTTAGCTGGTATGCGCTGACAGGTTATCTGGTGATGTAATGGCGATTTAACCGAGCGCTTCGATGGCTAAGATGATGGCAAAGAAGATAAGGACACAGCCCACTACCAGGTCTACCGTGCGACTGTAGCGACGCAAAAGCCTGTTCAGGGGTGGCCAGCTGGCCAGGGAGGCAAGTGTTAAAAACCATGCCAGTGCCATTGCAACCATAAGCGACACGATAGCAAGGCCCAGGATGACCGGCATTGGCGTGGGTACTAGAGACGCAAAGAGTGCGATGAAGAAAACAAGGGCCTTGGGGTTAAATGCGTTGGTTGCCAAACCCAGTACAAAGCCTCGAGCACGAACTGCGGGAGTCTCTTTTTCGTCGGTTTTTTCACTGTTTTCACTGCTGTCGGTGGCAGATGCGCGAGTGGCAGATGAGCGAAGAACGTGGGTCACAATCCAGGTGCCGTACACTGCAAGAAATCCCACTCCCACCCATCGAAGAACAGCAAATACGCCCGGTGCGTGCGTTGCTAAAGCACCCACACCAGCCATTGTTGCAATAATCCATAAGGCGATTCCCGTGACCACACCCAATGCTGTTTGGCGTGCGCGCTGATGACGAGCCTGTTGAATCACAGCAAATACGTCTGGGCCTGGTGAAACCAGTCCCGCTGCCCAAACGGCTATCAATGTCATCCAGGAAGATAATGTCATAGCCTATAACCTATCATTATAGGTTAGTGAGGGCATCTGCGCGCGGATTCTTTTCCGGCTGAAGCGGGGTATTCCACACGGTTTCGGGGTTTGGGGAATTATCGGCATCTGGGAGGTTCGAATGATGCTTCCAAGGAACACGGTCACACACTGCAAGGTCGCCTATCATTAGCGATGGTGGTGGACTAAAATCTTTGTTCACGCTTGCGATGCTGAATGAACTCATCAAAATCTTTGCGAATCACTCGTCGATATCGCCCTATACGAACAGCGGGCAGCCCGTATCGTTGCACCCAGGTGTGAACCGTTTGTATCGGTACGCGAGCTTGGTCGGCAACTTGCTGGAGTGTCATCAGTTCTTCTGGGCTCCGCAATGCTTCACGCAGCGCATGGTCCGCCGGGTTCGTATTTACTACCCTGTGAGACATCTGTTTACATTTATTTTCCGGCTTGCTTGCAGGTATCTGGTGGATGTTCTTTATTATCATTATTGGGTAGCTCCTGTATGGTCTGTGTTGATTGTTCACGGCATTGAGTCATTTAGCCCTGAGGCGTGTAAAGCCCCCGGGCTATGTAAAGGCCCTGGGGTGTGTAAAGGTCCTGGGGGAAAAGCTGGCATCGTTGTCTAACCGGTGTTATTTTGACTGGCGTTCTTTTACTGTCATGTTGCGGAGATTCAGGCTTATGCTAGGCTTCTACCTTTATCGCATCGAAAACCCGTCAGTATATATAGTCATCTCGGGCCTGAAATATTCCCAAGTGGGATCAGCACTACGGCGTGAAGGGGCAAGAGATCTTATCAAACCTGTATACAACCAAAGCCCATCTGAACTTATGAGAGTGCATAAATGGGCGGCTCTCCTTCAACGAAAAGCCACCCATTTTCTCACGTGAATGCAACTCCTTCATGTTGGCCCCCAAGACTGGGGGCCAACATTTAACGGTATCAAAAGAGGAGTCACAAAAGATTCAATTATGCGCACTTAGATTTTCAAAGCGCTACCAGAACGCACATCAACTATTATCGGCACTGGACTCAAAATTCCTGTCACAAATGCTCAAGCTATTTCAGACATAATAGAGCCTGTTTAGCTGCACCTAGAGCAACATATTCATTTTCGGGGGCAACCGTTACAGGAATCCCCAGAATTGATGGTAGTATTTGCTGAACCGCTCTTGATTTAGCACCTCCCCCAACCAGAACCGCTTTATCAATAACACACCCTGCATCCACTACGGCATTAAGTGCGCCTTTCATCAATTTCCCAAGCCCTTCTACCGCAGCTCGTGCAATGTTTTCTGGCTTTGTATTATTCAGAGTAAGGCCTGTAATTGATGCGGTTGCATCGGGTAGATTAGGCGTTCGTTCGCCCTCAAAATATGGAGTCATTTCAACTCCTTGAGCAGATGCCTTTAGCGCCATGTCATCAAATGATTTGTAATCACAGCCAAGCATCGTACAAGTTGCATCTATGATCCGTGAAGCGTTAAGCGTACAGGCAAGAGGGAGCCAATTTCCCGTGGCATCAGCAAATCCTGTTACTAATCCACTGGGATCACACACAGGTTGAGGAGAAACAGCAGCAACAACTCCTGACGTTCCCAATGAGATAGAAGCAACTCCAGGCGAGAGATCTAATCCTAATGCTGCTCCAGCATTGTCACCACAGCCAGGTCCAATTTTGATTTGCTTCCAACCTCTACTTTTATCACCCGTACCGACTACTTCGAAGGGCGGTAGTATTCGAGGCAACACGATATCGCTGACATCTTTCCTCAGGGCCAATTCAAGAAGATCGTAGCGATATTCATTGGTATGTATATCCATATAACCCGTACCAGATGCATCTGATCGATCGGTTGTCAGGTCATATATCGAACTGCTACCGGATACTCTCCACGTAAGATAGTCATGAGGTAAACAAATTGCAGCAATTCGATCTGCAATTTCTGGTTCATTATCGGCAATCCATCGAAGTTTTGTTATCGTTAGCGAGGCAACAGGAACAGAGCCTGTGAACGCGGCCCACCGTGCGGCTCCTTCCTGTTGATCCCCGTTTCCTAACTCGATGATCAGATCTTGCGCAGATGATGCTGAGCGTGTGTCATTCCACAGCAGCGCATCGCGGATGACATTGCCGTTGTTATCCAAACACACTAACCCATGCTGTTGTCCACCGATACTTAACGCTGTCACACCGTTAAGTCCACCTGCATCGTCGATAGCATGAAGAAGGGCTTGCCACCAGATACGTGGGTCAATTTCTGTCCCATCGGGATGAGTGGCGCGTCCTTGACGAACAAGTGAACCATCACTTGGATCAATCATTACAATCTTGCACGACTGAGTGGAAGAATCCACCCCTGCAACAAGTTCCGAATTCATCATTATCCTTCGTTAATTACTCAAATATAGCCGATGGCTAGCCTTTTGTAGCACCGCCTGCTAAGCCAGCAACAATATATTTCTGCAGAACAATAAAAATGATCAAAACGGGTGCCGCAATAATTGTTGCTACCGCCATCAAATCATTCCATGCTGTACCATATTGCCCAATAATCCTATTCAAAGCCACTGTTAATGGTTGAATATCCTGCTCTGTAGACAGAGTCAGGGCAAATGTAAATTCTCCCCATGCCATCAAGAATGCAAAAGAGCTAATCATAATGAGGCCTGGGCGAATAGTTGGAATGATAATTTTGATTATCGTTTGCAGAGTTGACAGCCCATCAAGTTTTGCCGCTTCCTCAATCTCATAAGGAAACTGTTTGAAATATGGCCGAAGCAAAATTACCGCAAACGGTAAGGTAACAGATATATCAGCCAAAATAATTGACGGATATGTGTTGATCATGCCAGCTTGCCGAAACATCACGAACATCGGAATTGAGATTGCAATCGCTGGTAGAAGCTGAACAACAGTAAGCATGACCATCATGGCGGTTGTAATGCCTTCACGCATACGCGCAACAGCATACGATGCCGGAACAGCTATAGCTAAGGTAAGAAGTAGAACAGAAATTGCGATAATTGCCGAATTTACCAGTGCTGTCCAAACTCCGTAGTTTCCATAAAATGCGTGATTGTAAGATACAAGTTGCGGATCATGTGGAACAAAGTGTGGTGGAGATGCAAACATCTCATTTCCACCTTTGAGCGATGTATTGATCATCCAATAAACTGGAAACAAATAGATAACAGCAATAAGCCATCCTGCTGCCGATTTCAACCACAGTCCTCGTTTTTGATCACCATGAATTTCTGCAGGATCTGTTTTCTTTTTCACCATCAGTTCTCCTCCTCATTGAGGCTCTTCACGTAATACCACGAAAGGAACAACGGAATAAGCAGTGTTAATACTGAAGCAGCTGCGCCATTACCAAATTCAAATACCGTATATGTTTCAAGATAGGTATATACTGGCAAAGTTGTCGTTGAACTTACAGGACCACCTTTGGTCATGGTATAGATTAGATCAAATACTTTGTAAGTATTGATAACTCCAAGTAAGAGCACTGACACCGTCACTGGTTTCATCAACGGGAAGGTTATCTTCCAAAATTGGTTCCAACGTGATGCTCCATCTACTGAAGCTGCCTCATACAAAGAGTCATCTATTGTGTGCAGCCCCGATAGCAAAAGAAGCATATTAAAGGGAATACCAATCCACAAATTAGCAATAATTACTGAAAGAAGTGCTGTACTTCCAACCGTCAGCCATCGAATCGGCTCGTCGATGATACCGAAAGACTGCAGGAAGAAATTTAAAACACCATAATCAGAATCAAACATCCATTTAAAAATCGTTCCAGTAACAACTGGAGGTAGTATCCACCCCACCAATAGTAATGCTCGAATAATACCGTTCCCCGGGAAAGGACGCCTAAACAGCAAGGCAAGCGCAAATCCGAAAATATACTGCGTTATTAAACACGCAAACGTGAAGATAAGGCTTAGTAGTAAACCATTCCAGAAAAGAGGATCTGAAAGAACATTGACATAATTGGCAAAGTTATTGAATGAAAATGTCCCCGATATAAGATTACGCCCATTGGCATCGGTTACTGATAAAAATAGGTTGTAAAACAAAGGGAATATTAAGAATATCCCTATATACAGTAGCGCTGGTGTTGAGAGGACAAGCCCCAAGCGGCGAGTAGCCTTTTGAGTTGGGCTGAGCTCCCGCTTGGACTTGCCTTTGCGACCAAGCGTTGGCTTGACCTTTGACATGATTACTTCCCTAATAGAGGCTTAATCGTTGACTCAGCTTTCTTTGCAGCTTCGTCTGGTGTTTGTGAACCAGTAAGGGCCTCTTGAATAGAAAGCTGAATAGCTTCAGATATTTTGGCATATTCGCCGCCATAAGCACGTGCATGCGCAACTTCTAGTTGCTTTTCAAAGACCTTAAGATTTTCATCCTCTGACAATTTCAGTTGTCCCTGAAGGTCAGGCCTCGAGGACAATTGTCCTGAAACATCACAGAAGATCTTTGCACCTTCTTTCGAAGCCATGAATTTCACAAACTTTGTTGCAGCTTCTGGATTCTTCGATTCTTGGAAAGCAACGATATTTTCGCCACCCAGACCTGTTGCAGCAACTTTACCTTGAGGCAGCGGGGCAACTCCCCATTCAAAATCTACGTCAGCGAGATTCTGAATTTCCCAAGGACCATTAACCATCATTGCTGTCTTACTCGTTGTAAACTGAGTACGAACATCCTCTTGACTATAGTTTGCTACAGCACTCGACATCGAACCTTCGTCAATCATCTCTTTCAAAAAGGTCAGAGCTTCCGCACCCGATTTCGAATATTCTTGTACGTCACCACCTGTTTGCCATACAAAGGGTAAGATCTGGAATGTTCCTTGCTCGTTTTTCACACCAGAAACCGCTAAACCAACGTGGTCACCACTCGTTAGCTTTTTAGCACCTTCTTTAAGCTCATCCCATGTTTTCGGTGGAGTTACTCCAGCTTCTTCTAACATTGTTTTGTTATAGAAAAGCGCAAGGTTATTTGAATTCATCGGTAAACCGTAGGTTTTTCCATCCAGCTGGGTGGAATTCCATGGGCCTTCGTAGAATTCATCTTTCTGACCTTTTGTTTGCTCAGAGATGTCAAGCAAAAGTCCCAGAGCCGCAAAGTTTTGATTATCGACGGTATCAATAACGGCAACATCTGGTACGGACCCACCAACACCACCTTGAACGATTGATTTCGATAAATCACCGAAAGCAAATGATGTTCGCTTAATCTTGATGTCTGGATTTTGTTTCTCAAATTCGGCAACTGCTGCATTCATCGCATCATTTGAGACACCTTGGCCCTCATAATCCCAGACCTCCAGGGTGCCTGAGCCACCCGCACTCCCGCCGCTATCTGGTTCAGAACCGCCACAGGCAGTCAGGCCAGCTAATGCGACAAACGCAACGGCAGCTGTCGCTATACTGCGTCTGATATGTGTTTTCATATTATTCTCCTTAATATGGTCTTTAGGACGGGAGCTCGTTCTCGCCGTCGCTAAAAGTAATCGAGATCATCTCGCTATTCTTGTCGGGATAAATTACTCTGCTTTCAGCTATCTCTTTGATACCGTGTTTGCCAGCTTCTTCGCCTTCGTTACACTCGTATTGTGCTGCCACAATTGATACTGACCAATCTTTAATCCCGCTTGCTTTTTTGATTGTGACAGTGGAGCCTTTCCGATCAATTTGGATACAAGTTTCGTCTGACCCTGTACCAATCATTATCTCTTGACTGCTCACGCGGGAGCCAAATATGGCTAGGGTCAGGCCTTCAGGCAATGTTCCAGTCGTCGTCTGCGCATTATTACTCAACGGCAAAACCGTACCCGATTCAACCATCAGTGGCAGCGATTGGAAATCATGGACTTCATGATGCCATCCTTTACCTTCCACAACGTGCCCATCCAAGATATTGATCCATCTGTCGGTCGGCAGATAAAAATCAACGTCTCCTTCTTCACTAAAGACTGGTGCGACAAGCAGTGAAGGCCCCAACATGTATTGGGTGTCAACGTGGGAACATCCCAAGTCGTGCGGGAACTCTAGAATCATATGGCGAAGGATGGGAATACCATGCCCCACTGCAGCATCCTCTGCTTTTTTCAGGTAAGGAATAAGGCGATTTTTCAAACGCACAAAGCGCCGTGCGCATTCAACCGCATCGTCACCGTAAATCCATGGCACACGGTAAGACGCTGAACCATGCAGACGCGAGTGCGATGACAGCATTCCGAATGGAAACCAACGTTTGAAAACAGCATCAGAAGAATGCCCCTCAAACCCACCCATGTCATGGCTCCAGTAAGCGAAACCTGACAGACCAAATGAAAGACCGCCTCGCAGCGTCTCTGCCATAGAACCAAATGTTGGCTCTGAGTCTCCTCCCCAATGAACTGGAAAAACCTGGCTGCCCGCAGTTGCAGAACGAGCAAATACAAGCGATTCCTCTATGCCACGTTCTTCTTGCAATACTTCAAAAACACACTCGTTATAAAGAAACGAATAATAATTATGCATTCGCTCAGGATCGCTGTTGTCATGCCATTGAACATCTGTTGGTACACGCTCACCAAAATCTGTTTTGAAACAATCAACCCCTTGGCGTAATAGTTCTCGCAACTTATCTTTCCACCATCGCCGAGCCTCCGGATTAGTAAAATCTACCCACGCCATCCCGGGCTGCCAATGATCCCACTGACGGACACTACCATCCGGACGCTTCAGTAAATATCCTTCTTTCTTCCCCTCATCAAACAAGTGTGATTGTTGACCAATATAGGGATTAATCCACACACAAACTTTAATCCCGCGGTCATGCAGTCTCTTGACCATTCCTGTGGGATCATGGAACATTTCTGGATGCCATACAAAATCACACCATCTGGATGGTCGCATCCAATAACAATCAAAGTGGAAGACACTGAGAGGAATATGCAACTCTTCCATCTTGTCAATAAAAGAATGAACCGTTTCTTCTGAATAATCTGTAGTAAATGAAGTTGACAACCATAGCCCATACGACCAGTCAGGCACACGGGGTGCTTTACCCGTTAAATTAGTGTAGGAATCCAGAATGTTCGCTGGGGTATCACCTTGAATGACAAAGTATTCTAATACCTCACCTTTGACAGAGAACTGCACACGTGTGTTGACTTCAGAACAAACTTCATACGATACTTTCTCCGGATGATTAACAAAGATGCCGTAGCCTTTATTCGTTAGATAGAAGGGAATATTCTTGTAGGCCTGTTCAGAGGCCGTGCCTCCGTCAGCATTCCATAGATCGACGACCTGACCATTTTTAACTACCGGTCCAAAGCGTTCACCGAGCCCATAAATACACTCGTTTGGCTGTACCAAGAGTTGTTCATATAAATACTTCGTTCCTTCTGGCGATACAGCAATCCCTTCAGCTCTGTGCGGTGAAGATGTCAATCGTTTATCACCATTAAAAAACTCTAACTGATATCCACCCTTGTCATCACTTACTTGAGCGCGAAGCATCCCTGCTGATACTGTTGCATGACCGTCCTTTATTTGGATAGCACCTTCGTCTGAAAGTTCTGGCTTAGCTATTCGGAAAAAAGGTGTTTGATCAAGCCCACCACGAAAATGCTCAATGCGAACTCGAATGATACCTTCACTCCAGGCAGTAAGTGTAACAGTCAATTGCGTTGAATCAAGCTCAGCTCCCCTATGTGGCAAATGCTTTGTCGATACATACACAATCAATGAATCACCATCACGTTCCATGGACTGAATTTCCCGGCCAGTAAGCACATCCCAACCAGGCCGGTGAAGCCAAAAACCGTCAGAAAACTTCATATTCCTCTTTCCCTTTTATCATTGACATCCACAATTATTTTGCGAAGAGAATGTTCCATTTATGGTTCTTACCAAATCGTGCATTCAAAATACATCTATATTTTGACAAGTGCACGTACCGTGAATTTCAGTAAACATCATCTACCCAATCAAATAGCGCATTGCTTGCTGATACAGGGCAACCATATTG
>JAUNVQ010000034.1 GCA_030540715.1 Actinomycetaceae bacterium | reverse complement strand
ACTTGGTGACTTCACCGTTACCCAAATTCGGCGTTGCTCGTGAGGTCATCTTAAAAGTTTCTACTCCAAGAGGATCCTTATATGCCGCACTCAACGCCGTTGGAATTTCCGATGGAGTACCAGATGCTCGCGGTGTAGCTTGAAGTGCACTCAAGGATGCAAAAATTAAGGAGATAACTGCAAGCGTTGCAAAAGTAAGTTTTATTGGTAGCGAGGAGGGCGTTTTAGTCATGGGGACCTCTTATGCGTGAAAAGTTGTGATTTACGATTAAAAAACTATTATACCTTGTAATAAGAAAGATGTTTATATTTCGCCATGATATAAGAACTGTCAATGAAAAATGCGATGATAAAGATTTTCACCACTTAATAATCCACACAAACAAAATGCACTCTTAGCGTTATAATGTCGCCATGCCCGTCAAGGTATGTGCGGCCTTGGAGCAGATAAAAGCTCAAGAGATGAAACTGCACCCTACGTGTCGAAGTTCACCCACGTAAACGCCCTCGGAAATACTGAAAAAGGAACGCCTAATGGTAAAGTGAACAATGCCGTTATAAGCCGGCCACGGTGCGTAGTGCTCGGGAGGACAAGCCCCGATGCTCCGTGCAACGACAATAGTAGAGGAGGAGCCTTGTCGCTCAGTAAAGAAGAAAAGCAAAAGATTATTGAAGAATATGCAACGCATCCTGGTGACACGGGTTCACCTGAGGTTCAGGTTGCTCTGCTGTCGCGTCGAATCAGTGATTTGACGGAACATTTTAAGGAACATGTGCATGACCACCATTCACGTCGTGGATTGATGTTGCTGGTTGGTCAGCGCAAACGCCTGCTGGCTTACTTAAAAGAAGTTGATATTGAACGTTATCGTTCATTGATTCAACGTTTAGGTTTGCGTCGATAAGTTAGCGTGAGGCTCGGGGATCCCCGAGCCTTTTTGCGTGATCGCCCCACCTAAAAACGGTAGATAAAACTACATAAAGACAGTAAGAATAGGCGCAAGACGGAATGGTTCGGTCTTCGGTAGTGGCCTCCGAATGGGGAAAGTTCCCTCTTTGTGGGTCTCGATCGACGACCGCCCACGTAGCTTGATAGCGCGTGTACATTCGCCTATCGTCTTGTGCTCCGACACAACGATAAGGAGGGCTCCTCGATGGAGGATTCCACAACTACACCTGCCGATTTTACAGAAGAAGCAGAATCCCCGATCACCTCGGCTGAGGCGATCATTGACAACGGTTTGTTTGGAAAGCGTGTTATTCGCTTTGAAACCGGGTTACTTGCACAGCAAGCTGCTGGGTCAGCAATGGCCTACCTGGATGACGAAACCACTGTGCTCTCGGCAACAACAGCGGGTAAGCACCCAAAGGAACAATTTGATTTCTTTCCATTGACAGTTGACGTTGAAGAACGTCAATATGCTGCTGGCCGTATCCCTGGAAACTTTTTCCGCCGCGAAGGCCGCCCGGCAACCGATGCTGTGCTGGCTGCTCGTCTGATTGACCGACCGCTGCGCCCATCTTTTGTCAAAGGACTTCGCAACGAGATTCAAGTTGTTGAAACCATTTTATCGGTACACCCCGACGATGCCTATGATGTGTTGGCTATCAACGCGGCTTCAATGTCTACCCAGATTGCGGGCTTGCCTTTTAGCGGTCCAATTGGTGGTACGCGCCTGGCACTTATTGATGGTCAATGGGTTGCCTTCCCACGTTACAGTGAACAGGAACGTG
Organism: Actinomycetaceae bacterium; assembly: GCA_030540715.1. Lineage (GTDB taxonomy): Bacteria > Actinomycetota > Actinomycetes > Actinomycetales > Actinomycetaceae > JAUNVQ01. Next base: position 19,509 of record JAUNVQ010000034.1, on the reverse strand, counting down.
CAACATTCCTGATGGTTGTTGCAGGACGCGTCATTACCAACGAAAAAGGTGAAGAAGACGTTGCCATTATGATGGTTGAAGCCGAAGGTGGCGATAATGCTTGGGCACTTATCGAATCAGGAGCTGACGCACCTACAGAAGATACTGTTGCTGAAGGTATTGAGGCAGCTAAACCGTTTATTAAAGAATTGATTCGGGCTCAGGCAGAGGTAGCAAAACAAGCAGCTAAGCCCACTCAAGAATTTGAGCTGTTCCCCGATTATTTGGATGAACATTTTGAAGCTGTTGAAAAGATCTGCCGTGAAGCTTTGGATAAAGCCGTACAGATTCACGCAAAACTTGAACGTCAAGAACGCGTTGACGAGCTTCAAGAAAAGATGCTTGAAGAACTGGAAGAACAGTTCCCCGAGCAGGAAAAAGAGCTGAAGGCAGCTTTCCGTTCGCTGGAGAAATCGCTGATTCGTTCACGTACCTTGACTGACGAAATCCGTATGGATGGTCGTACACCTAAAGAGATTCGCTCCCTTTATACTCAAGTGCAAGTGCTGCCACGTGTTCACGGTTCCGCTATTTTCCAGCGCGGTGAAACACAGGTTTTGGGCGTGACAACACTGAATATGCTGCGTCTTGAACAGCAGATTGACTCGCTGTCGCCCTCTACTCATAAGCGTTATATGCATCATTACAATTTCCCGCCTTACTGCACCGGAGAAACAGGCCGCGTTGGCAGCCCGAAGCGTCGCGAAATTGGTCACGGCGCATTGGCTGAACGCGCACTTTTGCCCGTACTTCCTAGTCGTGAAGAATTCCCCTATGCTATCCGCCAGGTTAGCGAGATCATGGGATCGAACGGTTCTTCCTCGATGGGTTCGGTCTGCGCATCAACACTGTCGCTTCTTCAAGCCGGTGTTCCGCTTCGCGCGCCTGTTGCAGGTATCGCGATGGGCCTGATGTCTGAACCAAATGAGGACGGCACCACGAAGTACCTGACATTGACCGATATATTGGGCGCAGAGGACGGCTTTGGCGACATGGACTTCAAGGTGGCTGGTACACCCGAGTTCATTACTGCGCTGCAGCTTGACACAAAACTGGATGGTATTCCCTCCGATGTCCTCAAAGATGCACTGGCGCAAGCTCGTGAAGCTCGCCTTTATATTTTGTCAGTCATCAACAATACGATTGATACTCCCGATGAGCTTTCTCCCAATGCTCCTCGTATTATCACGGTGAATGTTGCTGTCGATAAGATTGGCGAAGTCATTGGCCCCAAGGGCAAGATGATCAACCAGATCCAAGAAGACACTGGAGCAGAACTTACTATCGAAGATGACGGCACTGTTTACATTTCTTCAACTGATGGTGAATCCGCTGAAGCCGCACGTCAAGCCGTGAACCAGATTGCTAATCCAACAATGCCTGAGGTTGGGGAGCGTTTTGTTGGAACCGTTGTGAAGACAACGACCTTCGGTGCGTTTATCTCTTTGGTACCAGGTAAGGATGGCTTGCTGCATATTTCGCAGATTCGCCGACTTGTTGGTGGACGTCGTGTTGAACAAGTTGAAGATGTGCTGAATGTTGGCGACCAGGTACAAGTTGAAATTGCTGAGATCGATCAGCGTGGCAAACTTTCACTAGCAGCCGTTGTAGAGGGCGAAGAAAATCAGCCTGCACAGACTTCCGATGATGGGGATAATCGCCGTCGCGATAATCGTGGTGATCGTCGCAGAGATTCGGGGCGTGGTCGTGACCGCAATCGCAATCGCCGCAGGAACGACAACCGGGATCGCGATAATCGTGGTGATCGTCATCGTGATGATCATCGTAATCGTGATGAAGAACGTGACAATCGCAATGACGACCACAATAGCGATGAAGATCGTCGCAGTGGACGACGTGAGCGTACTCGCACACGTACCCGTAAAGTACGTGTTGGCGAAGAACAACGTGAAGAAGACTAGAACTAACCGCGTCTGCGTGTCTAAGAGCTTTGTCTTTTAGACACACACAATATTTAATATAAGGGTGTGCCCCTGTGAACGTTGTTGCGTTCACAGGGGCACACCCTTATCACTCTATGCTATTCGTTTGTGGGAATAACTGAGAAGAAAACTGTACCAAAGGCAAGCGCCATTATTATCCACAAAACAATCCCCACTAGAGCGAAGATCAGGCAGGCGCGAGCAAATTGTTTTTTGGCTTCTGAACCGATATCCGAAAAAGCAAGAACCAGAGGCCAAATCCATCCAACAAATGGAATTCCCGCAATAAGCAATGTGACAATCCATGACCCCAGAGTTTCCTGTTGAAAGAAGCCTTCCGGTTTCGGATACATTGGCTGCTGAGAGTACTGCTGAGGGGGCATACCACCTTGAGGATAACGTTGAGCAGGGTAGTTTTGCTGCGGTGAAGCAACTGGATAGGGCTGCTTTTCAGGGCTGTTTTGCATTGGTTGTTGATACCCTTGTGGACGTGGTCCGCTTTGATTGGGTTGTCCACCGTAACTTGGCTGATTGTACTGTGACATTTTATCTCCTTTTTCCATTACAAGAAACATAGCCCCCAATAAGGTTCCGATAGAGTTTTATTATAGAGAAAACTCTCTGACTAAGTAAACAGATTAATGGCCTTTCTTGGAAAAGTATGGTCACTTGGGGCTAAACTGGAAGGGATGAATACAAAAACGAACCGTCTTTTTACCTCAGAATCGGTCACATGCGGGCATCCCGATAAGGTATGCGACCGTATCTCTGACTCGCTTCTTGATGAAATTTTATCGCGTGACCCCAATGCCCACGTCGCTCTTGAAACGATGGTGACCACTGGTCAGGTTCATGTTGCAGGCGAAGTAACGACCTCAACATATATTGAAATGCCACAGATTATCCGTGAAACAGTATTGGATATTGGTTATAACTCATCCGAAATTGGTTTTGACGGTAACTCATGTGGAATCCTGCTGTCTATTGATGCGCAATCGCCTAATATTGCGGCCGGTGTTCAACAATCCTGGGAATCGCGTGCAGGGCAAACGCAAAGCGATGATCCCTACGATTTGCAAGGTGCAGGCGATCAGGGACTGATGTTTGGGTATGCTTGCACAGATACACCAGACTTCATGCCACTTCCCATCTGGCTAGCACATTTGCTGTCGCGACGTCTTCACTATGTGCGACAAGAAGGGATCGTTGCCGACCTTTATCCAGACGGTAAAACTCAGGTAACGGTCGAATATGAAGGTGAAAAGCCACGTCGTCTTGACACAATTGTTATCTCTAGTCACCACAAAAAAGGATTTGACCAAAACAAGCTCAGCCAGCTCATGACAGAACATGTGGTGAAAGCTGTATTGGACACTCCCGAGGTAGCTCAGTTAGATCTTGGAGGCCTTCCGCGAATCTTAGTTAATCCAGCCGGGCCCTTTGAGGTGGGCGGGCCAATGGGTGATGCCGGTGTCACTGGTCGAAAGATAATCGTTGATACCTACGGTGGCATGGCTCGTCATGGTGGAGGCGCATTTAGTGGGAAAGATCCCTCTAAGGTGGATCGCAGTGCGACTTATGCTATGCGTTGGGTGGCAAAAAACATTGTAGCGGCGGGACTTGCTTCACGCTGTGAAGTCCAAGTGGCTTACGCCATTGGGGCTGCTCATCCTGTTGGGATCTTTATTGAAACTTTCGGCACTTCACAGGTTTCAGAGGTCGAACTTGTGCATGCTGTCAACGAGGTATTTGATTTACGTCCCGCTGCGATTATTGATGAGCTTGACCTTAAACGCCCAATATATTCACCAACAAGTGCCTATGGGCATTTTGGTAGGAAAGAGTTCCCTTGGGAACAAACCAATTGCGTAGAAGATCTTCTTAAGGTATTGAGGAAATAACATATGCACAGACCTGCGCGTATTCCTCCATCTTCCGAAGAAAAAGTTTATAGCTATAAGCGGCAAATGACGCGAAAACGACTAGTGGAGTCGGCCCGTGATCTTTTTGCGCGCAAAGGTATTAAAGATACTACAGTGGAGGAGATCTGCGAGAATCAAAATCTATCCAGGGGCTCGTTTTACCCTAATTTTGATGATGTTGACGACCTCATTAAAGCGGTGATTGACCGCGAGTTTGGTTTAGTACAAGACACATTAGAAAGTCTTGGTACACGTATCAAAGCTGAAAAAGAGGCACCCTCAGACTTAAGCGGTCAAGGGCTCTACAATATGTGGTACTCACTGTTGGAGGCACTGCCTTTAACGAAAATCTATTATCTGCTCAGTAAAGAATTGCATTTATATGCTTTTCGTAATCCCAGTGTGCTTGAACGTTTACGTGAAGGAATGTTTGAGTGTGCCTATATTCTTGCTGATGGTTTGGAGAGCATGGTTGATGTATGCGATCTGCGTTCCCACGTGGATTCTTATCAGCTTGCGATCATGGTATCAGGGGTAGTGATGCAGCATTATCAGTTTTCGCTTTACTACGGGTATAATCGCGACCATCAGATATTTCTTGATAAGACGGCGCGTTCGCTGACTCAGCTTATGTGTTGTGTATGCACTACGCATTAACGATATCTAAAAGATATCGGTTGCGGCGTGGTAGACATGGTGCATATTGTATGCGCGCAAAATGAGAGCACGCATCACTGTTTTTTGAGTGTGTTTTTCCCAGTCAGATTTAATTGAAACGGCATCAAAAATACCGTAGCTTCGTAGCACATTAAACTGGAGGTCCTCATCGGACCACATCTGTACTTCTTCTTCTATATCATCAACAGTGTATCCGCTGGAAGTATAGTCTTTTCCTGTTAAAGATTTCATGGTATTCATGATTTCGGTGTATCCCAGAGCCTTTGTTGTTAGCGCATCGAATACAATGTGCACGCTTGGCCACTTGTCTGCCAATGATTCCATGAGGATAGCAACTTTGATGGGATCAGCGCATTGAAGGGATGAGGGGAAAACAACAAGGACATCTTGGCCTGGCATGATGGGAACATGATTAATCCAGTCGATATCTGTATAGTCTAAAATATCAATAGATTGAGAGCAGCCCGTGCAGTATTGTTGGCGAATAGTATTGATAGGTGGAAGATCAACGTAATACCAGTGCGCATCTAGATTGGCTAGTCGTGTATGTACCGTTGATAGTCCTGCTCCGACAACGATGATAGATCCGCCGGGAAAAGAATGTTCAAATGACTTAATTTCTTGGTCGAATAAACTGGTTCGGATGATGATGGACAATCCTAAGAATTCCGCTGTCTTACTAAAAAGCGCATCAAAATCATTAAGATGAAGTTCGTTATAGAGCTGCCAACTGTGTTCATCGCGTAAAAGGTGAGGCATCTTTTTGGAGTAGTTGGCGCGCGCCCATAAAGAAAAAACATCTTCCATGGGGATATCGGGAAGATGAGCCGAACGAATATCACTAAAACTTGGTGAATCTCTCGTGTTTTCTTCCTGAGGACAAGATGAACACGATGTATCGTTATCGCTTGAAAAACCGCCGTTATCGTTCACTTATCTTCCTTATGTTGATATACACCAATCGACTATCTTTAGCATAGCAGGAAGGTGTGTTTGTTCAGGCTGACATCACCGATAAAATATATCTGTGCGCCATAAGAATCACGGAAAACCACCAAAGAGTAGCGCTTGCGTTACGCCTATGGTGATATACGTCCTACGAAGTGGGTTTTCGTTTTTATCGTGGCATAAAGTGAACTAATATCAAGTGAGAATAAAGCAAAACTACTATATTTGGAGTACACGTGAAAACCACAGCGGAACGCCTGGAACCGACAAAAGTAAAACTCACTGTCGAGGTTCCCTATACCGAGCTTAATGATGCCATGGATAAGGCCTACAAGAAGCTGTCCCAACAAGTCAATGTCCCCGGGTTCCGTCGCGGGCATGTTCCCAAGGCCATTATTGATCAGCGCATTGGGCGTGCCTACGTGATTGAAGAAGCTATTAATGACAAACTTGGTGACTTCTATGCTCAAGCGATCAAAGAAGAAGATGTTATTCCTATGGATCGCCCTGAAGTCGATGTTACAGAGACTCCTTCAGTGACAGGTAAGTTGGAAGGCCAACTTGTTTTCACCGCGCAGGTTACCTGTCAGCCAGAATTTGAACTGCCATCACTTGATGGTGTGGAACTTGAGATTGAATCCAGCGAAGTCAGCCTTGATGATGTGGAAGAAGAACTGGATAAACTTCGTGATAGGTTCTCGTCACTGATAGGTGTAGATCGTGCTGTTGAAGAAGGCGATTACACCTCGATTGATATGGTGGCAGAAATTGATGGCGAACAGGTTGATTCTGTGTCCGGTGTCAGCTATCAACAGGGAAGCGATACGATGCTACCTGGTTTGGACGAGGCACTTATTGGAATGTCAGAGGAGGAAACAAAGACTTTTGAAACTGAGTTTGTTGGCGGTGAACATGCTGGTGAGAAAGGCCAGGCAACTGTCACTGTGAAAAAGGTGAAAGTCAAGGAACTTCCTGAAGCTGATGACGATTTTGCGATGATGGCATCCGAATTTGATACTATCGGTGATTTACGAGCTGATATTCGTGAGAATCTAGAAAAACAACGCAAGGATTCATTGGGTATGCAAGCTGTTGATAAACTGCGTACCTACCTCATTGATACCATTGATATAGAGTTGCCTGAGGATCTTATCTCACAGCAATTAGCTGATGAACGTTATGCTGACGCTGATGACGAGAAAAAGGCTGAGATTGAAAAATCACTGCGCGAAACACTCAAGACTGACATTGTCCTCGACAAGGTGGCCCGAGAATCTGAAGCTGAACTTGAACAGCAGGAATTGTTGGAAACTATTATGCAGGTTTCTCAGATGTATGGTATTCAGCCTCAGCAGCTCATGCAGTCACAAGAGCAGGTGTCAAGTATTGCAGCTCAACTGACGCAGAATAAAGCATTGGCATTGATGCTGAAACAGGTCACAGTAAAAGACGAGCAGGGTGCCACAGTTGATTTAGAGGATTTCATTAAGCGTGCCGAAGGTGTGAAACCATCTGAGGACGATACCGATACTGACGGTGCCGATCAGGACAAAGAATAAAGGTGGAGGAACACTGTGACTAACCACATTCCAATGAATCAAGACGATCAGCCAAGCCCCTTGGCGTCCTTGGGACACTCGGTATATAACAGGCTGTTAAAAGAACGTATTATTTGGTTGGGTGAAGAGGTTCGCGACGACAATGCTAATATGATTTGTGCCCAGTTGTTGCTATTGGCCGCTGAAGATCCTGAAGCAGATATTTTTCTTTATATTAATTCGCCAGGCGGTTCAGTTACCGGAGGTATGGCCATCTATGACACGATGCAATACATCCAACCCGATGTTGTTACCGTTGCCATGGGAATGGCTGCATCCATGGGGCAGCTTCTGCTGACAGCTGGGGCCCCAGGAAAACGCTACTGCACACCGCATACACGTATTTTGATGCACCAGCCTTCGGGTGGCGCCGGGGGTACTGCTGCCGATGTTCGTATCCATGCCGATCTTATTGTCAAAATGAAGCGTGAACTTGCAGGTATCATTGCCGAGCGTACCGGTAAGACTGTTGAACAGATTATTGAAGATTCAGACCGTGACCACTGGTTTGACGCGCAAGAAGCACTAGAATATGGCTTCTTCGATCATATTGTTGAACATGCAGAAAATGTTTCAGGTGGATTGAAGGGAAGTGACAACTAAAATGGCACACTTTACAGCGCCTGCGAAAGACATGCCCGCTGCATCGGCCTCTTCAATGATGCCAAGGTCGCGTTATGTGATGCCTCAGTTCGAGGAACGTACCACCTACGGGTATAAACGCCAAGATGCCTACGGTAAACTCTTCGAAGACCGTATCGTATTTTTGGGCGTCCAAGTTGACGATGCCTCAGCTGATGATGTCATGGCTCAGCTGCTGGTTTTGGAGTCTCAAGATCCAGATTCTATGATCACCATGTATATCAATTCGCCTGGAGGCTCCTTTACGGCAATGACAGCTATCTATGACACGATGCAATACATTAAACCTGAAATTCAGACTGTGTGTTTGGGGCAGGCAGCATCTGCCGCAGCTATCTTATTGGCTGGCGGTGCGCAAGGTCGTCGCTTGGCCTTGCCAAATGCAAGGATTTTGCTTCATCAGCCCTCGATCGAAGGAATGCGCGGCCAGGCATCGGATATCGAGATTGTGGCCGAAGAAATTGAACGTATGCGCGTATGGTTGGAAGATACTCTTGCACATCACTGTAATCGAGACCCCAAACAGGTGCGCAAAGATATCGATCGTGACAAGATTCTTACTGCCCAGCAGGCATTGGACTATGGTCTAGTGGATCAGGTATTGACACCTCGTAAGGCAGAATCAAAACCGTAGAAACTTCAGGAGGCCACGCCAGTGCGTGTTGAACGTGCACTATCGGTGTTTCCGACTTAGGGTAGAAGGTAGTGCCTTTTATGGCACTACCTATTGTCAGAACAAACAGGAGGGCGCCGTTGAGTAGTGGGTCAGTGGATAGTATCGACTTATTAAAGTGCTCTTTTTGCGGTAAAAGCCAAAAACAGGTACGCAAGCTCATTGCGGGCCCAGGGGTCTATATTTGCGATGAATGTATCAACCTGTGCGTAGAAATTGTTGAAGAAGAACTGGGTCAAACCAGTGAATCGACGATTAAACGATTGCCCAAGCCAAAAGAGATCTTTGCGTTTTTGGAAGAATACGTCATTAGTCAAGAAACCGCGAAAAAGGCACTTTCTGTTGCGGTCTATAACCATTACAAACGAGTGCGTGCAAAAGAACGTGGCGACAACGTTGATATGGAGATGACCAAGTCTAATATCCTTCTGCTTGGCCCTACCGGGACGGGAAAAACTCATCTTGCCCGAACCCTAGCAAAACTACTGGACGTTCCTTTCACTATTGTTGATGCTACAGCACTCACCGAGGCTGGATACGTTGGTGAAGACGTTGAAAATATTTTACTGAAGCTGATTCATGCTGCTGATGGAGATATTAAAAAGGCTGAGCGTGGAATTATTTATGTTGACGAAATTGATAAGATTGCGCGCAAAGCCGAAAATGCGTCTATCACACGTGACGTGTCAGGTGAAGGGGTACAGCAGGCACTTTTGAAAATTATTGAGGGAACCACAGCATCGGTACCTCCCCAAGGTGGGCGTAAACACCCGCATCAAGAGTTTATCGAGATTGATACCTCCTCCATTTTGTTTATTGCTGCAGGAGCGTTTGCTGGAATTGAAGAAATAGTGAAGGCACGCCTTGGTAAGCGCAGTACGGGATTTGGTTCTGACCTGAAATCAGTGAAAGAACACGGTGACTTGTATGCAAAGGTTACTGCCGAGGATCTTCACAAATTTGGTCTTATCCCAGAGTTTATAGGACGTCTGCCAGTTCTTACCACGGTGCAAGCATTGGATGAACAGGCTCTTGTCAGGGTGCTAACTGAACCAAAGAATTCCCTTGTACAGCAGTATGAATACCTCTTCAAACTTGATGGTGTTGACCTAAACTTTGATGACGATGCGATTAAAGCTATCGCCCATCTTGCGATGGAGCGAGGCACTGGTGCTAGAGCATTGTCGTCATTAATGGAAAAAGTACTTAACGACACCATGTTTGAAGTTCCCTCACGGCCAGAGATTAGAAGTGTCACCATCACCAGGAAAGTAGTGGAATCAGGGGCCGAACCAACTCTTTTGAAGAGCCTTGAAGGGAGTTCAACACGTGATGACAGACCAATCTCGGCATAATACTGAAGAACCACCGCCGCAGCTTCGTGAAGCACGGCTGACCATAGACAATATTGATGCGGCTCTTGTTCACTTGTTGGCTGAACGTTTTAAATGTACACAGCGTGTTGGTTATTTGAAAGCGGAACTTGATTTGCCGCCCTCCGATCCTGCACGTGAAGACGAACAGATTGCGCGTCTGCGACAACTTGCACAAGAGTCGGGATTAGACCCGGTATTTGCTGAAAAATTTCTTCGGTTTATCGTTGATGAGGTTATCCACCACCACGTCGATATTCGCCATGAAGTTCATCGTGACGAAACTGTAGACAATGAAGGCGCGCTTGACTAAAAGTAAGTGATAGCAGAGCGGTTGAAACATCTCCTGTTGAACACACACCTATAGCTGCTGCAAAAGAAGTGCGGGCATTATCGATAAGACAGTAATGCCCGCTACGTTTTCTTTATTTATTCGTCGTCGGGCAAAGGGCCACCGTAAAGCGTATCGATCTCGTGTTTGAAAGCCTGTAAAACAACGCGACGTTTTACTTTCATTGAAGGAGTAAGCATACCGTTTTCTTCAGTAAAATCAGTGGTGAGAATCTGAATCTTTCGAATCGACTCTGCACGTGATACGGCACGGTTTGCGCGTTCAATACCGCGTTCCAAAGACTCGATGATAGCTGAATGGCGTGCGGCCTCAGAAATGTCCATAGGGGGAAGATTATGGCTTTTCAACCACTGTGGCAACATTTCTGAATCGAGTGTGACCAGTGCGGCAACAAATGGGCGACGGTCACCCACAACAACAACCTGTGAAATCAAAGGGTGACCGCGCAGACGGTCTTCAAGAACTGCTGGAACAACATTTTTTCCACCGGCGGTCACAATAATTTCTTTTGTACGGCCCGTCATATGGATATAACCGTCAGTGTCGATCCACCCTAGATCACCCGTATTAAACCAGCCATCATCAGTGAAGGCTTCTTTGGTGAGTTCTGGCTGGTTATGGTAGCCACGAAATAGCGACATGCCTTTGAGCTCAAGTTCACCCTGGTTATTGATACGTACGGCATCCCCGGGAAGGGAAATCCCCACCGATCCGATCTTTGATAACTGTGGCGTATTAACCGCGAATGGACCAATTGTCTCAGTCAGACCATAGCCTTCTAATACTGTTACACCAAGTCCGCGATAGAAATGCCCAAGGCGTTCACCTAGGGGACCACCACCAGAGATCACGTATTTGGCGTTTGAGCCTAAAAGATCACGAATCTTGTGCAGCACCAGGCTGTCATAAAACGCGTGACGTGCCTTTAAGCTACGTGAAGGGCCCTCAGGGGTATCAAGAGCTCGTGAATATGCGATAGAGATATAGGCAGCCTGTTTAAAGATGCGACCTTTAATGCCATGGCCAGCGGTTGCAACCGCTGCGTTAAAGACTTTTTCAAGAACCCTTGGTACAGCCAAAATATAGCTTGGTTTAAACATAGCAAGATCTTGCAAAAGGTTCTTAATATCGGGAACATGGCCCAGAACCCCGTATCCTCCCAGTGCCGCAAACTGCAACAGACGCGCATAAACATGGGCAAGCGGAAGGAAGAGCAAACAGCGCGCCTTCTTTGTGCCCACAACATCTTTCATATGAACAAGGCCAGTTTGGACAACGTTAACAACATTGCCGTGAGTGAGTTCAACACCTTTGGGAAGCCCTGTTGTACCAGAGGTATAGACAATTGTAGCTAAAGAATCCATTGTGACATTAGCAAGTCGTGCTTCAACAGCAGCTTTAGCAATACCGCGCCCGGCCTCCAAAATATCACGCATTCCACCGGCTGCAAGGCAAATAATTTTACAGTTAACACCAGCGTGCTTTACAACGGTGGTTACCAGTTGAGCTGCAGGCTGTTCCATAACAACAGCAACTCGGATATTGGTGTTTTTGATAATCCATTCAATTTGTTCTGCTGAATCTGTTTCATAGATAGGAACAACAACAATTCCTAATGTCATTGCAGCCATATCTATAAGTGTCCACTCGTAAGAGGTAGAGCCCAAGATTGCCAGTGTATCGCCGTGTTCTAACCCCATGCCAATAAGACCACGAGCAATGGCCTGTATTTCTTCGTAGCATTCAGCTGCCGAGATTTTACGCCATTCATCACCAAGCTGGGACTTGACCTCAACAACAGTTTGCTGTGGGTCTTGTTCAACGCGGCGATTAAAAAGCCACGCAATGTTCATCCAGTCCTCGGTAATATCAAGTTTAGGCATCGAAAACTCGCGTAGACGCCGCGGATCATCAGAAACAATACTCATTGTGCCTGCTGGAAAACGCGGTGCGTTATGGGTGGAAGCGCTCATAAAATATCCTTACAATAGTGTTTGGCCAGGGGTAATGCTAGGCGCGGTGCTTTGGAGGTGCAACACCAAGTTCAGACGATGTTACAGTCATTGAAGTATCCATGACGTCATCACGTGCATCGAAAATAAGTGGCCCCTCCATCTTGATAGCGGCTTCAAGGTCAACCCTGATCGCTTCAAGATTATCGACACTCAGAGCAGGAACCGCCAGTGTTGCCGCCTTAATGGGGGTACGTTGGGGAACCTTTGCATCTGATTTGATTCTGCGTAACTCAATAAGAGCCTTCGCCATATCAACAATAACCTGGGTGTTTCCATCAACGTGAGTGCAAGGTGTGGGCCAAGGGGCACTATGCACAGAGCCTTTGCGATACCACGACCACACTTCTTCGGCACTGTAGGGCAGCACCGGGGCAAGAAGGCGAACAACGCTATCAATGACCAGAGCTAAAGCGGTGCGGGCCGATAGGACGGCTGAATCATCCCAACTGCCATCAAAGTTATTGGCTCGGTTTTTCACCAGTTCTAGGTAGTCATCACAAAATTCCCAGAAAAACGATTCCGTTACCTCTAATGCACGTGCATGATCGTAGGAATCAAATGCTTTTGTGGCTTGCTCTATGACGTGGTTAAGCGTAGCAATAATGGCGCGGTCTACAGCCCATGTCACATCTTTAGGATCGAGGTTGACTTCGGTGGCACCTTCACCCATAGACAGGGCAAACTTTGAGGCGTTGAGCAGTTTCATCGCCAGGCGACGCCCAATCTTCATTTGGCCTTCATCGAAGGCAGAGTCGGTGCCAAGCCGTGCAGAGGCCGCCCAGTAGCGAACTGCATCCGAACCATGCTTTTCCAGCAGGCCCATTGGGGTGACCACATTGCCTTTAGACTTCGACATCTTTTTACGGTCTGGATCAAGAATCCAGCCAGAAATTGCTGCATGTTTCCACGGGAGGCCATCAAATTCAAGGTGAGCACGCAGCAGTGTTGAAAACAGCCAGGTGCGAATAATATCTTGACCTTGCGGACGCACATCCATGGGATACACCTGTTCAAACAGTTTATCGTCATGAAGCCAGCCACCAGCAATCTGTGGGGTGAGTGACGACGTTGCCCAGGTGTCTAAAATATCGACTTCACCGTGGAAACCACCTGGCTGATCGCGTTGTGATTCATCGTAGCCTGCAGGGGTGTCGATAGTGGGATCAACGGGGAGCTGCTCCATTGTGGGGGTAAGAACCTGATCGAACAGGACATCTCCGCCCTCTGAAATCTTGTACCACACGGGGATCGGCACACCGAAGAAACGCTGCCTGGAAACAAGCCAATCAGAGTTAAGGCCATTAACCCAATTATCGTAGCGAACCCGCATAAAGTCAGGATGGAACGCAAGTTCTTTACCACGCTCCAATAGCTCTGAACGCAGGTCGGATTGTCCCTTGGTGCGTGTGAATTCTTTTCCGGAGTTTCGGATATACCACTGGCGGCTCATCACGATTTCCAGAGGCTTATCGCCCTTTTCAAAGAAGTTGGTTTTGCGGATCGTCTTTTGTGGCTCACCGATCATCTCGCCGGAAGTCTGCAGCGCCTCAACAATGGCTTTACGCGCACTAAAAGCAGTTTTACCTGCTGTTTCACCGTAGAGCTTTTGGCCACGTTCACTGGTGATCCACTGTGGTGTTTCTTCGGTGATACGGCCGTCTTTGCGTAAAATTACTCGTGTGGGAAGCTCCAGGTCACGCCACCAATCAACGTCGGTCACATCACCGAAAGTACAGCACATAGCGATACCGGAGCCCTTATCCATCTCCGCATCGCGGTGCGCCAAAACGGGAAGCTCTACATCAAAACCAGGTGATGTTACCGTGGAGCCAAACAGGGGTTGATAGCGTTCATCATCGGGGTGAGCAATCAGTGCACAGCAGGCAGCCAGAAGTTCAGGGCGCGTTGTTTCAATAATAATGTCTTCACCAGAGCCATCGTTTCGATGGAATGCCAGCGAATGATAGTGGCCGTCATAGTCACGAGCCTCAAGTTCTGCCTGAGCAACGGCTGTTTGGAAGGTCACGTCCCACAGGCCTGGTGCCTGATCTTGGTAGGCTTCGCCGCGCTCATAGTTATTGAGGAAAGCTGCTTGGGCAACCTTTTGAGCCTTGGGGCCAATGGTTTGATAGTGGTGCTTCCAATCCACTGAAAGCCCCAGATAGCGCCACAGATTTTCAAATGACTTTTCGTCTTCAACTGTCAACTGTTCACACAGTTCGATAAAGTTTTTTCGTGAAATCGGTTTTTGGTCGCGTGCCTTAATCGACTTGCCTTCACCACCAACGTAGGGCGGTTCAAAATTCTCTTCATAGGGCAGTGTCGGATCGCAGCGAACACCATAGTAGTTTTGAACACGACGCTCGGTGGGCAGGCCATTATCGTCCCAGCCCATCGGGTAAAACACTTTACGGCCGCTCATACGCTTATAGCGCGCAAGAACATCGGTGTGTGTATAGGAAAAAACATGTCCAACATGCAGGGAACCCGATACTGTGGGTGGGGGAGTATCAATGGAGTAGACCTCTTCGCGCGTAGCATTTTCATCGAATGCATACAAATGCGCTTCTTCCCAGGCTGCACCCCATTTTTCTTCCAGGCCATCAGGTGTTACCCTTTGTGGAACCTGAGCGGCAGGAAGGCGGGTAGCAGTCATATCCACATGATCGTTCATATTGTTAGACATCATATTTCCTTATCGTGTCGTGATAAATGAATGTACAGGTTCTAAGTTACCCTGTTTTTGTGCATGCGTGCGCATATATCCACGATTGGTGGTGTTGGTTCGATCACGCTTGGGCATCTGCGGTTCTCGTTGGGGAACTGTGGGCTTGCCAGGGCAACGGGGCCTTCCGTCGGCGTTCGTGGGTTTTCGTAGGTATCCACGGGTATCAGTTGGCGACCTCGCGAGCACGCCGGTGCAGCGCTAAACACGATACGCCACTGTGCTATCTTTTGGCACTGATAGTTGGTGCAGCAAAATAGCAACGGCAATAGCGGCGACATCGTAGCGATAAAGTGGTGTTTCGTCCTGTGAAAAAGCGGCGTTTCGTCTTTTGAAACGGGATGTACCCTGTGGTGCAACTATGAGCCGGAAAGTTCCCCATCGCGTTTAACAGCGGCATTAACCGCCGCGCGAATCGCCGCCGACATACCTTTATCTTCAGCGGCTAAAAGGCCCGCAACTGTGGTTCCACCGGGCGAACACACGCGATCGACCAGAACTTGTGGAACCGTATTGTTTTCCTGTGCCTCATGAAGCATCAGTTGAGCAGACCCTTCCACAGTGGCTGCAACAATGGCAACAGCTTGAGCTTTTGGCAGGCCGTGAGCCACAGCGGCTTGAGCAAGTGCATCAATATAGGTATATGTCCAGGCGGGGGAGCATCCAGCTAAGGCTGCAAAAACACCAAAGTATTCTTCAGGGATGCGATGCGTCGTGCCAACGGCATCAAAAATCTGTTGTACCGCATCAATGTCGTCTTGACTGGCAACACTATTGGCGCAGATACCCGAGACAGATTTACCAATCAAAGCATTGACATTAGGCATGACACGGACAATTGGTTTATTAGCTAACACATTGTGATAGCTCGCGATTGTTGCCGTAGAAATACCGGCGGCGATAGAGACAAAAATATCGCAGGATTCAAGGTAGTCCCCGCCAGCATCAATCACCGCTTTTTGCTGGTGAGGTTTCACGCCCAAAATAACAATGTGCGAGTGTTCCATGAGTTCACCAACCGATGCGCAGGCCTTTGCCCCAAGTTTCTTCGCCAACGTCGTGGCAGCATCATTGTTGAGGTCGTAAAGGTAAATATCTTTCCCCTTGATAATGCCATCGTCAACCGCGCCCGAAACAATGGCGCCACCCATATTGCCGCATCCAATAAGTCCAAGTGTTTGTGTCATAAAAGGTCCTTCGTTGTAACAATCTGGCACACGCAGCCACACACAGTAACATGCAGCCAGGTTGAGCCACGTGCAGCCCATTCAGTGATATTGAGACGCGCGCCGCTACGTTGAGCCGTGTGTGTCCCTGCAGTAACGTGCGTTCACGTGTGGCAATACTACGTTATGTGCAGCCCGCACACCGATATGCGTCCACGTGTGGCATAGCCCGTTTTCTTCCCCATCATATCGAACACACTAAGTGTGCG
This sequence comes from Actinomycetaceae bacterium, assembly GCA_030540715.1. Classification (GTDB taxonomy): domain Bacteria; phylum Actinomycetota; class Actinomycetes; order Actinomycetales; family Actinomycetaceae; genus JAUNVQ01. The sequence goes on along the minus strand of JAUNVQ010000034.1, from coordinate 3,166 downwards.
TACACCCACGGCCATGATATTGTCAGCGCCGAAGCAAAACACCCGTGAACGCACTCACGAAGTGAACTGCACGAGCATTCTTTAGCATTTCCACGTACCATGACACTATGAGCTATCAACCAGTACGTAACAATTCAAAAGTTCTTGTGACCGGGGCATCCAGTGGAATCGGTGCCGATACTGTTCGGTTACTATGCGAACAGGGGTGGGATGTTGTGGCCTGCGCTCGGCGTGAAGATCGCCTGCAAGCCCTTGCTGAAGAAACCGGGTGCCACTACTATGCCTGCGATTTGCGCGATCGTGTGGCCGTGGAAAAAATGGCGAAGACAATCAATGCTGATACACCCGTTACCTCTGTTGTTATCAATGCGGGTGGGGCAATCGGATTGGAACACGTGGCGCACGGCGATATTGACAATTGGCGCGCCATGTATGAACGAAACGTTATCACCGCACTGAACACTGCCCAGGTGTTCCTACCTGAGATTCGTAATGGTGGCGGCGACCTCGTCTTTATTACCTCCACTGCGGCCAATGAAACCTACCCGGGTGGGGCTGGCTATACGGCCGCTAAGCACGCGGAGGCCATGATTGTTCGCACGCTTCGTATGGAACTTGCCGGTGAAGATGTCCGTTTGATAGAGATTTGTCCCGGCCTTGTTCATACGGAGGAGTTTTCCCTGGTGCGCCTTGGTTCAAAAGAAGCCGCCGATAAGGTGTATGAGGGCGTTGCTGCTCCTTTACTTGGTCGTGATATTGCCGATGTTGTGGCATATTGTCTGTCGCGTCCGCCCCATGTCAACCTGGATAAAATTGTTATTCGCCCAGTTGAACAGGCAAATGCGAACCTATTGACCCGCACAGGCAACGCAAAGAAGGCGTAGTGTGGCCCAAGGGGCGTGCCAAGCTGAGAGCGGGCCAGTGAAAAATAGGCGGAAGACACGGGTGGGAAACGTGGCTGCCGCGATGCCTTCATTACAGATCGTGGCCAAGCGTCATGTGAAGAAAAGATGAGGGCGCATACGGCTACAATAAACGCATGGCTTTGCGTGGTTTTGGATTTGTTGATACGCATAGTTTGCCCTCTGCTCCTTACCGAGCCGCCACTCTAGACTGCGACGGTATTTCGTGGGTAACAACTGGTGATTTTTCTGCGCGGGCACGCCACCATTGCGCGGCTGTATTTGCCACAAATGTGGCGTTGTATTTCGCTGCCCAAGGTTATGGGCGATTGATTGTTGATGACAGCGCCGAAGCGACGTTCGCTCAGATGCATCGACTTATCGGCAATGGTCCAGTTGTGCGTGTGGCGCAGCCATTGCGCGGATATTTTGCCCGACGCGGATATTCGCTGCACTATCGTTCTTTGCGCGGATTGGCAGATGTAAAGAGGGCGATCGTGGCACATCATCCTGTGGGCTTACTGCTGGTTGACCACCCGTTTTCGTGGCACTGGGTGCTGGGGGTGGGGTGGCGAAGTTATGTTACAGATTCTGATATGAAGCCGATATCTTTGAATGTGGATACTTCTGTGAAAGCATCTGAGGTGAATATCGCTCAGTCTTTTGGTCCTACCGATAGTCTGGATTATATACGCATTGTGGACGGGTGGAATGCTACTGCTGAGCGCTACTATCAGCCACATCATGGCTCATGGTGGTTTTCAGGCACACACTATTGGGTGACATCGCTGCCTTTGTAGCCGCTAGTGACAAGGATAGAGGGATTTTCTTTGCTTGCAAATGTCGGTTTTCGCTGGCTTATTGTGGTTTTGGTAAAGCTGCTGCCCAGAAGCTAAGCAGTGTTGGATGTGTTGGCGTCTATTATTCTTGGTCAGTAGTAAATCCTACGCCAGTGCGCATCGCACGAACAAGTAGCTCAGAACGGGAACGACAAGTAGTCAGCGCCAAAATTTCTGATACGTAGCAGCGCGCGGTTGCTTCGCTGATATGACAGCTTTTTGCGATTGCTTTGTTCGTGCTTCCCTGCAAAAGCTCTTGAAATACTGGTTGATAGCGTTTCGGTAGGTTCGCTACTGCTTCGCTAAACTGGGGGTCACTGTTTTTTGCGTCATTCATTGCCCGAAAGGATGCCGTTAAGATTTCTGTTGGTCGCGGTCCCATGACAGTTTCACCTTGGTGAGCTTTCAAGACGGACGCAACAATCTGATCGGGTGGCATATCCTTTGTAAGGAATCCCTTTGCTCCAGCGCTCAAAGAATCATTAAGTGTCGTCTCCTTTTCAAAGGCTGTCAGCATGACGATCGTTATATGAGGTGCGAGGGATTTTATCTTTTTCGCTGTTGTGATACCGTCCATCACAGGCATGTCAATGTCTAACAGTGCAACATCTATTCTATGGAAGGGCAGCAGCTGAATTGCCTGTGCGCCATCGGTGAGAGCTGCAACCACCTCGATTTCTTTTTGTGCGGATAAAAGTGTCCTTAAACCGTCAAGCAGGATGCGGTCATCATCAACTAAAAGGATTTTCAAAGGGATTGTCATGACTGTTCCTTCGTAGAGTCAGCAACTGGGTTTTCCTGTGGTAAGACGGCGGAGATCATCCACATATTTCCGCGTGTAATCTGTTCAAAATATCCACCAGCAGTGTTTACTGTCCTTGCTAGATGGCGCAGACCATACCCACCTGAGATGGAAGAGCTGCCAGATATATTGTTGTCGATCGTGTTGACAAGGCTGCATTCAAATGTCTGCTCTTCTATTTCCATGAGTGTGATCACCGCTGTTGAACCAGCTGCTGCGTACTTCAATATGTTCAAGCTGCCTTCTTGAAGAACGGTAGTGAGTATCTGGCGTTGATTATCGCTGAGAGTAACCAAAAGTTCTGGTGCAATGTCACTTTGTAACGTAATATTTCGGTCACGCAGCATAACCTGACATGTTTGAAGAATCTCCTCAACGGAATCTTCACGTGAGCTTACGCTTAGTCGGCTAATGATGGGACGCAAACTTTGCATTGCATTACTGGCTAATACCTCAAGATTGCCTAGTTCTTGGGAAATGGAGGCATCTACGTTACGTTCTTTCAAACCACGCGTGATAACAAGCAGCCTTGTTAGTTCCTTAGCAAGAGTGTCGTGAAGTTCAGTTGCAAGCTGATCCTGTATGGTCTCTAAAGCGTGCCGGCTTTTTTCTTCTTCCTTTAC
>JAUNVQ010000010.1 GCA_030540715.1 Actinomycetaceae bacterium | reverse complement strand
CTGGGATAGCTCGATCAATATTGTTAGTATTCCATTCCCAGAACAGGGCGAGTATGAGTGGCAGCTAGGTTTAGGTGTGTACTGAGCTGCCTTGTGTCACCATTACTTGCCTTGGGGGGCGGGGAGGAGGCGCGGGCTAATGATAATTTTGTTGTGTTGATGTGCATGGGGCTGGAGGTAGGTTGATGGCGGTTTTGGCCCGGATTTTTGTGTGAATTCGCCGTCTAGTCGGCTTCCAGCCCCGCATATTATATTGTGAAGCGACCAAAGGATGATCCAGGAACCTATGCTCAACGTTCAAGGTACAACTTGACGCTCAAGGAACAGTTAAAGGTACGATTAAAAGCTACGAAGGCGAACGAAGAGGATACGTAACCAGGTTAAACACACAGTTAAACGCGCGTTTAAAAGATGCTGCTCTATGACAATGGATTCAACGATAGTTCGGGCAAGGTATTAGAAAGTTACAGGCCACGAGGGCATACACTCACTTAAAGTATTATGATGCTCAACCTGTTCGGTCTGCAATCGAACAAACTCAGGATTTTCTTCAGGGGTTTCACCAAGTTCAAGCTGCTGCTTTGCTTCTTCCTCGTGAGGGAACTGTGTTACTTCTCCACTCGTCAGTTTCTTCACAATATCGGTGTAGGCATCTAAGGACTGCAGTGCTTTTGCAGCTTTGGGATCGTCCCCAGCCGCATCTTTCAGTTTTTTGTACGGTTCCTCTTTTTTCACGTCGGCAAGGAATGCCAGCCACGTCTTCAAAACTTTTTCACTGCGTTCTTCAGTTTTTTGCATGTCGTCGCCTTTATCTTCAATGGCAATCGCCTGTAGAAACTCCCTACCAGCAGAGGAGTTCTTCATTTCAGCCTCAAACACTTTATCCATCGCAGCGCATCCGGTACTAGCTGCCGATGCCGAGGGCAAATCCTGGTTTGGTGTTTTTAGCTCATCGTGTGAACAAGCAGTTATGGAGCCTATCAAGAAAGGAAGAATCAATATGGAAACAATTCTTTTGAAGTTCATGATTTACCCTTCATTGTTGCATATTCATGTTATGTATCAATTTGAGATTATCATTAAGAATACCAGTAAAAATATGCGTTCTGATACTCAGAAATAAGGTTGAATTAACTTCTGGACTCGCGATAAGATTGGGAAAGTTTCATTAGGCTTTCAAGAAGGACAATCGATGTTTAAAAAATGTGTATTATTGGTTGCGTCCGTTTCACTGATATTTCCCTTAGCAGCATTTTCGCCAGTGGCATCGCAGGAATCTTCGCAGACACTTGTACCGTCTGCAGAAACAAGTGAAGATTCTATAACTGAAGTAAACAATGCCGGCAATAATAGTACTGATGCTCCCGCTGAACCAGAATCAGTACCGGCTGGTCAGGATGACAGCGCTGTATCGACGACTCCGGATCCACAACCTACTGTTCAGCAATTTTTAGCGCCTTCTTCCGGTTTTGTGTATGACAAAACTCTGAAACAAGGGATGGCGGGTGAAGCAGTCGAGAAACTTAAAGAAGGCTTGAAAAAGTATTTCCCGAAAGAGGCCGCAGACGTTACGGTCAACACGATCTTCGATAGTGCGACAACAAAGGCATTAAAGAAAATTCAAAAAGCTAACAAGGTTTATCCCGATGGACAGTTTGGAATCAAAACTGCGAATATTGTTCAGCGTAAAGGGATGAACATGTGGATTTTACCGCCACTTAAATCAAAAACGGCATTAAGTGTTGGCCAGCATGGTTACTCGATTACGCTGCTTCAAGCATGGCTTAAACACCATTATCAGAACAGCATGAAAGCCTGTAACTTCTGGAATATCGATGGAATCTTCGGTTCTGGAACGCGGTCTTGTGTCTCTCAGGTTCAAAAGTCCCTCAAAATTAGAGCACACGGAGCCGTTGATGGAACAACCGCAGACAAAATGAAGTCGGTGGGAATAAATATCACGGTGCCCCCTGTTCCAGCTTTTGGTTCGATGGTTGCATCACGGACTTTGTGGAGTGGCTACTGGGGAAATCCCGTTCGTAATATCCAGTCTTTCTTTGCCTATTATTTTCCTCAGTATACTCCGTATAAACCCGATGGAGGATTTGGACGACTCACGAAGAAGTCCATTCAGTCTTTCCAAAAACAACATGGTATTGGAGCAGATGGCGGTTACGGTAAACTAACCGCCGCAGCGATGCGCCAATATGGTGCTGATGCTTGGATTCTTACTCCTGTGTACACGTCCTGGAACCTTGTGGAAGGCAGCGGCAAAAACACTTATGTCGAAAATGCTCAAAGCTGGCTTCAACGTGGTTTCCCGCTATATTGCACCATGCCAGTCAACGGCGTGTTCCAAAAGACAACAACCAATTGCGTTAATAAAGTTCGTGCTCATTATGGCTTGACGCAAAACGGTGTTATTGATCCTGCGTTATCAATGAAGTTAGTAAAGGATGGTCATAAAATCCACGTGAAGAATGCTCCAACGCCATCAAAGGCTTGGACTTCTTCCAACCTCACAGTAGGTTCGAAGAACTCTGCGGTACAAGCTTTACAAATGGGGTTGAACAAGTACTATCCGCAATATGCTGGTTTCTATCCAGATGGTACCTATGGTGCAAAAACAAAGGCTGCAGTCCAGAAGTTCCAACGAGCTCATGGCATTGGACCTGATGGTGCAGTCGGAATGTGGACCGCTTCGGTGTTGAGGCAAAAGAATATTCCCGTATGGGTGATTCCCTCAACAACGCTGACATCGACACTAAAGAAGGGATCTTATGGTCATGATGTTCGCGTTATTCAACTTGCTTTGAGTTATTTGTATCCTCAATATTGTGATTTCATAGCTGATGGGGGATACGGGGCAATGACCTCCGAATGCGTCAAGAAGGTCCAGAAGGCTAATGGAGTGTATTCAGATGGTATGGTTGGCAAACAAACAGCGAAGATACTGCGTTCAAAAGGCTTCTCGATCAATTATGTTGGCTACCGTACACCGGGTGGTTATTTGCAACCAACTTCGAAGATTACGCCACTTAGCTCGGGATATACCAATACGTTGACATATGGGATGAATGGTGTCAAAGTCCGCATCGCCCAAAAGCGTTTAGGTATTTGGGGCACAATGACACTAGCCAGCGTGGATTCACGGATGCAAAATGCGGTGCGTAACTTCCAGCGCCGCGCAGGTATTGGTGCCGATGGTGTTGTGGGTCAGCGTACGTGGAATGCCATGCGAACTGGGTATTCGTGGACGGTAGATCAGTATCAGGCGAAACCGATCTCTCTTGAAGCCACGCGTTCCGAACGTATTAACGCAATGATTAACTATGCGATGGCCCAGCGTGGATCATCATATACCTGGGGTGGTGCAGGTACCTATCACCTGGGCTATGACTGTTCAGGCCTGGCACTGCAATCGCTGTATGCAGCAGGCTTGGATCCGCAGCCTATTAACGTGGTGAAGCATGCCTGGCCGAAGTATCGTACGTCTCAGGAGCTGTATAAGCATCCGAAGCTGAAGCATGTACCGCTTTCACAGCGTCAACGAGGCGATCTTATTTTCTATCAAAAAGGTGGAACGGTCTTCCATGTGGCGATCTATTTGGGCGGTAACCAGGTTGTTCACACCGATTGGATGGGGCGTCCAGCACGTGTTCAAAATATTGCGCTTGGATACGGTTGGGGAGCAATCACTTCTACGGTGGTTCGACCTTTCCCGTAAAGTGAGGTAAATTTTTGAAGAGGGCGATGCGAAGCAGGTACTGCGTGCATCGCCCTCTTCACATGTTTGGGTGGATTTTCTTTAAAGCAGGTAGTGTCTGCACGGTGAACAAGGAAAAATACCAGGGATCGGTTTGTTGTAGAAGTTGTTACTATTGCAGTTGGCTCCCGTATTTCACCAATGCCGCCACCGAGATACCTACCTTCATGGTTTCAATCCAACCTCAATAATAAACAATTCTTTCGCATGCAGTGTGAACTGTTCTTGTTTTTATTTTGAGTGAATGGAACGGATAATTGTGCGTTCCGGAGATCAAGGTTCAAGTAAAGAACAGTGGGGAGAAAATTAAGAAAATATAGTCGGAATAGAATAATAAAATGACAACAACATAGGTGACAACAGATCGCTGAGTGTGAAAAATCTTCTTGTCAATGTGACTCTAGCTGGACATTCCCTTAATCTCCTTTGTGCTGATATAGGGAAGCGTAACCTGTTTAGTCACTTTCTTACCACCGGTAGTGGTGCCCCATTGCCACATGCGCGTCATTATGGAGACATCCGCTCCAACAATATGTACAAACTGGATAAGTATATGCAGTTCATCAGTAAATTCATTGGTCAAGTAGCGTGAATCTCAGTTTGGCACTACCTTTCTATCGATTTCTTTATGCTGAAGCAGTATGCCTTGGAAAAGCCTGAGAAGAATGCTCTGAACCTGTTGCCGACTACGACACTTTTAAAACCAGTAATTGCCGGTGGGACCTGTGACATTAACATTTGACGATTTACTCTTGAGTAGTTCAAAGATTTGGGCTGCATAATAAATGTCGTGGGCCGCAATTCCAATGTTATAAGCCAGGATACGTTGGTTATTGTTATCACGCCCGGTGCATTTTTCCTGGACGATGTCTGCCATCTCGTGACAAGAGGCAAACTCGTTATAATAGCGAAAATGTTTGACATGCCCGATATCATCAACAAACACTTTGTCGAAGACCCGATCGCATTCCATAAACCCTCTGGTATGAATGGGTACAACGGTACTTCCTTGACGGTATGTTGAGGGCGGACACCAGTCGTTTTCTTTGTATGTGACTGCAGATATAATTACATCACTGTCTTGGAACGCTTCTTCAGCGGTTGTGCACATGGAAAATGAATAATTTGATACATGTGCGAAACGTTCTTGAAACCGTTGACCGTGGTCCTTATAGTGCAAAAGCTTGAATGTTACCGGGCGACTGCCTATTACTGGTTGAAGCATATCCACCGCTGCCACTGCGGTATTTCCTAAACCGGCAACTGCAATCACACTAAAATCAGGGACGGCTAGATGTGAAATAGCATGGGAAGCAACTGCGCCTGTGCGTGCTGTTGTAATCCAGTTGGCATCGAGCAGCGCTACGGGCAATCCATCGTCCAGCTCATAAAGAAGAATCTTTGAATCAAGGCTTGGGGATCGTTGCGGGTAACGATTCACAAGTTTTACCCCAGCATAACCAAACGGGGTAAGGATGGCTGGCATAACATTGTAAAAGCCATCAGTTTTAAAGGGAATACTGATTTTCGGCGGAAGTAAATATTGGTCTTTATGCTTTAAAACTTCATTAACCCATTGCAAACACTGTTGAGGTAAGATGTTTAAACCGGTGATGTCGCCGTGAGTGATGATGTGCATCGTCGTCTCTATTCTGTATTGTGTCGTCTGTTTATTTCAAGAGTTCATGCAGTGTTTGAATAAGTTGCTGGTTATCGGTATGGTCGCGCACGGCAAGTCGGATGTATTCGTGGCCGTCGAAACCAGTTTTAGGTGAAAGATCTTTGATAAGAATCGATTTCTCTAAGAGCTTGGTTGTCAGGTCGCCAGCACTAAAGGGTGGCAAAACTTCACAGGTAACAAAATTTGCTTGTGAAGGAAGAACGCGCAGGTACGGCACCTGTGAAAGACCTTCAATGAAGTTGGCTCGCTCGGCTCGGAATTCAACGAGGGCTTTGGCATAGTCCTTCTTATATTTTTCTTCAATCTGTAGATAAAACTCAGCAAATGAATTGATGTTCCATATGGCAACATCTTTTTTCATGGTGGCGATCAGTTCACGATTACCGCTGGCCAAAATCCCCAAACGAAGACCTGCTACACCAAAGGATTTCGAAATAGATTTCACAATGACCATCTGAGGATATTGATCCAAAACATCATCATGAAGAAGGGACGCATCGTCGTCCTCTGCAAAATCAATAAAAGACTCATCAAGGACGAAGAAGATGTTACGTTGGGTACACCATTTAGCTAAACGTTCCACGTCGGCGCGTGCAATAAAATTACCAGATGGATTATCCGGATTAATCAAAATAAGAGAACGAATGTCCTTGTCATCAAAATAGTCCATTAAATCATCGGCACTATAGCGGAAGTCCGGGTTGTTCGGTCTAAATACCACCGGTTTGCTGTCGTGGCGATTAGGGTATTCCTCGAAGGTTGGGCGAACAATTCCGTAGGGGGCAGGTACATCAAGCATCAATGATTTAATGAGCTCTGCTGCACCATTTCCCACAACAACCTGCTCAGGCAATAAGCCAAAATTTTTGGCAGCCAATAACGAATTGACGCGCATGCCGGAAGGGTATTCAGCCAACAGAACATCAAAGTTCGCTTTTATCTCGTCTTTCATGCGTCGTGGTGGGAAGTAGGGGTTAACTAGGTAGCAATAATCCAAAAGCTGAGGGTAACGCCAATAGCCGCCGTAGCGGGATTCAAACATTTTACGGCGTTCATGTGGATCGGGGTGGAAAATAGAGGACGCAATGTCGAGATCCTGCGTATCATCGATTTCATACCATTTTTGGCCTTCTAGGCGCTTTGCTTCAATGACTGGTTCATCGAGCAACGTGATAACACGAAGAACCTGCTCATAGTATTCATTTTCGCCAAGCGCTTTGGTGTAAGCATCAAGGAAAGGCACATAGTGGGTGCGGCTAAACTCTTTCGAGAACTTGTAGAGGTTGACCGTCTTGTAATACTTTTCGATGTCCGCGTAAACAAATTTTGAGCCGGGAACAAAGGCTGTAATATGGTCGTTGTCATCGATTTTAATGACTGTTCCATCCATCCATGATTCGTATTTATCGACCAGGGCTAGTGTTTCACGAGGATCGGTAAGCAGACAGGTAAGAACGCTATCTTCAAAAATAAGATCCGATTCAAAAAGGATTGTATCGTCTTCCAATAAAAAGTCTTTGGCCAGGGCCAGGGAATAGATGTTGTTGGTTTTATCGTAGATAGGATTATCGACATAGACAATAGGTGTTGAAATGTTGAGCGTGGCAATATAGTCACGTAATTTATCGCCCTCGTAACCGGTAACAATAACAATCCGACTGAGGTTGTGGGCCTCGATTTGGTGGAGCATCCGTTCAATGAGTGTGACACCATTGACTTTGATCATACATTTTGTGTTGTCGGCAGTCAGATGTTTAAGTCGGCTGCCCATCCCTGCAGCAAGAATCAGCCCTTGCATGTCGTCTCCTTTATGGTTGTTATTGACGTATCGAGTATATGGGAAGAACACAGGGAATTGATGAATTGAAACACCATAGACGGCTTTCGGAAAGATATATTTCACTGACAATAAGGACTAAAGTAATGGAACTATCTGGTTAGTGAACAGATAAACGTCATAATAATTATTGACAGGAACTTATCTGGAGTACAGTTAGGATCATGATTTCGCGCGTGAAGATTCAGGATAGTAAAAAAAGACGGTTGTTCAAAAATACTGTTTATTTGTATATTCTTGTTTTTTCAGGATATTTTTTCGCATTAATTACTGTGCCGTATCAGACTCGTGTGTTAGGGCCAGAACTGTTCGGGAAAATTGGCTGGGCTATGGCCACGATGACCTATTTTTCATTATTTATTGAGTTTGGATACCTTATCTCTGCAACTGAAAAAATAGCTCTTCATCAAGAAGAACGTAAAGAAATTGAAAAGATCGTTGGTGCGGTTACCGTCAATAAGCTCATCGCTGTTGCGGGAGGGTTCGCTATTATTCTTGTTCTGTCATTGACATGGTCAAAAATGAACGACGATCCGTGGTTCTTCATCCTGTGTTATTTTTCTGCGGTTATTCAAAGCTTTATGTTGGACTTTTTTTACCGTGGTATTGAACAGATGCAGCTTATTACCATTGTGTCTGTAGCAATTCGAGCATTTTTTACTGTCTGCATCTTCATTTTCCTTCATGAGCCTGCGGATTACTGGGTGGTTCCGGCATTAAACCTGGCTGGAGGACTGCTTGCAGCAGCATATCTGTATTACTATATGATTAAAAAACTGGGCTACAAGTTTGTTATTCCAGACGCAGCCTACTGCTTGGCGATTATGAAACATTCAGCTGGTTTTTTCTATTCCAGGGTTGCTTCAACTGTCTACACATCGACAAATATCTTTCTTTTGGGTTTTGTTTACCCCGTTCAGAGTGTACAAATTGGTGCCTATACCTCAGCCGATAAGCTCACGTCTGTGATGAAGAGATTTTTCAGTCCTATTGCTGACAGCCTGTACCCCTACATGGTGAAGAACAAAGACTTTAAACTTCTGAAAAAAATGCTGATGTTCTTGATGCCGCCAATCATTCTTGGCAGTTCCATTATCATTTATTTTGCCACGCCACTATGTGTGTTGGTATTTGGCCCGGAGTTTGAACTGGCCGGGCCGGTATTGCAACTTATGATGGGGATCGTCATTATTACGTTGCCTGTCTATTTGCTGGGTTTCCCAACCCTGTCAGCTTTAGGTGGAGCGAAGGCTGTGAACGCTTCAGTAATTGTTGCATCAGTTATTGATGTGACGTTGCTTGTTGCATTGTATCTTACCGGTACCTTTACCTTATTCACCGTTGTGATTACCTCGCTTATTACCGAGCTGATTATTCTTATCTACCGGATTGTAGCGATCCGCTATTATTGGAAACGTTTTAACGACAAGGAAGTAACGTCGGCAGAAACTAACAAACAGGACTAAGTAGGCTCAACGCCCTCCCAATAATCCTTTAGGTTGACAAATTTTCCTTTGTGCATAGTAACACGCACAATCAATATGCGGGCGGATCGCTGTGTTCCCAAGGCCCCACATCAATGTGAAGAGGTTTGTGTCCATAGCGCTGGTCCTCTGGAGGGAGCTCATGGTAGTTGCCATACCGTGTCTTCAGCCATGCATCCCAATTTGTTGGGCACGGGTAGTGGCGATCTTCAAAGGGAAGAAGAACGGTTTTGGCAAACCACTCTTTTTTGTACTGATGCTCAGGACTGCCTTCCAGGCAGGTAACGGTTGTACATTCACCATGGCGAAGGTAGCGGCAGGCATCGACAAATTTTTTATAGAGGACGCGGCGCGCAATGGGAAACAGTGCCAGATGCAAACTAAAACGGATAAACGAATAAATCCGCGCCGACAATCCTGCTTGTTGTCCACCGGCTTTCCATAGCTGAGATGAAATAAATAGCTGACGCCACAGACGTGTCCGACGTGTCCCTTTACGTAGGCGTTTCTTATTATTTGGTAGACAGTCCATGGGAAAAATATCGATAGAGATCCCAGGATCTGTTCCATCTTGAAGAGGGAAGTGAGTACCGTCAAGGCAAACTTTAGCAAAGATGTAGGGACACTTTGGATCTGTGGCGAAGGCTTGCAGGCAATAGGGGGCGGTATCTTGCGCGGAATAGAGTGCAAGAAAACGTTGATAATCTTTTCGTAACATCGCCAGATCGATGTCATCATCCCAGGGGATAAACCCTTTGTGACGTATTGCCCCTAGAAGGGAACCATAGGCCAGATGCACATCGATATTGTGTTGCTTGCAGAAAGAAAACACATGATCGGCGATAAATAACTGAAGCTGTTTGCAGCGTTCCATCTGGTTGTTAGCTGAGACGTCCTTACTGGTAAGTGCCATAGTGTCCTCGGAAAAAGATCGGAGTGATAGTGCGTTAGGAGCGTAGTTTTTTCACTACGTGGTCAGTAATTCCACGAAGAGTCCCAACGCCATAAACAATGTGCATAAGTGCGAATAAAACCGGAAGGCTCAGCGCCGCTGGTGTACGTGGCGACTTGCGCAATGCGTCTAGACTAAGCACGAGGTCGGAAGAGCCGTACAGAAAACACAGGGTTTTGAGTGGAAGAGTTTTCCGGTGTCGTGAAATCGCCAATAGCCCTGTTGATGCCAGCAGCACGACAAAACCAAGTGGTGCCAGGTGATAGGAGTTGATGCATCCTGGTTGAATAAAAAGCGTGCGCCCGATCCAGTATCCGTTACCGTATTTTTGTTTTAGCATTGACGGCAGTGTTGGCCGTATAATTTGGTAGGAGTTGATTGAGGTGCTCAAATAGATCTTATAGCCGGCCTTCCGAATGCGATAGTTAATATCGTTATCTTCAGTGCGGGCAAGATTTTCGTTAAATCTTCCCACTTTGTCGAAAATGGCTTTCCGGTAAGCACCATGAAAAATAGATTTCACGTACCCTGATTTTGCTTTTGCACCGCGGTATTCTGCGGGGGAGCTGCCAAAAATTGACTCTTCGACGGCCAGAAGAATACGGTTCCAATCGGTCGCATTATCTGGAACAACGCAGGGACGCACGCCACCCACAGCATCATGGCCTTTGTTAATTTCAGCCATTGATGCAGAGACGAAATCAGTTGGTATGCGCGCGTGGGCATCGACTCGGACAAGAACATCATTGCGGGCTTCATCAAGGAAAATATTCCATCCTGCGGGAAGAATTTTCTTTGGATTATCGAGGATTTTGACACGCTGAAACTGCGGGTGGTTCTGGGCAAAGTCTTCCATGATCTGTTTGGTTAAATCTGTTGAACCTGAATCAACTAAAATGACTTCTATCTTCTGGTCAGCGTAATCCTGTTGAGCGATGTCGGCGAGGATATTTGGCAGATACTCCTGTTCATTCAATGCGATAATTCCTATACTCACTGTTGAACAATCACGTGCCATGGTATCCTCCACTCGTTTTGCATCGCCAGAAGCGTGATAGTGCCTATATTATCACCATCAATGATACAGATTTCATAGAGCTCGTCACTAAATATTGGCTTGCGACACAGCTTTAGTACGGCTTTCACGATTTATCGCTGACTTTGCTAGAATCGGAACCGGTTTTAACAACGATAATGCTTCCAAGACGCGCTACGTGATACGTAAGATGCAGGTGGAGTTGTGTGGAAAGGAACAAATGAACGACACTTCCTTATCAAGAATTCGAAATATTGTACTCAACCCCGTGTATTGCGTCAGTGCCTATTTCGTTTTCTTCCTTATTAATCAGATGCAGATAGTTAATCTTTATCTTGGCCCCACACAGTCTTTTCTTGTTCTGTGGGCGGGAATTAACATTGTCTATTTTCTGGTGAAAGATCGGTCATTTTTCCGTGTTCCTGCATTTGTGTTGCTTTTGCCGCTGTTGGTTGCAGCTGGCATAACGTTCCTGGTCAATCGTGATGTCGCACCGGTCACTCAAATAAAGTCCGCAGTGCTGTTCTCCATTGCGCTTCTTTTGGTGTATCCCCTGGGGGCACGTATTGCGCGTTCAGAAAACAGGCACAGAGAATTGGCTATCGCTGTTCTCCCGGCGTTAATCGTAACGTTTATTCAGGCCGTGCTGTCATTTGGGACGCTCATTGTTCTTTATTCTTTCAGAGGACGTTACGCCGGCAAAGTCATGATGTTGGGACTCCAGCAGTTTATTTATGGTGGAGGCTCTCATGCAACGATCCTGTTTGGTTTTAATGTTGATTCAAATCACGCAGCACTATTCTCGCTTGTGTCACTTATCCTTACCGTGTGGGCCTATTATTACAGGCGGCAGATTTTCGGAGCCTCATGGGTGGAAAAACACGCTAAGCTGATTCAGCGACTTTTCTGGTTAAACGCAGTGTTACAGTCCTGTTTCTTTATCTTGGCATTTTCACGTGGCGCGATGCTCACCCTTATGGTCACAACCGTCATTTTTACTCCTCTATATGTAATGTTATGGGAGAAAACAAAAGGAGTTGGAAAAAACTCGTTCAAGAAAAGGCTACGTCACTCGGTCGTTGTTCTTCTTATCTGTTTTGTCGCCATCACAGGAATACAAACACTTGTCCGAGACGTTACAAACGAATATGTCGATATTGTTCAAAGAATTACGTGGATACCCAAACATAAGACAGAAGACGTTCCCGATGAAGAACTATCGTTTTCCAAGGGTGATGCAACTCGTTCTGCACGTACTATTATCTGGGAAGAGACGCTTCTTCTGTGGCAAGAATATCCCGTTTTCGGGGTAGGCCCCTATAACTCTCAGCACTATGCAAAAGAGGCAAATATAACCAGTGAAGCGAACTATTTGCAGCGCGGCGCAGTACCACATAACTCCTATCTAGATGTTTTGGTGTACTACGGTGCTGTGGGCTTCGTCCTCTATATTGTCTTTTTCTTGCGTTACATGACATGTTTGTGGAAACGCTTTGCAAAAACGGGTTTTGATTTTGAAGATCTTTCTTTGTCAAGCATGGTCATTGTTATTATGCTTGGTGTATTTTTCTTAACAGATTCATTCGTTGGATTTGATTACCTGTTTGGAACGCTACTGATAGGGCTTGGATACCTGGTCGCTAAATCAAGTGTAGAACACGGCAAACTTCCCATGATCTCCTACGCTTCGCCGCCAAAGGAGCGATAGTATGATCTCCATTATTATTGCATACTACAACTCAAGTTCTTATCTTGATCGCCTTGCGAAGTGTCTTGACCAGCAACAAAACTGTGAAGTCGTTATCGTTGACGATGCTTCGCAAAAAGATGAAGCCGATAAACTCCGCCACTATGTGAAGCGCCATGGTTGGAGCCTTGTGACTCATCAATACAACCAGGGCCCGGGTGCTGCACGGAATACGGGGATTGCTTATGCCACGGGCGAATACCTATTCTTTTTAGATGCCGATGATATGATCCATCCCCAGACATCACTTATTTTAGAACGCGTCATTCGCGCACACCATCCAGATGTCATTACTTTTGACATGGTAATGAAGACTCCCAAAAGAAAAATTGATTATTCGATGATTCCCGGTGCGGATTTAGGGTATGTGGAACCCGAATATGCTCTGGCATACACCATGTCGCTTACTGTGGGAAAATGCTATCGACGGCAGATGATTCGCCAGTACAACATTGTTTTTGGAACAATGAAACGTCACGAAGACACTGCTTTTACTAAATCCGCGTTGGCGGTGGCGCACTCGGTTTACAATGTGCCACACAAACTCTATCTCTACATTGTGACCCCGGGGTCGTTGGTGTCTTCACGTGAAAATGCGTCGGTCGACTCCTCTTTTCAGGCACTTGAAGCAGTCATGGCTACAGCAAAGGAACATCGCACACAGGCTGTGCAATACGTGTATATCGTTGAAGCGATTATTTCGTGCGCGATGAAAACCCGCCTCCTACGCATGAGTAGGCAACAGATGCGTGAACTGTTTGAACGTTTTGATCGTGATCAGCCAGGTTGGTATGACAATCCGTATCTTCGTCAGGCCTCTTTTCGTTATCGTTTGATTGCACGCTTGGTGAATAGCAGGCAATATCTGGCCTTGAATGCGCTCAATCTTGCCGACAGCTGCGCCAGAGTTCTTACGGGGCGTTCCTAAAGAATGTTCCTCTGGTTGACTGGTTGATACGAGTTCGGTTGATATAACGAGACTTTCTTGACCGGGATTATCCTCGGAATTTGCTGGAGGCCAGTAAAGCGATTCGATAGAGACGAAACGCAAAAGCGGGCGATAGTCGAAAGAGGACGATAAAGAGGCCATCTTTGAGTGAACATTTTTTCAGGTTGAGTGCCAGAGCTGCTTTTTTCCCCCACAGCAAAGAGCGAGAAAAGATCTGCTGATCGTGTGCTGACAACCTTTGATGTGTGGGGATCTGCGAGCCGTATGTGAGGACTGTTTTTAACAGTGCAAGAGCCGCAAGGTAGGCATTATCAGTGTCTTTATAGGACACAAGTGTGTGCACGTGGTTTCGATAGGCATCAACGGCATCAAAATGTTTGATAGAAAACGTGGTCATAATTGATTCCGGGTTTGAACGGTAGTGATACAGAGGTGCTTTAATCCAGCACACTCCCTTGGCAAGAAGAAGATTGTCTAAAGCGGTAAAAACATCTTCATGTAGTTTTCCGTGAGGAAAATGCCGGGTTTTCCACATTTCTATGGGGAAGAGTTTATTGACGGCCACGGTAAAGTAAGTAAGTGTGCTGGTTGTGTAGAGCGCTTCAACAGCATGGCGTGTGTTCAATAGTGACCACGGTGCATCGTGGAAGTCTTCAGAGATGACCTGTGATGATGGTTGATCGGTAAAACGGCTGAAACTCACCATCGGTATATATCCGGGATAATGTTGCGCAGCCTTGACCATGAGCTCAATAAAACGCGGATGAATAATGTCATCGGAGTCAACGAAACAGATGTGGCTGCCTGTTGCGTGGCGAATTCCAGTGTTGCGTGCTGCTGATAGTCCTTGATTTTTTTGGGTGATGATTTGTGTTGGCCACGGTGTTTTGCTGGCACGTGCAATGTGCAAACTTGAATCGGTTGAGCCGTCATCAACGAGGATAAGCTCACAGTTGGTGTATGTTTGTGCAGCTATGGATTCCAAGCATTGGGAAAGGTAGTCTTCGACGTTATAGATGGGAACAATAATTGATACTTTCATTTCTTTCCTTTTACCTGGCATCTTGCCCTTGCTTACGGTCACTGTCATAGAGCTGTGCTTCATCGTTAAAGTGATGAGCGAAGTCTAATAGTTCTGTACGATTTGAGCGATGAGATCCGTCCCATTTATCGTCGGGAACTTTCCATCCTGGGCCATAGATTGATTCCAAAATTTCTTCGGCATTTGAGGGAATACTAAGTTGGTAGCCTTCGATGGTGATCTTGGTGAGCGATGCGGGCAGGGGAGCTGGGACATGGATCGCGGTTCTGCAGGAGTCATCAGGGTAGTGCTTTGTAGCATCGTTGATGAGGAAAAGTCCGCCTTCCACGCCGTTGAGTGTGTAGGGAACAAAGAAATCGATCTGTACGCCCGAGTGCGCATAGGATACTTCAACGATATCGTTGCCATAGGTGAATCCCCGTAAAAAGGTGAATCCCTGCAAGCACAGTGCTTCGTGAAGAACAGGCCAGTGGATTGCTTGCCAGTCCCCATTTTTTCCTAGAAGTACAATATCGATGTCGTTGTCGTGGGCAATGAATCCGCTCTCGCGCACAAAACCTAGCAGAGTGCCGTAGGCACATGCGTAGTGATAGTTGCATGAATGAATAATGTCTGCAGCCTGGTCTAAAATCGATAAACCCTTTGCGTGAACTGAGCGGCGCATTTGCCGATTCTCGTACCGATATTTTTGCGCATACAAAAGGTGGTAGAGCTTTGCTGTTGCCTGGTTTGTGCGCAAAAAACGCTTAAGTGCTGTAAGAGCAGTTGCCATATCGCAATGTTACCAAATACATCGAAGAAGTTACGTTAGGTGGGGTTATTGAGCCACGAGACAAAATCGAAGGCATCATAGTAACGCCGCCCGCAGATTCCTGAATAATCCGTTAATGTCGGTAAGTTTCCCTGAGAATCCAGCGAGATCGAGTGTAGGGGTCTTGCGCTTGAGGGAAGTTGGTAGTCATCGCTTACAGGAGGACACAGGGCAATTTTGTTCTTGAAAGGTAGCTTGTCGAAGGCAAGAAGTTCATTGAGGTGTCCCTGGTTGCTACATACAAATAATACGTAAAGATCATCCCAGTCGATACGCTGGCAACGACGCATCCAAGAGTCGTATGCCTGGGTGAAAGTAGGGTAGTGTTGAAAATAAATTGTTATGTCGTCAATGAGCCCAACAGGGTAGGATACTTCATCTGTTTCATATTCTTCAAGAGGCACCTCAAGAAGATAGTGTCGCAGGTTGCCCAGTAGGCGAATATAGTGCGAGTAGGGGATCCACAAATCAACAAAAGGAGTGCGAAACTGAAGCCCTAAATCATGGGCTACCATGGCACCGGTGCAGTTATTAGAAACAATTGAGGCCTGTGTAATACGAAGTTGTTCTCGCTGTTTACGGATGATCCGCTGGCGCAGTTTCGTATTCAGTCGGTGTGAGCCACGCATGATACTTCTTCCTTTTATCGTCTTTACAAGGGGTACAGGTGCTTTGTTATGACAATAACCTCTACGCTCCGTTATCCAGAAACAACAGCCTTTAGTGTTTCGATCACAATGCGCAGATCTGATGCCAACGTCCGCGTGCGAATATAATCCGCGTAGGCGTGTGCTTTTTCGGGGAGCAATACGTTGACGTAGTAGGCCTCGGCGTCCTCGGCCTGGGCCAACACGTCGGCTTCGTTACGGTACTTGATTGACACTGGGTCGGTGATCCCCGGCCGTGCCGACACAATCACTTTTGCGGCATCGCGCGGCCACAGCCTTGCATATTGCGGAACTTCGGGGCGCGGCCCCACCAGCGACATATCCCCAGCTAACACGTTGTACAGTTGAGGAATTTCGTCAAGTTTGGTTTTTCGCAGCACGCGTCCTACACGGGTGACGCGATTATCTGCAGAGGTCGATACGGCCAGTCCATCGTGATCGGTGCGCATTGAACGAAATTTGCAGATATAGAAAGGAATTCCATCTTTTCCTATCCGCTTTTGATGAAAGAGGGCAGGACCGCGTGAATCTAGTGTGACGGCCAATGCGATAACACCCATCAGGGGGGTAAGTACAATAAGGCCAGCCCCAGCAGAAAAGATGTCAAAACCGCGACGAATATAGGCACTGGCGCAATGTTGTTGTCTTGTCATGACCAGTGGTTGTTGAGCAGGTGGCCTTGTAGTGGCGCTGCTAGCTAGTTTCTTCTTGTAAGTCTTTGTCTTGTTGTGTGGTGCCATTAGCCTAGTAACTCCCGCACCACAGTAATGACTTTTTGAGTATCTGCATCTGTCTGTGCACTAAAAATGGGCAGTGACACAGCTTGCTGATAGTTCGCTGCCGCATAGGGAAGGTCTTGTGCTTTGTAGCCGTATTTGTCGCGGTAGTAGGGGTGTAGATGCAGTGGGATGAAGTGAACGGAACAGCTTATGCCAGCTTCGGCAGCACGTTCAATGAATTCGTCGCGACCCAGATGTGCTTCAGACAAAATCTGTATGACGAACAAATGCCAGGCATGCCCATGTTCAGAATCACCTTGGACAGGCAGGGCAACGGGAAGGTCCGCAAAAGCCTCCAAATATTGTTTTGCTACTTCTCCGCGCCGCTCAGCCATTGCTTTAGCGCGGGTGAGCTGTACGCGGCCAAGAGCTGCCGCAGTATCGGTAAGATTATATTTGAAACCAGGGGCAATGACTTCGTAGAACCATGATGCGCCCTTGGCGGTGTAGCGATCAAAAACATCGCGCGAGATTCCGTGAAGGCGCATCGCTTTCATCCGTTGGGCTAAAGCGTTATCGCGGGTAACCACCATGCCGCCTTCACCAGTTGTCATAGTTTTTGTGGCATAAAAACTGAAACATACAGCATCGGAGTCTCCCTCTGGGAAAAGACGTCCAACAAGGCCACCCTCATTCATCACAGGAAAGCAGTGCGCGGCATCCTCGATAACATGAAGGCTGTGGTCGGCTGCAAAACGGTTGAGCGCCCCACGCGGTATGGGGAGTCCAGCAAAATGAACAGGTATGATGGCCTTGGTGTTTTCCGTGATTTTTCTTTCAGCATCTGCAAAATCAATAAAGAAGGTATCGGGGTCTATATCGACCAGTACAGGTGTTGCACCCATGTAGCGGACAACCTCAGCCGTTGAGGTAAAAGTCCAGGTGGGCACCAGTACTTCATCGCCAGGGCCAATCCCGAGCGCCTCAACGGACAGGTGCAGCGCGGCAGTAGCTGAGTTTACCGCAATGCAGTGAAGCGAATCATCACCCAGGTATTCTTGGAAGTCTTTTTCAAACTGTGCGCATACTCCGCCAGTTGTCAGCCAACCAGAACGTAACGCAGTGACAACAGCTTGGACTTCTTCTTCTGTAATATCGGGGCGAAAAAATGGGACATGTTCTGGTAGTGACACAGTTCCTCCTTCAGTTCATTGCGGTGCTGCACAAAATAATTTACCGAAAAGTGTGCCAGCATGTTCTTGCTACGTAGCGAAGCATCGGCTACGGCTAGCAGGCAAGGACGTCAACTAACGCATAAGCCATGCTGCGCAATCGTTTAGCGAGGGTTGAGCTGGACATCATCTGAGCGGGCAGACTTGCGGGCTGTTGGTTATCTTCTTTTATCTTAGTCTTTTACTGCTGGGCTTGAGGTGTCAACGGTTGTAATCTGGTGGTCGGGTTGCCACTGTGGCGTCACATCGGTTTTGAGCATCACGTCATCTTTTTGTGTGGCTACCGCGTGTGCGGCTTCCAGTTCATCGGGGTCAATAGTGGGGACAGCCACGTGTGAAATAAGCGGATGGAAAGGACGGTTGTCTTCTTCGCCTTGGGCAACCAGTACTTCCGAGAGCTTTTCGCCTGGTCGAAGTCCAGTGATAACAATATCAATATCTTTTTTACTCAGCGCAATCATGCGTCGGGCAACATCATAGATCTTCACCGGTTCACCCATATCCAACACCATGACCTCGCCTGGACGTCCAATAGCGCCAGCTTGAATTACCAGAGCACAGGCTTCGGGAATTGTCATAAAGTAGCGTTCCACGTCGGGGTGCGTCACCGTAATGGGGCCGCCTTTTTCGATCTGGTGGCGGAAGGTCCACAGCATGGAGCCGCGTGAACCAAGTACGTTACCAAAGCGCACCGACACAAAATCGCGCCCAGTTTTTTCGGCATAGTGGGCCGTTAAACGTTCGGCAAGGCGTTTGGTTCGGCCTAACACAGAGGTCGCATCTGCGGCTTTATCGGTTGAGATATTGACAAATTTTTCAACCCCGAATTCATCGGCTAAATCCAGTAGGTTCCACGAGCCGATCGTATTAGTTTTCCAGCCTTCTTCTGGGTATTGCTCAAGCATGGGAAGGTGTTTGAGGGCTGCAGTGTGAAAAACAACCTGTGGTTTGTGTTCCTCATAGATCCTTCGTAATGCATTCTTGTCGCGAATATCGCATAACACCATATCAGGGGTGTCCAGTAATCCAGAGCCATAGAGGTCAAGCTGCATGGCATGTAAAGAGGTTTCATCGCGGTCCAGCAGAATAAGTTCCGATGGACCAAGAACATGAACCTGGCGGCAAATCTCTGAACCTATTGATCCACCCGCTCCAGTTACCATGACACGTTTACCGGTAACGTAGCCAGCTATTTGCGACAGATTAGTCTTTACCTGGCGTCGGCCCAAAAGGTCGGCAACGTCAATATGGCGGATATCTTCAAGATTGATTTTCGATCCAACAACTTTTGAGATTGGTGGAAGGGTAAGCATTTCCAAATTGTTTTCAGTGCACAGGTCAGAGTATTCGGTCATCACTTCACGTGACGCATTGTGGATAGCGTAGAGCAGGGTGGCAACACCGTATTTGCGCGCCTTTTCAACGAGGGAATGTCTGTTACCCACTACAGCCACACCGTCAAGATGCAGGTTCTTTTTTGCATTTGCATCATCAATAAGTCCAACAACTTCGTAGGGAGAGTTCGGATCAGTATTGAGCTGACGAACAAGCTGGTAGCCAGCATCACCAGCACCAATAATAAAGATGGGTTCTTTGTCGGCGTCTTCTGGATGAGCGCGTCTGCGGTAAGTACGCCACAGTGTTCGTGTTACGGCCATAAAGAGCATGGCAAGAAGTGGCGCTGAAAGCACAACGGTAATGGGAGCGGCTACTAGGCGAGGTAACAGTGCTGTTACGATAGCGGCAAAAATGGCTGAGGCTGCGGCAAGCACGCCGATAAAGACAACATCTTCAAAGGAGCCTATGCGGTAGCGGTTACGGTATTGTTTTGTAAAAAAGCCGATGGCTGCCTGAAAGATCATTGCTGTCATAACAAATGTAACTACGGCATACATATCGGCATGTGATAGCCGGAAGCTAAAACGCAATGCAATAATACATATTGCGGCGATCGCCCAGCACAACGCATCGCAAACGGCGAGCATTGTTCGTCTTGCCCAGATATTGACGTACATAGTACCTACTTCACAGGATGGACGGAATCTTTGATGTCTCTAGTGTAGACAATTAGGGGAAAGGATAAATAACCATAAAGGTTAAGTGTGTCGCCATAGACACAAAATGTGCGCGTCATGCACCATATTGATACAAAATAAGATAAATTGTCATGTGTGAGTGTAGAACAGTATGAAAAAGATGAGTTTGACAAGGCAGCGCCACACCATCCCGTTGGTGTGCATCGTCGGCCAGTGCCCCGATGGAAGGAACTTGCACCTTTTATAGCTGTGCTGATCATTTTTCCCTTACTGGCATGGGCAGTTAGTATGTTGATTGCTCAAGAGCCTGGTTCAGACAAACCGCAGAAAACTGCTGAGCCTGTGGTATCGCAGCCGGCAACCACTGAGTCTGCCAGTGAAGAGCCGAAAGAACCAGAAAAAACGGAAACTACACCTCAAGAGGACGTTTCGCCCTTAGCTAGTCAAGAACCAACTCAAGATACGCCACATGGTGCGGCCAACAAAGCTTTGAGCGTCATGATCCTCAACGTTAATGCACCTCAGGGTTCGGCTGCAAAAGCACAGCAGGCTTTGACCACCGAAGGCTACACATCAACTAGTATTGGAAATTCGGCGGGAATGGGGATTAATCAAACTTCTGTCTATTACGACAGTGAGGCATCAAAGGACACTGCATTGGCACTTGCAGCAACGCTTAAGATCGATACAGTTCAGGAGTCTTCCCAACTCGCCGCGCAAAGCAATACGAATATTGTGGTCTTTCTAAAGGGTGGCTACACCGCTCCGTAGTCACTCATTTCGCTGATATGCGTTCGCCCGTGGGTGAACATGCAGGTTTGTCTTGCACTCTGAGCCAGAGAGTGCCAAACTCTAGTTAGCACTCAAGTAATGAGAGTGATAAAAACCAAGGCGCTTGAGTGAAACGTATCCTTCACGTGACGTGAACGTGAAGACTTTACGTTGTCCGTCGCGGGCACAAAGGCGCCACACAGCGAAATGCAAGGGGATATCACCATATGTCCAAAATTATTGCTTTTGACGAGGAAGCTCGTCGGGGAATGGAAACCGGCCTCAACATGTTGGCCGATACAGTCAAAGTAACGCTTGGCCCGCGTGGTCGCAACGTTGTTCTTGAAAAGAAGTGGGGAGCCCCCACAATCACCAAAGACGGTGTTTCAGTAGCGAAAGAAATTGAGCTGGAAGAGCCGTACCAAAAAATCGGTGCCGAACTGGTAAAAGAAGTTGCCAAGAAAACCGATGACGTTGCCGGCGACGGTACAACCACCGCAACCGTTTTGGCTCAGGCTCTGGTGAAAGAGGGCCTGCGCAATGTTGCTGCAGGAGCGAACCCTGTTGCACTTAAGCGTGGCATTGATAAGGCCGTTGAAGCCATTGTTGAACAGCTTCACAAGGACGCTAAAGAAGTTGAAACACGTGATGAAATTGCTGCTACCGCATCAATTTCTGCTAATGACAAAGCTATTGGCGAACTGATTGCCGATGCGATGGACAAGATTGGCCCAGACGGTATTGTTACCGTTGAAGAATCCAATGCCTTTGGTACTGAACTTGAATTTGCCGAAGGCATGCGTTTCGAGCGTGGCTACTTGTCAGGCTACTTTGTCACCGATGCTGAGCGTCAAGAAGCAGTTCTGGAAGACCCCTACATTCTGATTGTTGATTCTAAAGTTTCAGCAATGAAAGACTTGCTACCAATTTCAGAAAAAGTGATCCAGACTTCAAAGCCGCTGATGATTATTGCTGAAGATGTTGAGGGTGAAGCCCTTACCACACTGGTACTTAACCGTATTCGTGGCACCTTCAAGACATGTGCCGTGAAAGCCCCAGGCTTTGGTGACCGTCGTAAGGCAACACTTCAAGATATTGCCACACTGACTGGCGGTCAGGTTGTTTCAGAAACTGTTGGCATGTCTTTGGAAAATGTTGAACTGTCCCATCTTGGTAAGGCCCGTAAGGTTGTTGTTACCAAGGACGAAACCACCATCATTGACGCAGCTGGTTCCGAAGAAGATGTTAAGGCACGTGTTCAGCAGATTCGCCAGGATCTGGAAACCTCTGATTCCACCTATGACAAAGAGAAACTGGAAGAACGTCTTGCACGTTTGGCCGGTGGCGTTGCCGTTATTAAGTGCGGTGCCGCAACAGAGGTTGAGATGAAAGAACGTAAGCATCGTATTGAAGATGCAGTTCGTAACGCTCGCGCAGCCAACGAGGAAGGCATTATTACCGGCGGTGGTGTTGCCCTTCTACAGTCTGGCGCAGTCGCGCTTGATGACCTGAAGGTTGAAGGTGATGAAGTAACAGGTGCCAACATTGTTCGCTTCGCATTGGAAGCACCGTTGAAGCAGATCGCAGCTAATGCTGGTCTTGAAGGCTCTGTGGTGGTTGAAAAGGTTCGCCACCTGCCCGATGGTGAAGGCCTCAACGCTGCCACTGGCGAATATGAAAACCTTATGAAAGCTGGTATTACCGACCCGGTGAAGGTTACCCGTTCAGCACTTCAAAATGCTGCCTCTATTGCAGGCATGTTCTTGACAACAGAAGCTGTTGTTGCTGAAAAGCCTGAGCCTCCTGCACCTGCAGCACCTGAAGCAGGCGCTGGTGACATGGGTGGCATGTACTAGAAACCTCTTGTTGATATGTAGGTAGTAGCTACCGTACATACGACGGTAAAACGTAGTGTAGTGGCCCCGATAGATTATCTATCGGGGCCACTACTTTTTGCCTTCCACAACACAGATATTTTTTATACGTAGCCTTTTTAGCTTTCTTTGCTATTCGTGTGATGCTTGTTGTAACGGGTTTTTCGTACGCACACTTCATTGAGCTATTTCCTATTACAGTTCCGCCATCAACAGTGAGTGATAAAACGCAATCAATAACAATATATTTATCGATGATTAGTGTTGAAAAACCATTTCAACTTAACAATTTTCTTTTTAGAAACAAAGTAAACAAAGAAGAGATCTAGGTGTGTTTCTATCGTGCCGAGAACATGTTTGCCGTCTGAGTTTCGGCTTGTTCATAGGTGTCTGCTGCACAAGCAAGTGCCGCTGAGATAGAATCGAGCGAGTTGTCAACTTGTGCTTGGGCTGCTTTCCACTGTGTTGCGCAGTCTTGAAAAGCAACAGAGGCTGTACCAGTCCATGATGAACTCAGCTGATGCAAATGAGCCATCATTGTAGCTACATCGGCTCGGATCTGGTCTCCGATCGTCTTTGTTGTTGCGGAAGCCTGCTGAACAAGTTGCGAATCTACATTAAATTGGGCCATTGTATTTCCTTTCTTTTAGGTGGCGTACACAAGATTAGACCTCATAAAAGAAAGATAATTAGTTCTTCACAGTGTGTGTGGTAGGTACAATTTATCCAGAAATTGTGCAAACACGTCGCTGACACACAACCCGTGAGCGGCCTACAAATAATCGTAGGTAAAACACGAAAACTATCCATGTGAATGTGCGTTTACACTATATGTATAACAAGTGTGAGCAGGTTACCTAGGTATCACATGCCTACAATCTATTTGTGGCAAACTCATCGACGCAAAAATCTAGCCTCGCTCTACTTTTTCATCAAGTAAATCAAAGCAATCAACAGCTGATTCCAGGGTCGAGGCGAAAGAATCCTCGTTGTCGTTATCACTGTCTTGCGATTCCTTAGTTGGAATACCCATCACGGGAGTCAATGCCTCTGAAGAATGCGTTGGTGTGGTAACAACCGAGGTAGAGCCAGTTTTTGGGCCTTTAGATTTTGCGCGAATAATCAGTGTGCCAGTATCATCATCACTATCACTATGGGCCTCAGTCTCGCGCATTGAATCTGAGGGCTGTGAGGTATCCATTTTCTCTAACGATGGATCGTCAATGTTGAGTTCTTGTTCAATACGGTAAAGCTCGCCTTCAAGATTTTGGCGGGCAGGTGTCTCTAAATCATCAGAGAGTGGGGACAAGAAAATATCGTTCCTATCAAGCAGACGTTTGATGTGGGCTCGACGCTGCTGAAGATAGTGTTCATCCGGAATGGATGCACATTCTTGGCGCAATTGGCCAATATATTTTTTGTAGTCTTGAGGAATAGAGGCAAGATACGATAAATCAACGTCAACAAAGGTTACTGTGTCGTTATCATCGGGCGCAGCAACAGTTGAACGTAGCGATAAAATTAATGAAGCCACATGGTCTGCAGTATCTTTGCTGACCCCAAAGGCCTGTAGTTGACGGTGGGCCTGAGCAGCCGATGCTTCGGCATTATCATCACGACATTCAGTGATAGTGGTACGTGGAAGTGAAAAAACAGCCAAGTGATACCAGGCTGCAACCCGTAAAATATCGGGATTATGGGTCCAGTTTTCGACATCATCCACTCGATTAAGTAAACGCTTTACATGATCAATATTGTGAAAGATCCGTTGAGGTGAAGACCATTCTTCGATGAGACGTAGTGCTTCTTCAGTCAGGCTTTGTTCACTTGCTTGGGCGTCAATGCCTTTCATAGCCGACACGAAGGCCGACTGAAGCCAAGGACCGGTTGCGGTATCGCTCATATGAATCTGCACCTCATTTTGTTCTAGCGGTGTTGCTAGTCTAGATCGTTCAGCGCAGTAAGTCGAACGTGCAGGTAATAGTGTTCTTTCTGAAGGCGAAATAACCTAATTTTTGTCCTTCTCACTGCGAAATAGTCGGCGGAAACGTCCCATGGCTTCTTCGCGCTGGGGTTCTTCATGTCTGTGTGACTTCACTATGTGATGTGTTTGAGACGTATGTGGCATGTGGGGACGTTCGGCTGGAAAGCCACTATTATTAGAGGGCGTCACGCTGTGATGTTTTAACGAAAATCTGACTGTTAAACCCCCACCAGGTGTTTCCATTGCTTGAGCTATTCCTTGATGAGCCTTTGCTACGGCATCAACTATGGATAAACCTAGGCCGGTGCCTCCTGTTTCACGTGAACGTGATGTATCTGCTCGGTAAAACCGTTCAAAAAGGCGTGGAAGTGCCTCCAAATTCACACCCGGGCCATGATCGCGTACCTCGATAACATCCATGAGTTCAGCCGAAGGTGATGAACGGTAGGTTCCTACGAGGATTTCGACAGGGCTATCACTCGGTGTATAGCGGTCGATATTGCCAATAAGATTCATCATGACCTGGGTGACTTGGTCGGTGTCGGCTGCAGTCCATAGCTCTTCGGGGAAATCTTTACCGTTGAGCCCCCATAAAGTCACATCACGACCGGGGCTTAACGCAATAAGATCCATAGCAGAGTTACGCACTAAATCTGCCAGATTTACCGGCTCTACTTTATGTTGGCGCCCTTCATCTAGCCTGACAAGTTTCAGGAGATCTTCAACTAAAATTCCCATCCGTGCGGCCTCAGAGGAAATTCTGTGCATCACATCGGGGACACGCTCTGAAGGGACGCCCCCCATTTCGTAAAGTTCCCCGTATCCGCGGATTGCAGCAAGTGGAGTGCGAAGCTCGTGAGAGGCATCGGCAATAAAGCGGCGCATTTTTTCTTCAGAATGTTTTTGTAAAGCGAAAGAACGTTCAATACGTGACAACATTTTATTAAGGGAACGCGCTAGGGAACCGACCTCTGTGCCGGGTGGTTCATCAACAATACGTTGTGATAGGTCGCCTTCGGCAATACGGCCAGCAACCGCCTCGATTTCCCGAAGGGGCCGCAAAGAATATCGAACCATATAAAACGCGGAGACCCCTCCAACAATTGTTAAAATAATTCCGCATATCAATAAATACACAGCCGTATTATGGATAGTGTTTTGTACAGGGGTCAATGGCTGGGCAACAGTGACTAAACCGATTTGAACATTGTGTTGATAGATAGGAGCCGCCACAGCCTGCCATTTTACATCTGTATCAGATGCAACGGTGATTGGCTGTGTTACGCCGCTATCTGTCATGGGGGCAAGCTGCATAATGTTGTCAACAGCTGGGGTACCGCTATCTTTTTTGTCAATCAGTGAAATCCACTGCTGGGTTTGAGCGCCTTCAACTTCAATGCGTACATAGTAGTTTGACGGCAAAGTAAAAGTATCCGTTGTGTATGTCGACTGAGGGTTTGTGGCAGATAGACGCAAAGCTGCTGCAGTAATCTCTGATTCCACCTGACCAATAAGTTGGGCTTGAAGAATGCCCAAGATTGTTGCACCCGCAATTGTTAGCCCCGCAATAAGTAGCGACACAATGACGGTGACCATACGAAGTGTCAGCGACGTTTGGCGCTGCGTGGTGGGGCGTGGTGGGGGAGTATCACTCATAGTGTATTGTACTTTCAGCTTGGCGGTGGCGTCAGCGTGATTTAGTTAGGGGAGCGAAAAATATAGCCGATGCCTCGTCGTGTATGAATGACTTCGCCAGAGTTGTTGGGGACGTCAAGTTTTCGACGCAAATACGAAATATATGATTCTACGATTGCGGATTCTCCCGACCAATCGTATTCCCAGACATGATCCAAAATCTGCATCTTCGATACGACTCTGCCCTCGTTAAGCATGAGGTAGCGTAAAAGTTTGAATTCGGTGGGGGAGAGATCGATAAGCACACCTGCACGGCGAACTTCATGAGCATCTTCATCGAGCCCGATATCGGAACATGTTAGCGCGCCGTCGTCTTCTGGAATTCCTTTGGTGCGACGCAAGATAGCGCGAATGCGTGCCACAACTTCTTCAAGGCCGAATGGTTTTGTCACGTAATCGTCGCCTCCAACGGTCAGACCCTTGATTTTATCCTGCATGTCGTCGCGTGCTGTCAAAAAGAGGATCGGCATATCCAGGCCACGTTCACGAAGGCGTGACGTGACAGCAAAACCGTCAAGGTCTGGCATCATCACATCAAGAACAATAAGGTCAGGACGAAGTTTAATAGCCTGAGATAACGCAGTGGTGCCATCAGGGGCTGTTTCTACATCAAAGCCTGCAAAGCGCAGTGATGAAGCAAGAAGGTCGCGGATATTTGGTTCGTCATCAACAACCAGTAACGTTGCTTCTGGGGTAGAGGTGCGATTATTCAGAGATGTTGTCATAGGAATAGTCTTACCTACTTGTCTGGGAGTTTCCTGAATGACTGCTGGTGACGTGATGCTGGTGGCGTTGGGGCTGGTATCGCTATAATAGCGGGGAGTAAAGTGAAACCATCGTAGAAAGATCATGATGAATCAGCACGCTATCGATCCTTTTGAACCTGATGAGGTTGTGTTTTACCCAGTATCGAAAAAATTGATCATCATCAGATATATTGTCTCTTTGCCCCTGCCGTTGGTGGCGCTTGTGGTACTTGGTGTTGACGTCATTCCTATGCAAATCGTTGTATGGTGGTTTCTTATATGTGCCGTCTTGTTTTTGCTGCTGTGGCTTCTATGGATTATTCCTCGTCAAGTTCGTTTTATGGCATGGGGGCGAACCGCTACGGATCTCTATATTCGTTCCGGACGGATGTTTCGCTCCCTGACATGTACCCCCTTTGGCCGTATCCAGTTTGTTGACGTATCGCGCGGTCCTTTGGAACGACTATTCGGTCTGGCAAGCGTCAGTATTCACACGGCAAGTGCCGTAGCCGATAAATCGATCCCTGGGTTAACACCAATGGAAGCAGCCATCCTAAGACGTGAGTTTGCCCAGGCCGCGCGAGAAGAGCTGGCAGGGATATAGACAGTGATAATACAAGAGGACGAAGTTGTGGGCACACCGAAAAATCTGGGACATGATGTCACCAGCAGCTCAATAAACGAAACGCAGACTGGTGATGGTGTAGCAACATCAGGACACACCTTTCAAGCTGGTAATAGTGGAATTCCTGTTGAAGCGGGAAACAGCCCATCTAAGGCTGGGCAGGTTGTGCAGGCTTTTAGCAGCACTTCACGAACAGACATCGGCAAGGTACCTCTATACGGGACTGATAATCGCGTCTGGTTTCGAGGTTCACCTCTGGTGATGTTGAGTGTTTTTTCGGCGATAAGCCTTGCAATTTTTTGGTTTATTGTCAATCTACTTTCCAGTGGTGCCAGCATCGTCGAAATTATCCATTTCTATCGTAAAGCTATGAGTGAAATTGACGGCGTTGCCAGTTTCTTTTCGATTCTTCATTCAACAGCTCTAGGTGCAGTTGCCGTCATCGTTATGGTCTTGGTGACAAGTGTTATTGTTATGTGGTTGTCCTGGAAAAATACTCTTTACAGCATGGATGATACCTATTTTCATTGTAAAACAGGTATCATCGCTAAAAATCATCGTCGCGTACCGTTAACACGGATTCAAAATGTTAATATTTCCAGAACCCTTGTGCAGCGAATCTTTGGTTATGCAACTGTTACCATTGAATCGGCTGGAGCAGGAGACTCGCATATTATATTGAAGTATATACACAATAGTTATGCAAAAGTCTTGCAGGATATTGTGATGGATTTCCATATGGCAGTAGGCACGGGCTCATCCCCAGTTGCCCCGATGTTAGCCACTTGTCACCATTCCACGCAGCCAGCTGAGTCTCCAGCGTACCCTGCTGACTATCCAGTGGGCAGGAAAATGAGCGAGCCACATCTTGCAGGCAATGAAGTGGACTCTCCAGCAGAACCTGATAGCTCTCCCTCCAGCCCTGGCGCTAACATACAACACCATAATGATAAAGCGTCTAGTCACTATTCAACTGTTGACATAGGTATTCCACCCTCAGGCCTCTATCCCGCAGTACCATCCAGCCCCCACAATGGCATCACTTACCAAGAGCGATACCGCGTGGCGCCCTCTGCGCTGTTAGTAAGTGTTTTTCTCAACGGTCCCTTACTGACCGTTAGTGTTATTATCTTCGGTGTAGTTATCGTCAGCGTTATTATTTTTGGGTTCTCGCAAAGCCTGGATGTTGCCTTTGGAGCGGCCTCAGTATTTTTTGGCGGCTTTATCGCCTTTACTGTATCTGCCGTTAGCGTAGTTTTTGGATGGTGGCAGCAGTTCTCGAAGTTCTACAAGTTCAAAGCCTTAGCAAATGAAATGTCCATCCGGATTTCCTCGGGCTTACTGTCAACAGTTACCCGAACGATTCCGCGTCACCGCATTCACGCCATCCATATTCGACAAACAATGCTGTGGCGACTAAAAGACTTCTGGTCAATTAAAGTCACTTTGGCAGGAACCTCGGCAGAAGGTGGGCAAAACTATGTTCCTGGAGCAGGGATATTGCTTCCTGCCGGGAGTAAAGAACAGGCACAATGTGCCCTTGACATGATTTTGGATGATTTTGATGTCCACGATAAAGAATCAATCATCAACGCAATTTTTGGTAAACGTGATGCATCGCAGTTATATGAAGGCCAGCAATGGCTACAGTCTCGCTGCGAGCCACTGCGTTTCTATGCTATCGCCCCATCAGCGCGCTGGTTGCATCCAATCGCAAGTAAATACATCGGTATTGCCTCAACACAACAATGCACCATTAGCCGCAGTGGCAGATTCTCGCGGCACTTCAGTGTGGTGCCTCATAGCCATGTTCAGGCGCTGCAAATAATACGGGGGCCCCTTCAGCGCATTCTTGGAACAGGTAAAGCACGCTTACACCTTGTGACGGCAGGCAGCGCGGCCTCATCAGGAGTTCCCCTCGCTATTGATATGCCGTCGCTTCGCCCTCTTGAATTAAAAAAATTTGTCACCCACCAGCCACTTCTTATTCGCGAAAACTGGACACTCTTAAGCGAGACACAAGAAGCACGTGAAGCGGTAGAATCTTTAGACATCACAGGCCATAGGGAAAGTGAAACTCAGGTACCGTAAACTGCGGTGACACTGTACCATAAGAGTACGTACTTTTTAGGGGCTCACTACCTTAACCGAAAGAAAAGGACACCACGTGATCGACACATCAGATACCCGTCTCATTAGAACACGCGAAGACCTGCGTTATGTGCTGAGCGGATGCGAAGGCAGCACGGGGCTTGTGATGACAAAAGGGAATGTGCATGAGGGGCATGTAGCGCTTGTAACCGAAGCGCGCCACAAGTGCGACACAGTTGTGGTGTCCATCTTTGTGGATCCGCTAGATGACACTGTAAACCGACCACGTGAAGCTGCAGATAGTAGCAATATTTTTTCGCAGACACTGGATCGTGACTTCTCGGCGTTGGCCGCAGCAGGAGCCGATATTGTTTTCGCGCCTTCCACCGACACGATGTATCCATCAGGGCTTCCACATATTACGATTAACCCGGGGTATTTAGCTGGTGAATATGAAGGAAAAGCGAAACCAGGATACTTTTCTGCACTGTGTCAGCTCAGTGTGAAGATGTTAAATCTTGTTGAACCCGACTCAGTGTTTATGGGGCAAAAAGATGCTCAAGAGCTTGCCGTTATTCGCCAGCTCGTACGCGATTTTGACTATCCAATAACGGTGGTATCTGTACCAACAGTGCGTGACGGTCAAGGAGTGCCCGTTTCCAACCAGTTGATGATGCTGTCCGAGAAGGGGCGAGAGCAGGCCGCAATGCTCTCGCGGTCATTGAGATTGGGAATTCAAGAGGCTGCAAAATCTGGAAGTGCTCAAGCCGTACTGAAGGTAACGGAAGAAGCTGCGGTACAAGCCACTGGTGTTGACGTAGACTATGTTGTGCTGGTAGATGCACTCTCCTTTGAGGATTTGGAAACTGAGGGGCCAAAAACTGCGTGCCTTGTAGTGGCTGGCGTTTTGAGTGATACAGATCGCGAGGGCAAGCAACAATCGATTCGTCTGACCGACAACGTACTTGTTGTGTTGGACAATAAATAGAGAATTCATGATGCAGATGTGCCCCGCTTGGTGGTGGGTGTTATTCGGTGATGGCGACCGGGGGTGCGTTCTTTTCTTTCACTGTTTGGATTATGAGCGAGCGCTTGTCATCGCTATGGATGCGTATAGAATTGTGCCTGCATAGTGGAATACTACAATAGTGTGAGCTAAAATACATTAGCGTTATGACCAGGCTGTATGATCGTACATATGTTCGATATGTACGATCATTTTTTTGTGTTGTGCGTCTTGGTGTTACGTAAGAAGCAGTCTTTATCTGCGCATATTCTTTTTCTGTATTTATCTATTTTTTGCTTAAGGTTGGTCAGTTGCATATGTATTTTCTTGGGAGGCGTGGGTGGTGGTGTGTTGTCAAGGGGGTTGGCTAGACAGATTATGGAAAATATGGTTTAGTCACAATTACCACTTTGTCCCCAAGTGTCACATTTGTAACATCGTAGAAAGGTGCGAAATGACCCGTCTAGTGAGGCCATTCATTATCATGGTGGCAAGTCTTTCGCTTGCCGCTCTTGTTCTAGTAGCAGTGCCTGTTAATCAGGCTGATGCTGCTGGATCATTTCAACCTGGCAATATTATTGCTGATCATAATTTTTATACATCGTCTCCCACGATGTCTGTTCAGCAGATTCAAGACTTCCTGAATGTTCAGGGAAAAAACTGTGCACCAGCTAAAGGTCTTCCCTGCTTGAAGGATTATAGGCAGACAACACAAAGCCGACCTGCCGACAAATTCTGCCCCAAACCCTATGTGGGGGCAGCTAACGAGTCTGCGGCGACAATCATCTGGAAGACTTCACAGGCTTGCAATATAGCTCCGCAGGTACTGTTAGTAACACTTCAAAAAGAGCAGTCGTTGATTACAAGTGTTGCCAACGGTCAGTCCGGTTACCGCACAGCAATGGGCTACGGTTGCCCCGATGGTGCACCATGTGCCCAAAAATATTACGGTTTTGCCAACCAGGTGTACAACGCAGCCCACCAGTTCCAGCGTTATCGTCTTCAGCCTCACTCATTTAACTTTGCGGCTGGACGAACAAGTTATGTTGGTTTCAATCCCTCTCGATCATGTGGTGGTACGAAGGTCAAGATGGAAAATGCGGCAACTGCTGCACTGTACAACTACACGCCCTATCAGCCTGGCGGTAGCGGCGGCTGTGCTACCTACGGCAATAAGAACTTCAATAGTTTTTATCGTGCGTGGTTTGGAGATCCGCATGCAGCTGCACCGTCAGCGCCTGCCCCTGAACCAAAACAGCCTGCAGTAAATACCACTGAAAAGACGGGAACTGAAACACAAACCCAAGAGCAGGTGAAGGAAAATAAGGGCAGTGCACCTGCACCGAAGGAAGCAGTAAAAGTTGTGGAGCTGAAGTTGAACGTCACTGATAATGATGGCAAAGCTATTTCGTCAGATACTGCAGTTGAACCAAACTCTGTGATGAAGTTGAGTGTCGAAGGTGTCGAGAAAGATAAAGGTCTTGTTGTCAGTATTGATAATGCTGAACAAGATGTTGCATCGACAGTTAAATTCGATGACAAAGGCATCGCAACAGCTGAAGTGAAAGTCCCTAATGTTGGTGGCAAGCACAAAATGGTTATCTCTGAAAAAGGAAGCGAAGCTGGTAAAGAAGGAGCAAAGAAAGCTGTCGAGTTTACTTTTGTGGCACTTGACCCCATCTTGTCTGAACCCACCATTTATAGCGTGGCACTTGAAGATGGAAAAACAGTTACCTCTGGTGGGGCGATTCCTGCCAGTGCAAAACTGAGTGTTCGCGCTGGTGGCTTCGAAGAAGGGGAGCAGCCAAAAGGAGTGTTGACCTTTGAGGGTGCTCATGAAAAGACTTCCTTAGTTGAAGTGAGTGTTCCCAAAGCCTCAGAACGTGGGTGGGTTGATTTCACACTGAAAGCACCTGAATATAACGGTCGCTACCTTTTGATGCTGATACCGACAATGCAAACAGGAATACAAAAGAGTGGTGAGGTAGCATCCAATACAAATAGTGCCAAGACTGCTGATGGCAAGGCTAATAACTCTGCTCAGCTTAAGGGTGACGATAAACCATCTGCTGACACTCAAACCAGTAAGGGCGCTTCAACTCATCAGGCTGGCCAAGTATCTTCTGATTCCGAAAAGACAGAAACTTCCAAGGCTAGCGATAAAGCTACTGGCATCACCCAGGTCGCTCTTAAGGATCCTGCATTCTATCGTTTTGTTGTCTCGAATGGTAAAAACACGCAGGTAAAGGCACCTGAAGTAGCTGAAGAAAAAGCCGCAAAAGCTAAAGTAGCTAAGGAAAAGAGTGGTAAGGAAGCCGGCGACAAAGCGGCTACAGAAAAAGTTGCCACAGAAAAGGATGCCGGCGACAAAGCGGCCACAGAAGAAGCCTCAAAGAAGGCACGCGAAGCCGCTGAAGCTGCTCTGACAACGCCCTCTGTAGATGCAATTGTTGATGCAGCTGGCAAACCTATTAAAAATGGTGCCGAGTTGGCGCCAGGGACACAAGTGTCGGTTGAACTGACGGGTTTGGTACCCAATCAGATACCTGTAGTGGAGCTGCACTCGAAGCCTCAAACAATTGCTGTTCCTGCGGCAACTGCTGACGGAAAAACGAAAGCTGTGTTCACGGTTCCAAGTGAACCTGGTTCGCACAATCTGATGGTTGGCAAGAAAGGTGGCCAGGGGACACTCGTCTCGCTGTTCAACTTCACGGTACCCAACCCGAAGGCTGCACCAACACACCAGGCGCAACCTCAGCAAACAACTGGTGCAAAACTTGCCCAGACAGGTCAGCAGACGGCACCACTGTTAGCAGCCATGATTGTGTTAATGGGATGTGGATTAGCGGCAATGTCTTATGGACGTGCCCGTCAACCTATCTCGGTGAACTAGGAGGAAATGCCTGCGTGCCCATCCCCACTATGTACGCTGGCTAAGCTCCCTAAAAGCGCAAGAGGGTGTTCCCATCACCATCTTGAATATGATGTGTTGTCTCACTAGACAATACTTGGGGAAGCGTTATCCGCTGTGGCCGGATGCCTAATGGCATCGCTGGTTCACAGCGGATGCGCGTATTTGCCGTTTTGTGTGCGCCAGGGTCATTCGCTTATCTCTGCTCTGGGCGGGGTGTTGTGGGGGTAGAGGTGCATGCGTGGATGTTTTTGTGTTGATTTCTTCGCTTTTTTGGCTTGTGATTTACTTCTACCCCCGCGCGTGGGAGAGGTCGCCTCATTGTAGCCGTGTATGCGTCTGATCTCTGTCTTTACGCCCGCGTGTGGGAGGTGGTGCGCACTGGAAAAACTCATGTTGGTAACATTGCATCTTTCTCCGCAGATGGCTCAGACGCTACAGTGGAGGACGATCTCCCCCGCGTGTGGGGCCCTTCTGCAAAAGCATAATGCGCTATAGGGGATTTCTCCCCGCCCTCCGGATGGCTCAGACGCTACAGTGGAGGACGATCTCCCCCGCGTGTGGGGCCCTTCTGCAAAAGCATAATGCGCTATAGGGGATTTCTCCCCGCCCTCCGGATGGCTCAGACGCTACAGTGGAGGACGATCGACCCCCACTTGGGAGGGGGCTTTATTCCATTTCTCTAGTTTCGATTGGAGTGCCATCGCTTATGGCCAGCATGGGGAGATCTTCGGTGTTGATGGTATTGTGCTGGTGAACGTCACGCCCCGCGTGGCGTCTACCCACCCTGCTTCCAGTTGTGTGTCTGGTGTCAACTCAGCGCATGGATGGCATTGTGAAAAGGATCGTCGGTTTCGCCCAGACGAAATGAAACAGGTAGGATACGAAGAGTGAGTAAGAATAAAGACCAACGGAAACCGCATATGACATCTGATGATTTACCGGAACAAGTCCGTGTGCGCTCACAGAAGCGCCAAAAGATGCTTGATTCAGGCATCGATCCCTATCCCGTAGAATTGCCTATCACTGCAACTATTGCTGAAGTACGTCAACGCCATGAAGGTTTGGCTGCAGGTGAAGAAACAGACGATATTGTAGGCATTGCCGGACGCATTATGTTCTTGCGCAATACGGGCAAGCTGTGTTTCGTGGCGTTGCAGCAGGGTGACGGTACACGTATTCAAGCAATGCTGTCGGCTAATGAAGTAGGTAAGGAATCGCTTGCCGAGTTTAAAGCAGTGGCTGACCTGGGTGACCACCTGTTTATCCACGGACGCGTCATTGCTTCCAAACGCGGGGAACTATCGGTATTTGCCATTCCTGGCGCAGATGATGACACCCCCGCCTGGGCAATGGCAGCCAAAGCAATCCGTCCATTACCAAAAACCTTTATCAACGAGGACGGCGAAGAGGTCAGCCTGAGTGAAGAAATGCGCGTGCGTAAACGTCACTTGGATATGATCATGAGGGAAGACGCCCGCAAAATGGTGCGCGTTCGCGCTGCAGTCATGCGCTCGCTGCGAGAATACTTCCACGATCACGGCTATATCGAGGTTGAAACGCCTATGCTGCAAACTCTTCACGGAGGTGCAGCAGCACGCCCCTTTAGTACCCACATGAACGCCTACGATACCGAGCTTTACTTGCGTATTGCCCCGGAACTGTTCTTAAAGCGCTGCGTTGTAGGTGGGATCGACAGGGTCTTTGAAATCAACCGCAACTTCCGCAACGAGGGTGCAGATTCTTCGCATTCTCCGGAGTTTACAATGCTTGAAGCATATCAGGCATATGGAAACTATGACCAAATGGCACGAACTACTCGTGAGTTCATCCAAAAGGCGGCTCGCGACGCATTTGGCTCAGAAATTGTTACTCTTGCCGATGGCACCACCTATGACCTCTCAGGTGAGTGGGATGAGCTTGACCTGTATGAGTCGCTGTCGAAAGCCGTTGGTGAACAGATTACTCCTGACACGCCGAAGGCTCATCTGTTGGAGCTGTGCGATAAGTATGAGATTGAGATTGACCCCGCGGCCCTTCACGGGAAAGTCGTGGAAGAACTCTGGGAAGAAACTGTTGGTAACCACCTGTGGGCACCAACATTCGTACGCGATTATCCCGTCGATACGTCGCCGTTGACCAGAGGCCACCGTACGAAACCTGGGGTCGTTGAAAAATGGGATCTTTATGTAAGGGGCTTTGAGCTGGCTACGGCCTATTCGGAGCTGATCGATCCTGTTATTCAGCGTGAACGCCTGGAAGCCCAGTCTCTAGAAGCCGCCAAAGGCGACCCCGAGGCAATGCAACTTGACCATGACTTTATTGAAGCAATGGAACAGGGAATGCCACCTGCTGGGGGGATGGGCATGGGGATTGATCGTCTGCTGATGGCTTTGACTGGCCAGGGTATTCGAGAGACCATTACGTTCCCTCTGGTGAAGAATCGCGACTAGACTGCACGTGTTGCAAAACCTATTGTGAGGATGTTCCTGTTTCTTCGGGATTTTTCCAGAGGATGTAGCGCCACCGTGTATTGCGGGAGCCAAATAGGTGAAGACAATTGTATCACTGCAGGTAAGTAGCTTTTCACTGTGCTTGCTTGGAGAGGAATTGATAGGAAGGAGGGCTTATGGACGATGAACTATGCGATGTCGTTGTTGTTGGGGCCGGTATTGCTGGCACGCTGACAGCCATTCTTCTTGCCCGCGAAGGAAAAGAAGTCTACCTGCTTGAACGCGGTAAACAGGCAGGGGATAAGAATCTGTCGGGCGGAGTATTTTACTGTCGTGTGATGGAACAGATTTTTCCTGATTTTGTTGATAAAGCCCCAATTGAACGTGTTATCACACGCAATACTTTAGGTGTTCTTACCTCCGATTCTTATATTGGCTTGGATTATCGTGATAAACGCTTGGCTACCCCAGTAAATGCCGTATCTGTGCTTCGTGCCAAACTTGATAGTTGGTTGGCTGAACAGGCCGAAGAAGAGGGCGTTATGTATATGCCTGAAGCAAAAGTTGATGCGCTTCTTCGTGATGGCAAGGGCGCGGTTACAGGCGTTCAAGTTGGTGAAGACGAGGTTCCAGCACGTATCGTAGTGTCGGCTGAAGGCGTCAATTCTTTCTTGGCGCGCGAAGCAGGGCTGCGCCGTGACCAGGAGACTCACGAACTGGCTGTTGGGGTAAAGTCATTGTGGAAACTGGGACGCGATACAATCAATGAGCGTTTCAATGTGAGTTCGCAACAGGGCGCTGCCTATGCTCTTGTGGGTGATTGCACGCGCGGTGTTGCTGGCGGTGGATTCCTTTACACTAATAGCGATACGGTTTCTATTGGTGTGGTGCTGCGTTTAGATTCTTTAACAAAAAGTGGATTTTCGTCCAGCGACATTCATGATTATTTTGTGCAGCATGATCACATTCAACAGCTTCTTCAGGGTGGCGAATTGGTGGAATATGGTTGCCATATGGTTAATGAAGGCGGCCTATCAATGCTTAAACCAATGGTGAAAGATGGTTTTGTAGCTGTTGGTGATGCAGCTGGTCTTACTCTTAACACTGGCTTAACTATCCGCGGAATGGATTTGGCGGCAGCTAGTGCGCAAGCTGCGGCTACAGGCATTTGTCAAGCCCTTGACAGCGGCGACTATTCAGCGCGCGGTCTTATTGGTTACCCAAAAGCATTCAAAGATTCTTGGGCTGGCCAAGATATGCTGACATATCGCGATGCGCCTAGTTTCTTCGACAATGACCGTATTTATCATGATTATGGGCCCGTTATTGCATCAATTCTTTACAATATTTATTGCCATGATTTGACACCACGAACACCGCTTCGACATCTGGCAGTTGACGCTTTCAAGAATGCTCCTTTTAGTGTGAGCGATTTTGTGCGCGATATGTATGGGGGGATGACATCTCTATGACGTATCCTGTCCAGCCAAAAGGCTCACCTGCTGTTTCGCCCTCTTCACAGATGAAGAAACCTGTCCAACGTCCCACCGCACAGTTACGAGACAAAGAAAAGTCCGTATCGCAGCCAACAATTGCTGACCAGCTTGCCAGACATACCCAGCGCTTGTCTGTCAACCGGTACTCAACTGATGAAGGCTGTTCTCATATTAGTATCGATCAAGAAAAGGCGAAGGCTACGCATTGCGGATCCGTTTTGGTTAAAGTATGCCCAGCTCATGTTTATTCCATGGATGACGATGGTAATATTCATAGTGACTTTGCTGCATGTCTTGAATGTGGAACCTGCCGTGCTGTAGCCCCACCTGGGGTACTGACATGGCATTATCCACGTGGAGGTAAAGGAATAGAGTTCCGTCACGGCTAAAAGCGGCACGCTGACGGCGACTAACATATCTCCTTGGCTCCAATGATGGAGTGGCCAGTGCAAGAAGAAGCAGTCGTTAGCGAAGAAGGATTATGATGACCAGGAACACTGCCCCTGATTCACCGGTGAAGAATTCATCCGACAATGACAGTCGTGGAGTGGATGACGATGATTCACAGGGACGTATTGCTCTGCGGCGGGGTGTTAATGGGAAGAAAAGCCTGAGAGAGTTTATTCATCAGGCTCGCCTGAAAGCTGCAGCAATGAAAAGTGATGCTGCAGGTCGGCCACATAAAGTCCGCGTGAGGTACTCGGTGTTCATTGGTTCGGCTGTGGCGTTAAGTGCGATGAGTATATGGACGCTTACAATGCCGGTAACTGTGGAAGAAGTTATTGGCGTGGGGGTGTCGTTTGTAGGACGATGGTTTGGGGCCTACTATATTCTACTCGGTACCGTTATTTTAGTGTTTGTGCTGGCTATAGCATTTTCACGCTATGGTAATGTGCGTTTAGGTCCTGACCATTCGCGCCCGCAATTTTCCACTTTCGCGTGGGCATCAATGCTATTTGCCGCGGGGATCGGTACCGATGTCATGTTTTATTCGGTGTATGAACCGTTGGCGCAATATAGTAATCCTCCTCATGGGAGGGGGGAAACTGTTGAGGCAGCGCGCCAAGCAGTGGTGTGGACTCTATTTCATTATGGCCTTACAGGGTGGGCAATGTATGCTCTGATGGGAATGTCTTTAGCCTATTTTGCGTATCGCTTGAAAAAACCGTTGGCTGTGCGTTCGGCCCTCTATCCACTGATTGGGCGCAGGGTGGAGGGCGCGATTGGCGATACGGTGGATTCCGCCGCAATTTTGGGTACTATTTTTGGGATCGCTACCTCACTGGGGATTGGCGTAACCCAACTTAATTATGGGCTTAACATTTTGTTTCATCTACCGCAGGGTTTGGGGGTTCAAATCAGTTTGACGATCCTTGCGGTACTTATCTCGCTGGTATCTGCGACCACGGGAATTAACAGAGGGATCCGCTTGTTATCACAGTTGAACGTTATTTTGGCGATGGTATTGGCCGCCTGGATTTTGGTAACGGGAAAAACAGCGTTCCTTATAAACTCTCTGGTAATGAACATAGGTGACCTTATTTCACGTTTTCCCACAATGACTTTAGATACGATGGCCTATTACGATGTGTCTGAATGGATGAGCTGGTGGACACTATTCTTTTGGGCATGGTGGGTGGCCTGGGCATCGTTTGTGGGGATGTTTTTAGCAAGAATTTCCAGAGGGCGACGTTTGCGGGAGTTTATTTTCGGTTGCTTGATTTTTCCTTTCCTCTACATTCTGATGTGGATTTCGCTTTTCGGTAACTCTGCTATTGATTACGTACGAAATAGTGATCACACATTGGCTGATACAACTCTATCGGTTCCTGAAAGTGGATTTTATACGTTAATTCAGCAATATCCTGCGCCGATGTTCTTGGTGGGGCTAGCAACAGTTGTTGGTTTGCTGTTTTATGTGACAAGTGCTGATTCTGGTGCTTTGGTGATGGCTAATCTTTGTTCGATTTTGCCAAATGCTCACCAGGATGCCCGGGCGTGGACACGAATTTTCTGGGCTGTTATTACGGGTATTTTGACAATAGGTATGCTGGTGGTGGGCGGTATTAATGCGTTGACTAATGCCACAATCATTATGGGCCTTCCATTTTCTTTTGTGTTGATTGCGGTGATGGCGGGTTTGGTGAAATCATTGAAGAAGGAACGTCATGTTCATGACGTCCGGGTGCGTTCTGCATTAAATATTGATGCGGGGCGTGGTGTACCTTCTGATGATGGTAGTACGGCAAATTGGCGTCGTCGCTTGTCAAAGGCTATTGATGTGGTAACACCAGCGCAGGCTCTACAGGAAATGGTTGACACAGTGGAACCTGCTTTACGCGATATTGTTGAAGAACTTCGCGCGCAGTCTTTAGATGCTGTATTGATGAATCAAGAAGAAGGCAGAGAATATCTGAAACAGGATCCCGACCCTGATGGACCTTTTGTTCATGACATGATGTATTTGGTAGTGAAAGATGACGAATATCCCTTTTACTATCAGGTATCAGTTATCGAGGTGACGGGTTTTGCCTACGTTGGTTTTGTGGGGCATGAGGGCGACACGACGGCACGCATTGAAGTGTCAGTTGCTGATTCAGAATACAACTACGATATTTTGGGATATACAAAAGACCAGGTTATTCATGATGTTGTCAACCAATTCGAAGAATACGTAGAATTCAAGTACCTTAGCTACGAGTAAACATATCTTTCGTCCTCAACAACAGTAACATAAGATAAAGGTATTCCCTGAAGGCAACAGTGAGGATGGATAATGGGTCGTCTTAAACGTCATTTGCCTGCTGCTGGTCTTGGAATTCTTATGAGTGTGGTAGTGGTGTTGGCGGTTCTTCACCCGGGAATGACAACGGCTCGTGTGAGTTTACATGACGGGGGAATATGGGTCACCAATAAAAATAAACGACTGGTTGGACATCTTAACTATCCGTCACGCACTCTTGATGCGGGACTTCGAGCGGCATCATCTGATTTTGGGCTAAGTCAGCACGATTCAGATGTTTTTGTACACGATGTTGCTTCGTCC
Organism: Actinomycetaceae bacterium; assembly: GCA_030540715.1. Classification (GTDB taxonomy): domain Bacteria; phylum Actinomycetota; class Actinomycetes; order Actinomycetales; family Actinomycetaceae; genus JAUNVQ01. Next base: position 54,438 of record JAUNVQ010000010.1, on the reverse strand, counting down.
ACACTTGCTGGCCTTGACGTTGCCAATGTTGTGTTAGAGCAGGGAACAAGTATGGCTGGTGCTATTGCCTATAGTCACGGTGGAAACCGTATCGGAGTTTTAGATACAGCACAGGGACGCCTCTTTTCTTTGCCTGTGGATTCTGTGGAACAGTTTCAACCAGAGGCCGAAAAACCAGATGCTCAGGACCTGAAAAAAGGTGTTGTGGCTACTGGTGTTGATGGCCGTGTTCATGCTGTTTCTGGGGTGTCTCATAAATTGGTTTCTTTGATTCCTCAGGGAGTCTCAACATCGGTCGAAGAAAATCAGATTGATGTTGCTTCTGATTCTCAACTGGCAATCTCGTCGGTGGGCCCCTTGCCGGTCGTTCTTGATACACAATCATCCCTGCTATATTTACCTTCTGGCCACAAAGTGCAGCTTCAAGGTGAGAACTTGCGGCTGCAACAGCCTGGCCCCATCGCCGATTCGGTGTTGGTTACCTCTGCAACACACCTATTTCGTATCGACCTTCAATCAGGTGCTATCACCAAGTATGCTGCGCAGATTAAGGATTCCAAAGACATTCAGTCAGGAAATCCTGCAGCTCCGGTATTTTTTCGTGGATGTGCCTATAGTGCATGGGCAAGAACAGGTATTTTCTTGCGACTATGTGGTGATTCCACCGCACCCATGGTTATTGAGGCTCAGCAGTTAGCCTCTGCGCAAGAACCTCTTTTTAGAACGAACCGCGATATTATTGTCCTCAATGATGTTGCTAATGGAAACGTATGGCTTCCCGACCAGAAAATGGTTCTTGTCGATTCGTGGGATAGTGTGGTAGCGAATCTTGAAAAAGATGAAAAGGATAATGACGATCCTGATGAATCACGTGAAGAAAATGAGCCAGAACGAAAAGAAGAAAACCAGTCTCCCACAGCAGTTGATGACTCGTTCGGGGTAAGACCTGGACGAGCAACTATCCTTCCCGTCCTCTTTAATGACTTGGATCCTGACGGTGATGTGCTTGTTGCCAAACCTGTATCAGAACCAGAATTTGGTCGCATCAAAGAAGTACGTGGCGGTGCAATGCTTCAGATTGAAGTCCCTGATGAAGCAAGTGGAACAACATCATTTCACTATGAGGCCAATGATGGCAGGGGAGGAACAGCCCAAGCAAAAACCACTGTAACAGTTCACCCTTGGGAACACAATGCGGCACCGTCACAAATACGTGTACCAACCGTCGTACTGGGCGCAGAGTCGAAAGTTGTTTACAACATTTTGCCTGACTGGATAGACCCTGACGGTGATTCAATCTACGTGAAATCAGTATCAACGGATGCTCAACTGGGCGTAAATTTTCGTGAGGACGGTGTGGTATCAATTGCTCATAATGGTGAAAAACCTGGAACTGTGACGGTCAATGTTGAAGTCAGTGACGGAAAACTGAGTGCCACTGGCACTATGAGTGTTGATATTCGAGCCCAGGGAAATATTGGCCCGCATGCTAATGGGGATCTGGTACAGGCAAAAGCTGGCGAAGAAACAACCATTCACCCCCTGGACAACGATACTGATGCCAATGGTGACAAACTGATGCTGGTTTCGGTGGGTGCACCTCAGGGGGATGCCTCGATTGTTCATGATATTCACGCTGGTACAGTTCGTTTTCAGGCAAAAGACCCTGGAAGCTACTATATGACCTATGTTGTTTCTGATGGTCCAGCTACAGCTTCAGGTGTCATTCGTGTTGATGTGGTGAAAAGCCATAAAACGGCACCCCCTGTTGCCGAAGATGATACGGGAATGCTGCCACGTGGAGGGCAGGTCATTGTTGATCTGACACAAAATGATTCTGATCCGTTAGGGGGTGTCCTGGTTGTACAATCAGTGAATCTTCCCCAGGACTCCGTGTTATCTGTAGCGCTGGTGGATCAGCATCTTGTACGGATAAGTGCGCTTGACGATTTTGATACTGCTCAAGAGTTTACCTACACGGTATCAAATGGGGAGGCAACAGCTACGGCGCATGTCACGGTTATTCCCGTGGATAGTGTGTCCTTTGATGATCCACCAGTTGCTGAACCAGATTCAGCAAAAGTTAGAGTCAATGACATCGTTGGGGTGAATGTGTTGGCTAACGACCGTTCGCCCTCTGGTTCAAAACTACACGTTGATTCCCTGCTTGACGGTGACGTGACCACTGACCTTGGGACGGCGTTTGTATCCGACAATAGGGTAAGGTTTTTAGCGAAAAATAAAACTGGTACAGCCAAAGTTACCTACACTGTCTACGATACACAGGGGAATAAAGCATCTGCTGAAGTGGTATTTCGGATAACCCCCATGGAGGTAGATACCAATAGTGCGCCACAGCCTCTTGATGTTGAAGGTCGCTGTTTATCAGGACAAAAAGTAGTTATCCCCATTCCGCTTGACAGTATTGATCACGATGGTGACTCGGTGTACTTACTGGGCTTGAATTCGGCAGCTACATTAGGTGTTGCAGAAGTGGTAGGCAATAGCATTCACTATAGTGCTGGCAATGGGGCGGTAGGAACAGATAGTTTTACTTACCTGGTAGAAGACCGTTTAGGCAAGCGTGCTTCTGGTCATGTTCGTGTAGGGATTGCGCCAGTTCCGCCAACAAATCAGCCACCCTTAGCTATTAACGATCGGGTTCATGTGCGCCCCGAACGTTCCGTTGCTGTGTCAGTAGTTGATAACGATGTGGATCCTGACGGTGATGAACTTATTTTGAAAAAAGGATCGGTTGGTAGTACCGATGATGCCCTGAACCTGCGTCAAAGAGATTCGCGTATTGTATTTAAAGCCCCCAAACAACAGGGAATATATACGGCAAGCTATCAGGTGAGTGATGGAAGAGGGGGAACGGATAACGGTTTATTAACCATACAGGTATCGAACGATGCTCCACTTGCACCACCGATTGCACGTGATGATATTGTTACAGCCGATGACGTACCCCACGGTGCCACCGAGTTCACTGTGCCAGTACTGGCCAACGATGATGATCCCGATGGCGATGTGTCAAAGCTCAAAGTCACAACATCATCTTCGTCAGCATCCGTGGATGAGCGTAACAGAATCAACGTCAAACTGTCCGAACGACGCCAAATTATTGTCTACACTATTACCGATGAAGATAACCTGACATCTTCTGCCGTTATTTTTGTGCCAGCCCTTGTTGGTGATGGCGTTGCGCCACGTTTAGATCCCACAATGATTCCAGCGAAAGTCAAAGCTGGCACAACGCTGACAATTCCCCTAGAAGATTACGTTGTTGTCCGCAAAGGACGCCACCCCACGTTAACACAGGCCGATAAGGTGAGTGTGCAAATTGGTGGCAGTGAAAAAGAACTAGTGATCTCTGATACGCAGCTTGTGTATGCGCCACCCAAGACCTTTAGTGGTAATACCGCTATTACTTTCGAGGTTACCGATGCAGCATCCGCTGATGATAAAGATGCGCTCACCTCAACATTGACATTGCCTATCAAAGTTAAAGCAGCTGTCAATAATCCGCCACTATTTCGCCCAACGCCTATCAAGGTAGCAGCTGATAACACGCCAGTAACAGTGGATTTGGCGGCAATGGTGAGCGACCCTGAGGGCGAGGACCCACATTCATTTTCCTATAAACTTGTGACAGGCCTCAAAGAAGTATCAACATCATTAAGTGGCTCCCAACTAACGGTGACGGCGCCAACAAAATCGAAGAAAGGGCGCCTAGGAAATCTTAAAGTTGAAGTAAGTGATGCGGCCAATAGCACGCGGGCAGAGGTTCCGATCGAAATTGTAACATCGTCACAGCCACCGCTCCAGATTGCCGATATCGAGGCCGAAGGATTTGGCGGTAAAAGTCTGGAAGTTGATATGGCAGATTTTGTGACTAATCCTTTCCCAGGTAAAGAACTCTATTTCGCTGCGCGCCCCCAGGTTTTCCAGGGGAAAGCACAGACACGAACACAGGGAACCAAACTCTTTATTACTCCTGAACCAGATTTTTACGGCAGTGTTGTTGTGTCGGTCCGTATGGGTGATGTGACCCACGATCCTTTACGTGAACGCCGGGGGTCGGTTCGGATCTCTGTGGTGTCGCAGCCGCAGCCTCCCACCAATGTTGTGGCAACTGCAACTTCTGATACCTCAATGACAGTCCAATGGGTGTCTGGTTCAGCTCATGGAGCCCCTATTACCAGTTTTACCGTCCGTGAAACAACAACTGGTGCGACACAGCAATGTGGTGGGACACAGTGCGTATTTCACCAGTTATCCCAAGGTCATAAATATTCATTCGTTGTTCAAGCAACTAATCGTGCGGGGGATTCGCCCTGGTCCCAACCAAGTCAGCCTGTGCTATTAGATACTGCTCCCGATCAGCCCTCTGAACCTGTCATTCAAGCTGGTGATTCAACTCTGAGTGCAACCTGGCCACAGACTCTATCTCAGGGTAGTCCCGTCACTAGCTACACGGTGTCGCTTACCTCTTCAACAGGGGTAAGTAAAACAAAAACAGTGACAAAAGAAAATGTTGTGTTTGAGGGATTGAGCAATGGAAGTGTCTACCAGATGCGTGTTCAAGCGCATAATGCATCTGGAAAGGACTCTGCCTGGTCGCCTGTGTCAACCGCTATGCCATTTGGTCCACCATTTAGTCCGCGAAATGTTGAAGCTACGATAGAAACGTCAACAAGTACATCGTCAACAGCTCGAATAGTAGTGATGTGGGATCCGCCAACTACTGATAATGGAAAAGCAGTTGAAAGTTACACGGTGGTTTCATCGCGGGGGGAAAGGGTAACGACACAGGACCGTTCTGCCTCATTTAATGTTCCCTACTCGTCCTCACCAGTATCCTTTAGCGTGAAAGCAACGAACGAAGCGGGTAGTTCAGCATCTGTTTCCTCTGGGCAGGTTCGCCCTCTTGGTAAACCAGGCACACCGTCTGTACCAACTGTTCGGGCAACAGGTCGCTCTGGCGAAATTCGTGTTAGCGGTATTCGTGGTGGTCAAGGGCAGGGGTGGACACGTGTGAGTTACCAGATTGCCACAAGTAGTGATCCAACATGGCAAACAATCACTGGCACTAGCACAACAGTGTATGGTGTTGATGGTCAGGCAATAAGTGTGCGTGTGCGAGCTATTGGAATAATAGATGGACAAATTGTCCCAGGTAAATCCAGCGCCGCATCAGCATCAGTGTCACCCTTTGGTCCGCCCTCTATCGATCAATTGGAGGCCGTACCAACGTCTAGTGGTGAGGTACAGTTCACATGGAGTGCCAACGGCCATGGGCGCCCCATTAGCGTTACGGCCAGTGGGGATGGGCCTTCTGGTTCTTTGGATGCCATGTCACGTCATACGGTGACGGGTCAACCTGGCCAAACCAAACAAATGTGTCTTCATGTGCGCCAAAGTGAGAGCGGAAAGACTGCTGATAAATGTGTTAGTGCACAGATTCCAACACCTCAGCAGGCTGCAAAGATAGTCAAAATAGACTCCAAGGTTGTCACCATATGGACGCAAGGTATCAAGGATTCACAGGTCAGTAATGTGAGTTGTTGGCTTATTCCTGCTTCATCGTCAAAAGATCCAGCAAAGAATAAGGTATCGGGGAGCCTCACCGACATGCTGGTTTACGGCGGGGGAGAGGTCACTATTCACTGTGATAAACAGATACCTCAAGACGGTTCGATAGAGTTTGACAATGGGCTCCGCTTCGATAAATACGGAATACAGTAAGGAATAAACACATGGCAGTTTCATCTCAAAGTGCGCAATGGTTTTCGGATGCCTTTGATAAGATTGTGGCCAATATTGGCCAAGCCCTGTTGGGCAAAGACCATATTGTTCGCTTGGCATTAACCTGTTTGCTAGCCGAAGGGCATTTACTGTTAGAGGATGCGCCTGGAACAGGGAAAACAGCGCTTGCGCGAGCATTGGCAGCATCTGTGAAAGGAAAGCATTCACGTATTCAATTTACTCCCGATATGCTGCCGTCTGATATTACGGGTGTTACCATTTATGACCAAAAAACAAAAGAATGGAACTTTCATGCTGGGCCTGTTTTTGCCACAGTTGTTCTTGCCGATGAAATCAACCGTGCAAGCCCTAAAACCCAGTCGGCCCTACTGGAAGTGATGGAAGAATTCCAGGTAACTGTTGATGGTAAGACTCACAAGGTTAACAAACCATTTATGGTTATTGCTACTCAAAACCCTATTGAACAGGCAGGAACATATCCACTTCCCGAAGCTCAGCTTGATCGTTTCTTAATGAAATCGTCTCTGGGGTATCCCGATGCTGCCGCAATGATCCGTATCATGTCGGGTTCCCAAGAACCCGACCGTTCGAAGCAGCTTGGCGAGGTTGTTACCACGAAAGCAATTAGTGAAATGGCCCAACTAGCTGGAAATAATCGTGTTGATGATAGTGTTCTTGCTTTTATCCACCAGCTTATCGAGGCCACACGTGACAATGAATCAGTTCGAGTGGGGGTATCAACGCGTGGTGCGATTGCAATGACACGTGCCGCTAAGGTGTGGGCAATTGCTCAGGGGCGTTCCTATGTGTTGCCTGACGATATTCTTGCCCTTGCCCAGCCAGTGTGGGCGCATCGTTTGGTGCTGGACCCAGATGCACTGTTTGCAGGTACGACATCGCAACAGGTTATTGAACAAGTCCTTACCCAGGTTTCTGTACCTCAAGGAACCGTATGAAAGCATCATTCATTTCCCTGTTAAAATATCCCTTTACTGGGGTATGTGCACATTATTTTGCTCAGCCTTTTGCAGTGAGTGCTACGTCAGCTCCCACGCAGCTTTTCACATATGAAGCATCCCAGAGTTTCGCACACGAGGGCCCACAATCTTCCACACACTATTTCGCGCGTGGAACAGCGCTCCCTCCTGCAACCGGTGCAGTTGCCCCTTTCGCGCCAGGGGAGTCCCAGTCAGCGACCTCCCCTTCCACGCGCGAAACCACGCCCTCCTTTAGCAGGTGGTTCGTACAGTCTTGTCGCAGATCTGAACAGAGGATATCGCTGACTTATACCGCTGTGTTCGTACTTATCATTATTGCTGTTAGTGCCTTTGCTGCTTTGCGTTATGACTGGCTAGAAGCCTGGATTATCGCCATCATGACGGCATTTGTTTTCATGCTGTCATTTGTGTGGATGCTTCGCCAGGTTGACCTTGGCATTGAGATGGATTTAGCATCATCAAGAATCCGTGTGGGTGACCACGCCGTAGGAACGTTAACAATCCACGCACGCAGTAAAACTCCAGCTTTTGGTACGGAAGTGGTGATGCCAGTTGCTCATTTTTCTGCCACATTTCCGCTTCCGCTACTTCACGCTGGGCAAAACCATGTTGAAACATTTACTATTCCAGCTCGCCGTCGTGGTGTCATCCAAATAGGGCCAGTTACCACTATTCACTCAGATCCTCTTCAACTACTGCAGCGCAGCAAAACCTGGAATAGCCCGCATCAGCTTTATATTCACCCTTCTACCATTGGTCTTGCACATAGTGTCACAGGTTTACTTCGGGACATTGAAGGCGCATCGACACGGGATCTGACCAGTTCAGACGTTTCATTTCATGCTCTTCGTGACTATACTCCAGGGGATGAACGCCGCTCGATCCATTGGAAAACTACGGCCAAAATGGGGCGGATGATGGTACGCCAGTTCGAGGAGACACGTCGCGCTCAACTGTTGTGTATTCTTTCTTTACATCCATCATTTTATTTTTCGGAGGACGAGTTTGAGCTTGCTGTGAGCGTTGCGGCATCAGTTGGTGCCCATGCGCTCCATGAAGGAAAAACTGTGAGTCTTGTTACTGACACAACAACTTTTCATGTACCTAATGCCATGCGTTTTCTTGATGAATTGTCCAGTGTTGAACTTTCATCTCAACCAATGGCGCTTCCTGAACTTGTCTCCCACGGTGTAGCTTCCCTTCCTCAGGCATCAGTTATTATGTGTATTACCGGGTCGGGTACATCGGTATCACTCCTTCATCAGGCATATAGTCGTATGAGTATCAATATGCAGTCAATAATGTGTCGCAGTATTGACCCTGGAAGCACAGAAAACCCAACCCCGATAAGGGAAGCTCCTTATTTTCGACCTGTTCCTCATCAGTTTCACAAAGTCGGAGTCATGAATATCATTGACATCGGTGATTTATCTGAGTTACCAGGCCTTATGGGGGCGGTGGGACGATGAAAACTACACATATCCCTTTGCTCAAAGTATTCTTTCTTTGTGGGCTGTTCATGGTGGCAGGACTTAGCCATATCGAGGTCTTTGGCGGGGTAAGTGGTTTCCTCGTCATCTGGGGTGCTATTGCTGTGGGAACATTGACTGCAGTGACGGTGGCCTTTTTTCGCTTAGCACCTATGACATCACTCCTTGTCGCCCTCTTGGTTTTTTTCCTTGTTGGACCTATAGTTACCCTTCCCGAACTTTGTTATGTCAACACTTTTCCCAGCGTTTACGCTCTGCAAACTTTTGTTGTTTACATAGTGAACTCATGGCGTGATTTATTGACGCTTCAACCGCCTGCACGACATTTTACTGGCCCAGCTGTTATGCCATTCATATGTGGTTATGTGTGCTCGTTAGTATCGATAAGGGCTGTTTCTTTACCAAAAGAACAGTTGCCTACGCATGCTAGAAGACCTTTCCTTGATCTTATATTAGTTCTAGGGCCCGTCTATGTTTTGCTTGTAACTGGGATCATGTGGGGACTGAACACAACACGTTTCTCAGTGCTTATCGGGAGTGTAGTTGGGAGCGCAACACTGGTATGGCTTGTGACTAGTCGACTTGGAAGCGATGACAGTCCTCAACATATCATGTGGTCCAATAAGCATGCGGGGGTGCGATTATTGTGGCGCGCTATTGGGGTAGGCATCACTATCGTTATTGGTGTAGTAGTGGCGGTGGGAGTTACTACTCTGTTTTCGGTAGGCTCACAGCGTGTTGTTCTTCGTGATTACATTGTTCCGCCATTAGACCTGCATAACTATGCGTCACCTCTTGCGGATTTTCGTCATTTCATAAAAGATAAAGAAAAAGATGTACTTTTTTCTGTGAAAGGTTTGCCCCCTGCTGGGCGCCTACGCTTAGCAGCGATGGATGTTTACGATGGAGAAGTGTACAACATCGCTGATCTTCACCAACAACAAGGCGGTTTTCAACATATTGGCACGTCGGTGAGCAGTAGTAATGATCCTGCGTTGATGCCAGCGGTACTGGATATCAAGGTCACTGATTATCATGGTCCATGGGTTGTTGGTGGCGGAATTGTGCACACTATCATTGTGAAAGATAAACAAAATAACGAATATGGAGACACCCTTTTCTATAGTAAAGATTTACAAACAATTATCTCTCAAAAACCTTTTCACGCAGGCTCTGAGTATCGCCTAAGTGTTGATATTGCACGACCATGGAAACAAGAACAACTTGTTGGACAACAGTTCGCGCAGGTAGATCTGCCACCTAATGAAGGTGTCCCTGAAGAAGTCACGGCAATTATTCCCGAAATTCTTCGTCAATCCTCGTCACCAGTGGAACAGATACGTGCTTTTGAACGCTATTTTAAGAACAATGGTTTCTTTTCAAATGGTAAAGATGGCATGTCGGATGCAGGGCATCGGGCGGCACGTATCAAACGTCTTCTTGCCTCGGATATGATGATCGGTGACGATGAACAGTACGCGGTAGCTATGACACTGATGTTGCGTGAAATTGGTGTTCCCGCACGGGTTGTGATGGGCTTTTATCCTTCTGAAGAATACTCACGAGATGCGAAAAAGAGATGGAAGGTAACAGGAAATGACGCGCATGTATGGGTGGAAGTGTGTTTCCAAGAGGCTGGATGGGTTGCCTTTGATCCAACACCACCAAAAGATAAAACCCCTCAGGCAACACAACCCCAGCCAAAGAAAACTCCGCGACCTTTGGTTCTTCAGCCTCCTCAGCCACCACCAACACCAGCCGAGCTGACACCAGATGTTGTCAGCGAGGATTCCGATAATGATTCCACTGTACAATGGTGGCTCAATGCGGCGCTTTTTGCAGTAAAAATTGTGAGTGTTCTGGTGTTGTTGCTGTTGCCACTCATTGTGATTGCAGCGATGAAAATATGGCGGATTCGTCGAAGAAAACATGCCGATACGCACCATCAAAAGATGGTGGGTGCTTGGGATGAAATTATTGATCGTGCCTGGGATAGCGGGATAGCAGTTCCTCACAATGCTACCAGGTGGCAGCAGGCTCATGTGATGAGTGGTGCTATTGAAGGAGTCAATATTTCCGAGGTTCCTCAACGTATTCCACCGCCAACTAAGATCCCAGAAAGGGGGCTCTATACTTTGTCGGCACAGATTGATGCCCTGGTGTATGGTAAAGGTGTGGTGCACGAGGAATCCTCGTCTCAAGCATGGGAGTTTGTTGATGCTATCACCAATAAAATGCGTTCACCTTTGCCAGCTTTCCGTAGGATTTTTGCGCGGTTTTGGTTGACATCACTGATGAAACGCGCGCGCATGAAGAAAACAATGCGCAGACGTTGGTTAAAATTAAGGTGGAGGTATTCACATTCAGGTGAACAGAGCAGCCACCGTGGGGTAGTGAAGGTAACTCCTTTAGAGACGAGGCAGGAACAGTGAGACAACAACCCGTTATCTGGGCATCAAGCCAGAGCGATGTCGGCTCGTGCCGAACAAAAAACGAGGACGCATTTCTTTCACGCTACCCAGTGTTCCTTGTTGCCGATGGCATGGGTGGTCATGGATATGGAGATCGGGCTAGTAACGCTGCTTTGGCGCCCTTTCAAGAAGTTGATGCTAATGGACTCACCCCACAGCTTATCGAAATGCTTTACGAACAGGCTCGATGTGGTGTTGCGGCATTATCTACTGAAAAAAAACATCCTGGAACAACGTTGACGGGCGCATTTGTTACTTTGTGTGACCAGCAATGGGTATGGCGCATTATCAATATTGGTGATTCGCGGACCTACTGTTATTTTGAGGGCAAATTGCGTCAGATAACAAAGGATCATTCACGTGTTCAAGAGCTTATTGATTATGGGATTGTTACGCCTGAGCAGGCGCGCCAACGTAGTGACCGCAATATTATTACCCGTGCATTAGGAGCATCCAAAGAAAAGTCCACAGGTGAATGTGATTATTTTGATCTTCCGATGCAGTCTGGTCAACGCCTTCTTATTTGTTCTGATGGTTTGACTGGCGAGCTTAACGACCATTTGATTGCCTCCTTTTTAAGGATTCCTTCACCACAGTTGTGCTGTTCATCTTTAGTTGATGCTGCAAAAGAGGCCGGCGGAAAAGACAATATCACTGTCACTATTGTGGACGTGGGATCGGTGCCGTCGATCAACGATATGAATGGTAATGCCGATAGGTATCTTGAAACGGATACGGACTGCGATAATGATGATACTCGGCCCATCCCGATTGCTGGTGGTGTCTAAGGCATGCACACATGGGTGAGCGTACAGGACAATGATATTGATCCGACGATAGTTGGCCTTCAATGGGAAAACGATATGACAATGGTGTCGTTACCTTCTGATGCAGCTGAACTGGCTGTGTCGGATCAAGCTGACGATGCTTGCACTTCCTGTGAGCCAGAGTTATTACCTGTAAGAGGACGTCTATGTTTGCCCTCTGGTCGCATGGTTGATATCACAACAAATATAATATTTGGCAGGATGCCCTCAGCCCGCCAGTACCCTGAACAGCCAATTCCTTTACTGGTTCCGCTGTCTAGCCCTCAACATCTTATCTCTCGAACGCACTGTGAGATTGTGGTCAAGGATGACTACGTTGCGCTGATCGACCATGAATCACAAAACGGAACTTTTATTCTTCGCTCTCAGTCACCTCCGATTCCTGTTATTCCTGGTAGGCCCGTTGAGCTTTTTAGCGGGGATAAAATTGATGTGGGCGAACAAGGTTACATTCTTGTGCAGGAGATCCTATGAAAAAGAAACGTCAGATCATTCCTCCACTTATTGATGGCTACGAATATCAGTCCTATCTCGGTTCTGGCGGATTTGCTGATGTTTTTTTATACCAACAGTATCTTCCTGAACGTCTTGTCGCTGTGAAGGTGTTACATGCTGATGTTACTGACGATGTGAAAGAACGTTTTCATGCTGAAGCCAATGTGATGGCAAAATTATCGTCACACCCATCAATCGTATCCATCTATGCGGCTTCCACTGCAACGGATGGCCGTTCTTACATTGTGATGGAATACTGCCCGCCTCCACATGTTGGCAAAATTGTGTCGCAAAAACCATATTCGGTTCCGCAGGCTTTAGAGATTGGTATTCAGTTGGGGGCAGCTATTGAAACTGCTCATCGTGCTGGTATTATTCACCGCGATATTAAACCTGCGAATGTTTTGATGACTGCTTATGGGCGCCCAGTGCTGACCGATTTCGGTATTGCATCTTCTGGTGAAACCCAGCAGGGATTCCAGGGGGTGTCACTGTTGTGGGCACCTGCCGAACAACAGACGGGGAAAGGCGAAACAGGGCCGCGTTGTGACGTGTTTAGTTTGGGGGCAACAATCTATGCTCTTCTTGCGGGACATTCGCCTTTTAAGATTCCAGGTGGCGACAATTCACCTCCCAAGATTACGGCTCGCGTTCTTAACGGTTTTGTTCCGTCAACTGGTCGAAGTGATGTTCCAAGGCAATTGGAAAATGTGATACGAAAGGCTCTTTCTAAGGATCCGCAGCAGCGTTATGCTACTGCTTTGGAGTTCGTTGATGCACTTCATCGTACACAACGCGATATCGGGCTTCCTGCAACTCATGTTGATGTGTTGGATGAAAAAGCCCCGCGTTTCTATGACAGTGGCGATGAAGATCAGCCAACACGTATTCGTGCCTTACCCTCTTTTGATGCTCAAGAAGACTTCACAAAAGCTGGACGTTTCCTTGAAGGTGAAACAGTTGACCCGAACGAGGCTTTTCGTTTCACTGTTCCGCACCCGCATCCACTTGCTGTGAAGGAAAATCAACGTCTCACTCCTGTAGGGTTTGCATCTGCCACTATGAATGCTAGTGGTAAGAAAAGTATGATGGAAGGGAGTGGTGATGGCTTTCCTTCTGCTGATTTTTCAGTGGCACAAAAAACTCGCCAGCGAACCTCTGCGCTCAGTGCTTTTTCAATTTTTCTGGTACTTATTCTTCTTGGCGCTTTGGTGGCAACGTTGTGGTATTCACATAGTTTTGATGTTGAGCACAGTGTGTCAACAAAGCAAACGCAATCTGTGACTGACCCACAAAATGCTGGTATTGATGATATTCCGCCACCCGTGAAGGAACTGAAAGTGCTCAGCGATCCTCAAGGCGCAAAGGTCTCGTGGGTGAATCCTTTACCTCAGCCTGGCGATAGTTATTTGTGGGAAGTCAAACATGTGAAAAATAGTGAGGGCCTGCGTGAAACCAAAGAAACGAGCGTTGTTGTTCCTTGGGAGGAAGGTGCCTGTTGTGAAGTGAGCCTCCGACGAGCAAATGGTCAAACATCCTTACCTGAAGAAATATGTAAGATGGAAAAATAGGATCAACCAACCTTCATACATACGAAGAAGTCCTGATATTATAGGGAGAGCCAGGAGGGATTGGATATGGATATGAACGTTGACTACAGTCAATCAGTGAATAATAATGGCTCAACACCTGAACAGGAGCCAATATGGTCGCCCCTGGTCAATGCGTGGGTGTATCCATCGCAGGTACGTATTAATCCACAAACAGGACAAAACGAGGTAATGCCACCACTTGTGTGGAATCCAGCAACAAATAGTTGGGAAGTCCTCGCTCAGCCATATGTTGAACAGATCTTCGGTGATTCTCAAGTGGCCTCACCACATATACAGCAAAGTCCAGTCCAGGAGATGACTTTCACCGCTGAAGAACAATCTGTTACCACCGCTGCCACTGTTATTGCCAGCGATGGACAACAACAGGTTCAATCTGGTGGAGAACAAACAGCTGAAGTTGATTCTCATGAAGATGACAACGACGCAACAGTATTGAGTACTCAACCAATATATGCACTCCTGCGCCTTGATGATGGCCATATTGAGTCATTGAGTGGGCCAGTTATTTTAGGGCGTCGTCCGAAAAGAAAAGATGATTATCCCGATGCTGTACCGCTACAGATCGTTGATACTGCAAAATCCATGTCAAAAATCCACGCGCTTCTTCGCCCTGTAGAGGAAGGAGTTGAAGTTACTGATTTGCGTTCCACGAACGGAACCTGGGTTGTTTTTGCTGATGGTCGACGTGAAAAAGCTACTTCAACGCATTGTCTGATTGCTCAAAATGGCAGCCAGATTCATTTTGGAAACCGTCACGTCACTGTCGAAATCGAGTGAAGGAAAACAAATCTAGACTGGGCAAAGCATTTTGCTGTTAGTTACGTTAACCGGTAGGCCTTGGAGCAGACAGGCTCATGCACCAAGAATAGTACACACTATGAGGAGCACCTATGTCGAATGTTCCTTATACAATAGCTAGGACAAATAATCCACGGGATTGAATTCGTGAAGCGGAATAATATGCAGGCGGGGTAGAGCAACCTGGAAAGCGTGAATATCATGTTCGAGATCGTAGAGCTCTAGACCATCATCAACAAGTTCGGCAATTTGTGAGGAAAGAAATTCTACAAAACAAAAGATACCTACGTGGCGTCCCTGGTCCAAAAGCTCGCGGATAAGGGGAAGAAAATCACCGTCATGGCTTCCCAACAAAACATTTCCGTAGCCCTGATCGATAATAGCTTGTAGGGTACGCTGCACCCCAATATCAACAACTTTATCTTCTTCGGCTTCAGAAGACAGTGGAATGGGTGTATATTCCATAGCCATGAGAGCTTGAATAAAGCCCATTGGCATGTGGCCTGATGATGCATTAAGAAAAAACAGTGGCCTAGTATTTTCTGTCCATTGGTTGTCGGCAAACTCTAAAATTCTATCCCATCGGGGGCGTTCATCAGGTTCTGGCCGGTGTCCCAACACGGACATCCCCAACGTGGCATCAATGTTTTCGCCATCAATAATCAGATACGTAGGATCGCCTGAAGTATCAATAGGGCGGGCATTAAGCTTATTAACACCGTAGACAGGCTGCCGTATAGAGGACTCTGGGCTCTCGGATGGCATGTGGCGTTGAGTGCGGATCGAGCGCGGTGTAGGTATGGGCTCAGAAAAAGGTGTTGCATTATTATCAGTAGTCATTGAAAACCTAAAGTAAATAGTATTTTTTTCTATGGTATTTGTAAGTATTCCATAATTTACACCACATGTTATGTTTTTTCTTAGCAACAAGTGTTTACTCACCATAGAAAGGTATAAAAAATGGGTCAGCACATGAAATGTGCTGACCCATCAACGATATCGAAAATTTTACTTATTTTCTGATTTGAGTTGAGCCAAACGTTGTTCAATCTCAAGTTCATCATCGGATGCTTCTAGTTCTGCAAACTGAGCCTCCAAAGAATCTGCTGAGAGTTCTGCTCGGCCTTGTGCCAGGGCTTCTTCTTTGCGAACAGATTCTTCAAAACGTGAAAGTTCCGAAGTAGGATCCATGATATTAATGGTTTTCATCGCTTCGGTGACACGATTTTGTGTTTCTGCACTACGTTGGCGTGCAACAAGTTGGTTGCGTTTGATCTTCAGTTCTTCAAGTTTCGTCTTCATCTGTGTGAGGCCCTCGCGAAGCTGCTGAGCAGTGTTTTCGCGAGCCTTGAGTAAAGGCTCTTGTTCCTTCACTTCTTGTTCAAGTTCAATCTGCTTTTTCAAAGCAACTTTTGCAAGGTTATCAAGCCTGTCTGCTTCTTGAGAGTCACCTTGTCTACGTGCTTCATCAGCACGAGTAGAGGCTAAACGGGCTTTTTCACCCCATTGAATGGCTGCTTGCTGATTGGTCTCATGATCCTTTTGTGCCATTTTCAATGAACCAATTTCTTGGGCCACAGCGGTTTCGGCTTCAACAATGTTATTCGTATAATCACGAATAAGCTGGTCAATCATTTTTTGTGGGTCTTCGGCACGATCAATCAGATCATTGATATTAGCCTTTACCAGTTGTTTAATCCGGCCAAGAATTGTGACTTTTTCAGCCATAGGTGTCTCCTCATCATTTGTTAACTGTCATCTTAAAAACTACCAGAGGAACCGCCCCCAAAACCACTATTTCCAAAACTTCCAGAGGAACCGCCCCCAAAACCACCTGAAAATCCACCTGATGAGCTTCCGAAACCACCCCAGGACGAGGATCCGCCACCTCGTCCTCCAAATAAAAGACCTCCAAGGACAAGTGACCCGATATCGATACCCGAACCACCATAGGTAGTACCGCCGCCGTAGGGAGGCCTATCATTGGGGTTCCAATGATAGCGTTGTACATCATCACGGGCTTGGGATAAAGCTATCCGAGCCTGCGACCTAGCTTCGTTTAGCTGCTGAAGGGCATAGTCCAGATTGTCTGATTTATCAGCAGCTTCTACACTAAGCTGCGCGTTAGCAATAGACATTCGTGCATGTGAACCAACAGCACCACGATTGGCTGATATGTAGCTATTTGCTTGCTGTATTTCTAATGTAACCTGTGAACGCAGTTGAGCAATGCGCGTTTGTTTTTTCTGATCGGTGACAGCTTGTTCACGCAGTGGTTCCAATTCGGTGTCAAGTGTATTTTCGGCAATCGTCAAACGTTCAAGGGCCGCAAGAGGATCGCCTTGCCCATCATTGGCTTTTTCAGCTTGGCTGATTGCCTGGCGTGCTTCATGAACATAGGCATCAAAGCGTCGATCGTTGGGGGCTAAGGTTGACACGTCCTCTAAATCTGCTGAAATCGATGACATTGCTTGAAGTAACGTCTGGCGGATATGAGACAAATGTTCCCGTGCATTCATGACTGAATCGATAATCATCGAGGCTTGAGTGAGTGTACGTTGTGAAAGTTCTAGAAGATCAGCCGCTTGACGATGATCACCATCATCCCATGCCTTTATTCCATCGGCTATAGTACGATGCGCATTATCGATAAGACGTTGTGCTCGCTCGGGATTATCGGCAATTGAATCAAGTTCATGATGCTGAAATGCGTCACGTAACGAGTCAAGTTCAATGCTTGCCTGTTTGGTTTTTGTTTCAAGTTCTTGGGCATAGTGCTGAGCACGATGTAGCATCTGGCCAGCTTCATTTTTTGCTTTTCGTTTTTCTTGGAAAACCGATTCTTCGTCCTCAATACGTGCAATCGCTGCTTTGGCAGCCTTGATTGCGTTATTGGCGTATGTTTCTTTTTTCTTCCAGTCAGGTTCATCCTCCACGCGGTGAAACCAGTCAAAAGCATCGGTGGAAGCCTGTTCTGCAAGCTCAAGTGCATCATGAAATCGTTGAGAGTCCGAGGCCCCAAACTCCAGTGAAGCAAACTGTGCATCTTCCTTTGCTGCGCGTACCGCATTATCCGCTTTCATAGTCCATTCACCGGCCTTATTGATGCGCTGGGTAACATGGTCATGATACTGCTGCGATTGAGGGTTCATATAAACTGTACGGCCATCGTCAAAGGTAATTTTGTGGGTCGCCCACGCTTTTTGGCGGGAACGCGAAAAAAGCAGTACAGCACCGATAGCAACTGGCACACTGATAAGAAGAAAAACGAGTAGCGCTATACTCACTCCCGATAGCAAACCGTCACCTTCCAAGGGGCGATGCGTTCCTGTGTGAGTTCCTTCCACAATGTCGGGGGCTATATCAAGGTAAGTGAGTACAGCTTTATTCCAGTTATCTTGTGCAAGTAAGTTTTCAACCGGGTCTTTAATGGCATTTTCCTGAGTACTGTTTAGAGTAATGCCGTCACGATAACACAATGCATACTTGCGGTCATTGACGGCTATTACCAGGTACATCGAGTGGGAAGAACGAGCGGAATTGTGCAGAGTTTCCTTACACCACTGCAGAGGGGCCTTGGCATCAAAAGTTTTTGCAAATACTGCGTACAGGTCAACAAGCTGGTTAGAGCGTTCACGGGCATACATATCAAGGTCGTCAAGATTTTTCAATACTCCACTGGTGTCGTGCACACGCTGTGTCATTGTAGAGGGCGGATCCTCGGTGTATGTGATCGCAAAAGATGACGCAGGCGATATAATGACAAAAAGCAGTGCCGCCATGAGTTCCACACACATCCTGGTGTACGCGAAGTGCGGTAGTTTCATTGATTATCCATCTTATTTCTTGTTTCGACGTTCGACATCTTGTGAGGCTAAACGTTGCGCCTGAATGGAAAGCTGTTCTGCCTGTTCAACGTAGTGAAGGGCCTGAACAGGATCACTGTCATAAATGTCATCTGCCCGTGAGAGTGTATTATTTGCTTGTACAAGCATAGTTCGCGCGGCAACACCGATTTGACCCGTACGAATATCGATGAAATCATCAACGGTTGCCATATACAAAATAACAGCTTCCAGTGTTTTCTCTAAACGTGCACGCACAGAATCTAGATCATCACCTTGAGGTGATGCTAAACGAACCTGCTGAGCTCTGACATAGGCATCATAATCGCCTAGGCGTTGTGCTGCTGCAGTTGCTTCCAATATGCAGCGTTCGGCTTGTCGTGTCAAAGTTGTTACTTTGTCATCTTGGTGAGCTTCGTCAGCTTGTTCAGCTTGTGTGAGTTTTTGTTCGGCTGCTTTTAGTAGGTTTTCACCGTGGGTAACATCGGCTGTAATGAGGTGAAGCTGGTCAGGTGATGTTGAGATAGATAAACGTGCAATAATACCGCGAGCTTGCTTTAATATGCGCTGAGCGGAATTGAAGCGTGGACGTAAATCAGCCGAGATATCGCTTACAGAGGTTTGTTCGTGGCGCATCTTCACAAATTGTTCCACTTGAGAACGAAGCTGTTTGAGGGGGGCATCAATGGTGTCAAAGACAGTGCCAACCTGGGCGGGGCGTGATTCAAGCTGAGCTTGAGCAAATTCGTCAAAGCCTGCGCGTACTGCGTTATGGGCTTCAACAATTGCCGCAGCGAATGGGGCTGTATGAGCTTTTCCGAAACGCCCCTGAGCGATCTCTAAGTCTTTGCGGGATTGTCGAATCATATCGTCTGCTTCGCGTAAACGACGTGTGAACTGTGTCAGAGGTGACGGCTGTGCTGTCTGTGTATCTTGGTTTTGCGGTGCGCGGGCCGGTGATGCTGGAGCAGATAAGGGTTTGTTATCGGCTGTAGCAAAACGTTTAGCCTGATGAGCGCGATGTGCGGCATCTTGTTGTTCACGGCCACGCGCCAACGCCTCACGCTTGGCTTGTTGGCGTGCCAAATGGGCCTGGGCCTCCTGTTCTGCTTGTTGACGCACAGCGATTTCTTGTCGTTCACGCTCGTAGGCTGCTCGTTGTGCTTCCTCTTGAGCTTTCCGTTCAGCTTCCAAACGTAGACGAGATTCTTCTTCGCGTTTTTGTTCGCGGCGTTCGGCTTCTTGTCGTGCGCGGCGTTCGGCCTCCTCGCGTTCGCGCTGCTCGCGGACTCGTTGTTCCTGTTCCTGTTTTTCGCTAAGACGTAACTGATAAAGATTTTCTGCATTATTTGCTATTTCCGGTGCAGCTGATACCGATGGTTCTTCAAGGTCAGGTCCAGCTTCTGTAGAGTCTTCTTCAGAAGTCTGTGCAACGTATGCTCGCATATCTTCTAGGCGCATTTCTTGAGTTTCAGTTTCCTGATCTGCACTAACGGAAGAGTCTTCAATACCTACCGGAGCTATTTGAGTGTCATGATCAACTGTATCTAATGTCTTATTAACTCCGTGAGGTTCAGCTACAGGCTCAATCACAGGTATGTCTGCAGCTGGTTCTTGCTCATGCGTCACTTTAAGAGAATCGTTAAGAACTGAGGGAGTATCAACGTGTGTGTGGGCAGGAGACAGATCAACGGTCATGCGATCAACAGAAGTTGCATCGCCTTCAGTACCAGCAGTACCAGGCTTTCCTTCAAGGCCTTTCTTTTGTGCCGACTTTTCTTCTTTTGCCCGTCGCTTCGCTTCTTCGCGTTCGTGACGTTCTTGACGGCGACGCTCCAAGGCTTCTTCTTTCAGGCGTTTCCGTTCAGCTTTCTTCCGTGCTCGTTCGCGTTGGCGCTGTTGACGTGGTGTCAGTACATCTTCATCAACTTTTTGGGGTGTGTGATTAGCTGCTGTCTGCTCAAGAACAGAGGGATCATCTGTATTGTCAACGTCAATGGTGGAATTTTGTGCGTGGTCGCCCTGGTTATCATATGCGAGAGGGGATGGTTCGTAAGAATCGGTAAACTGTTGAGCAAGGAGCTGCTCTTGAGCCTGACGATAGTCTTCTTCTGCCTGTTGACGTTCACGAGCAATTATGTCTTTATCAGGTAGGGCCCGTGGTTTCGACTCGTTGTCTTTCGATGATTTCCCTGAAGCCTGACGATGTACGCTGATAGCGTAAAACATGACGGCAAGCATGCACAGTAAACCGATTGCCAAAATAACCCATGCCCACAAGGGGAGTGCAGAAAAGATAGAATTTGCACCAGTTTCCTCCAGTAGAGCTTGGGTGAATGCAATTGTTGCTTCGCCGATTTTATCGTCTGCAAGGTTGGGAACCAAGTGCTTTCGAGCCAGCTCTCTTACCTGGTCAAGAGATAAAGAAGCTTGAGAGTTAGGGCTGGCAAAATATGAATACGTCGGGCCAGAAATGATTGATACCATGTAAGATTCTGCAGGTGCACCAGAAGCTGTTAACGCTTTTTGATTCCACTCTTGGGCAGTAACAGGAGCTTCGGCACTACCATAGGAATCGGGAAGTGCTAAATAGACGTGAACACCCTTTTCTTTTGCTTCTTGAAGAAGTTTTGTCAGTTCTTCCTTTTTATCGGCAAGGTTATTGTGAGGATCATAAATCTGACCAGAAATTTTAGGAGGATCTTCACTACGAATATGAGCTCCGTGATAAACAGGTGATTCACCTGCGATAATTCCTGCTGAAGCAGGTATTGAAATAGCCATTAGCGAAAAAATAATCGCAATGGTTCTGAGGATAAAACTTTTCCCCACGGCGTCCTCCCAATGAGATCGGTTCAAGCAATCGACGTATCACTCTATATTTTGCCATACTCGTATTTTTATTCGCGTGGACATTCATAGAGGTTTCCATGCTCTTTATCATTTCAGTATGCCAACATTTCTTCACTAAGGGGAGATAATCAACAACTTTGGTCACTTATATAACAATTTTGATGCCTATTCTTCGGATACGAACTGACGATAGAACAATGTTGGTCGTTCTTTGTTTTTCGTCAGTGAACCAGCATGAGTGATCATAAAAAGAACTGATAGTATGTAGTCATCTATTGTTACAGTCATGCGAAACAGGAGGATGCGGCGTGCCTAGTGGAAAAGTGAAATGGTTCGATCCTGACAAGGGGTTCGGCTTTATTTCCGCAGAGGACGGATCTGAGGTCTTTTTACATGCCTCTTCACTTGAAGATCCCAATGATATTCCTCAGCCTGGAATGCGTGTAGATTTTTCGGTAATTGATGGCCGTAAAGGGCCTCAAGCCATGCAGGTATCAATTGTTCACACACAGGTATCAGTGGCAAAAATGCAGCGACGAAAAGCTCAAGCTATGGTTGCGGTAGTTGAAGATCTGATAAAAATGCTGGATCATTCCTCTGATTCTCTGCGTCGTGGACGATACCCAGATAATTCGCCAAAAATTGCCCAGGTTCTTCGTGCTGTTGCTAACGATTTTGATGCATAAATGAAGAAGAAGGTAATGACTGCGGGAAAAAAGAACGCGTTTGCGCTTGATAAGATGCTATCGGAGGCAGTGTCTTTAGCGCGTGAAGCCTTAGCACCTATTGCGCAGCCAGATGAAATCGGTGACTATATCGGAGCCGAAGCTGACGATGTGCGTCTTGTCACCCATAGTTTTGACTGCCTTAAACCCGGATACGCTCACTGGCGCTGGGTGGCTACGCTCGCGCGAGTGCCACATGGCCGTAAAGCAACTGTCTGTGAAATCGATCTTCTTCCTGGGGAAGGTGCCCTCTTGGCACCAGCGTGGATCCCGTGGGCCGAACGTCTTTCTGAAGAAGAAATTGAGGCAGGAAAAGAATTACCTGTACCGGCTGACAGCGATACCAAAGCAGCTGCTTCGTCGTCCTCCGATAAAAGAGATGCGTCACGTACACGCCAGCGACGCCGCAAACGTCGCTGTCAAACCTATAAAAATGCGGGCTATATTGTGGCTATGAACGACGCGATTGTGCACGCTCACAGGTTATTAACCCCTACCTCAGCAAATTTGCACTAGGGCTCGACTTCTTGCATGATAAGACTGTCCCTTAACCCTTCGAGCGATAAGCGTAGGTATTTTTTGTGAAAAAGCGGGCATTCAAAACGAAGAAGGATCAGATCCATCATTCATCTTCATCAAAGACACAGGTGAAACACCCCACAAAAGAGCCAGATAGTTTTCTTGACCGGTATTTTCAGTTGTCGTTGCGTTCCACCACAATCGGACGTGAGATTCGCGGTGGCCTAGTAACCTTTATTGCCATGAGCTACATCTTGGTAGTGAATGCGTCGGTGCTGGGTGTTGCGGCACCAGATAATATCTCACCAGCATCTATTGCTGCAGGTACAGCTCTTATTGGTGGAGTGATGACCATAATTATGGGGGTTGTAGCAAACTTCCCGATGGCCTTGGCTTCTGGAATGGGTCTTAACGCGATAGTGGCGTTTACCTTGGCCAATAAGGACCTTTTGGGATTGACCTTCCAAGAAGCAATGGGATTAATTTTTTGGGAGGGCGTAGCGATCACCATCCTTGTGATAACTGGTTTTCGTGAAGCTGTATTTAAAGCGGTACCATCACAACTTAAGATTGCGATTTCAGTGGGTATAGGCCTTTTCATTGCCTTTATCGGTCTTATTAACGCAGGAGTTGTTCGCCCAGGCGGAACACCAGTTCAGCTTGGTATTAATGGTTCATTTGACGGATGGCCGATGGTAGTATTCCTCTTCGGTCTTGTTGTCATCATTGTGTTGCATGTGCGAAAGATACAAGGAGCTTTGCTGATTGGAATTGCCTCGTCAACAGTGCTGGCAATGATTGTACAAAGCGTTGCGAAAATCCCGGCGATGCATGATAAAGGTGAGGTTGTTAACCCCACAGGATGGTCACTCAATGTTCCCGCATTGGAAGGCGCTCCCATTGCATTGCCTGATTTTTCAACTCTTGGGGCCATTGACTTTTTTGGTGCTTTTTCAAAACTGGGGCCTGTGGCGGTATTGCTGTTGATCTTTTCGCTGATGTTGGCAGACTTCTTTGACACAATGGGCACAATGGTTGCTGTGGGAGCTGGAGCCAACCTGTTGGATAAGGAGTCTAACCCTCCCAAAGCGAAAGAAATTTTGCTTGTTGACTCACTTGCTGCTGTTGCTGGTGGTCTTGGAGGTGTATCGTCCAACACCAGCTATGTTGAATCAACTGCTGGTGTTGGTGAAGGAGCGCGGACAGGGCTTGCATCAGTGGTGACGGGTGTACTGATGCTGTTGGCAATGTTTTTTGCGCCAATTGTTGACTTGGTTCCAGCCGAGGCAGCTTCAACCGCTTTAGTCTTCGTTGGCTTCTTGATGATGCTGTCAGTATCAGATATTGATTGGCATGACACCGAGATCGCTTTACCTGCCTTCTTTACGATTGCAATGATGCCCTTTACCTATTCAATTACAACTGGTATTGGGTTGGGATTCATTGCCTATGTGGTGGTGAAACTGGCTCGAGGAAAGATTGCCTCAATCCACCCATTGATGTGGATTATATCGATTTTGTTTATGATCTACTTTGCGTTGACTCCCATCCAAACATTGCTGGGGTAGTTGAGCCAAAATTAGTATACGTAGCTGATAGGTGCCGGGTAGTGGAAAACTACCCGGCACCTATTTTTGTACGTGGCAGAGGGCTGCAGCATATTTGATAATTCATGATAGACAAAGACAGTTTTGTAAAGGAGTACTCATATGTGGCTGCTTCGTGGCTGAAATGGCTCCACCAGTTTTCTTTCACGGGGAAAGTCGATTGATAGCCGAGGCTTTGGAGGTATCCCCATGCGAGCTATGGCTTTCATAACAACTTGTATATGATGTGGTTACGAGCAGGTATTGCTCTGCCGTAAGTGGCTGTAGCGACAATGGGATGAGCATGCCACGCTTCACCAGAGACTTGCTGTAAGCCGCGTTTTATTTGACCCACGCACAAGGCCATTGTTCGGGGTTATCGGAACCGCCTTCTGGTTGATACCGAATCAAGGAATACCCGTCATCGACACGGGCCAAACCATCAACTTTTTGGGGAACTAACGTCATTTTCATCCATTTACCCCCTTGCTTCCAATTGGGAAGTTCTGGTGAATCATTTTTTGGCGTATAGCGTGCCGTTGAGAATGTCTCACCAACTGTTCCTGATTCAATACTGTTCTTTAAGGGAACACACATGCCACCCCAACCATCAACATCATCAACACGAGCAAGTGCATGTGCACTGGCCACACCGATAGTTTTTGCTTCTGTGTACTGTGTACCGCTGGCATCGTGGTAGTCAAGATTAATCTTAAATCCACCATCAACACCTTCGTAGTTCAGACTATCCATTAGCTTATATTGCAGGTCAATAGCTGGTTCCGATAAAAATCGTGCTGTTGAAGCCTTGGGATCCCATACCCACACAATAAGATAGATAAATGCTTTTTCTCCATAGGCACAGTTATCGTTTCGTGTGCCAATGACGGGGGTCATGGCATCTTCGTAGCCGTCGTTGTTAATATCGGCGTACACAGTTGGGTGGTTATCAAGATAGTTGAAACAGTGGACAACGGGGTTGCCAGGTTCTTCTGAAGTATAGTTGCCATTTCTCATTTGACCAGTCATTGAAAAACGTGAACCGTGTCCACTTGTGGCACTGTGTGTCCATACCGGCCATGAGGCGTTACTAAAGTCAAAGTGGCGGATATTATCTTTAAGGTATTTTTTTGCTGAGCGTCGTGAGCGTTTACTTTTGAGATCTTTTTTTTCGTCACCAGAGGAGCTAACAGTCATGGTTTTTTCTTGCGTTGATTCGTTTTTTCCACTGGGATGAAAGAACATTGCTAGTCCAAATCCGATGCCAAATAGTAGCACACAAATTGTCACTATCAGCGCAATTATTATGACGGGATGGTTTTTCTTTTGAGGAGGTTCCGGTTCCATCATGGGGTAGGGAATCTGTGGATAGGGGTGAGATGTCATAGTAGACCTCCAGCATCAAATAAACGATTGCCAACATAGCTGAGGCACTCGGTGAGAGCCTGCACATCGGCTGGATCGACTGCCGGAAATACGGCAATACGAATCTGGTTGCGTCCAAGTGAACGGTAGGCGCCAATATCAACGATATTGTGTTGACGTAAGATCCAGTGGAGATCTTCTACCGCAAAGCCTTCAATATCAATGGTCACTACTACGGGGGAGCGCCACTGGGGGCGAGTAACAAAGGGGGTGGCCCATGGCGTTTTTTCCGCCCATTCGTAAAGGATATGGGAGGACGTTTTCACTCGGTTTTCACAGAATTCTATTCCACCTTGACTAAGCATCCACTGCAACTGGTTATCAAGAAGCTCCAGAGTAGTAATAGCGGGTGTGTTAAGAGTTTGATTCTTCTGTGAGTTATCGATTGCTTTTTTGAGATTTAAAATATCGGGAATCCAGCGTTGAGACTGCGTTTGTGTACACAGACGTTGGGCTCGCTCAATGGCTGCTGGACTTATTATTGCTATCCATAGGCCCCCGTCGGAGCCAAAACACTTTTGTGGACTGAAATAATAGGCATCTATAGCATTAAGATCTACAGCAACTGCACCAGCTATTGAGGTTGCGTCAACAACGGTGAGGGTGTGCGTGTCTTGGGCAGAGTTGGTAACTACACGATAGAGCGGCGAAATGACCCCTGTTGATGTTTCGTGGTGTGGGTAGGCAAAGAGATCAGCGCTTGCAATAGTGTCACAATCAATATGCGCTGTTTCCTGTAAGTCGTTGGGGGAGCACTTACCAGGGTGAAGAGAGGGGAGGGTGGCAAGAGTTCCAGCTTCGCCCTGTGAAAGTAATGATGGCTTAAGGTGGGGGGCGCGCTGTGTTTCTTGAAAAAATTTCTTGCCAAAGGCTCCAAATGCTGCGTGTGCAGCCTGGTCTTTAGCTAAAGAGCAAGTGGCGACAGACCAAAATGTTGTTGCCCCACCATTACCAAAAGTAACTAAGTAATCTGAGGGTATATTTAGCAATTCGTGAAGTTGAGATGCAATCGATGAAACCTTATCTTTGACGGGTTTACTTCGGTGTGAAGTACCTAGTGTAGGTGCAGTAACTAATTTCTCAACATTGGCATTACGTATTAAAGACGGACCAGCCCCGAAACGGCCATCAGTGGGAAGAAGATTTTTTGGGATTGAAATCGCTTTAACCATGGTCTGAGGGTATCATTTTCAGCTTTAACAAGGAAACGTTCACACGCAGCTTGTCAGTGGTGGCACAATTGCTAATTGAACACACGAAGAAACGGGGGAATATGCCGTGGCTGGATTGATTGATACCACAGAAATGTATTTAAAGACGGTGTGGGAGATGCAAGAAGACTCCGTGTCGCCGTTGCGAGCTCGTATCGTTGATCGTTTGGGACACTCGGGGCCTACAGTTTCACAAACTGTTGCACGTATGGAACGCGATGGACTGTTGCGAGTAGGCCGCGACCGTCGTATTGAGCTTTCAAAAGAAGGTTTAGAGATTGCGACAAAGGTTATTCGCAAACATCGTCTTGCCGAATGCCTACTTCTTGACATTGTGAAACTAGACTGGACGAAATGCCATGATGAAGCATGCCGTTGGGAACATGTTATTTCAGATGATGTAGTTGGCAAACTCGTTGATGTATTAGGGAACCCCCAATACGATCCCTATGGTAACCCGATTCCTGGTTCCGGCGGAAAATCCGAAAAAAACGAGATTGATGTTGAACTGGTTGTTGGCCGCGATGGTGGCGGTAAAGGAAAGATCGTTCGTATCGGTGAGCCCAACCAAGCTGAACCGCATCTGTTGGAAAAACTTTTAGAAACAAATATTGTTCCTGGCACAATAGTAGATTTAAGTGCTGCAGATCGTGATGTGCGCGTAACAAACGTTGATACGTCGCAATCAATCGTTCTTACTGAAATGCAGGGACGACACCTCTTTGTTGTGACAAAGTTTTAGGGAAAACATAGAGGGCGAACCTGCGAAATTTTGCCTACCCTAACTAAGACAGCTCAGAGCTATCGGCTAGTGAATACTGGATTTTCGAGAACAAAGACAATGAAAAATGGCTGCTCCTTCCATCACGATGGAGGAGCAGCCATTTTTTCACTGTTAACGTTTCCAGGGTTGTGCATTGAAACAGCAGTCAAAAAGAATCTCAATGTCGCTAAGGCGTGCCGTTTGTGGGTTGCCAGAATGTGACTGGAAATCAAATGCAAGGTCTGCTAGTTCCTGATGGTGGCGGTCAAATTCCTTCTTACTCATCCCTGCGTCTTTCAGTGAGGCAGCTAAACCAATATGGTCTCGCAAGTCCTCTAATGCACGTGCATAGGCTTCTACAGGGTTGTCGGCACTATCGATACCAAGATGGCGTACTATTTCTTCGCACCGGCTTGGAACGCGATAGGTTTCGTAGTTGGGCCAGCTGACGAGCTTTACCGGGCGGGTTCCGTTAAAACGGACAACATTGGGTAAAATCGCAGGCAACAAATCCTGACGGGGAATCTGGAACCGTTGTGATATTGCTTGAGCCATTGCATGGGCTAACCCTAATGTCGTGTTGGTCAGCGCTGTTGATGTTAATGTACCGGCCGATAGGATCGCTTCGCGCGCGGCATGTGCCTGAACTTCATGTACAGAAGGATCGATTGCTGTAGGCAGTGCCTGGAAAGCCTTTTCAAGACCATGCATTACCAGTGCGTCGGTAAAATCACCTGCATGAACAGATAAAAAGGCTTCTGTTGCCTGAGAGATTGTTTCAAAGCCACGCGATGCGAGCAGTGTTGTTTGCCAGGTGGCAAAATCGGGGTCAATAATGGTGGTTGAGGCTAAAAATGCTGGTGACGAGACTATCCGTTCCATCCCTGTTTCTTCATCCAGAATATAGGCTTTCCCGCCTAATGCTGCTTGACCACCTGATATGGTGGGCACGCAGACAAGAGATGGGCTATCAATTCGTGCTGGTAGGGGAGCCTTGAGCATACAGGCTTCTTCCAAGTCCAGACTGGGTTGGGCCAGAGCCAAACGAACAAATTTTGCCGCATTCATTGCTGCTGTAGGGCCAAATCCAACGACTGTGTCGGGGCTAAATGCCAGGGCTTCCGAGGCTTTTGAGCGAATATAGTCCAATGTAATCATTCTGGGAACATCATCAATGACCTGAATGGAAACAGGAGCTGGACGGTTATTTAATAGATAAAGGGCTTTACCGAGCGCCCCCGAGTTAAGGGATTGCCTATTGGTGATTAGTGTGACTTTGTCGCCTTTGGGTAGTAGTGCCAGTTCACGTATAGTACCTGAGCCCTGGTAAATATTTTCAGGAGTGCGAAATGGTGCGTTCACGTAGTTCCTCCGAGCAATGCGTTTAATATTGATTAAATTAAGGGCTGAAACATTATTGGAAACGGAGTTTCGCCCATAAGAGCCACACCCAAGTGTGAGCGAGGGGATGAGTGCGTTGAAGATGCCTCCGATCGCTCCTTGTGAACAGGGTGCATTTTCAACAAGACGCACAGCTTGTACCAGATGTCCGAATTCAAAAATAACCTGTTGCTCACGGGCATGAATTGCAGCGGTGTGACCCAGACCGCCGTGTTCAACCATTGCTTTGGCTAGAGAGATCCCCTCTTGTGTTGAGTGGGCAGTCAACATTGCTAATACGGGGCTGAGTTTTTCTTTCGTTAAGGGCTCATTGGTGCCCACCTGTGATGTTTCGACAATGATGGCTGGGGTGTCGTGAGGGATGTCAAAACCTGCTGCTTTGGCAATCGCGTAGGCACTTTTACCAACGATCGTTGGATTCAATTTAATATCAGAGGGCGTAGAACCTGCCTCAACACCAAATAAGAGTTTTTCAAGTTTTGCTTTTTGTGTTTTATTGGCGATATGGCAGCCGTAGTGTTTGAAAAACATGACAGCACGGTCTTTGATTGCTTCATCGACAATAACGGCCTGTTCAGAAGCGCAAATCATGCCATTGTCGAAAGACTTTGACGACACAATATCGTAGACAGCGCGTTCAACCTGTGCCGAATGGTGAATATAAGCGGGAACATTGCCTGCGCCAACTCCTAAAGCAGGTTTTCCGCATGAATAGGCCGCTTTGACCATTTCGTTACCACCGGTAGCCAAGATAACCGAGACAGCATCGTGATTCATTAGGGTGTGAGTGGCTTCTTTTGATGGCTGATCAATCCATTGGATGCAGTTGGGTGGTGCACCAGCGCTTATAGCGGCATCACGGACAATAGTTGCAGCCATCACAGAGCATCGTTGGGCAGCGGGATGGAAAGCAAATATGACAGGATTGCGAGTTTTTAGGCACATGAGTGCTTTAAAAATTGTTGTTGAGGTAGGGTTTGTTACGGGGGTGAGTGCCGCGACAGTGCCAACAGGTTCTGCGATTTCTGTAATACCAGAGAAATCGTCGGAACTAATAACACCCACAGTTTTCAGGTTGCGCATATAGGCAGCGATCTGTTCGGCCGCAAAAGCATTTTTCACAGTTTTATCTTCAAAGTTTCCACGCCCTGTTTCGCTGACTGCTTCTTTCGCAAGCTCTGCGTGGGCATCGCGAGCAGCCGAGGCTGCGGCTTCAACGATGACATCGATACAATGCTGGTCGCATAAGGCAAAAGCTGCCTGTGCTTTTTGCGCGTTATTGGTAAGTTGTTGAATGAGGAGTGTCACGTCGTGAGCTGCCTCCCTGTCCTGAGAATCTCTATCGTGTTGCGGTAGTGAAGACGACATGATGACCTCCTTTGGTGTGTAATCGTAAATCGTCTGTAAAGAACAATAATGTAAAGTACCTGGTAGTACTTATCTCGACATTATGGGCTTTGCAATATCTTTACATCAGACTTTAGTCCTCTTAAGGAAAATAAAAATTAAATATTACTAAAGTGGGGGAGCTTATAGGGCGGATAGATTGGGTGTGTGGTTAGCCAATGCAGCCTTTCGCTTTATTAAACATTTATATGTGTTTGAAATTACACTCTTTTTGTTATCAAAACGTGACAAAGGGGCTGAAAACCTTTATAGTGGTAAAAGTCTAAGAAGGAAAAGTGAGTGCAAAACTCGCAAGGAGGACATCGTGGGAGTAACAACAACCCGACGTGGCAAAGCTCATCGCAAGCCGGTTCCGATGACGTCAATCGTTATTTCACCTGCTGCACGTCGTAAGGCCGCTGCAGTAGCAACTTCTGGTGTTGCATTAACAATGATTGCAGCAACAGCAGGATCGTCAGTAAAAGATCAGAGCGCATCGGCGCATACTGTTGATGTATCTTCGGTAACACAAACCGCAACTCAAGCTGCATCTATAAATAAAGCGGTCGTGTCAAGCGATACCGAGTGGGCAGCGCCAGAAGAAACAGCACCTGCTGCCGATGTCACCATCAAGACACCTCCTCCGCCTGCACCAGCCCCTGCAACTAATGTTCATCAAGCAGCTGCCTCGAAGTTACAGCCGGTTTCTTATGGTAACTTCCCAGCTAACCCGCAGGGCGGTATTGTTGAAGTTGCAAAGCAGTATGTTGGTGCGCGTTATGTTCACGGTGGAACTTCACCTGCTGGTTTTGACTGTTCAGGGTTTGTTCAATTTGTTTATAAACATGCAGCGGGTGTGAATCTTCCACGTACGACCTGGGCTCAGGGTGCTGCAGGTCATCGTATTCCGGCATCTGAGGCAAAGCCAGGTGATGTTGTTTACTGGGGCCATCACGTTGCGATTTATGCTGGTAATGGAAAAATTATTCACGCCTCAACACCAGCTACCGGTGTGAAGTGGTCAAACCTCTACGGAAACTATCAGTTCATCCGTTTCTAAGTCGCCAGGCTTACACGAACCGACGGTTATATGCCGTCGGTTTTTTGTTGTCATATGTTGTTGAAGTCGACAAGTCGCGAGAAAGCATACTGTAGTGAACCTCTCTCAACAGTAAAAACTTTATCGAATAGTTATACGAGGCGGGCATCACACTTATTTTTGTTATCGAAACGTGACAAATGGGTAATGATAGTTTTATACTGGGACAAGTTAGTAGAAGAAAGATGGAGGAACTTGTGGGAGTTCAGTACAAATCTCGTAGTCATCGAAAGGCTCATCGCAAGCCGGTTCCGATGACTTCAATTATTATGTCCAAGGCAGCCCGACGCAAAGCCGCAGTAGTTGCAGGATCTGGTGCAGCTTTGACTATGATTGCCACAACTTCAAGTGCTAGCCTTGCTCCTACGCAAGCTACAATTCCCGCTGTTGATGTTTCAGTAACAACTGATAATGCCACAAAAACAATTTCTGCCAACAAGGCGGTAGTTGCTACTGATACCCAATGGGCCCCTCCAGAAGAATCGGCTCCAGCGGAAGTAAAGATTACCGAGCCCAAGGTTAATCCAAACGTTGCGGGCAAAGCCTCAGCTCACAAATACGGTAACTATCCAGAAAATCCTAAAGGTGGCATTTTAGATGTTGCCAGCCAATATGTTGGTGTTCCTTATGTTTTTGGTGGCGGAAGCCCCAAAGGTTTCGATTGTTCGGGATTCGTCAGTTACGTTTATCGCCATTCTGCTGGTGTCAACCTACCTCATGGTTCTGGTCAAATTGGGGCAATGGGACATCGTATTCCCGCTTCGCAAGCAAAACCGGGTGATGTGTTACATTGGCCTGGTCATGTTGCTATCTATGCTGGTAACGGAAAAATTATCCATGCAAACTGGGGAACTGGCGTTACATTTGCCAATGTATATGGCAATCCCACCTATCATCGTTTCTAAACGTGTAACACGGGTGATGCTCTGCATTTCCGATAAAGGATGGCCGACGAGGTATTTCGTCGGCCATCCTTTATATGTGTGAATTTTTAGCCCCAAAGGAGGAGCGCTTCGCTATTTCCAATACCCCGTCGGGAGTCTTGTGAAAGAAAATAATGAATTACTTCCAGTTCCGATCCCATTTATCTGTAACATAGGGCACAATAGTAAGAGAACCTCGTAAGGAAGGATTCACATGTTTGATAGAAACGCTATCGTTGTTGGTGTTGATGGCTCTGCTGAAAGTTTAGAGGCGGTTGATTGGGCGTGTGCCCGTGCAAAAATCTCGGGTATGGACATTGAAGTATTGTGTGCCTACGCGTTACCGTCCTATACTGCCGCGTCAATGGAAAGCGGGATGGCGGTTATTGATGATGAAGCAATTCGTTCCTCTGCAATAGCAGTTGTTGAAGAAGCAGCTGAGCACGCACGCACCTATGGGGTTAATGTTCGCTCTATTGTCGAGCCGGGAGATCCCACAGGAATCCTTATTAAAATGTCAAAAGAAGTAAAAATGATCGTGGTGGGCACGCGTGGAGGTGGTGGTTTTGCCGATCGCCTATTGGGAGCTGTTTCTTCTGCAATCCCTGCCCACTCGTTTTGCCCAGTGGTCGTTGTGCCGCGTCATAAAGAGGGTGCAGAATTTACTCCAGTTCAACGTATTGTTGTTGGTGTTGATGGCTCAAAACCATCGCAAACGTCACTGCAGGTAGCAATCAAGGAAGCGCAGTTGTGGGGTGCTGAACTTACCGCAGTGCAAGCGGTGCCGATGGCGGCCTCTGCAGGAGTGCTTGCATGGCTTCCTGCAGCCGTTGATCGTGAAGCGATTCTTAAAGATGTTCGTTCCGAACTGCGTGAAATGGCCGATACTCTGACCCAGGACAACAACGTGACTGTACGTACACATGCTTTGGATGGTAATCCCGCTGGGCTATTGTCAGAATTTTCTACCGCAGTAGATCTGGTAGTGGTGGGGTCTCGAGGACGCGGTGGCTTTGCAGGACTGTTACTAGGCTCCACTTCGCAAACTGTTCTTGAACATTCAGTATCGCCAGTCATGGTTGTACCAACTGCGGCATGGGCTGAAAAGGAAAATGTCGATCCGGCAACGCAATGGCAACGACGCTAATATAGTCAACGTTACTTACTGATGTCATTCTTGCAGTGTGTGCGTGCGCATTTTCGCCATGCATGAAAGCGATGATAGACTACATCAGGTTGAGGCCCTCGTAGCTCAGGGGATAGAGCACCACTCTCCTAAAGTGGGTGTCGCACGTTCGAATCGTGTCGGGGGCACAGGAGGATGCTATGGACGACGGTCAAAAGTATATGTCACGGCGCACAGCTGCTAAAGGAAAAAAAGTGATGAGTGCTGCAGGTGATCTGGGTCAGGCTTTTGATGATGTTATTACTTTTAGTTTGGGTGATCCCGATCTGGGTGTCGATCCGCGGATTCTTGAAGCCACCTACCATGACATGTTAGCTGGTCACACTCACTATACGGCAACGCTTGGGCAGTTGGAACTTCGCCAAGCCTTGGTTGACTTTACCCGTAAAGACTACGGCCTGAGTTATTCAACTGATGAGTGCATGGTTACCACCTCAGCTAATCACGCTATGTGGCTGATATGCCAGGTGATCTTGGATCCCGGTGATGAAGTCATTATTTTTGAACCGTATTTTACGCCCTATCTTGATCAGATTGGTATGGCTGGTGGTGTGCCCGTACCTGTGCAAACAAGGGCAGAGGATGGATTTTTACCAACGGAGTCTGCGCTTAGTCAAGCAGTGTCACCACGAACACGTGCCATCATCGTCAACTCTCCATCAAATCCAACAGGTGTTGTATGGGATGAAGCATCGCTGCAGATGGTTGCCACTATTGCTGCGCAGCACGATCTTCTTGTGTTAGCTGATGACATTTACACCATTTATGATTTTCAGCGTGCGTTCACCTCTATTTCTACTCTGCCTGGTATGCAGCAGCGTTGTGTTGTCTTGCGCTCTTTTTCAAAGAACTACTGTATGGCAGGTTTTCGTATTGGCTATATGATGGGGCCCAGCGCACTTATGGCAGCTGCGCGAGACATTAATGAATGCGTTATCTTTACCCCGCCCTCTGTCTCACAGCGGGCGGCCTTGGCGGCACTGTCGTATCATGACGAGATTTGCCCAGATATTCGCCGTGTTTTTGAGCGCAGGCTTACTGTTGCCTACCAGGAAGTGTGTCGCACAAAGAATCTTGTGTCAATGCCGCCGTGCGGTGCAATATACTTGTGGGTTGATATTCGACAAACAGGTTTAACCTCGGCACAGTTTGCGAAGGAAGTGTTCGAGCATGCTCACGTTGCCGTGGTTCCAGGTAGTGCTTTTGGTGCGTCAGGTGAAGGCTATATTCGTCTAGCTGCCACCATTGATGAACACACAATTCATGAGGCATTTAAACGCCTGCGGGTAATGCCGCTTTTTTCTTGAACGTCTCCTTGTCATTCTTTGCCTCAGTTTAGTTAGTGCCGACCAATGCCAGTGACCGACGTATCATAAGAGGTTACCAGGGGAGGCAGCGACAGGAATGTCACTATGCGTGCCGCTAGTGCGAGGAGAGGCTGTTGACCCGCTAGCGCTAGCGGGTGACCCAGTAGGTTTGTTCACGTGTTGGGAGGTTTCACTGAATGGCACACAAACAAGTTGATCACTTAGACTTCATCTAGTTTTAGCGATCAACTTACCGCGTGGTGCGCATCTATGGTGTGGCTGTGCGCGTTGCCCTGCCTGAAAGATGAACGGGAAAGAAACTGGCTCTTTTCGTTAATTCTGGATATTTTTGCAGATAGGCACGTTGCCAGTGGAGAGTAAAATCATTGGCATCACTTCGCGGAACCAATGCCCATACGGCTCCACCAAAACCAGCCCCAAAAGCGCTTGAGGCGACAGCTCCTGCAGCTCTTGCCATGAGGGTTAGTGCGTGAGTGTGAGGAATCTGGTTTCCCAGATATTCAAGGCTGAGATGTTGTGAGGATGAAGCAAGATGGCCTAATGCGGTGTAGTCGTGTGTTGCAAATGCCTGGCAAGCCGCTGGAACAATGTGCTCGGATTCTTTGACAAACTGTTCCAGACGTTGACGCGGATAGCCTTCTTCACCTGCAATTTTTTGAAGCGTTGCGAGGGCTTTTTCCGTACTGTTAAGGGCTTGCATCAAGGTGGTATCGCTTCGACCAGTGTGTGTGTTCCATTGAGTGAGCAGCTGCGAAACAGTCAGAGATAAACGATTGTAGGCCTGGAGGGCGGCCCCAGTTTTTTCAGCTAATACGCCTGACACGGCAATAACAAACTGCATGGAAGGATCGGTAGTAACTGTTTCATGGTGCACAACGGGGGCAAATGAATACTGCGATAGAGCATCAGCTCTACAGCATAGCATTGCAGTGTGGTCTTCAGAGCCACCAAAGGTTCCCACACCTCCATGACCACGTAAGGTTCCAAAGGTTAACCCATTTTCCATACATGACATGTAGCCAGCAAAGGATTCAAAGGATGTGATATTTGCGCGAAAGTCAGGTAAAGCCCCAATTCCTGAAATATCGATAAGACACCGTGCAATGCCCACGACCATCGCAGATGATGATGACATTCCCGATGCTAGCGGAAGTGTTGAATCAACCCTAATGTCGGTACCACGAAGTTGTCCGGGAAAATTTCTGTTCAGTCTGGTAATAGCTGATGCCGCATGGGTAGCCCAAGAAGCAGCGCCAGCAGTGATGTCCTGTGATAGCTTCCAGGTTAGCTCGTCGTTGGGGAAGGCTGTTGAGCGAAGGCGAATAAGGTCACTATCGTTTGTCCGTGCGTAAAAGCTGATGCCACGATCAACAGCTCCCAGTAGCGAACGCCCTCCACCATAATCGGTATGTTTGCCGAAAACCTCAAGGCGACCTGGAACAAACCATGAGGTTTCTTCCACAGGTGTACTAAGGACATCTAGGAAACTACAGAGTGTTGTGTGGTGCGTCGTCTTTTTTTCTGAAGAGGACGTTGTGTTGCGAAGCGGATCTGTATGAGGCATATGAGTACTCCAATTATGAACGTGACAACTTCCCATTGTAGTCGTAGAGGGCCAAGGCCGCGCTTGGTCAGTGCCGTGAAATCTGTGAGTAACGGTAATAGGCGTGTCAAAGTTATAAGGGTGTGTGAATAGTACTAACTTTTGGGATAACCCGCCGTGCCTAACCAGGTTTGATGCTCTTTTTCGTTACAGTAAAAGGGTGATGTCACTAAATAATGAAGAACACCAGAAAATATCTGACGTTGAACAACGCGACCAGGCCTCGCAGCCTGTTGAAGCGGCTGATACTGAGCGCGCACATCGATTCAATGATACCCAGGCACATGATGCGGACTCATGCAAGAAATTGGCCTCGCGTGACGATGAGGGGTTGGATACTCACGATAAGGTGCCCAAACATACTGATGACGAGCAAGAACACAGTGACGAACAGTCTGAACTAAGTGAAGAACACAGTACTGACAGTGTTCATCGTGATAGCGCGGACTCTTTTGAAGCCACCGGTGAAGACACTGATGAAACTGCTGAGGACACAGACGAATACTATGATCCTGAGGCAGAAACATCAACAATGCCTCAGCAGAGCCAAAAGTTTAGCCTTCGACGTTTTTTTATGAGATTCACTGACCGTATGTCTTCCCAACCTGATCAGGACACACCTGAAGACGATCACAGTGAGGCCCCCGCACCGACATCACAGCGCGGGCGTATGGAAGAAGATGGTGAACATTCATCTGAAAGTATTGAGGAAAAATCACCTGAAGGTGTGGCAGAAAAACTCGTTGAAATGCGTGAACAACGTGACGGCAATGAGTTATTTATTGAGAAACTTCTTGAATGTGAAAAAGAGTTAGCTCAACGCATTGATAGTGATGCCCATGCATATATTGTGGAGCTTTCGGCTGCGCATCCGACAGGTCTTGCCCAGCTTTACGCTGGACGTCCAACAAAACTTTCCAATCTTGTCCGTGAATCACGTGCTTATGCTCACTGTAAAACTCGAGCAAAAGAGTTGATGGCATCAGCACGTCGTATGGAAGAGCATCATGGGGTGGGAAGTGTCTATCTTGCTATTGGTTCTGCCTCATGGAATCAAACACCTTTCGAAAACACGAATAGTGTCGATGGTGATGGTCTTAAGCTACCCGACGATGAAGAAAAAAATGAACCGGCAGGCACTACCTACGGTGATTTAGATGAGCTGATGGCAGCCAGGCCACTTCCAGTGAAAAAGACTGGCCCAGCATTGCTATGCAATATCGTGATGAGTATTGATGAAGACGATGATGTGTGCCTAACTTTGGATCGTTCCCTTCGTTTAGCACCTGAACTTGATGAAGAGCTGCGCAAAAGAGGCTTAGCTCAAGAGATTCACGAGATTTTACGTACATGCCACACAGCGCGAGGATTTTCCCCTGTTGCGCCGTTAGAACCGCTACGCCATGTTGGTGAAGCTCATCTGATTGGTTTTGATGTTTACGAGTCGTTAACGATTGGACAGTTTATACATCCAGCACGAGTACTCATTGATGATATTCGGCGTTTGCGCGCAATGGTTGATGAAAAAAGTGATGACCTACCGCAATCGCAGGTACTTTTACGTGCTCTTGCGGGTGATAGCGCTGCCCAAAATAGTTCCGAGGTGAAAGCTCAGCTTCCCGAACCTGTTGCCTTTGATCGTGACCCCGAAAAGGAACACGGTGTTGGTGATCTGGACTCTGATCAACACAATGCCCTTGATGCGGTTGCAAGTGGAGCACATGTTTTATTGGATGCCCCTCCAGGAAGTGAAACTCTTACCACAGTTGCCGCCATGCTGGTTGACTGCGCCCTAGAAGGGAAAACTGTGGCCTATGTTGCCGCCGATAAAAGTAAGTCAACACAGCTGTTGGCACGTCTTGACGAGCTAGGCTTATCCGATATCGCTGTTGATGTGTCGCATCCGCCGTCATGGCGTGAAGAAATCCCTGATCGGTTGCGCCAAGCAATTCGCACGGCGGCCCCCCAGGGTGTTCCTCCGCGTGATGCTATTCACGAAAAACGTGCAGAGCTTATTAAACTTCGTCATTATCTTGCAGGGTATTCGCGAGCTCTGCATTCAACTGACACTGCATGGGGAGTGTCAGCATATGATGCGCTTCAAGTGTTAACTGAGCTCACCTCGATTCAGCCAGGACCACGCACGCGGGTGAGACTTCAAAAAAGAGTTTTGTCGCAGATTGCGGCAGATGGTGCACGCCGAGCTAATGAGGTATTGGATAATGCTTATCGTTTGGGGATTTTTTCTGAAACCCGACTGACAAATCCGTGGAGTCAGGTTCAGATTGATAAACCAGAGGACGTTGGTGACATTGTTAATACAATACGTGATATTTCTATTCAGACGTTACCGCAGGTGCGAGCACATATTAATCGATGCGTGAAAGAAACTGGTTTAAGTCAGCCTGAGACTTTGGCGCAGTGGGACGAACAGTTAGAAATGTTGCGAGGTGTTCGCAGTGTTCTTGATGTGTTTGTTCCTGAAGCATTTGAACGTTCGGCAGCCGACATGGTGATTGCTACCGCTTTACCGCAGTGGCGTAAAGAACGAGCATTGCATATGAAAGCATCAACGCGCAGACGTCTTATTCGTCAAGCAAAAGCACTGGTGAGGCCTGCCCGCCATGTTGACGATTTGCATGTTGAATTGGTGCGGATTCAAGAGCAGCGAAAGATTTGGCGTGACTTTTCACAGGGTGGTGGCTATCCTGTTTTACCAACAGGACTTGAACAGATGCTTGACACTGCAAAGGTGTTATCGGAACAACTTCGACGAGTTGAGCCTTATTTTAATGATCTTGAAGGTGCTTTTCAGCAAATGCCGATTCGTGATGTGGTCAGCTTGATGGATACCTTGGCTCACGATGAGTCAGGAGCATTAAAGCTGTCGGATCGTGTTGAAGTATTGCGTGATATTCGTGAATTGGGGTTAACGGATCTTGTTGAATACTTACGAATTCACGATATTGATCCGAAACTTATGAGCGCTGAACTTGATTTAGCGTGGTGGGCGTCTGCTCTTACCTATATGATGCATGAGGATCGTTTCTTGTCGGCTTTAGATGCACACACTGTTCGCCAAATGTCGGAGCGTTTACGGTTGTTAGACCGTGACCAGGTTGATTCTTTAGCGCCACAGGCAGCTCAGTCTTTGAAGGAGTTGAAGCGACGCGTTATTGAAGATGATCCGCAGGGAGCTTCATATTTGTTGCATGAGGTTGGGGGCACTTCACGGCCAAATCTTCCAACAATTTATCGGCGATGCGCGTTGGCATCCTATATTATTCCTGTTCGGGTAATGCCGCCAGTGCTTGTTCCACAACTTGTTGATTATGGCACAGCAATTGATGTAGTGGTATGTGACGGTATTGAAAATACTGATATTGCCGAGCTTATTCCAACGATTGCCCGTGCACGGCAAGTAGTTGTTATCGGAGATATGCAGCGCGAACGCAAGGGCGCATTAAAGGATCTTGCTTCGCTGCTGCCACATATGACTATCCCTCCGAAGCGTTCGCGTACCCATGAACTTGTTGCCGCATTTTTGGCGGCTCACGGCTATGGGGAACACGTCATGTCGGTTCCTGTTCCACGAGTGTTATCCACAATGGATTTAACTGTTGTTGATGGTCGTGGAGCTCAAGCACCAGGAGCTGCCTGTATTGAGTCTTCGCAGCAAGAAGTGGATACCGTGGTTGATATGGTGCTGGAGGCTGCACGTGAAAACCCAGATCGTTCTTTGGGGGTTATCGCTCTTAACAGTAGGCATGCGCAGCGTATTCGTGAAGCAATTATTGGTGCTACTGTGGATGCACCGTGGGCGGATAAGTTCTTTTCTTCACGTAAAACTGAGCCTTTCATTGTCGTTGATGCTGCCCATTGTGCCACGATTCGACGCGACGCAATTATTATTGCCGTTGGCTTTGCTAAAACACCTCATGGTCGTGTTCTTCACTCTTTTGGAAATATTAGTGGTGATGAGGGACGTTCTATTTTGGTGGATGCCCTGCAGACGGCTCGCCGTGATATTAAGGTTGTGTGCTCATTTGAGCCTGATGACGTTGACCGTAATTTCTTGGGTGATGACGCTGGTGCTCATATGCTGATCGATCTTTTGGAAAGTGTGAAGAATCATGATGCAAGCAGCATTATTGTGGATCCCTACGATAGGGATTCTGAAGAGGATAATATGCCAGACCAATTACTGGTTGATTTGGCGGAGCGTCTTTTCGATCTTGGTTTGACGGTGGTTCCTAATGTTGGTTCACCTATGGGGATGAAGATTCCTTTGGCTATTGGACATCCTCATATTGAGGGTGAACTACTATTGGCTGTTCTTACTGATAATCCTGACTATGTCAGTGAACAGTCTTTACGTAGACGAGAGCGTCACTGGAAGGAACGCCTTGAAGATTATGGCTGGAATGTGCATATGGTGTATTCCACCGGCGTATTTTCTGATCCTCAACGTGAGGCAGAAATTATTGTTGAGAAAGTCCTTGACATTGTTGATGAACGCGTTGGTGTTGTTCCAGCTCTTCACAAGCCGCTCCAGGCTTCAGTTCAAGATAGTGAACATGCGACGAAGAAGAATATTGACACCGACTCTGTTGATGATTCATCTGCTGAAATTTTTGTGGACAACACGAATACCAGTGATGAAGTAGATACTGATGATATGTCTGTACCTCAAGAGTTTCAGCCTGAAGGTAGCGACAACGATGATACCCAGCAAGACGTGGAGCTTCAACAACACTTGCAGGTACAAGACGATGTGTCAGAGGTATCAGGTGAACATGGTGAAGGGAAGTATCCACCTGTGGAATCGGAATCCGTGCAGAAGCAAAAGGGGAGGGTTCCTACACGAATTAGCGATGATTTCATCAATATTGTGGGAACACCAACGCCGTCGCATCAGGGAACCGTGACACAGGAAGAGCCTGCATTAAAAATCATTGAAGAGGACGAAGCTACTGGTAATGATGATGCCCGTACTCAGCGACCGAAGGTCGCCCCAGGTTTACCTGTTGCTGCCTATACGGATGAACAGTTGCGTGCTGTGACCGCATGGATTGATTCTGATGGAAAACGTCGCACTACACGCCAGCTTGTCAAAGCACTATATCGAGAATTGGAGCTTACCGAAAATACGAATCAGGTGCGTGCAGTGCTTAAACATATTGTCAGTGACTATAAAAAGAACAAATGACAACACCAGCATTTCGTCGGCGACCAATGATTCAAAAACTGTCGCGAGTGGATAAGCAACGTCAGCGAAGTAAAGATTGTGGCGCTAGCAGCTGTGATGCTAGCGCCAAGAAAACTGTTGAACACCGTGTCAGGTTAAAGAAACGCCATAACGATGCTGAGCTTTCGCCAGAGGACAGACGTCTTTTAGAGGAGCTTCCTCCGCATTGGTATGGACGTAATCAATAATTTTTTCCTTACGATACTTACCAGTATAGGTTTCGCGTACTAATGCGATGTGGTAACAGTATGGGGATCTTCACCGTTTTTGAGGATGTCGCGTATTTCTGTGAGCACTACAAGCTGCTCATCTTGATCGTCGTCTTCTTGATCTTCCTCATTTTTACGGTGCAACTTGTTCATTGGTATCACGATCAGCAGGTACACAGCCAAAGCAACCAATAGGAAGTTGACGAATGCTGTTATTATTGCACCTGGTTGAACTACGGCACTGCCTAACTTGAATGCTAAAACATCATCGAAGTTTGGTTCACCAACAAGGCCTGCAACAAGCGGGTTAATGAATTTGTCTGTAATAGCGTTAACAACACCCGAAAATGCTGCCCCTATAACAACACCAACAGCTAACTCCATGGCATTGCCACGTGAAACAAATTCTTTGAATCCTGCCAGAAAGCCTTTTGCTGTTTCTGCTGTATCTGCCACTGTGTCTGGGATACGCGTAACTTTTTTCATTGGATATTACCTATTCCTCTCGTGAATGGGCATGGTTAAAGGACATTCCATACCTTCCATCCTTCTCCCTGCATTCTAGATGAGTTTATCTTGCCTTCGTAATTGCAGGTATTGTTAACGTCACGCTCAGATTGTTCATAGTGAGGTATCATACTACTTCAAAACTTTCAGTGCTAACGTTCTCCCTGAGCAACAGCGTAAAGCGGAGCCTGTAATGCGGCATCAACAAGACGTGAGGTATCGGACTGCGAAACAATGACTTTAGCGGAGATACTTTGATCATCATTACTGAGCTGTGACAGCGCTCCGTTACTCGTGTCATCATTGACTGCAAGTACTGTTACCGTGATACTTCGTGTGTTAGTGCTTCCTTGAAAGACTTTGGGGTTTGTTGGCGGTACGGAGTCCACGGGGTCAGCCGATTCATCTTGAGGTGAGCCGGGAGGAGACCCATGGGGGCCCGAATCAGGATTGTTTTCGTGTTGGTTGTCAAATCTATTAGCTGTCCGTGGCATCGAATCTTCTGATCCTTCTTCTGGAAGGCCATCTGCAAGACTAGGAGGGGTAAAAAGTTCAATACGTGCCCCTTGCTGGACTACCGATGCGCTGAGATGATGAATGGGAATTGAGACAATTTGTGTGCCTGGTGGCGACCGAAGTGTATCCCTATACATTCCAGAAACGATGAGCGCACCTTGAGGAATCCTCACAGTGGCATAGCGCCCAAGAATACTCTCAACGCTAGAGGCAACATTTGTCGGAAGATCTTTTGCCGCAACATAGCGCACCTTCAACACAGAGCGTTCAATGCGTTCACCAACCCCAATAGATTCAGTGGTGATAACAATGGCGCGAGTTTCAATATAAGCAGAAACAGTGCTGGTAATCCCTATTACGATCAAGCAGGCACCCAATGCAGCAACTATGTGACGGTAGCGCCATGTTATTGCTGTCAGCCTGTGTAAGAGTGTTGAGGGAATAAGATTTTTCTTAGCCATAAACAGATAATCGCATAGGCATCTGTATTGGAGGGATTTATCCACAAAAAATATCAACACCAACTTTATCTTGCAATTGTGGACACACATGCTGTTGTCATTGCTGCATCGGCCGGTGCCTCTGTTATATCAGTCATGCGGATGTGGCCGTACATGGTAGACATGATGTGGTGTTACGCTGATTGTTACTGGATGATCGTGAGGAAGTGATGGCAAATATGTTGTCTCGAAGAATTCTTCATCGTAGTGAACCGCCACGATCGGAATGTCGTCCTCCACAAATGATAAAACTCTGTCATACCACCCGCCACCTTGACCCAAGCGAGTACCGCTACGGTCGGTAGCCAAAGCTGGGACAATGACACATTGCGCTTGTGCAACAGCTTGTGCCTCAAGGACTTCACCACGGGGTTGCAAAGGACGCCCAGGCGCCGATTCCTCTAGGTCATCCCATGATTTAAACCATGCCCAAGCCCGCGACAACCTAGGTCCTAACCGAGGAAGCAATATTTGTGCCCCCTTCTGTTGTTCATCATTAATAAACTGGGTCAAGCCGATCTCAGTTCCAAAAGGAACATAGCAGGCGATAACCGAATACGGCTTTGTCAGCAACGACAGGTGATGGCAAATAAGTTGCTCGGCCTGATTGCGAAGGGCAGTACTTTTGCGTTGACGCTGAGCTCTGATTAATGTTCGTAACTCATTCTTCTTATCTTCAACTGGGTCAAAAAGATCGGGCGATTTTACGCAATGGCACATATATTCAGTCTCCCATGACGTGACTAAGATAGAGTAGAGGAACACAGGTAAACTGCAAATCTCCCAAAGTGAACCAAAAGCTGGAAGGCGGCACGAATGACTTTAGCAGCAGATGTTTTAGGCGACTGTTTAGAGATAGCCGCCCCTCTTGAATCGCTGGAAGTGTTGCTG
The DNA here is from genome assembly GCA_030540715.1 of Actinomycetaceae bacterium. Classification (GTDB taxonomy): domain Bacteria; phylum Actinomycetota; class Actinomycetes; order Actinomycetales; family Actinomycetaceae; genus JAUNVQ01. The sequence continues at coordinate 10,253 of JAUNVQ010000010.1, read as the reverse complement.
ATTGAATCAGTAGGATGCGTCCTTGCCAATGATGTTTACGCCCCTAATGCGCGCCCCATGGCTGATACCGCCCTATGCGATGGATATGCAACGTCATCGCGTGCGACATCAAAGGCCACGCGGGTAAATCCGTTAGAATTACGTGTGCTTGCTGATATTAGCGCAGATGGAACCTACTATCAGCCTTCAGGAGGTACACAAAAAGGCCGCTTAAAAGAACTGGGCGATGGTGTTGCACCTGCCAGTGTCGACGCTTTGACGGCCTACAGGATTGCCTCAGGGGCAGCTCTGCCAGTGGGAGCTGACTGCGTTGTTCCTTTGGAATTTAGCGATGAGGGCGCAGCGTTGGTGCGGATACATACTCCTGTGTTAGCGGGAGACAACATGTTACATGCAGGAGCAGACGTTGAAAAAAACTCGATGATAATGCGTAGAGGCACACGTATCGACGCACGTCAAGTAGCATTATTAGCGGGTGTGGGAATTCAACGAGTCCGTGTTCATCCCCGTCCACGTGTTGTTATTATTTCGGTGGGGGATGAACTGGTCGATAACATTGGGCAATTTTCGCCATCGCGTGTTCCAGACGCACAATCTAGGGGCGGCCACCACGTATTCGATACCAATAGCCACGCTTTATCAGTGGCATTAAGTGAACTCGGTGCCTCAGTAGCTCGGTTCAGCTCAGTTCCCGATAGCCCGCACGCGGTACAAACAATGATTGAACGCCATATTGCCCGTGCCGATGTCATTATTGTCACCGGCGGGATCGGAAGTCAAAGATCGGGAGCAGTGATGAGGGCTTTGGAGGAAAAAGGTACGGTTGATTTTGAAGATATTGACATGTTGCCAGTGCAGCGAATTGGTTATGGAACCGTCGATGATGTGCCCATCTATTGTTTACCAGGTCAGCCTTCAGCGGCACTCATTGCCTATGAAATCTTTGTACGGCCAGCGTTAAAGCTGATGACGGGCACAAAAAAACTGTTTCGTTCATCTGTGAGGGCACGTATTGATCGCGGTTGGTTATCCCCGTTGGGGTATCGACAAATGGTGTGTGCCGTGGTGCGGCGCAATAAAAATGGCGATTATATTGCCGAGATTCCCGTGGAACCCGAACAGCAGCTACTGTCAGAGCTGGCCTCCGCAAATGCGCTGGCTGTGGTCACCGAGGATGTACAATCGGTGTCGGCGGGTGATATTTTGCACTGCATGATGCTTGACGATGATGCGGCCTAGATCATGTATCCAGGATCGTTGATTGTACGTACCTATGATTGGTGGACTAGGTATCGTTACCTTGATATTTGTGCGGTAGAGACGGGTGCCTTGCAGCGTGGACTTGTTGGACGCGAAGTTGATGAACTGTGTGTACGGCAAATGCGTTTTGGTGACTATTTTGCCCTTGATAATATTCGCCGTCGTAATCATGAATGGTTACAGCCCTGGGATGCAACAGCTCCTTCGGATTATCCAACCTTTGTGCCAACAACTTGTGAGCTTGCCTGGCAGCAGGCCAAAGATATTCGATATGGGCGCACCGTTCCGCTTATCATCGAGGTTGACGGTCAACCAGTAGGCCAGATTACTGTTCTTGGTATTACCCGTGCGGCCGCCCACTACGCCATGCTGGGGTATTGGATAGATCGTCAATGGGCCAATTGCGGGGTGATGACGGCAGCATTAGCGATGACTATGGATGTGTGTATGACTGATTTGCAGCTGCATCGTATTGAAATCAATATTCGTCCCGATAATCGGCGTTCCCTTCGTGTTGTGGAGAAATTGGGCTTGAGTTACGAAGGACATCGCAAAAAATTTCTTCACGTTAATAATGAATGGTATGACCATGAGTGTTTTGCCATTACAGCCGAGGTCTATCCGCAGCGGGGACTGGTTGCAGAACTTGAGCGCATACGTGGGGAGTGACACGTTAGCGATGTTGTCAAAGATTATCGTTGTGCAACGTGGGTGGTGACGCGCGAAGCAACACGCTCTGCGCTGACTGTGGGCGAAGTCCCAGAAGTCTTTTGATTGTCTCAGGGGGGGGCACGCCGCGTGCTGCGTCCTCTCAAATAATGTTTCGCCTGTTCCAGAGAAAACTGAGTGCTTCACACCAGACAGGCCGCGCGCTTCGCCCTCTTGCGCGCCCCATGGTTGGTTCTGTGCCGTTGTGTTTTGGACCTTTGATGCTTTTGCGTTGTGCCAAATCGTGAGCCGTCCTGCGTTGGTTGTGGGCGCAGTCCCGGAAGTCTTTTGGTTGTCTCAACGGGGCACGCCGCGCATTTCGTTCGCTTGAATTTTTCGTTAAGGTGCGGTCGCTATCATTGAGGCGCTTCATATTTTTTACGAGGACGCTATCACGGCCACCTGTGAAAGAAGGGTACAATGTGGCTGGTGTTGCAATTGTTGCGATTTGATAAAGAAAACTGTGTGAGAAGGATCGACACACCGATCTACCTGTCGATACTTCCTTACTTTCACACGTATCGTTGAGAAGTGGAATATACAGGGTTTGCTTTAGCTGTGCTTGTTGCATGTATTGGCGGCTTTATCATGCCCGTCGTTATTTCCACACGAAATGCTGTACATCAGTCACGCGATGACGACAGGTTTTCACCAGGAATCCATGTCGTGGTTGCCCCTGCAAAATCGGACGCCAATAAGGCGACACCGCGGGCAACAATGCACGCAACCACAATTATTCATCGCCGACCAGGAGGACCCACTATGACCCCAACAACGCAGAATATTCCTGCTGGCAAGCTGACACGTTCGCAACAACTTGAACACGTCCAGCAGCGTCGTCTGGAACATATACGCCTTCGAAAAGCTGCTGCCCAACGCCGATTAATTATTTTCGGTGTTGAACTGCTGGCCATTATCGTCGTTGCGGTTCTTTCTGTGCTGTCGTTGATTGCTGCGTGGTCTGTGGCTATCCCTACCGTCCTTATGGTTGCTACCCTTGCTTTGGGGCGCAAAGCTGCGATTGACGGTCAGCGCAATGATGCCCGTGCGCTGGAAATTATTGAAGAACTTCAGTCACAGCGATTCAGCGCCACCACGGCGCAGGCTCCCAAAGTGGTGTGGCGGGCATCGGGTGCTGCTAGCAATAAAACCGAAGAAAAGACGGAGAATGAGGTGGAGTCGTCTTTCACGATGCCTAAGGTTCCTTTTGCTGATGAGATTGCAAGTGACGATAGGGTAACTGATAATGTGGCTGATGGCATTGGTGAAGATGAATCGGTTGCTGTGCAAGAGCAGGGGGAGGAAACCCCAACTACTGCGTCTACTTTGACACCAGCACAGCAGAAATGGATAGCGATTCACCAGGGGAATCTTAGTTCACGCGATGCTGATGCCGCGCCGATGACAGCTGGGGACTTGAAGCGAGCAGAAGCTGCACTGGCGTCTATCTCCGATACTGATGACGACACGGATTCACGAGGACGCCTTAGTGCCTCTTCACGTTCCTGGGAGCCACAGGCTCTGCCTCAACCCCTGTACAATATGAAACCGAAGCTGGGGCGTCGCACTTCGGATAACCTGGTAGAGGGTGCTGCCACCAGTCAATTTAGCCAGGTGCCTGCCGTTCCTTTCAGGCCAACAGTTGTTGCTGACGTAGAAAAGGACGACGTTGTTGACACCGCGGATGATCGATTGTTCGCGCGTGTCGATTCTATTTTGGATCGTCGCCGCGCCGCGAATCAATAACCCTTCGTGAAGCGGATATGCGCTGGTGCGTGGCAAGCACGTGCCACTTGTTCACGGTTTGTGCGACGCCGATAGGGGATTGTGGCCTGTCTGTTTGGCGTTTGGCGTGAACGCTGCGGATTTGTTTTCGGAAAGCCTGAGCGTTCGTGATGTTTTCAGAGGGCGAGGCTGAAGGCTGGTGTTATTGGCGATACAGTCTCAGTTTGCTTTCTTTAGGGTCTCGCAACTACAATCATTGGGTAGCAGGGGCTATGGCGCAGTTGGTAGCGCGTGTCGTTCGCAATGACAAGGTCGCGGGTTCGATCCCCGCTAGCTCCACCGAATAACATTCCAGGTAAAAGCCTATTTTATTGCGGATCTGTCTTTGCTTTCTTGTCACGTTTCCTCCTTTCGTGTACCCCCTATGTACCCGAGGGTCTTCCCGTTGACGCAATCCTGTTTGGTGGGCGTCGTGCAACGAACGTTCCTTTGGTGGCTGAGCAGTATGAACCTGCGCATAGGGTGTTCATTGGTGCTTCTGTTGCATCCGAGCGGAGTGCTGCTGAAGGTTCGGTCGGATCGCTTCGTCAGGACCCATTTGCGATGTTGCCGTTCTGTGGTTATCACATGGCGGATTACTGGGGTCACTGGTGAGAGATTCAAGAAGAACTTGGCGAGAACCTCAAGATTTACCAGGTTAACTGGTTCCGTAAGGATGAAGACGGCAAGTTTATGTGGCCGGGCTTTGGCGATAACTCGCGTGTGCTTGACTGGATTGTGCGTTGTGCAGCTGGTGAAGTTGACGCTATTGATGGTGTGACCGGTAAGTATCCGAAGTTTGAGGACTTCAACCTTGATGGTCTTGATCTTGATCGCGAGACCTGGGATAAGATGTTTGACATTGATCCGGATGCTTGGGCTGCCGAGATGGACGATACGGAAGAATACTTTGCGCAGTTTGGCGATCACTTGCCTGAAGAGATTACTGAACAGCTTGCGAAGTTCCGTGAACGCATTGCGGCTGCGAAGAAGTAATTTTTTTAGCTTTTTGGAGGGCGTTTTTTGCGCCGTCTTTTAGGTGAGCAGTGAACTACCTCTGGCCTAGTGCCAGGGGTAGTTTTGTTTTGGAGTAGCTGCTACATCTACGTGTGCGATTCAGCTTGGTATGCGTAAAAAGGATGCCAAGTATGTGGTTGGGTTATTGAATGAGTTAATCGCTAAGTTGTAGCGTTTCTGCAATGTGTGGGGAGCGCATCGGGGTCGTCCATGTTTGTGGGCGGCCTTTATTTTCTATATTTTGTGGCCTAATAGTTAACATTACATAATATAAAATGTGTACATGTTCTATAAGCAGAAAGGAGGATATTTTGAAGTACTGAAAACCATTGCCTACCTTCTAGGCAATATCGGTCTTCTTCTTAGCGGAATCGCAGCACTGATTCTCGTTAGCAAGAAACGAAAGAAGTAAGAGCGGTGGGGGTTCAAAATAAAGATAGTATCTTGAACCCCCAAAGCATTTTCAGTATAACCATAACAGATTATGAAAACGACATACATAACAGCAACTATTATTTTCGCACCTGTAGTCATATTCGCAATCACACGCGGACATTTCAATATCCTTGGTGGCATTGGGGTATTCCTATGCGGTCTTGCAGCCCTTATCTGGGCGATAAAGGAGCGCAAAAATGGCTAAATATTACCTTGGGCGTAAAGATGTTGCCGAGCGTATCGGTGTGAAAGCCCCAACTCTTAGCCGCTATACGTTACCTGATCCAGATGTCTATATTGGATCGGGAAGGTATGCAACGCGTGGTTGGTTGCCTGAAACGATTGTTAAATGGAATGCTGAGCGTCCAGGGTGTATCTTAATCTCGGTGATGAGGCTCGTAGTAGAGAGTTTTATGCAAAACGAATTGAGCAGGGATACGACAGTCACATTTTGGCGTTCGAGATTGATGAAAGGAACGCTCTTGATATTGAAAAGCGAGCTGTTCCCCAAGCGAATAGCCGAGGTGCTCCCATACAGCATGTTGATGTAACTAAAACAAGATTCTCGTATGGGATATCGCAGGCTGAAATGCATCGTGTTATGGATGGGTTAATTCCGGGAAGTGGAAGGATATTGGAGTAATGATGAATCAATACAAGTCGGATAATTTGGTTGAGTTTTCTGGGACGGGGCTGGTGGTTTATAAGGCTGGCTCGGTTCGAGAAATTGTACCACTGTATGAGGAAATTACCAGACTTATCGAGGACAAAGATTCTTTGACAGAAGATGCTTTCAGAGCCAGTGTGCCTATTTGGTTTTCTAGGCATTTCAACCCGGAGGGCTATATTTTTAGAGCCGAGAGTATCCACCGTGAGACGGGTTTATCTTTCAACGCTGAGCTTGAGGGGAAAGTTTTCTATAGGGGCGATATTGAGGCTTGGTGTGATTTAGTGTATGACATTGACGTGAAGCGACCATTTCTTAAATATGAATTATTAAGTGATAGCATGGCTGTTTTCTATCATGATATCCCTGAGTTTCCATGCCCGCTTGGGGATCTAGAGTGGGCGTTATGTGTGTGCGGGGCAGATGAAGTACTGACTAGTTATTAGGTTAGAAATGAGAATATCTGCACAATACTCCGCAAATATAGTGACGGTTTACCAAGCCTACAGTCCGCATATCGCTTCTGCACTTTTAGTCGCACAGAAACTTGTGAAGCCTTTTCGTTTTACTAGGATGACGTGGATTAAACCGTCATTTTATTGGATGGCATACCGCAGTGACTGGGGTCGAAAAAATGGACAGGAAGTCGTCCTAGAAATAAGTTTGGATAGAGCAGTTTTTGATCAATTGCTAGCTCACGCATCTTTAACTCGCTACTCGCCGCAAATACATGGCAGTGCTGAGCAATGGCGAGAAGAAGTTAAACGATTTCCGAATCGGGTGCAGTGGGATCCGGAGCGGAATTATCTCTTGCAACGGCTAGAGTTTGGGAGTCTGCAATTAGGAGTTAGTACTGAGTGCCTAGAGTTGTACGATTCGGGGATTAACAATATTACTGATATTACTAATACGATGCAAGTAGCAGAAAGCAACGAGGAGTACTATAAGGATTTCTTAGCGAAGTATAGAGAGTATCAAGTTTGTGATTCATCTACTGCTAAACGTCTTGGGATTACACTACCTGCCACAGATTAATACTGATAACTTTTACGCGCGATTGATACTTTTACGCGGAAAGCCTGTTTTGGAAGCACTAGGGGGTGGTTGTTCTGTTACGTGTTACCATTATCGCCTGACTGCGGGGTATCACTCAGTTCAGGCAACGCAGCCTTGTACCTGTTCTGTTTCCTAAAATACCTACTGACAGCCATTTTCACAGGTTTCATTGTTATCATTACTGTGTCTGGTTTGTATCAATACCAGTAGCCAACCAACCAACTAAATGCTGGTTTGGATGCGCTCAAATCCAGCATTTTTCTATGCCGGGGAAAAAGCGTTTTCCCTTGTAAACACTGGGGCTTAGGTGCGAGTAGCTTGGTGCTTAAGGGCTTTCTGGAGGTGCTCGCGTGAGGTATTTGATCGTCCAGATGGGGCTGTTTCGATGAGAGGGAGAGGGGGGCATCAAAAAGTATGGGCCTGTGTCAAAATATTTAGCGGGGTTGACAAACCCGAGTGTGCCCCCGAGAGCAGCACACGCTACGGGTCTGCATGGTGCAAAATCTGTGCCACCTACGGTGCTAAGTCTCTGCTGTGTGAGGCTGGGATAGCTGAGGCTGGTGGCTCAGGCTCACCACATCATCCTTCATCTCACGGTGTCACGAATGATGGATCGAATCTCATGTTGCTGTGCAAGCTGCGGCACTCATGCCAGACGGAACTTGATGATGACCGGTGGAAAAGCGGTGTAAGGTACAAACTATGCTTCATAGTCGTGGACTACTATAATTAAGGAATAGACCAAATTAAAAGGAGGTCATGCTCATGAGTAAGCGCGTACTGGTGGTTATTGACGTACAAAACGAATACTTTGATGGCAACCTCGCTATTCAGTACCCATCGCGAGAGCGATCCCTCCAAAACATCCTGCAGTCAATCGCTACTGCCAAGAAAGCGGGCATGCCCGTATTCTTCATCCGTCACGAGAATCCAACCGGTGCTATCGCATTTGGTCAGAATAGCCACAGCTGGGAATTCCACTCCAGCATCGAAGAACAGATCACAGATACCACGCCAATAATCACCAAGAATCTGGCAAGCGTCTTTGACGGTACCGACCTAGCACAGCGGTGCCGCGACCTGGATGTGGGTACTGTGACTCTGGTGGGTTATATGACCAACAACTGCATCCTTGGCAGTGCCGAAGGAGCCGTAGCGAACGGTTTCAAAGCCGAGGTTCTGCGCGACGCCACCGGTGCTATTCACATGGAAAACGAAGCTGGCAGAGCAAGCGCTGAACAAGTTCATGAAACCCTGATGGCTCTCCTTCACTCCAACTTTGCTACTGTCGCTACCACCGAGGCATGGCAACAGGCAGTAGTCAATAAAGTCGAGCTTCCCAAGAGTAATCTAGTGTCCACAGCGAAAGCTGGAGTCGCTTGTTTCAATGCCTGACATACTCCATGTTTGTTGCTCATAGTAACTGTGAAAGACTATGGCCAGTGGCGCATGAGTAGTCCGTGTGTGTAGCGTGAATTAGTGGTCTACGCGCGGGTCTCAACAGACATGGAAGAACAAGCCGAGTCTTACTGCTCCCAAATCGACTGCTAAATTGAGCTAATTACCTTGCGGGCGGATCGGTAGTTTACGGGTATGCACTCACTTAGAGGTGCTAGAGGTACCTCCATTTCCAACCGCGTTGGCTTCCAAAGCTGATTCACGACGCACTAGAAGTCAAGATCGACTTGATTATCACTAAAACAGTCTCCCGGTTCGCCCATAGCACAGTCGATTCCCTTTCCCACAGTACGCAAACTCAAAGAAGCAACTCCGTATTGATCGCTAAACGGATCGCACTAGGGTGGGTATCGTAGGGGGTGCCTGGTGCCGGCTGATGGGTGATGCGGGTCTGGCGGGCATTATTTTCGGAACAAGATTACGGGTAGTGTGACTGCCTTCCCACACGCAAATACAGTAGTAATGGGAAGATCCATGCCAGGTCGTGTAATACCGCACGCAGACTCAATCAATGCCGGATATTACCTTGGTACACCAGAGCCAATCCGCAACGCTTTCGGCACCGATTTTGTTGAAGATATTGGGTCATATTTGAGGCCATACTCATCGTCAGTGCAAGCGGATGTTGATCTTTGGTTAAACAAAAAGTGGATTAACTATCAGATGCTGGAAGGCAAAAAATAGTTGATATCGGATCTGGTGGAGTGTCAAAACCATCTAATTTCTATAATATGGAACGCGAACAGGTGAAAGGATATGCTGGCTATGTATACGACCCGCGACCCTGAAATTGCGGAAGTGTTGCCTACGTGGGATTACCTACGTATTAGGTAGATTTATAAACGTGAGATCCGTGAAGACGAAAAAGGTTTCATTGGGACAATAAAGCTCTTATTTTTCAACAAGGACCCCCGGCAGAGATACGAAGTAGAACTATTTAACTCGCAGAAGCAAGAAATGATTCGCTTCATGTCAGCGGATTCACTTTCACGTATTCTTGAAGATATGCTGGGAATGCACCAATTGGATTCACGGGAAATTGATTCCCAGTTAAGAAAGCTTTCTTGTGATATTCCTACTCCTTGGGTTTGGCATCCATGGCGGCCTGAAAATGTGGATGATTTTCTAGAGAACATCGATAAGAGATTTTCTTTGGAGTAGTTGTCATCTCATGTGAATGTGCCAATAAAGGGTTGCCTATTTTGTGAGAACCTGGTGGAATCTTAGTTGGAAAGAGAGAAGTGTCCTAGGTTTTCTTCCGTTTGATGAGATGGCTATCATTGGGTTATGCCTAAGATTTTGGATAAATTTGCTGGCGCTGGGACAGTAGTGTTTTTTGCGTGAGTACTCTAAGTCGGGTGGGATGACTATTGATTCGCGTTTCAATGATGATTTTTGCGCGCAGCACGGTATTACTTCTAAAGATGGAAAGGTTCATATTGAATAGGAGTGGGTATGAGACATATCCCGTTTATGGGGACTATTCTCGAGTTGTCGTATGCCGAGATTCCCCTGTTTCTTGACTTGGGTATTTTCGAGAAGGATGGGCCAATGGTGTGTCGGATGGATGTGGCTGATCTTGAAGAGGTGATGGCTGAGGTTGCGTTTTGGGTCTATAACGACATTGGAAATATTTATTGCACCTGGCCTAGTTTGGGACATACGTGGGGTGTGGATAAGTGTGCGGATTTGTGGCAGGTTTGCTACCAATACTGTACTGATGTGTACATGTACCAATTACACACTTACCTGGATCCAACGGAACGTTTTGAGCAGCTTTATGCTGATTGGAAGAAAGATTTCAATGTCAAGCCAGGCGATAAGTGCTATGACCCTTACCCGGGTGGGGATGAGTGGGTGTTGTCTTATCTGCAATCCCATAGTAGTG
>JAUNVQ010000033.1 GCA_030540715.1 Actinomycetaceae bacterium | reverse complement strand
TTCAAAGTGACTGTGATGAATAAACATATTTTTACTTTATAAGAGGGCGGACTCAGGTGCAATTGTCTAAGGATAGCAATAGTTTACTTCCCAAACTGCAAGTAGCGCTCCCTTATCGCAGGATAGATGAGACTGAGATGTTAGAACAAAGGGCAAATGTATTGCCCTTATCGTTAGTTCGGTGATACAACTGAACTTTGCATAATGCACTGATAGAAATGACAAAGAAATATAAAGTCATAGGACTTCATTGAGGAAAATCCCATCTACTAACATATGAAATTGATGAAGCTCTAGGGTTAAGAAAGTAGAGCTGTCGAGGAATTATATTACGATTAAAAGGTAAGGCTTACCTGTTGTCTAATAATGTGTATTAAGGAATTATTGTTTATCAATATATCTTTAATATGTCAGTACAAAAACTTTTCTTTAGAGAATTTTTATTTTCTAAAATTCGCAAAAAATCAATAAAGTTGCTTCTAACTGCACTCAAATAGCTTGACATAGCAATAGAGTCGCATTAACTTTGTTATTACAACATGTTTTTACGGTGTCGTAAATAATACATGGGGTATCTGCAAAACTGCATGACGCGTTCTATTATCGTCAGAATGTGTTTGTCGCAGTTTTGCCCGCAAAAGATAAAACTGATTGCATACACAATATCCAGGAGCTGCATTATGCGGCTTCACCGATCCGACCGGCACTGGTGCTGTTTGGGTCTTAATCGAAAAGGAAATTCTATGGTTGATAGTGTTGTGCCTGAGCCTAATACGCCGAGCGCTAACGTGCCTCTTCTTGAGGCAAAGGGGATCACCAAGGAGTTCCCAGGTGTGATTGCTCTTGACGATGTGCAATTTGAATTAAGGGGCGGTGAAGTACACGCTCTTGTTGGTGAAAATGGTGCTGGCAAATCAACGCTCATCAAGGTGATTGCTGGTATTCATCAACCAAATAAGGGGACCGTTAAAATTAATGGTGAAGCGGTACATTTCGACGGCCCTTTAGATGCGCAAAAGCACGGCGTATCAGTAATCCATCAGGAATTGAACCTCATGCCCGATTTGACGGTTGCTCAGAATATTTTCTTTGGTCGAGAACCTATCAAGGGTGGACAAATAGATGATCGCAAAATGAATCAGGAGACTCAAAAGCTTCTGGATCGTCTAAAGATTGGAATCTCCCCAAGAATCAAGGTTGCGAAGCTGACAGTTGCATCACAGCAGATGGTTGAAATCGCAAAAGCATTGTCGCTCAATGCAAAGATTCTTATTATGGACGAGCCGACCGCAGCTTTGACAGACTCCGAAGTTGAAACACTTTTTTCAGTCATTGATGACTTCATTAGTCCAGATACAGCTATTATTTATGTATCCCATCGCATGAATGAAATCAAAAGAATCTCTGACCGAATTACGGTATTTCGTGATGGAAAATATGTTTCAACAGGAGATGCCGCGGATCTTGAGATCTCTGACATTATTGCACAGATGGTTGGTCGCGAAATTGATACCGATATTCGTCCTGCTGCCAAAGTGTTAAGTGATGACGACATTGTTCTTGAAGTGAAAGACATGTGCTCAAAGACATTGTTGCGTAATGTGTCGTTTAAGTTGCGCAAGGGCGAGATTTTAGGCTTTGCAGGTCTTATGGGAGCTGGTAGAACAGAAACAGCGCGGTGTTTGGTGGGAGCCGATCCGATTACGTCTGGCACCATCACTATTGATGGGCAAACGCGTAAAGTACGTTCCCCAGCCGATGCTGTCGATGCGGGTATTGGCTATCTTTCTGAAGACCGTAAGCGCTATGGTTTGCTGCTGGATAACCCCATCACTAAAAATGTTGGCCTAGCAAGTTATAAACTTTGGTCAAACTTCACTGGATGGATTTTTGATAAGCAAACAGCTGATATTACTGAGGAGTATCGTAAAAAGTTAAGTATCAAAACACCGTCAGTTTGGCAGCTTGCAAAGAATCTTTCTGGTGGTAATCAACAAAAGGTAGTGTTGGCAAAATGGCTTGCCCGAGACTGCGACATCCTTATCTTTGACGAGCCAACACGAGGTATTGACGTTGGCGCCAAAGATGAAATATACAACTTAATCGATGAGCTAGTAGCGGCAGGAAAATCATTGATTGTTATTTCTTCGGAGATTCCCGAAGTCCTACGTGTTTCCGATCGTATTTGCGTTATGTGTGACGGAAGAATCACAGGCGTATTGGAAAACGAAGAAGCAACCCAGGAAAACATTATGGAACTTGCTACTCAGTTCCACTCTTTAGTTGCCGAGGAGGCATAATGACTGAGAAAACACATGTTTCGGAAACTTCCTCCGAAGAAGTTGAAGCATCTGCTTCGCTGCCACAAGAAGCGAAGGCAGCAAAGGGCGAATCTGCCTATAAGCGATGGTTTGATGCTCATGCCCCACAGGTTTTAGTTGTTGCTGCGGAGCTCGCGCTGATCATTGTTTTTTCACTAATGAGTCCCTACTTCTTGACTGTGGCAAACCTGTCAGGTCTATTACTTGACGGTGCTGTGTATGTGCTATTGGCCTTGGGGCTTGTGTTTGTCATTGCGACTGCAGGAATTGACTTAACACCCGGTTTTGGTATTGCCTTTACTTCGGTGTGTCTAGCGTTAACAATGACAAACATGCCGGGTCCTCAGTGGCTCGCTATTATTGTGGGCATTGCTGCAGGTATTGCCTCTGGTGCATTATTGGGGGCCTGTAATGGTTTCCTGGTTTCCTTCCTGCGAATGCAGCCGATGGTGGCCACACTGTCAATGATGCTTGTTGCATGGGGAACCGCGTTGGTTCTTACTGGAACATCGGCAGTGCCGCTGTCGGACTTTAAACCGTTCTTGTGGCTGGGTAATGGGCGAACCCTGGGTATTACAAATGCCTTCTTCCTTGTTATCCCAGCAATTATTGTGGCTCACATTCTGCTTAATAAGACCTTGATTGGTCGTTATGCTCTGGCAATAGGCTCTAATGAAGAAGCAACAAAGCTTTCTGGTGTCAATGTACGTAAATGGAAGTTTAGGGTGTATGTGCTTGGTGGTATTTTTACAGGTTTAGCGGGCATCTTGATGGCCTCAAAGTTGGGTTCAGGCAAACCTGATGTTGGCCAGGCCTATGAGATGTACGCTATTGCTGCCGCCGTTCTAGGGGGAGCATCACTGCAGGGTGGGCGCGCTAATGCCTTTGGCGCTGCAATCGGTGCATTGCTGATTGCCACGATTCGTAACGGTTCAGTCATCATGGGTGTTCCCGAAGAATGGCAAAAGATTGTTCTGGGTGCTGTGGTACTTGCTGCAGTTTACCTGGATGTTCGACGCGGAGATAACTAATACTAACGACTGATGTCACCGACATCGGGTATGTAAATCTCAAACACATAGGAGTGAAATATGAGAAAAAAGATGGCGATTCTTGCGGCCTTTAGCATTGCCGCACTCGGCCTCACCGCATGCGGTGATTCAGGCGCAGGTGGTGGTGAAGGTGGCCAAGACCTTGTTGCAGTCATTGCGAAAGGCTATGCCAGTCCATTTTGGGCCACCGTAAAGAAAGGGGCTGAAGATGCAGGTAAAGAGGCGGGTGTGACCGTTGATTTCCGCGGCCCCGATACGGAAAGTGATGTTAATAAGCAGGTTGATCAGCTTAACCAAGCACTTGTGAAGAATCCAAAAGCTTTGGTTTTTGCCGCTCTTGATTCCGAGGCAGAAGCAACAGCTTTGGAACAGTACAGGCAAAAAGAGATTCCCGTTGTTGCCTTTGACTCAGGTGTTCCCGGATCGGATATTCCAGTGACAACCGTGGCAACAGATAATAAAGCTGCTGGTGCAGAAGCTGCAAAGAAACTTGCTGAAGCTATGGATAACAAGGGTGAGGTTGCTATTGTATGCCATTCGCAGACCTCGGTAACAGGTACTGACCGTCGTGATGGTTTTAAAGAAGAAATCGAAAAGAATTATCCTGATATTAAAGTGGTGGATGTTCAATACAACGATTCTGACCAGGCAAAAGCTCAGCAGCAAACCGATGCCATTATTAGCGGTCATCCCGAACTCAAAGGCCTTTATGCCACCGACGATGATGGTGCTGTAGGTGCCGCTAACGTTGTGAAGCAAAAGGGGATGGTTGGGAAGATCCTTGTTGTTGGTTTCGATTCTGGTAAAGACCAGCTTGACCGTATCCGCAACGGAGAAATCTTTGGCTCAGTAACACAGAACCCCTACAAGATGGGCTACGATGCCGTTATGCTTGCCGTGGATCTAATTAAAGACAAGAACAAGAAAGTTGATGAGTTTGTTGACTCTGGATTCCATTGGTACGACAAAGACAATATGGATGACGAAGAAATCAAGAAGGCTCTTTATGAGTAGGATATAGGCTTCTGATTGCTTAGCATAACTTCACGAAGTGGGGAGTTGCCGTTAGGGTAGCTCCCCACTTCTTCATTTCCTTATCCGATTTTTTGAGTGGGGAGTGGCGTGTTCCTTCTTGAGATAGTCGGTGTTTTTTTACATGAAAGTTTAGTGGGACTATTGAGAGATAAAACAGACTTCTATGTTGAGGGGAACTCTGTTCACGTGCCTACTTATTGTTTCAGATATCGGAGAAGTTTTGCTGGTATATCGGAGCATCGAGAGATGGAACAGTGTGACATACCCAAAAAAGGAGTAAAAAAAGCGTCACAACACCTTTGGTGTGGACGCTTGATAACGGGTGGCGGGGATTTATGGGTGTGTTGAGTTTTCGACCGCATGGATGTGCAGTGCCAGTGTGATGAATACTGAGGCAGCAGTAAAGATACCAGAAGCGATAACGATGGCGGCAGAAGCGTTGACGATGCCGATAAGTAAAATAATGAGTGCAACGACACCCATAATTCCCGCAATAAACATTGTTTGATGGTTGATAGAGAGCTCACCCAGTGTAGGCATGCTCGCAAGTGTCATAGCCGACATATCGTGTTCCTTTCGTTGAGTGGATCAAGAATTCTTCCCTACGGAAGTATTCCTTGGTTCATTGCGGAACACTGCTGTGCTCCGCACAGCTTTGTACTTTTTTGCAGTTTCACGTTCTAATAGGAATCCCATAGGCTATTTCTGCAATTGCTATGTTAGGACATAATGAATGTTGGTGTGAAATCATAAAGAACAACAAAGCATGCCATTACCGTTGTAACAAAAAGATAATCCCAGCTAGAAGTTCTTTTACGAGAACACTAACTGGGATTCGTCTATATGATCACACTCCACATGTGAAGTGCTAAAAGCGGCTACATAAACTACTCACTTATAAGACAAAGGGTATATACCGCGAAGCATTATGCTCCCCTTGCAGCCACAGACTCAGTGAAGTGCGCTTACATTTGTACAACTGCGCGCCCTCTAATACCGTCCTTTTTCAAAAGCTCATAGCCTTTTGATGCGTCATCTAGGCTAAATCTTCTGCTGACGATTTCCTTGTAGCTCAACACCCCGGTATGAGCTAAACGCACGACCTCTTTTAGATCCTGACGTGTCAGTGCACCGTAGCTTCCGATAATCCGTTGAGAACGCCTGACCAGGCGATTAATCTCAACCGGTGCCGTCTGCACACCGGCACCAAGACCGATGGGAACCATGCGACCGCCATCGGCAAGGATGTTAAGGCTGGTTTCCCATGATTGTGGGCGACCAAGAGCCTCAAATACAACTTCGGCCCCCTTGCCACCGGTCATCTCGAAGACAGCTTCACGTGCATCCTGTGTTGTAGAGTTGACAGCATGTGTGGCCCCCAGCTCGCGCGCTGCTTCAAGTTTTTCATCGGCAATATCAACGGCGATCACCTGGCGTGCACCAAAGGCGCGGCACAGTTGAATGATGTTTGACCCGACGCCGCCTACGGCAACAACGGCCACTGTCTCGCCATGTCGCAGGTCTGCTCCGCGTCGCACGGCTCCATAGGCTGTCAATGCCGCGCATCCCAAGATGCCAGCCGCAACCTCGTCCATGTCCTCGGGGATGGGCTGAACAGCAGTTGCGGGAATAACGGCATATTCGGCCAATCCCCCCATTGAGTACATGGCAATTGGCTCACCATCGGTTGTTGCCAGGCGTGTTTCACCGTCATAAAGCAGACCCTTGAGGCGATTCATGTCAAAAAATGGTGCGCACAGGTCGTCACGTCCAGCATTGCAGGCTTCGCAGGTTCCGCATGGCATAAGGAAGCCACCGGCTACTTTTTGTCCTACTTCAAAAGGATAGTTTTCGCAGCCTGGCCCAATCTCAACAATCTGGCCAGCAACCTCGTGTCCAAGGACTGCCGGTTTGGGGAAAGCGATGGCTCCTCCCAAGACGTGAAGATCGGAATGGCACATGCCGCAACCCGTCACTTTAATGAGGACTTCGCGTGAACGAGGGCGAGGGGTGCGGATTGTTTCTACGTGAAGGCCATCTTTAGGATCTCGTAAAACTGCTGCTTTCATTGTTTCTGGGATTGCTGGACTCATCGCTTCTTCTCCAATCTTTCAAAGCTCATAGCGTCCATTTCAGTGTAGGTCGAAGGGTAAAAGATTTGTTATGACATAAGGCCCATTTATTGAACTATGTACTATCAAAGGTGTCTGATTTCTTGGATGAAGAAGGACGTTTGGCCCGGTAAAACATAGAAATATGCGGTTGCGCTGTCGCTTAATCAGGAGGGCAACCGCATGCTATAGGGAAGGAGGCACCGTGTTAGCACAGAGGCCTTATCAGCATATTGTTGAGGAATTCTTGCCCAAATTTGATATTAGGAATACTTCTGTTCAAACATGGCCTCCAGTTCCTCCAGTGAATGCTTGGAAGTCTCGGGCATGACCTTCCATAGGGCAAGCGCAATGGCGGCATTAAGCAGTGCGTAAATCGCATATGTCATGGAGCCGCCAAGAGCTTCCATCATCTTTGGAAAGGTATAGGTAATAAAGGCATTTGTCATCCACATGCAAAACACGGCGCTACCGTTAGCGATACCGCGAACACGTGCCGGGAACATTTCACCTAGCATTGTCCATACAACCGGGCCATTAGAGCTTTGTACAATGAGCATGAAAAGTCCCATGAGAGCCAAAACCAGTAGTGGTGCCCAGGCTGGGGGTACTTTGCCGGCATCCATCGCCGGACTGATAGTGAAGGCAAATGCACCAGCGATCAATGCCAATGTGAGGGCTACACCAACAATGCATGAGATGAGCACCTGCCTGCGTGTAAAGCGGAAGACAAGCCACAAGCCAAGAGCCGAGCCAACAACGCTCAGTACACCGTTTGCTACCTGAGCTGTAATTGATGCGGAAACCCCCATGCCCGCAAACTGCAATACCTTTGGAGCATAGTACATAACGGTGTTCACGCCAGTTGTTTGGTTACAGATTGCAAGAAAAACACCGATAAAAAAGAGTTTGCGCAGCCATTTTGTTTGCATGATCTCTTTAAATGTACCTTTAGGCATATCTCTTTGCGTACGGACGGCGTTCAGCATTTCTTCCATCTCGTCGGCAATGGGTTCATCCTTGCCCGGTTCACGAACACGTTGCAATGCACCGACGGCTTCGTAGTAACGCTGATTTTGTACATACCAGCGACTTGACTCGGGCATCATACGCATACCGATCCACAGCGCAATAGCTGGTAGGGTACACAGGAAAAGCATGATGCGCCATGCGCTGCCGTTACCGCCTGAAATACTCATTGTAGAGATGAGTTCATACCAGTGATGGTGGTCCATGTTGCCACCGTGTTCACCTGATAGCTTGATAACTTCCTCCCACGAGTGTTTGCCAGCACTTAGAGTTCCCGTGGGGTCGTTTTTGACAGACATGTGTGGGCCACCATATAGCGCATTGATGATCGAATTTGAGGTAAAGGCTAAAAGCTGACCGACTACGATCATGAGCTGGTCGATAGCAACAATAGTGCCCCGAATTCGCTTGGGTGCCGTTTCAGCAAGATAGACCGGTACAGTTGCCGAGGCGCCACCAACGGCAAAGCCCAGTACGATGCGGAAGGGGTACAGTACCCAAATATTGGGTGCAAAGGTGTTGCCAAGTGCGCCGATGATAAAAATGATGGCAAGCATAATAATGTTATGCCTGCGTCCATAACGGTCCGAAAGGCGCCCTCCAATTAATGCGCCAAAGGCTGCACCGAACGTCAGGAGTGCACCAACGGCACCTTCCTGATAGGCCGATAGCATAAAACCATCGGCACCATAGGGCATTTGCATATAGGGTAATGCGCCGGACATAACTCCGGTGTCGTAGCCGAAAAGAAAGGATCCCAATGTTGCGACAAAAGCTATGAAACCAACTTTCCGTTTTTTACCCGAGGGTGGGGTCTTATTGACAAGAGCACGTAAATCACTCTTGCTCATAGAAAGATCGAGTTCTTTTTCACTCATTTTCGAAGCACTCCTTTGTTACCTCTGTTCATCATGAATATGTGGTTGTGTTAGACGATTGTGTCGTGTATGACTATCACGTCTGGTTGAGTTGACGTGGGCAGGGTAAGTTTTCGCCGGCAAACCTGCCTGTAGCCGTGTGTGCTACTGGGATGGCAGCTTCCTCTGTATACGGTGAGGGCATGCATGGTAAGGGCCTGACAAGTAGTATTGCACGCGAACGTCAGTGTTGACCTACGTCAATCTGAGTGTAGAAAGTTGCTCCACTTTATGGAGGAGCTGTTGGCCCCGCAAACACGGTAACTGAGGCAAGGGGGCATTTGCCTGTAAAAACATATGATGCGTGTAACTGATATGTTTGAACTTCGTGCATCTCGTCGGGCCTTCGGGGAAGTCTGTGGTCTAAGTGGTACGGGCGGCTCCTTGATAGTGCGGTTGTTATACAGTTATGTAGCTGGGGTGTGTGCCTTCCTTTCAGGAGTTTATCTCTTTACGTTGGGGCCAAGTGAAGCAATTGTGATAAAGCGAAACGAAAGACGTGAATAAAAAGTACTCACGTATTCCCCGTGAATAGTATTACTGCGTGTCACGGGGAATCAGCTGCAATCAATATTGCTCCTATTATTATGACAAAGTCGGTTGGTTAAATGTGAGCGATCCGCTTACCGGCGCAACATCCTTCCAGATGCCCTCCTGTGCCGATGCTACGGTTGCCTCGTCAACTTCGGCCGCCAGCCACCCGTCAGCAACCGAGGGGCCGATTTGTCGATGGGTCAAAATGCCTTGAATAAACTGATAGGCTTCAACGCATTTCATGTCGTCAAATCCCATAGAGTTACCGGGACCGGGCTGGAAGTTTGCAAAGAAAGGGAAGTGTGTATTAGCCAGTACTCGGGTATAGCCGTGAATGGTGCCGTTGTCTTGTCCCAGGCAGACTTCAAGCTCATTGAGTCGTTCAAAGTCCCACCGCAGCGATCCTTGAGTGCCATAAACTTCAATAACGTATTCGGCACGCGGGCCAACGCTGACGCGGCTGGATTCCAAGGTGCCCACAACGCCGTTTTCCAGCCGAGCCATCATGGCAACATAGTCTTCGTTTTCTACAGGGACGCGTTCGTCTGAAACTTCCCAGCCGGTGTGACCAACGCCAGCTTTTAACGGCAGAGGACGTTCGGTGATAAATGTGTCTGTTAAAGCATTGACCTGCGTGATGGGTGACTGTAGGACATAGTGCACCAAGTCCACACCGTGACTCATCAAATCGCCAACAACGCCTGAACCGGCGCGTTCTTTATCGTAGCGCCATGTAAAAGGCCCGTCTTCGGATGATGCGTAGTCTGCAATAAACCAGCATCGAACATTGGTAATTCGACCCAGTTTGCCATCGGCTATGAGCTGGCGTGCCTGTTCAACAGCAGGTGTGTGGCGATAGTTGAATCCTACTGATGTAATGACATCATTGTCTTGGACCGCTTTGGCAATAGCTCCGGCTTGTTTGGCGGAAATTCCCATCGGTTTTTCAATCCAAAATGGCTTGCCAGCCTCTGCTGCAGCTACCGCAATCTCTTTGTGCAGATAGTTCGGGGTACAAATTGACACAATGTCGATGTCGGGGTCGTTGATGACTTCTTTGTAGTCGCTTACTGTTTTGTGAAACCCTAGACCTTTCCGTGCAAATTCGCGATTTGCTTCAAGAGGATCGCATGCAGTTGCCAGTTCCAAAGTAGCCTCAAGATTGGGAAATTTTTGGGGGAGCGCCAGATAGCTGGCAGAGTGAAGACGTCCCATCCATCCTAGGGCGATAACGCCGACTCGTAAATGACGTGGTGAAGACATTGTTGACTCCTTAGAAGATCTGGTGAATAGCTCAATAGGCTTCATACCTCACCTGTGAAGTTATGAAGAATGTATTGTCCTATCATAATATAATAAAATCGGTTATTTTCCTATGTATCCACTGATGTAGATTACGTATATGTTAGTACATAGATAAAATATTGCCATTGTTTTGTTAGTTCGACAGATAGGTAATGCTTATCGTTGAATCAAGTGATGTGCCCTCATGTGTATAGTTTATGCCGGGTAAAATACCCACGAAAAGATAACAAAAACCGCAGTAGTAACGATTATATTGTTACTACTGCGGTTTGTTATTGTTTGCCTCAAGAAAGACTAACAAAATGAAGTTGTTGAGGCGCTATAAGATTAGTCTTCGCGTTTAAAGCTCATAGTTGCCTCGTATGGCCCTGAATCGGTTGGCCAGCGACTTGTAATAGCCTTGGCGCGTGTATAAAAACGCACGCCTTCTGGGCCGTGGATGTGAGTGTCTCCCAGAAGGGAGTTCTTCCAGCCACCGAAGGAATAGTAGGCAACCGGTGTTGGGATAGGTACGTTGATACCAACCATGCCTGCTTCAACATCCAGTGCAAAACGGCGACCCACGCCACCGTCGTTCGTAAAGATTGCCGAACCGTTACCGAATGGCTGAGCATTGACGATCTTGATAGCTTCTTCGTACGTTTTTGCACGAACAATGACCAAAACTGGGCCAAAGATTTCGTTGGTATACACCGGAGCATCCAACGGGCAATCATCAATAATCGTGGGGCCCACAAAGTGCCCATCGGGATAACCTTCGGGGCGGAAGCCACGGCCATCGCGAACAATAGTTGCACCGCGTTTTTCAGCATCATCAATCAGACCAACAATGCGTTCTTCAGCCGCTTTTGAAATAACAGGGCCCATCTCGACGCCCTCATCAAGACCGAATCCAATTGTGATAGCGTCGGCATGTTTTTTCACGTAGTCGGCTAGTTTATCACCGGCTGAGCCTACGGCGACAACCGTTGGTAATGCCATGCAACGCTCACCTGCCGCACCAAAAGCTGCGGCTGAAATATGCTTGGCTGCAAACTCCAGGTCACAGTCGGGCATCACAATGGCGTGGTTATTTGCCCCACCCAATGCTTGAACGCGCTTGCCATGCTTCACGCCAGTTTCTTGAATAATGCGAGCAACCGGGGTTGATCCCACAAACGATACGGCACTGATGCCGTCATGTTCTAAAATACTTGTGACCAGTTCTTTATCTCCAATAAGTACCTGGAACAGACCGTCGGGCAAACCGGCTTTTTGATAAAGTTCAGCAATTAGCAGCGATACGCGCGGAACCTGCATAGCGGGTTTCAAGATGAAGGCATTACCGGTGGCAAGGGCAAGGGGATGCATCCACATTGGCACCATCACGGGGAAGTTGAAGGGGCAGATTCCAGCAACAACACCTAGCGGCTGGCGGATAACATTAATGTCAACACCCGTTGCGATATTCGTTGAGGATTCACCTTTCATATTAGCGTTAATTCCACAGGCAAAATCCAGTGTTTCCCGTCCGCGTTGGATTTCACCGATGGCATCGGAGTAGTCTTTTCCATGATCTTCGACAATAAGTTTTGCTAACTTGTCCTGGTTATCTAACACAAGTTGGCGCATCTTATACATGACATCGACTCGTTTAGCGATGGAAAGAGCGCCCCATTTTTTCTGGGCTTTTTGCGCTGAGGCTACGGCCCTATCCAAGTCGGAATCGGACGCAACGTTAAACTGAGCAAATTCCTTGCCGGTTGCCGGATTTTCAACTGCAACGATTTGACTTCCTGAGCCGTCGCAAAGCTCACCGTCTATCCAGTGAAGCACCTTTTCGGCCATCTGTTTCATCTCCTTTTAGTAACACCGTTACCTGAACAAGGAAAACGAAGTGCCTGGCGCAATCCATTACTTATCGGTGTGCTTCGTTGCATTATCCGCATCGCATTTTATTGGTGTGCATCTACGCAAGTCTTGCCGGACACGGTGTTCCGTATGATTATTCGTGTGTTTCTGCCTAGTAGCAGTGAAGGAATAAGTCCAATATGTCATAACAATCAGACTGATATTGGACTTATGTCCTAACAATTCACTTTACTCAATTAGTGTGATGCTTTCAAGTAGTGTCGTTGCCATTTTTCGCGATATGTATCATGTTCCTCGCGAGCTTTTTCTGTTGAATCTAAACGCGATACCTGGGCGACAGGAACATCCCACCATGAATCACACGGTGGATTGGGGCCAAACAGGTCTGTTTCAATATGAATCATAACCGCCTGGGTGTCAGCTTCAGCTTTGCGATAGGCATCTTTGAATTCATCCATTGTGGACACCCGATAGACTTTCAAACCCCACGACTCAGCATTCTTCGCTATATCGACAGGTAGAACGGCGCCATCTTCAGTGTGTGCGCAACCGGCACCTTCGCGATAGCGTGTACCAAATCGCTGAGAACCATGAGATTCAGAAAGTGCCCCGATGGAAGCAAAACCATAGTTTTGCAAAAGAACATAAATGACTTTGATGTTTTCTTGGACAACCGTCGCTAATTCCATAGGGAGCATCTGGTAGGTTCCATCACCAACAATGGCAACAACCTGTGAATCCGGCAGGGCAAGTTTCACACCCAAAGCGGCAGGGATTTCATAACCCATACAGCTAAACGCGTATTCGACATGGTATTGCACAGGAGTTTTTGCCTGCCATAATGCTTGCAAATCACCCGGCATTGAACCGGCAGCGTTGATCACCACATCGTTTTCGCCAAGCATTTCATTGAGTGCGCCAAAAACTTCAGTTTGAGCGGGAAGCTCTTGGTCATGAGGGCCATAACATTCACTTGTTATCTCGCACCATGCTTGGCGTTCTTTCGCTACCTCTGTGCGATAGTCATCGTCAACGCGATAGTCTGAAAGCTCTTTCCTCAAGGCGATGAGCGCTTCTTTTGCATCGGCAACAACCATTTCGGCAGCATGTTTTGCCGCATCAAAGGCCTTGACATTGATATTGACGAATTGAACATCGGGGTTCTTGAACTGCGTATGGGATGCCGTTGTAAAATCGGAGTAGCGAGTGCCGATACCAATAACAACATCGGCTTTATCGCCCAGATGGTTGGCGGCATGAGATCCAGTTGATCCAATACCACCGACAGCACAGTCATGGTCAAAGTTGATAGCACCCTTACCGGCATGGGTATCAGCCACAGGAATGCCCGTTGCAGTTGCGAAAGCACGAAGTTCATCACTGGCCTGCGAATAGATAACTCCACCACCGGCTATTACCAAAGGACGTTTGGATGAGCGAATGATATCTGCAGCGCGCTGTAATTCATCACGGGCAACAGCGGGACGCCGTACATGCCAGATACGGTCTTCAAACATTTCAACTGGGAAATCGTAGGCTTCTGCCTGAACATCTTGGGGCAAGGCTAAAACAACGGCTCCTGTTTCTGCCGGATCGGTAAGAACCCGCATTGCCTGCATCAGTGATGGCAGTAACTGTTCGGGTCGGTTAATTCGATCAAAGAAACGTGACACTGGGCGGAAAGCATCATTGACCGATACATCAAGACTACGCGGATCTTCTAACTGCTGCAGTACGGGATCTGGCATACGAGTAGCAAACTGATCCGAGGGGAAGAGCAGTACAGGCAAACGGTTCGTTGTGGCAAGTGCCGCTCCGGTCACCATATTAAGAGAGCCTGGGCCGATAGATGCCGTGCACATCATCGTTTGCATACGATCAGTAGCCTTTGCAAACGCTGCGGCAGCATTAACCATTCCCTGCTCGTTGCGGGGCATAATGTAGGGCATTGAGCCACCGTCGGGGGTGGAGTCGACCTCATTTTGTAAAAGTCCCTGGCCAATTCCGCACACGTTTCCGTGTCCAAAGATCCCAAAAGCCCCAGCAATAAGACGCTGTTTTATACCATCTCGCTGCGAATATTGGTGAACAAGAAAACGCACAATTGCTTGGCCTACTGTAAGGCGCACAGTTTTAACAGGTGACATAATCTTCTTTCCTATAGTTTTGTGACGGTGATTCATGGATTGAATCGTTTAGATCGGATAAAAGGGCAGGCGCGGATTATGTTCATAAGCCGCTTGTTCATAGGCATCATTAACCCATGCGTGTGCATCATCAAAGGTGACTTTCCATTGGGCTCCCTGGGCAGGACCAGCCATTACATTGAGGTAATAAAGATCGTAGCCGGGAGCGCACATCGTAGGTCCGTGGTAACCGTAGGGCATAATAACCGTGTCGCCATGATGGACTTCAACGCAGACATCAATATCAAAGTCGGGGCTGGGGTAAATTCGCTGAAACCCAAATCCTTCCCTGCCTTCTTGCATGGCGCGCATTTCGTAGTAGTATATTTCTTCCAATGCGCGCTCATCATCGGTGTCTTTTTCATGTTTATGAGGTGGATAGGAAGACCAGCCACCCCCCGGTGTGTACACCTCGGTAACAAGAACATGGTCGGGGGTAAACGCGTTGCCAATCGTGTAGTTATTGATTTGGCGTGTCATTGCACCCCGGCCACGCAGCATCGATACCACTTCGATGGTGGGGCAATAGCGAGGTTCAAGACGATTATCAGCTCGTGATGAGGCAAGTGCAAAACGACCTCCCTTTGCCGAAGTTATCGAATAGGTCGTATCGCGCGGAATATACACGTAATCTGATACCGCTGACCAGATATTATCACGGCCTTCAATAGTAAAAACCATGTTGTTAGTACAAATATCGCAGGAACCCTCAAGCGAGAGAATGATGACTTCGTCCTCTAAGGAATTGATTTCCTGTGTTTGACCTGGAGAAAGGGAAAGGATCTTGAGGCCGGACCAGGCCCAGCCCGCCCTGTCAGGGGTCAGGTCAAGGTCGAAAGCTCCATTTGTGAGTGTTCCCGCTGGAATGTAATACTGTTTATTGTCTTTTGCTATTGTCATAACAAACTAACCGCCTTATCTACTGCTTGTGTAATATCTCCCTCAGGAGGGAAAAGAAGTGATCTGCCGATAACCAGGCCCTTTACTTGTGGTAAGCGTAAAGCCTCCGCCCATTTTTGCATCGTGACATCAAGTTCTTTATCTACTTTACCGCCCAGAATTAAAGAAGGAAGTGAAGTGGCCTTCATAACGTGTTCCATATTATCGACACATGGCAGTTTCAGCCAGGTGTAGGCTGACGTGTTACCTAAGCCAGAGGCAATCGCAATTGCTTTTATCATTGCCTCACTACGAAGATCGTTGACAATCGTGTCATCGATCCATGACGATATAAACGGCTCAATCATGGCAATCTTATTGCGTGCGGCCAAATCGCTGATAG
The DNA here is from genome assembly GCA_030540715.1 of Actinomycetaceae bacterium. Lineage (GTDB taxonomy): Bacteria > Actinomycetota > Actinomycetes > Actinomycetales > Actinomycetaceae > JAUNVQ01. Next base: position 6,811 of record JAUNVQ010000033.1, on the reverse strand, counting down.
CCTTGCCGGTAGCTTCAAGTGTGGGGGCGCAGGCAACGTCAGCATAATTGACGCGAAGTAGTACCTTTCCTCCATCGAGTCCACTTGCCTGTATTCCCGCTACGTCGTAGCAGTTGAAACGGTCATCCATTTCGAAACGGGCACCTTGAAGTCCGGTACGGTTCATCGAGCCAAAAACGTGTTTGTTGTCAAGTGCTCCCATAAGCGTCAGGTCTTCTACAAGATCGGCTGTTCCTAAAAAACCGGTGACGCCCGGGCGTGACAGAGCCTCTTGGCAGCGTTGAAGAAGCTCTTGGCGATCTCCCATTGCAAACGGGTTATTGCCTGCCCCAAGAGCACCACGAGCGGGATGATCGCAGGCAATTATCATCATTTTCTCACCTTTTTTATAGGCAGGTGGGCGGGGGCGTTGCGCAAGGGCCTCGCCAATAAGGTGTGGTTCATATGTGCGAAGTTCGATCAGCTCGCGAAAGGACATCATCTTAGTAACCGCCTTTATCAAGAATCGCCAGAATTTCGTCCTCTGTTGGCATTGCTGTTGAACACTCTAGACGTGAGGCAACGATGGCTCCAGCAATGGAGGCGCCCGCAATTGTTTTGTGAATAGACCAGCCTTGTAGCAGGCCGTGGCACAGGCTTCCGCCAAAGGAATCCCCGGCCCCTAGGCCATTGACAACTTCCACCTCAGTGACCGGTATTTCAAAGCGTTCATTTACTGTTTTTGCAAGTGTGCCCAAGGGGCCTTGTTTAACAATGGCAAGTTTGACACCGTATTCCAGAAGCGCATCGGCAGCTTTATCCGGTTCGCTTTCACCAACTGCAACTTCACATTCTTCTTTGTTGCCCACGGCAACATCAACATAAGGAAGCATATCTTTAATGCAGCTTGTGGCTGTTTTACGGTTTTGCCAAAACATTGGGCGATAATCAAGATCAACGATTGTGAGCGGCAGGTCAAGCCTGTTTGCGGACTCGGATTGGGCTGATGTAGTACTTGCTACACGCCTTTGTGCATCCAAGCGGTGTTCGAGTGCGTACATGTGTGCCGAGCGTGAGGGTTCTTCAGATAAACCCGTTACCGAGATCCAAAAGATCTTTGCGCTGTCGATGTCGTCGATTGGTAGATGCTTGTAAGACAATTGCAGGTCGGGAGCGGAAGGTTCCCGGTAAAAATATAGTGGGAAGTTGTCGGGAGGGAATATTTCACAGAAGGTAACAGGGGTGTTAAAGTCCGGTGTCGTTACGACAAAATCGTTGGCAACACCCAACCTTTTGACTTCTTCTCTCACAAAACGTCCGAATGGATCATCACCGACACCGGTGACAATAGCTGAGTTATGTCCCAATCGCGAACAGGCGACGGCAACATTTGTGGGACTTCCACCAAGGAATTTGCCAAATGAAGAGACATTTTCCAGACCGACACCGCTCTGCAGGGGATAAATATCAACCCCACATCGGCCTATCGTTATCAGATCGTAGGGTTTATCAATGCTCACGACTACTCCTTTATATGACACGTCATCGTGGTAAGTAATATGTCAAAGAACCATCAACGGTGCGGCATCAAACCTGTCGCGTGCAGGTCATCTTTTTATGTCGGCCACAGAGCGTTTTTCTTTGTTAGAACATAGTTTATAACAATTGCTGATGAATTGGAAAGGTTTGGTGGCGATTTTTTATGAGAGCAGCAAACAATATGTCGTATTGTTCTGTGAGGAATGAGGGTAATGTTTGTAAAAAGGGTTTTGAACCATTATCAATTTCTGCTATAAATAAAGCAATTGAAACATTTTAGCCGTAGTTTCTGTATCAATCGACTGGATAGTAGAACAATGATGATTAAACCGGAAGTCGTTATCGAACGCAACAGTGATGTTCCTCTTCATGCTCAAATCACTGAGCCGATTCGGCAGAAAATTACCGAAGGAAAATTTTTACCAGGTCAACGTTTCGAAGATGAAATTACAATGGCAAAACGCCTAGGGGTGTCGCGGCCTACTGTCAGACATGCTTTTCAAACCCTTGTTGAACTGGGGCTTGTAGTACGTCGTCGCTCGGCGGGAACAATTGTTGCTCCGCGAGAAATTCATCGCTCACCAGTTCTGACCAGCCTTTATGATGATTTAGTTGAGTCCGGACATTCCCCTTCGACAAAACTTATTTCTTATGAGTATCTTCATGCTGATGATGATATTGCAGATAAACTGGGTATTAATCGGGGAGATCTTGTAGTGAAGGCAGTGCGTTTACGTTTGAGCGATAATGAGCCACTTGCTATTTTGAAGAACTATTTTCCCGACGAAGTGGCCCCGGCAAAAGATGACCTGATGCGTGGTGGGCTCTATCGAACCCTGGGTGAAATGGGGGTAGAGGTAACCAGTGCTCACCAAACGGTCAGTGCTCGAAAGGCCTCGACAGAGGAGACAGATCTTTTGCAAGAAAAACGTGGAGCGCCCGTTTTGCTAGTTCAACGTATCGCTTTTGATAAGAATGGAAGAATTGTTGAATGTGGTGATCATATTTACCGGGCGCACAACTACTCGGTTTCTTTTGTCTTAACAGCAACGTAAAGGCATTGACATATTCTTTGTTATGACATAGTATTGTTTACACAGATAACCAATGGTGGTTACTTGATAATTGAACAGTACGAAGGAATGCGTAATGACCGATATTTCATACACAGAAGGCCCTCTGCTTAACGTTGCTCGATCCACAAAGACTGCATTGTGGAATGACTCTTCGGATTTAGATGAATTGCGTCAGTCAATTTCATTTGGTGGTGTTGGAGCAACATGTAATCCAGTTATCGCCTACACAACGATTAAGAAACATTTCGACGTGTGGGAACCGAGGATCAAGAAAATTGCCAAGGACAATCCAGCAGCCCCCGAATCCTGGATTGGTTGGCAGGCTGTGAAAGATATGTCAGTTGAGGCCGCAAAGCTACTTGAACCAATTTTTGATAAAGAAAAAGGACGTAATGGCCGTCTGTCTGTACAAACAGATCCGCGTTTACATCGCGATGCTAAGGCGTTGGCCGACCAGGCGGAAGAATTTCATCGTCTTGCCCCCAATATTGTTGTAAAAATCCCAGCGACAAAGACGGGTATTGAGGCCATTGAAGACGCCACCTACCGAGGTGTATCTGTCAATGTGACGGTATCATTTAGTGTTTCCCAGGCTGTTGCAGCCGGCGAAGCCATTGAGCGAGGATTAAAGCGTCGTGAAGAAGAAGGTAAAGATGTTGCTACAATGGGGCCCGTTGTGACATTGATGGTGGGTCGACTTGATGACTGGATTAAATTCGTTGTCAATCGCGACCAGGTATTCCTCGATCCAGGCCATCTTGAATGGTGCGGTGTTGCGGCTTTTAAGCGTGCCTACCAAGAGTTTCAAAAACGTGGTTTGCGTGCACGTATGCTCTCTGCTGCTTTCCGCAATGTGCTGCACTATACCGAATTCGTTGGCGGCGACGTGGTTATCTCACCGCCATTTAAATGGGCATTGCGTGTCAATAATGCAAAAGACTATGACGGTGAGCCCCGGATGGATAACCCAGTTGATCCCAAGATCATGAAAACCCTGCTGTCAATTCCAGAGTTTGTTCGCGCCTATGAGCCAGACGGTATGACGCCGGAAGAATTCGAAGAATTCGGTGCGTGCCGTCGCACACTTCGCCAGTTCCTTCAGGCAGATGCAGATTTGGATCTGCTGGTGCGTGACGTTATTATGCCAGCAAAATAGATTCAAACTACTTGCTTTGACGACGCCTAGGTGGTGAGCGTCGTCAAAGCGACCTAACAAAAGCAACCCAAATACAAACTTCAATGGAGAGGTAACACGATGAAATTTGCCATTATCGGCGCAGGGCGTATTGGTCAAGTCCACGCTCGATCAGTATCAGAAAATCCCGATGCCGAACTCACTCTTATATACGACCCCGACCTTGGTGCAGCTAAACTGCTTGCAGATAAACACTACGCAAAAGCATGTGATAACGAAGACGATGTTTTCAGCTCTGATATTGATGCAGTAATTGTTTGCTCGCCAACGCCGCTACATCCCGACCATGTGCGCAAAGCAGTTGCGGCAAACAAAGCGGTACTGTGCGAAAAGCCAGTCGCGGGTTCTATCGAGGAAGCACAGGCGCTGTGTGACGAGCTGAAAGATAACCCCAATCCGGTGATGCTGGGCTTTAATCGTCGATTCGATCCATCCTTCGCTAAAGTTCATAGGATGGTTGACGAAGGAAAAATTGGTAAGTTAGAACAGCTTGCCATTATTTCTCGTGATCCGGCAGCACCCCCCAAGGAATACATCCGTGTATCTGGTGGAATCTTTGCTGACATGACTATTCACGACTTCGATATGGCGCGATTCTTCTTGGGAGAAATTGAAAGCGTCTATACCATTGGTCAAAATCTTGACCCCGAGTTAGCTGACACGGGGGACTTTGATGGTGCCTACGTCCTCTTAAAGAATAAAGAGGGCGTTGTAGCCTCCATCGTGAACTCACGCCACTGTGCAACCGGCTATGACCAGCGCCTTGAAGCGTTTGGGCCTGATGGTTCGCTTGTTGCTGACAATAAGCGTCCCACAACTGTTCAAGTTAACACCCGAGAGATTTCGGCTGCTCAAGACCCGTATCTGGATTTCTTCTTAGAACGCTACACTCAGGCGTTTGGTAACGAACTTGCCGCATTTATGAAGTGGGTCGAAACCGGTAAGGTCTGTGGACCCACAGTTGAAGATGGCGTGAAAGCACTGATTTTGGCAAAAGCAGCTGAAGAATCAGCACGCAAAGGCACAGTCATCACACTTTAGAACGTACAATAATTTGATCGACTTTTTTGGAGTAATAATGAAAATTGCAGGTGCCCCTATTAGCTGGGGAGTATGTGAAGTGCCGGGCTGGGGATATCAAATGAAACCCGAGCGTGTACTACAGGAAATGAAAGATATGGGCTTGACGGCCACCGAGTTTGGACCTCAAGGATGGTTGCCTGTTGAACCCGATGCACGCGCCGAAGTGGTGAATAAGTTCGGTTTGAAGCCGGTGGGTGCGTTCTTCCTTGCCGTTATGCACGACCCGGATCACGACCCAATTCCGGCTGTGAAAAAGGAGCTGGAGGCATTTAAGGTTGCCGGTGGTGACTATCTGATTTTGGCTGCGGATTCCGGCCGTGACGGCTATGATGACCGTCCTGTTCTGGATGATGAAGGATGGGCCACGCTGTTTAAGAATCTGGACAGGATTTCTGATGTGTGCGCCGAAGCTGGCGTGACAGCTTGCCTACATCCTCACTGGGGAACGATGATTCAAAACGAAGATGAAATCATTAAGATGCTTGAGGAATCAAAAGTGGGCTTGTGCCTGGATACAGGCCATATGCTGTGCGGTGGCGCAGACCCGGCTGAAATCGTGAAGAAATATGCCGATCGCGTCAAGATCGTCCATGCAAAGGACTGCCATAAGGCGAAGACAGACAAGTTGCTGCCCGGTGAGATCACCTGGTCACAGGGAATCAAAGATGAGATGTTTGCGCCAATCGGCGAAGGTGATATTGATTTTGCCACCATCGTCGAGGAACTTAATAAAGTGAACTTTGACGGCTATTACGTGCTGGAACAAGACATCATGATTGATGAAGAACCCCCGGCGGGTGGAGGCCCGGTGGATAATGCACGCAAGTCTTTTGAAGCTCTGAAGAAACTCGCATAATAAAATCCCTTCAAGCACGGGATTTAGACGTGAAGCACTCCGGCAGGTGTGATCCTCTCCTTCCGATTAATCGTCTAAGTCCCGTGCTTTTTGCTGTCCGCAGGTGTTGTGGGCCAGCGGTGCACAGTGTTGGGGATGCATGGAGGGGTGGAAGGTATGGACATGATTGAAGCATTCACGCCTGTGGCGTGGGTGGCATTTTTTGTGTGTGCTGCTTGTATTGGATTGACGAAGACGGCATTTCCAGCGCTAGGGGCTTTGCCTTCAGCGGTAATGGCGATGGTTATGGTGCCTCGGCTGTCGATTGGGGTTGTTCTTTTACTGTGCATTAGTGCCGATGTTGTAGCAGTATGGCTATACCGACATGATGCAGATGTGGCCGAGTTGCGCCGCCTTGTTATTCCTGTCTTAGGGGGCGTCATGATGGGCTGGGGCTTCCTGATGCATGTTTCCGACATTGTGCTGGCAAGGGTGATCGGTATCATCATTGCTGTATTTACAGTGGTTGATATTGTGCGTCGTTATCGAAAGACTAGGCGTAAAACTAGCGATAAGCTACCCGTTGTACAGGCGTGTGATAGTGATGCGGGTGATGATAGAAGAAGCGGTATGAAAGATGGTGTTGTTCCAGTTTCGGGAAATGATAGTGCGAATAAGGCGGTAGCATCATCACAGTGGCTCGTAAGGTTGGGGTGGGGAAGTCTTGGTGGTTTTACTACGATGGTTGCCAATGCTGGTGGTCCCGTAATGTCGCTGTATCTGATGAATTCACGGTATTCAATACGATACTTTATTGGTACGCAGGCATGGTTTTTCGCTGCGGTTAATCTGGTGAAGTTTCCGTTTTCTGTATCTGCCGGTGCGATCGATACCTCTATTGTGCCGCTTGCTGGGATAGGAGCGGTGATAGCTGTCATATTTGCGTTTATTGGAAAGAAGTTGGTGACAGCAATTCCACAGCGTGTTTTTGATGCAATCATCTTAGGGCTTACCCTGTGTTCAGCGATTATCCTTGTTACAAAATAGTGGCCGTGGCGTAAACTGATGTTATGACAGATTCTGCGATTTTCGCCCTCCAAAATC
>JAUNVQ010000052.1 GCA_030540715.1 Actinomycetaceae bacterium | reverse complement strand
GCAGAGTAGAGCCTTTTCTATGGGCTGGAAGTCCTGGTTTGCGTGAGCTTGTGCGGGCCGGGCATATAACTTTTGCTGGAGTTGCAGCGCTTATAGTGAGGCTGCACCCCAGGGCAATAGTTTGTTTGCTCGCCATACTTCCATCACTTAACACACACTCATAATTCTTTGTTGACAAATATTCTGTGTTACAGGTCGTCTATATCATCAACAATACGCACCATTTCTCTTTTCTTCCTGGAGATGAAACCGCACTGCATCTGCACATCAATAAGTTTAAGTAAGGTATCCCAAAAACCATTCACATTCACCAACACCAGTTCCGCGTCAATGCATCCAAGATACTTGAGTGCCCATGCTTCGTAAAATTCATCCAGAGTTCCAATGCCACCCGGCAACACGACTATCACTTCCGCATAGCGCATAAGCATCCGCTTGCGTTGGGCCATTGACTCAGCAACGACTAACACACTGACATCGGGATTGGCGATTTCGCGTTCGACCAACTTGCGAATAGTCACGCCAGTGACCCGTCCTCCGCAATTGTAAAACCCATCTGAAATACGCCCCATCAAACCCGTTTTTCCACCACCATAAATAAGGGCATGGCCGTCACGTGCAAGGCGATTACCCAGTTGATAGACCTGATCGGGAAGCTCTGTCACACTGCCAGGCGATGCTCCCAAGAAAAAACTGTAACGCTTTTTACCAGCAAGCTTGGGCAAAAACTGGGTGCGGATTTGCGCCGAGATCTGCGCACACTCCAGCGCTTCTTCAACATTCCACCAGCGAACTTCTTCGATTTCAGCGTGAGGATAAACCGAAAAGTCACCATCAACCCGCATAACAAACACTTCGGATTCAACTGGGCAGCCTGCCTCGTTCACTGCCGCTCCAAGAAAAGCCCCCAGGTAGTCCAGATCATCAGGGTCTATAGTAACACCCAGTTCTTCAACAACTTCACGAACCACAGTTTGACATGCGGATTCTTCTTTCTCAGGTTTACCACCGGGTAGCTGGTAATACTGGGAGCCACGTTTGCGAACCGTAAGAATTCGTCGGTCACCATCGAAAACTAGTACCGACTTCACACGAATCATCTGTGCTGCATCCAGCGCATTCATAATTGCTTGGTGGTGAGGGGGCTGCTGTAGGTCGCTGCTGCTTGTCATACAATACTCCTTTGTGTCGTAAAAATACGGGGAACACAGGCACCACAGTGATTGACTCATAGGTGAGTGCCAGGTGTTTAGCCTGCATGGGCCTTAGCGAAGTCAATCAAAACCATAACTACCCGCTCTTCCCATACTTGCTGTGCCCAAGCAAACTATTGTGTTTTATCCACGTAGGCAAACACCCGCACGCAACGCGGTTCGCTCACTATCCCACACCTGAATCGCCGCCCAGGTCACCATCTTAAGCGGTGCTACCATCACCTGAAGGCGCCTCGTTTTCAGCTTTATTAGTGCTTTCTGTGCCAGCTTCAACTTGAAGCGCGCTGACATCACCCTCATCGACAGTTGAGCGGCCCCCCTTGTTACCACCATCATGCCTACTCACTGTGGAAGCCTTGCCTTCATGTTCCTCATGACCCGCATAGGATCCGTCGTTCTTAGCATCAGCGAAACCGTCATCTGCACCTTCGGCTGAACCATCACGCTCATCTTCTGACTTTTGCCGCCAACGCCGCCTAAACAGTACCGCCAGTACGGGAATCAAAATGGCTACCCCTGCAACGATAACAATCATCCACCATTTCCACGGTGGGCCAGGTGGATTGTCCATCAGTTCTTTATCTTTTTCATCCAAAGGCACCGACTCGGCTGTTACCAACAGGCGATGGGTGTTAATCCCGTAGGGCGTACACGTGAGCATGGTCAGCAGATCTTTTCCTTCAATGGGACGCAACAGTGACACATCGGTTGGCAGCACAACATGGGTTGATATGACGCGATACTTAAGCCGCCTGTTGGCAACTTGTATATAGACATCATCGCCCTTCGTCAGCTTCGTCAGGTCATCAAAAAGCGTCATATTCGATAACCCTGTATGCCCGGTGATGACTGCATGTGTCCCCTTACCGCCCACGGGCAGGCTGGAACCAAACAGGTGCCCAATTCCACGTTCAAGGGTTTCGGCTTGGGTTCCGTGATAGATGGGTAGGTTCACCATGATTTTTGGGATGGTGACCCTCCCCATTTCTTCGGTGACATCCAGTTGGTGCAAGTATTCCTGGTAGGCAACATTATCGGGAGCAATACGTGCCAACCACGGGTCAAGGATTGGACCATCCCCTTGCCGGGCATTGTATTCTTCGGCGTCTTTGACAGTTTGCGCCAGTTTTGCTGGCGGTATACGCGCAATATTTTTGGCGTAGTTATCTGCAATACGTTTTTGCTTTTGATTGTTAAGCACCGTTGCAGCCACTGGGTACAGCAGCGTCAATACACCAAGGCTAACAATGATGACGGCAACAAGGCGTTGCTTGCGTTGCTGGCGCTGCGTTTGTCTGCGTTCAACCCGACTATCAAGCGTGGGCTTGCCTTGTGCTGTTTGTGTTGATAGTGCCATATCTGTTTAACGATGCTTTCATTTTCCTTTTACATATCCATTGTAAAACACATATCCCCTCACTAACGGTATAGGGAGCAAAATAGTGGTGGCACCAACATCTATTGAAGGCACCACCACTATTTTTATTTCAGAGGGCGAAGGTCGTCAAGAAGATCAGTCATATCGCATGGATTCTTCCTGACTATCCTATGCACACTCTACTTGGTTGCTTTTCGTGAGCGAAGCCCGTAAACGCTACCACCTGCAATGATTGCGATACCAGCGATAACCAGCAGGATGATACCTGGACCACCAGTCATAGGCAACCATGGAGTCGTCGTTGGAACGTTTTCAATCTCCACGGTTTTGACACCTACTGTC
>JAUNVQ010000032.1 GCA_030540715.1 Actinomycetaceae bacterium | reverse complement strand
TTGTCTTTGTTGCTGTAGACTTCTTTGCAGAGGCTTTCGATGCAGTCGCCTTTTTCGTGGCGGTCTTTGCTGCTGCTGTTTTCTTTGCTGCGGCTTTTGTTGTGCTTGATTGCGTTGCCGTTGTCTTTGTTGCTGTAGACTTCTTTGCAGAGGCTTTCGATGCAGTCGCCTTTTTCGTGGCGGTCTTTGCTGCTGCTGTTTTCTTTGCTGCGGCTTTTGTTGTGCTTGATTGCGTTGCCGTTGTCTTTGTTGCTGTAGACTTCTTTGCAGAGGCTTTCGATGCAGTCGCCTTTTTAGCAGCAGATGTTGTCTTTGCAGCGGCAGTCTTTGACGTTGCGGTCTTTTTCGTCGCAGCTTCAGTGGTCTTCTTAGCAGTACTTGCCGACCGTCGGGATGGGGACTTCGCCTTTGCTGACGTTACTTTTGTGGACCGGGTTGTCTTCTTTTCTGCTACCGAAGCAGCAGCATCTGATTTTTTGGCAGATGGTTGTGCAGTGGTACTCACTCTTTGTTATTCCCCTCGCGCAATGCTCTTATTCAATTTCAATCTGGCGTTTACCACCAGGTGCAAATTGAAATTATATCCTGTCACGCATGTAAACAACGATTCGAACGCATTTATTCCCTCAATGGCGAATCTTTTATACAGTAGGAACCATGACTAACCTTGAACACTGGAAGCACCATATCGATAAAGCCGTTGTTTCACTCCTTGAACAAGAGTTAACGACATGGCGTCATATTGCCTGGTCAGATGACTTCTTTTTTCCTCTGCACGATTTTATCTCGACTGGAAAACGCACGCGAGCACTGTTAAGCATTGCCGGATATCTTCTTAACACTCCAGAAGGTGAGTTCGACTACACAACCGAGCTTCCTCAAAATCTGTTGTATCTTTGTTGCGCATTAGAGTTCTATCAAGCCTCTGCTCTGGTACACGATGACATTATTGATGAAGCCGAAACACGTCGTGGAGCACCCTCTCTTCACCGCAGCTATGCTCATGCTTTTGCAAAGGCTTCTCCTCGTCCCCAGGCTTTTGGTGAAAAAGCAGCAATTCTATGCGGTGACTTTTTACTTTCTTTGGCGGATCATCTTGTTGCGCGCACTGGCAATATTGATGTCATCAGCCATTTCTCTCATATGACTGCCGAAGTAGCCATCGGACAATTCCTTGATGTTCGTGCCGACGAAGCCACTACCTGTGACCAGGTATCGCTCAACGATGCCATGGATGTACTCACCATTAAAGCAGCCAACTATTCGGTTGTTCATCCAACTATTTTGGGTGCACTGCTCAGTGGTTGCGATAAACAGGTCTTCGACAGTATTCGTGCTGTCACCAAACCTTGGGGCCTAGCCTTCCAACTGCGTGATGACCAATTGGGGGTATGTGGCAACTCTCAGGTAACAGGCAAACCCGCTGGAGATGATATTCGCACCGGTAAAAAGACACCACTTATTGCCTTCACACTAAAAAATGCTAATGCTCAACAAACACAGTTCCTGTGCAGCGTATTGGGGAATCCCCACTGCACCGATGCAGAAATTATGCAAGTAATTGACATCATGACGACAAGCGGAGCGTTAGAACAACACGAAAATCTGATACAGCACTACCGCGAACAGGGAAACCTCGCCCTCAATAATTGTCAACCCAGCCAGGGAAGAACCATTCTAGGTGAACTTGGTGAACAACTGATCAACCGTCTTGCGTAGCTCAAGAACTCTTGCAAGGAAGTTTCCCTCTCCCCTTTCACTAGCAGACCAAGCCACTGTGGGGGGGGGAAGGCTTTTACTCACAAGAGATAGTGAAGAGGTCGCATGAACTACTGTTCACCGCGCGCACTACTTGTTAAAACGCCATCATTGAAGCAACGCGGTTAACGCGGTGATAACCACCATTTCGGATAACCTCAATAGGTACATCGCCCTTAAGAAGATCCTGCTCACTTATCATCCACAGGCAGGCTTCTTCTTGCGAAAAACCACCATCCATCAGTATAATCGCTGTTCCTGCCACATCATCAACAAGCTCAAAGCCGTCATCAACCTTTCTCAGAAAAGGTGCGGGTACACATGTGATACCTTCATCATTGCTCATAGACAGCAGGCGATGGTCGCGAACGTATTGGCGGACTTTTGGAAAAGGCACACCTAGCATAGTGGCCACATCAGGTAACGGATAACACTCCATGCCATCAGTTTACCTGACTTTGTGGCGGTGATGTTAAACCACTCCGAAGCCAAGTGCGCATTTTTCATCAATGCCACGTAGAATAGCGACCGTGGGATTATTTCATCGATTCCGAAAAAAAACTTCGGCACGCTCTCAGGATGCAGACATACAGATGCCAGAAGAAGCCTTCGCTTCTGAGTCAGCTGAAGGTCGAACACACTCTTTTTTGGCTAATGACCCTTCTGCGCCCCCACGCTCCAGCGCATCGCCCTCTTTTACTGATACAGGTAAAATACCACCTATCAGTGATGAAGCAAAGGGCGCTCTTGCCTTTGAACACGATGACACAATGATAAGCCCCCCACCAGCTTTTTCCCCTGACCAGCGCGGAGCACTTAAAGGCTACGATCTTGCTTCGTTTGAAAAAGATACTCATAACGGAACCACTACCCCATCGGCAACATACCACAGCGATCCCACCACCCAGGATACAACTGACCATACATCACCCCAGGATGAACAAGACCACACGATTTTTCATCCACTACCTTCCCATACCGTCAAAATTGATCGTGAGCCTCGCACGCGAAAACCCCGACACACCCCGTCTGATACTCAACTTCCAGATCCTCACTCAGACACAAACTCACACAGCGATAATACGTCACAGCCGCACCACGATACCTATATCGGTACCGTCATTGATGAACGCTACCAAGTACTCTCTGTTATAGCCCTGGGCGGTATGTCAACAGTGTACAAGGCCCTTGATGAACGCCTTGACCGCCACGTTGCGCTAAAGATTATGCATCCGCACCTGGCTCAATCCCCCGATCTTGTTCAGCGTTTTCGCCGTGAAGCACGCGCAGTTGCCCGTCTATCACATCCTGGTATTGTGGGTGTCTATGATCAGGGTGTTATCAATGGTGCTGGATACTTGGTGATGGAATATGTTCACGGGCCCAATCTGCGTGAAGTATTACATGAACGAACAACATTTACTGTTGGCGATGCTTTTGACCTTATCGAAGAAGTTCTTCAAGCCTTAGCTGTAGCCCATAAAGCAGGGCTTATACACCGTGATGTGAAACCGGAAAATGTGCTTATAGCCCCTAATGGCCAAGCAAAAGTCGCTGATTTTGGTTTAGCACGCGTTATCTCTGATGCAACAGCATCATCCACCGGGTCGGTACTAGGAACAGTTGCCTATCTTGCTCCAGAGCTCATATCAGCTGAAGAAATCGATGCCAGAACCGATGTATATTCCATAGGTATTATGCTCTATGAGCTTTTGGCAGGTAAACCTCCCTACGCACAACAGACACCTATCCAGATTGCGTGGGCACATGTTAACGAAGATGTTCCACTGCTTCATAAGCAGGTTGAATGGATTCCCGCAGAAGTCTCGGAGCTTATCTGTGATTTAACGTCGCGCGATCCTGACCCGCGGCCAGCCGATGCAGCTATTGCCCTTGACTACGTTCAATCTGTGCGACTTCATCTTAGTGAGGACGTATTGACACGCCGTGCCAAGGTATCTCCCATGAAAACCTCACGTAAGGCAACGGTTGGTGATACGACCCGAACCGCACCTTTGACAACAACGCATCCAACAGCATCTGCCAACAACACTGCTCCCTTAACTTCAGCAACAACGCAGGTGTTTGATTACGGTCACGGAACAGCGGCGTTACCAATGATTGTTGAAGGTGATGATAAACCAGAAACTCCGCAAGAAAAACGTCGAAAAATTATTGTTGGAATCTCTATTTTACTGAGCTTGCTGTTGATAGCGGCAGGTGTAGCCTGGTATTTCTTCATAGGTCCTGGTGCCTACGAAACTGTCCCACGCATAACAGAGCTTTCTGAGCAACGCGCTGTTGAAGTGTTGAAAAAACATGGCTTCCACCCGCATCTTACCTACGATTATTCTGATACCGTACCTCAGGGCACCGTTATCTCTTCACTCCCCAAACAAGGTGAAAGCGTAAAGAAACAATCTACAATAAAACTTGTTATTTCGCGCGGTGTCCATTTTGTTTCTGTGCCCTCCGTAGTAGGTATGACACAGGATAAGGCACGCCACGCCATTGAAGAAGCTCAACTGAGTGTTGGAAAAATCACCGAAGAATATTCTGAAACTGTTGAAAAAGACATTGTTTTGTTGACAAATCCTCAACCAGGTGAATCCATTAAACATGACAGCCCTGTTGATCTGGTGATATCGAAAGGACGTCAACCAATTGAAGTTCCCGATATTACTGGCAAGTCAACACAGGAAGCCTCGAAGATTATTGAAGATGCAGGCCTGACATCACAGGGAACGCCAGCTTTTTCTGATTCAGTGGAACGTCATCATGTGATTTCTCAAGATCCGCAGGCTGGTTCCAACCTATATAAGGGTGATACTGTCAACTACGTGTTTTCGCAGGGGCCTGAAATGGTTGAGGTGCCTCAACTGATTGGTAAGCCAATGGAAGAAGCGAAAAACAAACTATCGTCACTGGGGTTCCATGTTGAGGTTCAGTCACGTTCACCCGGCATCGTACCCAATGTTGTTTTTGATCAAAGTGTTGCGGGCGGACAAAAAGTGAAAAGCGGTTCTACCATCATTTTGTATCACTACTAAGTGAAGGCATACTGCATACTTACATATTTTCCTATCACTAGGCGAACAGTTTGGCTACTTGATAGCTTTTCGGGTTAAGGTGTGAGGTATGAATGGACAAGAAGTAACTCATACGTGGCGGAACTATCCCGCATTGCAGCAACCCACATACGAAGATCCGCAGCATGTGCATCGTGTTGTTACAGAACTGCGCACGCGACCGCCTCTTGTGTTTGCCGGAGAAGTCGATTCGCTGCTTGATAGTCTGGGACGCGCTGCCAATGGCGATGCGTTTGTGTTAACTGGTGGCGACTGTGCAGAAACCTTTATTGAGTCCACGGCCGATAGGCTGCGACTTAAAATTCAGACCATCCTTCAAATGGCTGTTGTGTTAACCTACGGAGCTTCAACACCAGTTATTAAGATGGGCCGTATGGCTGGCCAATACGCGAAGCCACGCTCCAGCGATATCGAAACACGTGGAGATGTTTCATTGCCATCCTACCGAGGCGATGCTGTCAATGACTACGAGTTCAGTGCGCAAGCTCGTCGAGCTAATCCTGACCGCCTTTTAGATATGTATAACCGTTCGGGCAGCAGTTTGAATCTTATTCGCGCTTTTACCCAGGGAGGTTACGCTGACCTGCGACGCGTCCATGAATGGAATAAAGGATTTCTTACGAATCCATCCTATAAACGCTACGATACTCTAGCGCAACATATTGATAAGGCGATGAAGTTCATGGCAGCTGCTGGCACCGATTTTGAGGCGCTGCGTACTGTCAATTTCTATTCATCGCACGAGGCTCTGCTTCTTGAATACGAATCGGCGATGACCAGAATTGATTCTCGTTCTGGAGATATTTATGACACATCCGCACACTTCCTATGGATTGGTGAACGCACTCGCGACCCTAACGGTGCCCATGTGGAGTTTTTGTCGCATGTGCTTAACCCCGTTGGCGTAAAAATTGGTCCTGGAGCTTCTCCAGATGATGTGAAGGCCTTGATTGACAAGTTGAATCCCGAGGGTATTCCAGGGCGACTTACCTTGATCACCCGTATGGGCGCCGGTAATATTCGCTCTAGTCTGCCAGCATTAGTTGATGCCGTTAATGCAGATGGTCGCCCTGTTGTGTGGGTAAGCGATCCTATGCACGGTAATACGATTAATTCTGAGACAGGCTATAAAACACGACACTTTGACACGATTATGGATGAAGTGGAAGGTTTCTTTGAGGTTCTTCAAGGTCACGATGCTGTGCCTGGCGGTATCCATATTGAGCTGACTGGCGATGACGTCACCGAGGTGATGGGTGGCGCTGAGCATATTGATGATGATGCGCTTCGTCGCCGCTACGAAACAAAAGTGGATCCGCGTTTAAATCATCAGCAGTCCCTTGAAATGGCGTTCCAGGTTGCTGAACTGCTTGAACGCTCAGGACAAAACAATGGCCCAGAAAGTGTTGATGCTCAGCCACGTTTCAATTTTTAAAGAGGACGTAGCACGCTGATTTATCAAAAATCCCGGTTTCTTTTTTAAAAGAAACCGGGATAAAATCCTGCGGAAAATGTTAATGTGCCTGACCGATATCATCAAGCATATCGGTAAACCATTTTTGCGTAATATCAAAGGGCTTTCCACCTTTGATACGTGGGAACGGAACCGCTTTCAACTTGCCGCCATCTTCTTCATCATGACCAATAACACCAGATTCACCACGCGCAGCACATTCCACGGCATAGTCAGTCATTGATTGAATAAGATGCAGGTCACGTTCATTTGATGGTGCTGAACGTGAATAGTAACCCGATTTTTGTACCATCACCTTTTCTGCATCAAGTTTCTTCGCAAACTGTCGAGCAAACCACTGCCCTGGGTTGATGAGATCAAGCTTGACGTGACCGAAAGGATCGCGAGGCACTTCTTCACCAGCTGCTTCCATCTGTTCAATGATTTCGTCAATGCCAGCACCTTCCGACAAGAAAATATTGACATTGCCAACCTCGTCCATGACCTTCTTCAAACGCTGTGCTTCAGCATCAAGATCGGAGTGAAGTTCGGGAACAAATACAGCGTGAATATCCCATTGTTCACGTGCCAAGCCAATAGATGGAACCCACTGTTGAGTATCAAGCCAGGCACGATATTCCTTAGCCGCATAGGCTGTTAGCCAACCACAGTGGCGGCCCATGACCTCGTGCACAATCAGTTCACGTGGATTAGCATTGTGCTCGCCAATGACATTCGCAGCAAAACCTGCTGCCTGTTCGGCAGCTGTATAGGCTCCAAGAGACTGCGCAATAGGAATAACGTCATTATCAATAGTTTTTGGTAGGCCAACAACTGTCAGATGATAGTTATTCTCTTCCAAATAAGCAGCCAGATCTGCAGCGGTTGTGTTGGTGTCATCTCCGCCGATGGTATGAAGAACATCAACGCCGTCTTCACGCAGTTTATTGGCCGCAACTTCTAGCGGGTTATCCCCCTCTTTAACGAGACCACGTTTCACCAAATCATCAACATTGGTGAGTTTAACTCGAGAGTTACCTATCGGTGAACCACCAAAACGTGTCAACACTTCAGCATTGTCACGTGCCTGCTGATCAATGGTGATATAGTTTCCAGACAAAAGCCCATGATAACCATGCCGATAAGCAATAATTTCGACCTCTGGCATAAGATCGCTATACCTGCGAATCAGGTATCCTACTGCTGTTGATAAACAGGGAGCAAAACCTCCGGCTGTAAGTAAAGCAACTTTTTTAATAGACAATTGTTGTTCCTCCAAGGTGTAATATTGTGACTATATTGTCTGTTCGTGACCCGTGGTCATTTCTTTCTTCTTCCATGATAATACTGGCAAACACTATCTTGACTATATTCAGTCACTATTGACGACGATGTTTGCGCGGAGCAAACCGACGGATACGTCCGTGAGCTTTGGGGTTCTTAGACTCACTGAGCGAGTCTTCGTCAAGTACAGTCCCAGATGAGCTTTTTGATTCAACATCTTCTTTTGCCGCTGCAGCATCATCACTATGCCTGCCAGCTTCGCCCTCTTTATTCTTGACACCGTGATTTATGTCGGTGTCATCGTCAAAGGGTTGAGGTACTTCCAGCTCAGGTACACGACGTCCTCCTGGGCCTTTCATCGGTTCAGGTTCATCAGAATTTTGTTCATGTGATGGAGTGGCACCTTGCAGCGTAGTGTCACCTTGTGGTGAGTCATCACTATCTTTAGCGCCACCAGGTAGTGGGCCTGCAAACTTACCTTGTGCAGCTAACTCTTTTTTCACATCAGCCGCATAGCGGTCAACATATTCTTGGCCCGACAAACACATCAAGTTGTACATGATTTCATCGGTAATTGCGCGCAAAACAAAACGATCGCCCTCTAAGCCTTTGTATCGTGAAAAATCAAGAGGTTCTCCCACAACAATACCGATACGGTGAAGACGCGGAATTTTTACCCCAATAGGCTGTGCAATATCTGTACCAATCATTGCTACAGGAATAACGGGGGCTCCTGATTCAAGAGCCAAGCGTGATACCCCTGTTTTTCCTCGGTGAAGACGGCCATCAGGGCTGCGGGTTCCCTCTGGATAGATACCAAAGAGTCCGCCGTCCTCCAGTCGTTTCAAACCCACACGAAGTGCCGCTAACGATTTTTTACCACCCGTGCGATCCACTGGAATGGTACCTACGCTGCGCATAAACGACGCAACCAGTTTCCCTTTAAAGCCAGTGCCCGTAAAGTAATCAGATTTACCCATGAACACAACCTCACGGTCAATCATCAAAGGAAGAAAAAAACTGTCGATCACAGCTAAATGGTTCGAAGCAAGAATTGCTGGACCAGTCTCGGGGATGTTGTGTGCACCGCGAATCCACGGTTGATATAACAACTTCATCAACGGCCCAAGAATAATCTTTAAGATCCGATAAAGCACGCCTTTACCTTTCTTCCGTCATGACTGCCGTCATGTGATGGTGGCACAGTCTAATAGTAGTCTAGCGCTCGATGCGGTGAAAATCGGCGCGTTCAACCGTTATTTTCATATGAAGCGACTATTATTCACACTATGGCATGGTGGGATAAGAACTCGACGTCAGATAATAAGTTTGATGATGCAGATTACCAGACCCGTTTTGACGCTCTCACATCTCAGCTAAGCGAGCTTGATGGTATTGACCGTGGGCCACGCGATTATTCATTAGCTGAAGAAACCAACGACTATGTGCCACCCGAGCCACCACCGTTGCAAGCACCGCGCGGTTGGAAACTAGTAGCCCTCATGTCGTGGACACTCACCATCGCTATTCCCCTACTCATGTGGTTTTTTTCGGCATACTTTAGCACTGTGGGTGGATTCTTGTACGGAATAGTTGTGACAATTGCATGCGTGTCACTTTTTGCAAGCCTCCGTGGTTTTTCTTCTGGATATGATGACACGTTCAATGATGATAATGGAGCGCGTGTATAGGTAGCGTTACAATGCCGACAGTCTTTCATAGAGATCAACACGTCAAGCAAGCATTAAACGACTATGTGATCACCGCCTCCGAACTTGCGTCACAAAACGCCAAGAGCACACTATCATCACGACAAAAAAGAAAAAAGGAAAATACTTTCCTCCCCTATCGCAGCCTATTTGATTTAGGTCCAAGCCTTGATAATACAGACTTTATTATTGTTGATGTTGAAACCACGGGTACGGGGGCTTCAGCCCATCTGCTCGAGATCGGCGCAGTTCACATGCGTGGTACAAACATCGTTAATACCTTTTCCTCGCTCATTAATCCCGGTGTTTACATTCCTCCCTCTATCACTACACTGACCGGTATCACACATTCGTTGCTCCATAATGCCCCCACGCTCAGTGAAGTACTCAGTGCCTTCAATGAATTCGCTCCCTTTCACAATGGTGAAGTATTTGTTGGACACAATGCCACTTTCGATCTTGGGTTTATACGCCGCGCTTTTCACAGCGTTGGATACCAGTGGAAGTCACCCCCAGTTGTTGACACATTAGCGCTGGCTAGGCGCGTACTTCCACGCCCTGTGATAGCCCGACATAATTTAGCAACCCTTGCACGCTATTTTTCTGTTGCCACGCACCCAACACACCGAGCACTAGATGATGCCCTTGCCACAGCAGAAGTCTTAGCTGGACTTATTTCGATGGTATCTTCCAGCGGTATCACCCATTTAGAGGATCTTATAGCCATATCACGTCCTGTTTTACCTCAACGCAGGCTTCAACGTTTTCCCCTTATAGCCAACAGTGACCATGTGCCAGGGGTCTATCATTTTCTTGATAAATCGGCCAATGTCCTTTACGTGGGTTCAAGTGCGGATGTACGTTCGCGTTTGCAGTCGTATTTTTCGTCCTCTGAAAAACGATACCGAATTTCACATACCATGATGGATATGGTTGCCAGCGTTGACATACGCGAAACAACTACCACCGTACTTGCACGTATCCACGAGCTACGTGATATTGCCCGTTTTCAGCCGCATTTCAATAAACGTTCTAAACGTCATGACCGTCACTGGTTTATTATTCCTGCTTTCACTCCTGCCGATGCGTTGACTCCAAGAAATATTCGTGTGATTAAACGTGTCACCAGTGAATCTATCCCTACTTATGAAGATAAGAAATGCAACACTAAGAGGCAACCTGACAGTTCTTTCACCCAGGTATGTGCCCAAGAAAAATGGCGACAAGATAATTTGGGCCACGTTTCTTTTCACTCAAATGACACGAAGTCAGATACGACACAGCTATACGCCGCCCACCGCGGCGTTATTGGTCCTTTTCCCTCTAAGAAAGCTGCCGTGCGTGCAGCTATGTTGATGAATGGTTCTCTGGCTGCTCCTATCCCGCAAAAGATTGCCCATGATGCGTGCCACGGTAATTGTCTTGCACTGATTACACTGGCAGAAAAACGTATGACTAGCGCAGCTAAAGCACAACGTTATGAAGAAGCTGCCGACCATAAAAGACGATTATTCTACCTCATGGGAGCCCTCAAACGTTCACGTATCCACACAGCCATTGCCTGTGATCAGCAGCTTTTAGTTGCCCATACTTCATCGCCGGGAATCTGGCATTTTCTTGGAAGCTCTTATGGTCGTGTTGTTTTCAGCGCACACGCCTATACCCATGCCGATATTGTTCCGATTCTTAAGGCGCTTGATAACCTGTGGCCGACAGTACCCACCCCTACATACCTGGGTGAAAATGCACTATGGGATGAAATCGCCATTATTGCCGAGCTCTTGACCCAGCCAGGAACCCGGATCATCTCTACTACCTGTGAAGGTGCCTACGCCTGTAGGATTGATGGCGTAGAAAGCTTTGGTGAACTGTGGGATAAACTACGACAATAGAGCAGAGAGCATATTGTCCACGTAGGACTATAATAAATAGTCACCATAGCCAGGTTTCCCCACATGAAGAGCCCATCCGTTATCTAAACCATGCCGCGTCAGCGAAAAATGCTTCTCCACATAACGGCCGTCTTCATGAAATAGTGTATCTGTTTTATTCGTACGCCTGTTGGTCTCTTCTTCCTTGTAGAAGTCAAGGTGACATCGTAGCGCTATATGCATCATGGAGACAAGCTGTGTTATGCGAGGACGTGCTTTTCCTGTTTTTCAAGTGCCCGCACTGCTAGTTAGCTACAGTGTCATCATCAGTGCGCTGAGAATGTTCAATCCAGTCATTAAGTAGTTTTCCAGCCGCGCCACTATCAAGCGTATATGTAACCTTCTCAAAGGCATGAGCAAAACGTTCCACGAGGGTTCCCTCTCCGTGACGCATGCCCTCACTACGGTTATAGGCCAATACACCAGAAGCAGCATTGAGCAGCACGGCTTCCCGGATAGCCCTGTAACGCATCTTGGTCATGTCTTTCATCGATTCACGATCGCAGGTCAGGATAGCTTTCGTCACCGCGGCGTTATAGGCGGCATCTCCCCCACGTAAAATATCAATATCTAGTGTATGGGCTGCACTAAATAAATTAAGCTCGCGCCCCAGATCTATCTGGTGGTAGTCAATAACACCGTCATGCGTTTCCCATATATGGTTTTCACCGAAGAAACTCAGCTCATCAAGTGCTGGTTCAACGGTACGAAATACAAGCGCATCGGCTTTACGAGCCGCAAAAACCCCCGCAACCATCTCGGCCTTTTGTTCAGAAAATACGCCAATTGCATTGGCGCGGGCGTGGGCTGGGTTCGTCAGGGGCCCTAATATATTAAACACCGTGGGCACACCAAGACCTACCCGTACTGGAACAGCATAACGCATTGATGGGTGGAACATATTGGCAAAACAAAATGCTAGTCCCAACGCTTCAAAGGTTTTTTCAACCTGTTCAATCGAGGAATCAAGCCGTATTCCAAGTGATTCGATCATGTCGGCAGCACCGCATTGCGATGTTGACGCACGGTTACCGTGTTTGACAACGGGGATCCCGCTGGCAGCAATCACGATGGCTGCCATCGTCGAAATGTTGACGGTGTGTGCACCATCGCCCCCTGTACCAACAATATCGAGGACATCATTTGGTACATTGAGTTTGCGCGCGTGGGCTCGCATCGCATCAGCTAAACCATATATTTCGGTCACTGTTTCCGTTTTAGTGGCAAGAGCAGTCAAAAAACCAGCCAACTGTATGTGGTCAATGTGACCACTCATCACGGCGTCCATAGCAGAGTACGCCTGGTCGTAGGTAAGGTCTTGATTATTAACCAGTAAACGAAGCAGCGGCGCAAGATCCTTACGTTCGTCAGTTAATGTTTCACCTGTCATATTGCCCCCTTTAGTACGGATAGCATACCCGCAGTTTCCACGTGTTTTTCTTGCGCAACTATAGCATGATGGTTGGCATCGCTTATACGGGTATCCAGTAGGTGACCCATGTCAACTTTTCAAAGAAATAGTAGAGACTTCTTTGCATGTAGCAGTAGTTCTATTTGCGTTCTAATAGTGCTTTACGAATAACTGACGCTATTGTTTCTTGAACCTCAATGGGATGAAAAGGACGCTGGATTGTTGCGGTAATCCCTGAAAACTCCGCCAACCATTCGTCTTGAGGCCGTGCGGTCAAAGCAACAAAGAGCGGAACATTATCTTCTTCGTCGGCAATGGTTTTAGCAATGACTAGCCCAGAAATTTTTGTTGCTTCACCATCAACAATTGCTACTGGATAGTTGCCTTCATGAACCATTATCTGCAATCCGTGTGCAGTCGCGGCTTCGTCCCACTTCAGTGTAGGAAGGCCCTTCCCCGCGCGCACACCTACCGCCTCGATAATAGCGGCACGCACAGTTTTGTCATCAGAGTAGATAATAATATCCATTGTTTCGTCAATTGACTCCGAAGCCATAATTCTCCTTGTAAAAGTTTTTCACTGTCTGCACCCTGGCAGCATTTAACATTTTCATCCTACCTGAAACTCAGCGCCCTGGTATGTCAAGTTTGTACGCAAGTTATTATCTTTGCTCATCATACATCTTTCATCATCGTCAATAGATGCATCTGAACTGGAAGTATAGTGCGATTTCCTCTATCTCATTGCCCTTGAGGCCATAGATTAGACAATTAGGCTCATTTATTTCTGTCACAACCAATTTAGGTATCATCTGACTTGTGTTAAGAAGTATCCGCCTGTACGAGGCTCCACTTTACGTCAAGCCTTGCTAGCGTTACCATTGTCACATCGTGCCCGGTCTTGGGTAAAGACGTGTCACTATTACAAGCGATATGTCATCTGCGTGTTTAAGGCATTGTGTGCCTTGTATATTATTCTCGCGAGGGCGAAGCTGGGTGTAGGTGCTCACGTGGTGGCAACGCTATGCACAAAACTTCAGAATAAATTATTTGGGAACAGTAAGCGTTCCACCGTAATCAATAATCATTGCCACAGGTTCTGTATCTGCTTTTCTCCCCTTGCGGTCAAGTTGTGCTGCAGGCATCAAAACAAGCACGCGCGAGCCAACGTTAATACCCAAATATTTCAGGTCATTGCCAACAAAGTCAGGGGTCAACTGCAATGTGTCTTTATCCCAATCAGAATAGACTTTTGAGGTGTCATTTTTCTGTGTGGCACTATCAACAGCCCCCTGCTGTAATGGAACCATCACAATATGTTGGGCAACGTAATCGTCAGGACCAATACTTTTGCCTTTACCTTGCGACAAATGAATCAACTGAGTTTCTTTGGGTGGAACAACGTTATCGTCTATAGTGATAACTGGTTCTTTTCCAAGTTCACTAACCACGTGAATACCCTTGGGCAAACGTTTTTTTATTACATTATCGATGATTGGTTGAGCCTTCGTGAGCGCTGAATAATCACGTAAATCTACGTGGTCAATAATATCAACAACATAGACAAGTGGCGTATTTTTTTCAATAAGTACATCACCAGTCACACTGCGCTGTTCATTATCACCATAGGCCTTATGTGCAGGGACAATAATTTGAAGAAGGTCGCCAATATGGTGACCAATTATTCCTTCTTTAAGTCCCTGCACCTTCACCTTATCAAGTTCCATCGGCAAAGCTGTCCAGTTTTGCTGATAGGTTGTTTCAAAAATAGTTCCATCCCAGGTCTGCCCCTGATAGTCAGCCAAAATCGTATCACCGTCTTGAACAAGGGTCTGTGGTGAAGCATTTTTTGCTTGACGCAGTGTACGAACCTTGACCTGTGAAGGGGCCTGCTGCCCCTCACCGATTGTTACTGTTTTTGAATATCCGAACTGTACCGAAGGAAAACCATCCTTTGGCGGGGCTCCTTCATCTTGCTTCCCTGAACATCCCACAAGAGTAGCACATATCAGTGCAAGGCCTGCCACAAGAGCGTAGAGTCGCACGTTAGTACGTGTCTGAAGGGGCTGTTTAGCCAGCATTATCAACTTCTGGCCTATCAACAATATCGACAACAAACACTAATGTTGAGTTTGGTGGGATACTTTGGTTTCCCGCGGAACCATAACCAAGTTCAGGTGGAATGATCAACAAAACACGGTCACCAACCTTCTTTCCTGCCAAACCCATTGTCCAACCAGGAATGACCCCCTGTAAATTGAAAGTTGCAGGTTCCTGACGATCCCAACTGGAATCAAACTGAGTGCCGTCCCATAACTGTCCAATATAGTGAGCCGTAATATTGTCAGTTTCACTCAAGGTGGGCCCATCGCCCTGAATTAAAACCTTTGAATAAAGTCGTTTGGTTGGTTCGCCCTTTCCAGGTACGATCTGAGGTTTTTCACCGGCCTCACCTTCAACTCGAGGTGGAACCTTTACTGTGGGTGCGTCAGCTTTACTTGGATCTGCACCTTTAGCACTACCCTGGGCTGGATCGTTAGCGCCTTTTGACGGGCCAGTAGCTGTTGTTTTGACATCCTTTTTCTGGCTGTCATCAGCATTGTCGCTACCACAACCTGCTGTAGTCAAAGCAATACATATTGAAGCGGCTAAAGCCACTACTGCTCGTATCCTCACGGTGACTCCTTCACTGGGGGATAATCAACGTAACATCTGTTACGAATCTATACTTTTTTACGGTTAAAAAGGTCGCATCTTAATGGAAAGATTGACCGCATGCACACGATCCACCTGCATTAGGGTTATCAATCGTGAAGCCCTGACGCTCAATCGTGTCTGAAAAATCAATGGTTGCACCAGATAAATATGGTACCGACATTTTATCGACAACAACCTCCACGCCATCAAAGTCACGCACTGCGTCACCGTCAAGAAGTCGCTCATCAAAATACAACTGATAGATTAACCCAGAACATCCTCCGGGTTGGACAGCAATACGCAAACGTAAATCTTGACGTCCTTCCTGTTCCAACAGTGAGCGAACCTTTTGGGCCGCCTCATCTGTAAGGTTTACTTCGTGTGTAGGACGTGACGATTCTTCTTTTACGGTATCCTCTACGGTATCCATCATTCTCCGATTGTTGTTTTGTGCAGTTGTTTTTAGCGCACATCGTTTTCTGTCATAACCAGACTAACGCCGCCACAGCCTTTTTGCATCATTGCTGACGCAATATCACACCATATGTGACCATGTTCGCGCACAGCGCACTCCCGCACGATGTAACCGTTGTTCTTCTGGCATGGCTTGTCGTCCAATACGTGTCACACTGACACCATCAATACCGTGATCGCCAAGTTCACGGCGACTCACCGATGAACGATGAACTAGCCCAATAATTGGTCTACCAATATGACTATTCACATTCACCAGTCGGCTCATTGCAATATCATCAATTGTCCAAGAATCAATATCTTCCGCAGTAGCGATCACTAGATCTGATTGCGCGATACGTTTTTCAAAATTACCTAACCTGTCAACAGCGTCTTCAAGCAACTCAACTTTTACTCCCAAACGCGACAGCACTTCCACACCTCCCCCAGCAGTTGCTCCCCCCGCCACGCGTCCCGGTGCCACAGGTTCAGGCACAACTGTCAACAAGGATGGTCCCTGTTTTTCTTGTTTAACCTCTTTTTTATCAACAGCAATTGGTTGAGCTGACGATAAAACAGATTCTTTTTGTTTTCCATACTCGGCTGCCTGGCGTAAACGTCGGGACACACCATGCAATTCTTGATATAGCTCACTATCTCCTGGGAACTTCACTTCTTCTTCACCGGGCATGGTAGTGCCATCACTATATCTGATTGATTTCTGATAACGCGTCAAGGCTCCATCAAGACCCAATATGTGTTCAGAGTTGGCACAAAAAATATGCAGTTGCAAACCGATGACAAGCTGGCGAGTGCGGCCCAGCAGTTCCTGCCAGCACTGCTGCGAATCCTCGTGATGACACCGGTGAGGCTGATGAGAATGAAGGCCACATAAGAAGTGATATCCCCCATCTGGTTTACCCATGTGCTTGGCATACACAAAAAGTGGTTCCTGTACCGTAGCTGCTGCACCACACCGATAAGAATCCATAATTCCACGCAGTTCACAGCCCATAAGCCAGGAAGTCTCTGCCTGTAAAGAAAAGAGCTCTTCGCCCTCTGGCCAAAAATAGTCAAGAGTGTTCTTGGTTGCCTCGTAAGGCACAAGTTCAAAATAGTCACAAGGACTTATCTCATGCCACCCATCAATAAAAGTGCGGCATTGTCGCTTCGTAAAAGGATGACCATATGCCAGCAGTATCTTCACTTTTCCTCCTGGCACTTAGGCCAACGACACACCAGCGGTTTTCATCAAGAACAGGGCTTCCGCTAAAATAGCATTTTTCAGATCACCCATATGCTGTGACTCGTTTTCAGAGTGAGCGTTTGTTGCTGGATCTTCAACTCCTGTGACAACAACCTCGGCCTCAGGGAAAAACTCTGCAAAATCACTAATAAACGGGATAGAGCCACCACAACCAATATGGGTTGCAGGTACGCTCCAGGCTGCTTCCAATGCCCACATTTCATCATCTGTAGCCCGCGAGCGCTCCTTGGCTTGATAGCTTGGCCCCATTTCACGAACTGTAGTTTCAACTTTTGCACCAAATGGAGCATGATCAACCAGGTGCTTTGCCAAAGCTTGAGCACTTTGTTCAGGGCTAACACCTGGGACAACACGAAGTGACAGACGGAAAGTAGTTGTTGGCGTCAACGTATTAGAAGCCGTTGTTAAGTCGCGTTGATCCCAACCAATCACCGAGATAGAAGGCTTTGTCCATAATCGTGCAGCAATATCACCTGTACCAGTCAACTTCACACCTTCTAATAGGCCCGTGTCAGCACGTAAATCAGCTTCAGGATAATCCACATCTGCACTATTACTTCCACCAAGACCTTCAACAGCAACATCACCTGCATCATCATGCAGGGTTGCAATAAGGCGTGAAGCTAGAGTAACCGCATCAATTATTGGCCCACCATACATGCCAGAATGAAGAGACTGCTTTAAAACGCTCACACTCACATCCATTGTAACAACCCCGCGAAGGCTGGTGGTTACCGAGGGCTGACCAACCTTCCAGTTATCTGCATCCGCAACAACAATACGGTCAGCGATAAGCTTATCCCGGTATTTCTTAAGGAAGTTCTTAAAAGAAGGCGAACCGATTTCTTCTTCACCTTCAATAAAGACCACGATGTTGCATGGCAGCATATCACCTAACACACGTAGTGCCCCCAGGTGAACGATAATGCCCGCACCGTCATCAGAGGTTCCGCGTCCGTAAAGTCTTTCCCCCTTTCGCACGGCAGTAAATGGTTCACTTTTCCATGCCTCTAGGCTGCCGGCAGGCTGGACATCATGGTGAGCATATAACAGTACTGTAGGCGCATCATCACTGACGTGTTTGCGACCAACAACAGCAGGCATTCCCTGCGTACCGTCATCTGTGGGAGCAGTCAAGATTTCGGTTTCTACCCCCAGGTCACGCAACAGTGAGCTCACGTATTCGGCACTGTCATGGACGGGCGTAGTGTCAATAGCTGAGGATACTGAAGGAATTGCAACCAGTTCCATCAATACTTTTTCCAGCTCATCAAAATGACGCTGTGTTTCTGTACGTAATTGTTCAATAGTAGTCATGGTTCTATCCTACGTGTCTTTTTATCTATTGGGTAAGTTAGGTGACAACAACAGGTAGGCTTGCCCAACCCCTGCGCCGTTACTACAGGCCAATAAGGTATGTTTCTTGTCTCAGTCACAAGGATAGATTTTTGAAATACTATGCCACCCCATAAGATGCGCTGGTAGCGGATGGAAGATGAGATGAAACGTTTTTTTCGCTACCCTTAACTGTGTGAGCATTATTGGAAAGAAGAATCAGGACGAAACGTCCTCGAAAAAACAGAAAAAAGGCAAAGGCCGCCCCACCCCGAAACGTCGTGAGGCTCAACAGCGTAACTTACGCCCCATTGTGGTTGACAAAAAGGAAGCAAAACGACGCAAACGTGAAGCCAATAATAAACGTTGGCAAGCCCAACAGGCTGCACTTATGGGGCGCGGGGATGAACGTGATCTTCCGTTGCAAGATCAAGGCCCGCACCGCAAATTTATTCGTGATTATGTTGATTCCCGTCGAACACTGAGCGAATATATGCTGCCAATGCTTCTGTTCTTTATCTTCTTTTCTTTCCTTGGCCCAGCTTTTTCAAAAGATATGCAATCCACTTTGTTCCTGATTCCCGTCTATACAATGTGGGGCATCGTTATTGCGGGGCTTTGTGAAGTTATCTTTTATGTTCGAAAAATTAACAAGATTTTATTGCGCCGAACCAACGGTAACTATTCAACAAAAGGTAACGGGCGCTACGTCCTCTTTCGTATCACGGCACTGCGACGCACGCGCCGTCCCGTGCCCATGGTTAAACGCGGAGAGATTCCTTTTAACCCCTCGGAGTAAGGTGTCGATTAATTGTGCCAGGCCATGAAGGCCCCTCATAGATGAAGGCACTGTATCCCTGCACCAAATTTGCTCCAGCATCACGCATACGCTGTGCATCGCCTGGGGTGGTGACTCCCCCACATCCAATGATAATGGGGCCATCACCCAGGTAGCGTCGCATTGTGGTTACAATCTGACGTGAACGCTCGTTCAATGGTTTACCAGACAGTCCACCCTCTCCCTCATCATGATCAATAGTTGTGTTTGTCGCTATAACCCCGTCAATACCGGTATCATGAACAAGACTAGCTATTTGGCGAAGATCGTGATCAGCCATATCGGGAGCGATCTTGACAAAAATTGGCACGCGACGTTTAGCCGCCAAGTGTGCCTGATGTTGAACAGCCTTTACAATAGGTTGTAAAGAGGACGTATCCTGCAGAGTTCGCAAACCAGGCGTATTTGGACTAGAAACATTGATCACTAGGTAATCGACCCATCGGGCAAGTTTTCTGGCACAAATTCCATAATCCCGTGGTGCGACTTCCAGCGGTGTTGTCTTATTCTTACCAATATTTGCGCCCACAATAATCGAGCGTCCCCGCGATGTTGAACGTAGATGTTTCAAACGTCCGGCCAGTACATCGGCCCCACTATTGTTAAAGCCCATCCGATTTCTGAGGGCACGTTGTGACACGAGCCTCCACAAACGTGGCTTGTCGTTACCGGGCTGGGGTTTGGGGGTCACGGTGCCAACCTCAACAAAAGCAAAGCCTAAAGCGGAAAGCATCTCGATAGCTTCACCATCCTTATCAAGTCCAGCGGCAAGACCAAAACGCCCCGGAAGAGGACGTGCAAATCCCGCAATGTCCTCTTGAGGAAATACCCAGGCCCCCTCATCACTTCCTACCCCCCGCGCAAAACACATTCTTACCAGGCCTAACATGCCGGGAATATGCGACGCTATTGACATGAACTTCATTGTTAAAACATGGGCTGTTTCAGGATCAACTCGACGTAAAACAGTGTGAAAGAACGCTTTGTACAACATAAATATTTCCTTGCATGTCAGGAAGTAGAACAGTAGTATTCTACCAGTCAATCCGATGTTGTATTGTCTATAGAGTGTTTCAATCCCACCAAATCCACCATCCTTGCCGATGGGGTGCCCAGAAGGGCCGTCGCCAAATGATTTCGTCAGGGCTCGTTGCGAAACACTGCATGTTGCCTAACTCAACCACATGTTTCCAGACTTCCTCCGGCGTCATACCAGCAATATCACACGACGAGTTACCAAAACGATAAACCATTAACGCGTCAATACTGATACGTTCATCACAACGCAACGGTGTTATCACATAGCCTGACAAATCAATATCGCTACCACCATGGACACACATATCAAGAAGGCAATGAAGCGATGGGGCATTGTTTTGTCGATCATCAAGAGCTCTATTCGGTAAACAGTTCAGCAACTGTACAGATGCTTCACAGTCAAGGCCATATAGTTTCAAATAGTCATAGGTTTCCAGCAGACTCATCACATCCGCGCAAGTATCGGAACTATCGCTTTGACCCACATCGATAAAGGGCTCGATAATATCGGCAATCTGTCGTGTCCACCCTCTAGGTGCGTATCCCTGGAAACAGTGATGTTTATCGTCTGTCACCGTATGCGGAAGTGGTATAGGAACAGCAACATTACTGTTCTTTTCTATCGTGGCAAGATAGTTAACACCGGCGGAATATGCCGTCATCTTATTCATAGCGGAAACACTTCTATATGTTGCGCAAGACTTTATTTCGCATGCTGTTGCCTCTATTGTTCCGTGTCTGTTCATGCTCCCATTGTGGCGTCGACTGGAAAACAGCAGACATTTATCTACAGGCAAGCCGCCCTGCACAATTTATGTGGAATATGTGAAGGCACTTTATTAGAGGTATGGAAAACACTACCGTGCCTACACTGAAACTGCCCCCCTCATGAATACTCATCACCTGCAAAAGACTTGTCGAGGACCGCTAGATATTCATGAGACAATAAAACTGTGTTTCAACCGATTAATTCTGAACGAATCAATGCTGTCATCACCTCACATCCAGGTGTAGCTACTACCGATCTTTTGGCAGACTATTTCCAACTCACCGATGTTGCCTTGCGCAAACGATTAGAGACCCCCCGCGGACTTTATATAGCGGAATCCTACAATGTGATTGAACGAGCATTACGTGCAGGTCATACACCACGTTCCATGCTTTTGGAAACAAAATGGGTCGAAAAAATGCGCCCTCTACTACAACGCTTCGAAGCTGAGCACTGCCCCATCTTTGTTGGCAAACCTTCCGATATTGAGCAGCTCACAGGATATAGGGTTCATCGCGGTGCTTTAGCTTCCATGCACCGCCCACACCTTCCCACTCCCCATTCGCTATTGCAGCAGTCGCGGCGCGTTGCTGTCTTAGAAGATATTGTCGATCACACCAATGTTGGCGCTATTTTTCGTAGCGCTGCGGCTCTTGGCATTGATGCCGTACTAGTGAGTCCACGCTGTGCAGATCCGCTGTATCGACGCTCAGTAAGGGTGTCAATGGGAAGTGTCTTTCAGGTTCCTTGGACACGATTGAGCATCTGGCCCCCAACGATAGAGCTACATGACCATGGCTACCATGTTGCAGCTTTAGCGTTAAGCGATAAAGCTACACAACTAAACGACTATCTAACTGCCCAGCGCCTATCTCAAGGTCATGAACGTCTAGCACTTATCCTCGGCACTGAAGGCAATGGCATTTCTAAGCGAACTTTGGAAACATGCGACGAACTGGTGACGATCCCAATGTCACACGGTGTTGATTCACTCAATGTTGCTGCGGCAAGTGCTGTTGCTTTTTTTGCATTGCGTTAGCGGTAGCTACACCTACAGTTTAACGGTACCGGCTTGTTGCACTAATGCTTCGACATGTTCCAAAGTGTCTTCCCATTTCTTCACCATGACACATGTAACACCGGTTGTGGTCACCGGATAATCATTGCCGCTTTCATCTAGTCGGTCGCCGTAAAAAATAATTTCAGAGGGCGATAGGTCCAATCTGTTCATTAGCTCTTTCATGCCGTAGGCCTTATCGATACCCCGCATTGTCATGTCTACCGAGGTAGACCCACCACTGTGGACATCAAGTTCGGGGCATTGAGCCTGGATTTTCGCAGCTAAAGACTTGCGTTTATCCCCGGTGGGATCCCAAAGGCTTTTTTCTTCTGCGGGAGCGTCTTGCCCAAGTGCCGAGAAAGTGATTTGGGATCCGCGGTCTTCAATTCGTTTTCCCCATACGTGTGCCTCCCACAGCCCCATCTGGCGTGCTGTTGCTTCGGTAATACGTATGACTTTTTGTCGAATATCATCGGGAATCAATAGTTGATAGTGGCTGTACCAGTCTTCGTCCTCTGAATCAAAAGTTATATATTGCGCACCGCATGTTGGCATTAAATGTAAGTGCTGTGCCTGCACTTTGTTCATATCAAGGATATGAAGAAACTGTCGCTGGAACTGGGCGAACTTACCACCGGAAATAATGCAGACATCACACACCTCCAATAGCTGCTCAATAGCGTGAGCCATCGTTGGTGTCATCGGCAATTTTGATGGTGTGAGCGTACCATCCAGATCAAATGCTACCAGCGTTGGGAAAGTTGGTGTCATACCCAAGAGTCTACACGGTTTTATTCTCTGACACGCTTGTGAGTTGCGGATTTGCACAAGGGGCGCTTAATTGGCTACAGTAGTTGAGCGCGAACAGATAAACCACTGTTGAAGATGGTGAAAGTTCGCAAGCCTTCTGGGGCTATGGCGCAGTTGGTAGCGCGCTTCCATGGCATGGAAGAGGTCAGGGGTTCGAATCCCCTTAGCTCCACCGTTAACTACCGACATTAACGTAATGTATAGTTTGTATGT
>JAUNVQ010000031.1 GCA_030540715.1 Actinomycetaceae bacterium | reverse complement strand
ACCTGTGCCGGGGTTCCCAGAACCTGTGGCTTAAGCCGGATCTTTTGCAAATCCATCTCGGTGTCAAGATGTTCAGGCTGCTCACGTTTTTGATAGCCAGCAGAAACTCTGAAGTACTCGTTAATAGGCTTCGAGACATTCGGATCGTCCTCTTTACCAACAATCACACCATTTCGAGCGCTTTTAACTGATTTACCGAAATCATGGCGGAAGAAGCGGTCAGATTCTTTATCTCCGTGAGTTATCTGACTCATAATATCGATTTCGGCAGGAACAACTCGCGCCCACCAGTTGTCAGCATCATGGGACCAGCTAGTTGGTTTGCGCTTGTGATTATCCAAATTATCTTTGATAACTGGAATGGAAGCCTGCGCATCTACGGTAACTTTATTGTGGTGTGCAAATTTGTCAACGGATATATTCTTATCCGTTGAAATCTTCAGCTTTGTTTTACACGTGAGTTTCGTCGCAGCATCACTACCATCAACTTTTTGTGCAGGTTTCAAATTAATATTAGAAAGAAAGAGCTCCTCACGACCTGTGTTAGGATTCCACTGTGAAGTATATGGTCCAGCTCCATCAGTTGTTTGTCCATCAAATTTTTTCCATTTTCTAGCCGCAATGGGTGTATCTTCTGTCAAAGATTCGTTGGGATCATACACTCCATCGGCTACCTTTTGTATAACCGGAAGCGTTTTCTTATCATTTGGGACATATTGAGTGTTGTAGTCGTCTTTTGTTCCCCATCGATACTCATATAAGAGGTGTTTGGCTTTCACTTCACATGTAAAATGGGTTGGGTTTTGAGTGTCTTCACCGTTATGGGTTTGCCAATCTTTAGGCATCAAATCATCTTTGATTTGTTCATCGGTAATCAAAATATTGTTAAGATTACTTCCCCATTGCACATTGATAATGTCAAAACCAATTTCAATCTCTTTTACTGGACCGTCTTGATCTGGGTTAGCGGAAATAAGGTGTGCTTTTTTCAAAGTAGTATGACGCCCACCATCACTATTATTCTCGTAGTCGCCTTCATTCTTCGGATCCTCACCAGGTCCCTTTGACCACGGCTCTTCCGTTCCCTGCTGAACGCTCTCGATTCGATCAGAAAACGATTGGTTCTCTTTTTTCAGGATCGTGCCAACCTGCATATCTTTTTCGGGATCTCTTTCGTCAAGAGTGTATTTCTCTATCTTGACCTTTGGAGGAGGTTCACTATAAAACTCAGCTATATAGTGGGATTTATCGTGCTTCAGTTCAACTGAGCTGGCGCTAGTGTTCGGCACCCATTTGAGAAACTGGGGGGTTGATGTAGTAAGCGTGTAGGAATAACTATTATTCAGGCCGGCACCTGGGTTGTACTGTATCGGATGTGCCAACAGGGGAAATGTAGCTCTGTTCCGCTTATTTGTATCGGAAGAACCCACCGTTTCGCCATAAGTACCACTATCAAATCCCAGTGGATAAGAATGCGCCTCAGTATCAAAGTTTCGCATAAACTTACGAGCTTCGTCCTCGTCACTATTAATAAATTCGACATTTTCTGGGTGACAATAGGGAAAATCAGAATTCCTAAACACAGTACCATCAGCCGCACCTGGATAACCGCCAGTAGCTATATCATTGTTTCCGGCATATTGCACACGCCCCCGCAGGGTCGAATCATATATCATTTTCTTAAAAGCGGCATTTGCTTCGTCAGGTTTATATGGTTTTACCTGTATTTCAAAAGGTTTGAAAGCAGAGTCTGTGGGAGTCACCTTCGCATAGGAAGTTATTGTCGTCACAGCCTTATCACCATAAAGTTGCCCATAGGTGAGTTGCTGATGCAATTCTAATGACGCTAACTTGGTCGGATTTTCGCTACCGTTTACCAAATTTGTTTCTTCCACATAGTAGAGGGTTTTCCCCGTTTCAAGGAACTTAAGTTTTGGAGGATCATCATTAATATTATTAATATTCACCGTGGGTCGATCATCTCTGGATGTCATTGACGCCACAATATCCTCAATAAGAATGTTTCCAGTGGAGGGGTCTCCGTTATCGTAAAAACGAGACTTCCAAGAATCCCATGCTTCCTGAGATATTCCGACAGGAGTGCCTTTCATCGAAAGAGCTGCATAAACAATATCGACATAGGCAAGTTTCGTAAGATCGACTTTCTCACCCTGATAGGTAAGGGGGACAATCTTACCGTCAGTATCTTGAAAATACATCGTGTCGCTAATCCCAGTTCCGGTGATACCGACTCGATCGAACTTCGCAACCGGACACCACTCGACAGTGGTATTAGAACCTATACCTCCTGCTATCTTCGTATATTCAACATATTGAGCAGAATTTGAATCGTGCCCTTGATAGCCGGGCACTTTCATCAGAGTAGGAAGAGCCTGGCTTGATACTTCACTCCAGTCCACTGTTTCCAAACTGACCCCTTCAGGAACAACTGGGGCCAGGAAGAGGGCCTCTCTTTGAGTAAGATTACCGGCTTCTTTGGTAGGACCAAGACCAAAATAATTACCCACTTTTCCACCCAGAGGGCTGAACAGATAGGTCGATTCCATGCGTTCATCGGGGTTGAGTGCTTTTGCTGATTCAGGTGCTACCGCCTGTGAGACAAAGGTTACCACTAATGAAAAAACAGCGATATAGATAATGGCGTGAGTCATGCGAAAGCTGGAGTGCCTCTTATTTGAGACTCCTATCTTTGTACTTCTTGTGTGTGCAGTCATCATTAACAGCCCTTCCTTGCCAACAAACCGTTTCGAGAGATACATTGCAACTTCCTAAAAATGATAATGAGATTAAACCAGAGGTGGTTTCTTATCATTATTCTTTTTACTACGCA
The DNA here is from genome assembly GCA_030540715.1 of Actinomycetaceae bacterium. GTDB lineage: Bacteria > Actinomycetota > Actinomycetes > Actinomycetales > Actinomycetaceae > JAUNVQ01. Next base: position 20,852 of record JAUNVQ010000031.1, on the reverse strand, counting down.
GAGCTGGCTACTACTGATTATCAATGTCAACCAGAAGCTCTTAATAATTAGAAATCTTCAATAGTTTACCCTCTCGCACATAATGTTTATATCAAAGATTATAGCGACATCTCCCTTAACTTTGCGAGTCGTTTTTATAAAAAAGAATACTTATACCTAATGTTAAGGAGCTTGACAATAATTTAATTGTTATATATTTGTTTATGTTAATGATTTCCAAAATGAAAACTTCCCTTATTATCTCAATCATGTCAGACTTTCCATATTATTTTTTCCGTCAGACTTTCAGGAAGATTCATGGAATAAAGGGAAAACGCACTTACTACTCACACACTTGCACAAAGTGCTCGACGTTCTACTTCACATAAGACATTAAGAAAAACCACAGTCTATCCCAACAGACTATATCGTTAGATAAAAACTATTGCAGATAAAAATATAGAACAGCTCGATCTGCCCTACACACTCTTGCAAAAGAAGGTTTCCGTAAATGCCACATGGCTCTTATACCATCTTCATGCAACACCACTCTTCTTGTAAGGTGAACAACAGAAGCATACAGGGCGGCCATAGTGATACCCCAGAAACCCGAAAGATACCCCTTAACAATAGATCCCACATCTTGGACATTGCACCAATAGGCTATACTTTTTCAACCGACAATAGTGTCGCACTTTTCCCGCAATCCACACATCACTAGAAATGGTACGCCCGCAGGGGATCGAACCCTGGACCCACGGATTAAAAGTCCGTTGCTCTACCAACTGAGCTACAGGCGCACGCCGTAACGGCACAAACTATAGTAGCTACATGCGGGGTAATTCTGCAAAATTCTCCCTCCCCCTTGACCGAAATGGTGTCGCATCTCTCAATTGTCACTAAGTGTATTGATAAATAGCTATCAACTCATGTTTGCTATTGATTGCTTGTGCTACTCATCTTCTTCATTTCCGTGGTGTCACAACAAGGCTAAGATACAAAAATCCGCACACCTAGTACGAGTTTACTGGTATGCGGATTTTAATAGTAATGGAGCAGTCGTGACTACTTGGTGCCACGAAGTTTCATATAGGCGGTAATAAGCCCCATTGCAACAAGAATAGACACAATCCATCGAATCCAGTCAATACCAGGAGTATCTAAAGCATTAGGCCATACCCGCTCAAGCAGGAAACTAGCAATACCTGCCCCTAAAGCGCCCAAGATAATGGTCCATAGCATCCCGATATTTTGTTCACCTTTCATAAAAATACGCGCCAAGGCGCCAATGACGCCACCAAAAATGATCGTGCCAATCAGTTCCATGTTGTCCTCCTTCACTTGGTAGATTATGTGTCTTGACAATTGTTTTTACAGTAAATCAACACGTAGGCCATTAGTGAACTAACATTTAACAGCTAATTTAAGCTTCCTACATTACGGCGGGAAATGCTACCCATACGACGGTGAAGATCCCCACCGTGATAATCCATCCACTCGATTCGTCACACTAACATTCTTTTATTATTCAAGCTTTCGTCTCGGCAAGAAACCCATAAAAACAGCGTGTCTGCTTGTTCTTTCTGTTCTTTTTTCTGTACGTGGCGTCTTTGAACAGCGCTCACGAGTTGCAAACAATAGCGTTTCGGACTGTCACTACTGGGATTTCCGTGTTGTTCGCTACGATAGACAATATGGAAACTCAAAGGGAGCCTGAACGCACCTATCGCAGTGGTGAAAATTCTAGTACCGCTTCCTCTTTTCCTCCTGCCGTCTTGGCTCCTATTAATAAAAACACTGATGGCTTTGTAAAGTTACTTAACCTTCAGCGAACATTTGATGGGAACGGTGTGCCTATTCCTGCTTTAAGGCGGATAAGTACCACCTTTCCGCAGCATCGTATGAGCGCTATTATCGGGCCTGAAGGTGCAGGAAAATCCACCCTACTTGCTTGCATCGCTGGGATAGAGTCTGTCTCGTCGGGACACATTCTGGTAGATTCGCGACCAATCTCAGCGCTAGGTCGCAATGACCGTGAGGGGCTACGAGGACGTGTCATTGGTTACGTGTCCCACCACGATCATCTGGTTCCGTCATTGGATATTGCTGACAATATTGTTTTTTATGCAGATATGACTAATACCGAAATTGACCGTGACCGCTTTCGTAGTCTAGTTCGCGATTTTGGTTTAACCGACGTACTGAATGAGCATCCTCCTGCATTATCACTACAGCAAAGACTGGATGTATCGATTGTCAGAGAGCTCTTACTTGATCCTCCGCTTCTTCTTGTCGATGAACCTGGTACCGATCCCTCTCTACCTTCACTGCAACGTCTCATGCGCTTCCTTGCAGGCGACAATCGTGTCACTGGAAGAACCATCATTTATGCAACCTCTCACGCCAGTCTGTCAACCTTCGCCGAAAATGTCTTTTTTATGTCAGAGGGCGACATCGTTGCACAGATGAACACACCAACCCCCGGTGCCGTAGCTGAAGCAATGAAACTCTTATCAGCTTGGGATCCCGCTGTAGCTTTCAAGCCAGTTAGACGATTTATGAGTCAGTCTGAACAGAAAATCTTTTTTCCTTCCGACGAAAGCCCTAGGCAAGACTTATCTGTTAGTTCCAGTAGTAATAATTCGACTAAGCCTTCTGGTGCAGATGTTGCAAAAGAACCAAATTCTTCCCTACCTCAAAAAGGTGCAGGTACATGGCCACTGATGAGTGAAGCATTACGCGAACGGCTTCACGAATTAAGAATTGCAACACCGCCGCGTGATATCGATACTCAGGTGTCACCGCAAAATGCGACTGAGCCAACGATCAATCAACCACCAAAACCTGCACAACAGAATATCACTCAACCCCCACAAAGTATTGCCCCTTTACCTACGCAACCTTCTTTCGGATATTCAAATAACCGATCGCCATCCCACCAACCTTTTGGTTTTGATCTCGCCCAGCTTGCTGCCCTTATTCCCTCGGCCGGTTCTGTCATGCCTGAAGACCTTGATGCCCTTGATGCAGCCCTACAGCGCGAGCTCAATGCACAACCAGATTTCACAGATCCCACATCCACCACGCACGCCCCTCGATTTATTGAGCTTCCTTCCTCAAGTGATCGAACTAATTCTCCTTCCTCTCCCCCACCGCCACCACAACAGAAGGCTCCTTCTGCCACCACTCCACCGACTGCAGATCCCTCTCACACCAAACCATCGTTACCGTATAAGGAAGACATCATTGATCACCCCTCGGATATGGCATCGGAGGAACCTACGCATCTTAGTAATACGGTTTCAGATGCTCAATCGGCTTACGCTGATGATTCCCCTTCAACGAACAAGCACACTCATTCATCGCACCACACAGCATCCAAGGACTCAGAAGATGTTATTGTTGAAGGTGCCTCCATGAAGAGCATCAATGAACAGATTGTTCGAATGAAGGCACGCTTGCGTGCCATGGCCGAGCAAGCAGAACGACGACTCAACACACTTGATGCCGCACGGGGCCACAGTATGTTTGAGGGGAAACACTATGCGGGATCATATAATGTCCACACAGATTCCTTGGGGACAGCTCCAGTACCACTTGCCAAAAAGAACCCAAGTGAACGTAATTCCGGGCAATTCACTGATTCCGATTCCGAACGTCTTGAGGAATTTAGAAAAACTGACGATAAACGCTGGTCCCATTTAATGTCAATTTGGGCGATAAAAGGAATCGTTCCCGAACAAGCTTCCACTACATCTCAGTCCCCGCTCAGCAGTAAAGACACAGAAACGAAAGCATCTTTACATCAGTATGATAACGGTATCGATAACAGTGCGAAAACTGAGGAAATTCCACGACCAGTTAGTAAACGTTTGCAGTTAATTGAACTTATGCAAAAAGCTAACGAGCTATTGATTGAATCTGATGAGGAGCTCAAAAAGGCCCGTTTGGAACTCGGAACTGATCCTCAGCACCCCTAAATACGAAAGGCTCAGTTCACGGTGTAGCCAAATACGTTAGACTGTAAAGAGAAAAGATGTTTGTCAGATCACTATTGTAATCAGAGGAGACGATGTAGCGTGGCAGATTCGCAGGAAAAACCCCAGAAGGGATACCAATTAGGGCAACCTGATTCCAATGGTCAAAATGCACCCACAGCCCCTATTCCGCAACAGGCTCCACAGCATGAAGCCATTGAGGCGGCTAAACGTCGACAAGTTGAAGAGGCTCGTAAGCGCGCTGAAGCTGCTAAAAAGAAAGCGGAACAGATGCGACTTCAAGCTAAAAAGGTTGAAGATCTAAAACGAAACCGTAGTGTTAAACCACAGCTGAATGTTCGGGAGGAGACTCACACTACTCCCTCGAAACATCTTCGAGCCTCGCAACCGTCACCCGCCAAGCAAGAAACCCGGGAGCCGCTACAACCACCTGCGAACAAACAGCATAAAACACCAATCACTCCACCTGCGACCACTGCTAATATACAAGCGCTCAGCTACGACGATCACCCACATTCCGATCACTATGCAACGTCTTTCCGGCAGTCTCAATCCTCAGATTCCTCCACAGATGATAAAACACCTTCGGTAGCGACAGAATCACCATCACCTCGACCTCTCTCGACTTTGGCCGATATGTCATCGTCAGCAAAGACGAAGGCAAGCTCAATCGGTGTACTTGTCTCAAAGCTCTCTGACCAGGCTCATAGCCTTATTCAAGGTGAAATTGATCTTGCAAAAGCAAAAGGTAAAGCTATGGCAACGCGCATGGGTAAGGCAATTGCGATGTTGCTTGTTGCTGGTGTTCTTGGGTTGTATATGTTAGGAATTCTGTTTCATGCGGCAATCCTTGCGTTTTCTCTGATTATGCCTCAATGGGCCGCAGCACTTGTTGTTGCTGGAGCATTGCTGCTTGTGATTGTCGTACTGTTACTGATTGCCAAACGGCAACTTCAGAAAGGCCAACAAAGTAAACCTGAACCACAAGTTGGACTAAAAAAGAATGTTGAAGCTGTAAAGAAGGGATTGAAAAATGAGCGATGAACGCACACCTGAACAAATCGAAGCAGATCTTGCACGTATTCGTGAAGAGATGACCTCTACCGTTGATGAACTCGTCAATCAAATAAATCCCAAGGAGAATGCCAAGCGCGCAGTGGCTGACATTAAAGAGGTTGCCCAAGAAACAGGCAAGAAAGCTCAAGCAACAATAGGAGAAGCAAAACAAGGCGATCCAAAAGCCATTAAGATGGTTGCCATTGCAGGCGCTGTTGTCTTGCTGGTTGGTGGGTTGATCGTTCGTAAAATTTTACGTTAGTATCAGTTACCAACAAATGCTAGGTGAACAACACTCATTATGATGGGTTATGGAGTTGTGTTTGTGACTGCTTTTCGTTGTCACGCAATCCATACATATACCACTGAAAGACGATATTTGATATAGTCTTATGTGGTTACGCCCACTATCGACAGTGTTTTTCCTGTTACTTTTTGATTGTGATTTTTGTTTTTCTCAATGAAAAAGTAGCAAAGATAGGGTAAAACAAGGTACGGTTAGAGGGCTAAGAAAATGATACAGACCAGGGTTCTCGTCAGAAATATCGGTCGAAAACCCGTGATTTATGTAGAGGGGGTCGACGCCATGGGGCGCGGCCGTCAAAAGGCTAAACAAACAAAAGTTGCACGTAAGCTGAAGTATTACAGCCCAGAGACAGACTACGAGGCATTGCAGCGAGAGCTGCAAGCTGAACGTCGGAGGAAGGGTCAATTCGACGACGATTCTGACGATGTCTACTACTCTGAGGATGACGAATCTTGGCGTTACGGAGATGTACCACCCGCAACTGATTAGAACTCCTCTTTGTGCCACATAGTTGCTGGCATCGAAGTGGATTACCTGTCAAGCAAAATTTCGTAAAAGAATCCCGGTTTTATTGATTACGCTTCAATTGAACCGGGATATTCTATTGGATAAACACTGTAACGCTTGAGCGAGCTATTGATAGCGATTCACTAGCAGACACGAGCCTGCATCAACACCTTTGGCACCACTGATATATCGGCCGTTAAAATGACTGCATTCATCTTCTTTAGCAATATGGCCCATATTCCATGCAGCACAACCCGCTTGTGCTGCAATCTGAATCAACGTATCGGCAGCTTCGAGATGAGCTATTGCAACCATACCAACACCTAGGTTAAGCGTTTGCTCCATATCATCCCATTCCACATTACCTAAACGCTGCATCACATGAAACACTTCAGGAATCCGCCACGAAGCTCTATCAATTATTGCGCACAGTCCCGCGGGTATAACACGTGAAATATTGGCACCTAAACCACCACCAGTAATATGTGACAATGCGTGAAGACCTTGTTCCTCAAAGATATTATGATTGTTGGCCATCATTTTCTGACAGATTGGCGAATAAAGCCGCGTTGGTTCTAAAAGTTCTTCACCTAATGTACGCCCAAACTCATCAACATAACGATGCAGATCCCAACCAGCATGATCAATAATAGCCCTTACTAACGAATATCCATTTGAATGGAGGCCTGAGGATGCTAAGGCGATAATAGCATCCCCTGATTGCACTCGATGCGAACCAAGCTGTGCATCTGCTTCGACAACACCCGTTGCTGCCCCCGCAATATCGTATTCGTTTGCAGCCATCAGTCCAGGATGTTCCGCTGTTTCACCTCCAAGTAAAGGAGTATCAACAGCTGAACATGCCTCAGCAATACCGCGTACAATATCTGCAATGCGTACAGGATCAACATGTCCACACGCTATATAGTCCGTCATCAATAGCGGCTTTGCCCCAACAACTGCAATATCATCAACCACCATTGCCACAAGATCCTGCCCGATCGTGTGGTGAATATCCATTGCCTGCGCGATGGCGACCTTCGTGCCAACACCGTCAGTGGAAGTAGCCAACAAAGGACGCTTATAATCTTTTAGTGTACTTGCATCAATAAGACCAGCAAACCCACCTTGACCTGCCACAACAGAATCATTATAAGAACTGGTAACTGCTGATTTCATAAGCTCTACTGCACGGTCTCCAGCCTCAATATCCACACCGGCTTGCGCATACGATAACTGTGTGTTTTGCGACTCTGCTAAGGGCAGCGCATTGCTCACCCGTGACGCTGCTGGACTGCACGATGCTTGGCCTCCACCAGTAGTGTGAAGATTTATCACGTAAGGGCCTTTCTTTTTATTGAAGAACTATTATGAACAAGATCCTGATCATCATTGCTATCTTGAGACTGCAACGTGCCCAATGGAGCATGATCATCACATTCAGAGTAGCCCCCCTTAGGCTCCCGCTCGCAATCAGGTTCTTGTAGTTGAACACTAGGAAGGACAGTAGTGGACTTGTGTCTATTTTTGTGAGAATCGGTGTCTCGTCTTTCGAAATGTTTATCGTCAAAGAAGGCTATCCCTTCCTGATGAGTTGCGGGGTGGACACTAGTATCTTCACCCGCTGCAGGGGCATAGGTAACCATACCTGGACTGCCTGGGACAGGTGTTCCAGCTGGAATCGGCATCGGGTACTTTCCAGTAAAACAGGCCGTGCATAAGTGGTCTCGGGCCTGTGCAGTTGTCTGCACCATGTCATCGACCGACAAAAATCCTAATGAATCAGCATCAATAGATCGACGAACCTCCTCCACATCCATTGCAGCCGAGATAAGCTCCGCCCTCGTCGGAAAATCAATACCAAAGAAGCAAGGCCACTTCACAGGTGGCGATGAAATACGTACATGTACTTCTTTCGCGCCTGCCTCGCGAAGCATCTTCACAACTGCTCGCTGCGTGTTACCGCGAACAATCGAATCATCAACGACTACTAAACGTTTTCCCTCAATAACCTCTTTAATCGGGTTAAGTTTTAAGCGAATTCCACGTTTGCGCATCATTTGAGATGGTTGAATAAAAGTGCGCCCAACATAGGCATTTTTAACGATTCCCTGGCTAAAAACAATCCCAGACTCCTGAGAATAACCGATAGCTGCTGGTGTTCCAGAATCAGGTGTGGCAATTACTAAGTCTGCATCTACTGGATGAGTACGCGCTAGTGCCGCACCCATTTTTGTTCGTGCGTGAATCATCGAATGCCCAGCAATTTTTGTGTCTGGCCGTGCTAGATAAACATACTCAAAAATACAACCATGCGGGGTTGCTTGCGCAAAGCGAAACGACTGGATGCCATCCGAAGAAATCGAGATAACTTCACCGGGTTCAATATCGCGAACGTAGGTAGCGCCAATAATATCAAGAGCAGCAGTTTCTGAAGTTACGCACCACCCACGTTCAAGGTGCCCCAGCACTAAAGGACGAATTCCGTGGCGGTCACGAGCCGCACATAGGGTGTTTTCATCCATAAAGACAAGAGAAAAAGCACCCACTGCGTGCGGTAATATGCGTAAGGCAGCGCGCACCATCGGAGGAATATATCCCGAATCTGCTTCTGTTGGATGTGGGCAAAGCTCCTGACTAGCACCAAAAAGTGCGGTAAGAACAGCAGTATCTGTAGAAGCTCCGCGTGCATGGTCGCCAGACGAAGAACGCAGCGAGTCCACCCAGGAACGGAGTTTATCAGTATTAGTCAGATTTCCATTATGAGCCAGAGCCATAGTTCCGCCATCAGGCGAATTACCGATTGTTGGTTGCGCGTTTTCCCATACATCAGCACCGGTAGTTGAATATCGAACATGCCCTAATGCCATATGTCCACGAAGGACCGAAAGATTTTGGTCATTAAATACCTGGGACACTAAACCTAGGTCTTTATAAACAAGAATACTTGACCCATCAGAGGTAGCTATACCTGCTGACTGTTGACCACGATGTTGCAAGGCGTACAGCCCGAAATATGTCATTTGGGCAACGTCTTGTTCAGGTGCCCATACGCCAAACACTCCACATTCGTCATTAATCATGCGGGATGTGTGTGTCGCATACTGCATGTCTGCTCCTGTTTAATGCAAACTTAACTCTAAACATGAACGATGAAGCTCCTGAATAATTGCTTCAACCGCATCCTGGTTTTCAGAGGTGACAGTTAATATTTGTCCAGAGCATGCTCCCAAAGCCGATATCTCAAGAATCGATTTAGCATTCGCGGAAGCTCCGCCGGAAGCATGTATAGTTATTGCTTCGTCAAACTCACTGGCACGCTGGGCAACCAGACCTGCGGGGCGTATATGAATCCCGTAGTGAGGTTTAATTTCTATGGTATCTTGTGCCATAAAGATCCACCCTCCTTTACTACTGATAGTGTGACATGTTTTCACTCTCTAACTCGACCTTAACGCTGTGGGAGATCTCACCATACAAACTTAATCTGTCTTTTTTAGTGAATTGTATTCGCATACATCAACTTCTTGTCGCCCTCTACCTGAGTAAATACAATTCTTATGAACTAAAACGTGACACAGCACATAATATTGTTGTTTAAGTGCGAGATTCGGCATAAACCATCACTTTGGTGAACACGATACCTTAGAGAGTATGGACACATTTTTTTGGGGCACACCCGTTGTGGCCGGCTATGCACTAGCAAGGGCGCAGTGGGTTCGGCACACGACACTACCTGGCTACGATCCGGAGTTTCGATACGAAGGCGATGCTCGATCCGATGAACACGAGCGTTTTACACAGGCTTGCGCTGTTGTAGGTGAACGTTTACGTAAACGAGCCATGACAACTGTCGGAGCTGGAACCGACATCATTCTTGCTGCTTCTCAAATCGTTGACGATCCTGGGCTAGCAGAAAAAGTGCACGCCCTTATTTCCGAAGGCTATAGTGCTCACTGCGCTCTGGTAAATGTGATGGGTGATTTTATTGAAGCCTACCAGCGCCATGGTGGCTTATTGATTGAGCGTGTAACCGATCTGGAAAACACACGAGATCGTTTAATTGCACAAATGTACGGCATCAATGAACCTGGTATTCCATGGCTTGACAATCCTTCCATTATTTTGGCTGATGATCTTAGCCCCGTTGACACTGCTGGCATGGATCCAACACTTGTCAAAGCGATAGTCACTCGCCAAGGAGGCCCAACATCACATACCTCTATCATTGCCCGCCAACTAGGAATTCCCTGTATTGTTGCGGCGCGGTTTTTACCTGATGACCGCGAACTCAACGGGCATGAGGTTTTTGTTGATTCAGTGCTTGGTGTTTTAGATATTGCGCCAGATATTGATGTTGCCCGACGTAAAGTCCAGATTTTTGAACAGATGCGTGAACGCGCACAACAATGGCGCGGTCCTGCACGGTTAGCTTCGGGGGAACACGTTGAACTGTTAGTGAATGTTCAAGACAGCGATAGCGCCCTCTCTCATCTATCGCAACAGGCTGATGGTGTTGGGCTTTATCGTACGGAATTAGCCGTTATGAACAGGGTAAATGAGCCTTCAGTCGATGAACAGTCCGCCATCTATCGGTCGGTACTTGACGCATTTCACGACAAAAAGGTCATTGTCCGCACTTTAGACGCTGGCTCAGATAAACCCGTCGCATGGCTTCCACTTGGGATAGAGCAAAATCCCGCTTTAGGTGTTCGCGGTTTAAGAACTTCTGGACCGCATCCACTGGGTCTATTTCATCAACTTGATGCCATAGTTGCGGCAGCTAAGGGACACGATGGTCCCGTAGGTGTGATGGCTCCCATGGTTTCAACGATTACCGAAACCGAGTGGTTTGCCCAAATCGTTCATCAACGTGGCCTAAATGCTGGCATTATGATTGAAACGCCCTCGGCAGCTGTGTTGGCTGAACAGTTTTTGCCAGCAGTAGACTTCGTGTCCATCGGAACAAATGATTTAACACAGTATGTCATGGCAGCCGACCGTTTAAATCCCTCACTCGCTACCTATACCGATACCTGGCAACCAGCTGTGCTGCGTCTTATTCGCATTGTCATTGAGGCTGGACTATCGTGTGGCACGCCCGTTGGAATCTGTGGTGAAGCCGGTGCGGACCCCGTGTTGGCTTGTGTATTTATTGGTATGGGTGCAACTAGTTTATCAATGGCGCCCTCTGGTTTAGCCTATGTGGGCACGCAGTTAGAGCAAGTGACTATAGATGCCTGCAAACTAGCCGCTGAGGCGGTACGCGACGCGCGCGATCCTGGTGACGCACGTTTACGCGCCCGTAAAGCACTGGGCCTTGACACGTAAAGAAAACAGAGGGCGAAGCTGCAGATTGCTGGTGCGTTGTTAGGATAGTGATTTCGTTGGCGGTTTCGCTGGTGGTTCCGTTGGTGGCATCACCGGTGATTTCCTGTGTAGCTTTACCCGTGTTTCCACAAATTCGTGACCTTGACCTATCAACGTGTAATCTCAAGATCCGACCCATGAACTACAATCTGAACGCATTGGTGCAAGCTGGTGGCATTCGGTTAAGAGCCGATAGAGCCTACAGCACCGATGGGGCACACCAGAGGAAGTCCACGGTGCTTTAACACTTCAACATGCAATCCGTAGGTAACACGAATAACGTCTGCAGTTATTACTAGCTCTGGTTCACCTGAATACGTGATTTTACCGTCGGTAACAACCATAATTTTGTCACAGAGACGAGCAGCTAAGTTGAGATCATGCAGTACAACCATCACCAGAGCATTTTCCTGACGGGCGATATTGTGCATCAGATTGAGTACGTGAACCTGACGGTGAATATCCAAGGCAGAAGTTGGCTCGTCAAGCAAAAGAATCTGAGGATGAGAAGCTACGACTTGCGCAATAGAGATAAGCTGTCGCTGGCCCCCCGACAGATTTGCAAGATTACGGTCAGCAATATCGGTGATTCCCAACTCTTCGCAGGCAGCAGAGGCACGTTCCAGGGCCGTACCTTTTGCTTGACCAATGCCGGCATAGCGCTGTGCTGAAATGGCGATGGATTCAAAGGCGGATAGAGCTACCCCGCCAGGAAGATCCTGTGGAACATAACCACATATTTTGCGTAGTGCTGTTCCTTCGTAGACCTTTTCTTTGTCATCAACCCATTTCATTGTGCCAGTGGTTTTTACCAGGCCCATCAATGCTTTGACCATCGTAGATTTACCTGCCGCATTAGGACCAATCACGCCAACCATTGTGCCCGCTTCAAGGCTTCCAACACTGGCGCTGTGCAGCACCTGATGACGTCCATACCACGCATTCACGTCTTCGATATGAAGTGTCATTATTGGCCTCCCCACTGAACAGTTTGCTTTGACAAAACAATGGTAATGAACAGCGGAACCCCGATGATGGCTGTCACGATACCTACAGGAATTGCGACACCACTAATAATTGATATGGAGATTACATGAGAAGCCGTCATGACAAATGCTCCCACAGCAATCGTCATCGGCAAAAGCAGACGCTGATTTTCGCCTACCAGCACACGCGAAACATGCGGTGCAATCATGCCAATAAATCCAATAACACCAGCGAAGGCAACGGCTGTAGCTGCCAGAAGTGATATAAAGATGAGGCTGATAATACGGATAGTTGATGTATTGACGCCCAGTGCTTTTGCGCGGGTTTCTCCCATGCGCATGACGGTTAAATCCCATTGATGAATAAGCCACCAGGGCATTGATACGGCAATCACGATACCTAAAATGATGACGTGATTCCAGGTTGCACGGGTCAACGATCCTAATGTCCAAAAGACAATTTGTGATACTGCCTCGGTTGTTGCAGCGTACTGAAGTAGTGAGACGGCTGCAGAAAAACCAAAAACGATGGCGATGCCCATGAGCACCATTGTTTGCGAACCTGCGCCGCGGATTCGTGCCATAACAACGATAATTGCTGTTGCGATCATCGACCAGATCCAAGCAAAGATCGTGATAGAACTTTCCTCATATCCAGGAAAAGTCCATCCTAAAACAATGGCCGAAGCAGCCCCAAAGGCTGCTGCTCCTGACAGACCTAAAGTAAAGGGCTCTGCCAAAGGGTTATCAAGGATCGTTTGCATCTGTAAACCCGCTACTCCTAAGGCAACGCCAATCAATGTTGCTAGTAAAAGTGATGGAAGGCGAATCTGCCATACCGCAGCACGTACGACCCCTGGAACAGAATCAGGAGAGACAAGGGCCTGCCACAGTTGCTTAAAACCAATATTAAGTGGGCCAAGCGTTGCAGCCCATGCAACAAGTGCTACTGTGACAATAACGATCAGCACTAAGATGATCAAACGACGAAAGAGCGTTTTGCGGTAGGTGGCGATGACACTTTGAGTACCATCGCCACCCGTCAACAATTGTTCAGACATTACAGACAAGTTTAGTCACCTGAAAGTTGAACAAAGAATGTGCCACTGTAGTCAAATGGCATAAATTCCTCATGAAATTCTTTGAATTCTTTTTCCAAATCCACATCTGCGAACTTGTCAGGATACTGCCATTTGGCAAATGCCCGGATCGCAATAAAATTATAGGGCGAATCATAGAACTGGTGGTATATACCATACATCTGGTTCTTCTTACCGGCTTCCAGTTCACTGAATCCGGGCTGCTTCAATTCGTCACGCAGTGACTGTTCTGCACGGTCATGGTCTGTAGCGTACCCCAACTCAACAAATGAGGTCTTAGCTCCCTCATCCAGTTCTTTATCACCCCAGGCTCCGCCTGTCACCACTACGTGATCGGGCTGACTGGAAAGGATTTGTTCAGGAGTCAAATCGCCATCTTCAACATCGCCTGGCAACAGTTCGTCACCCAGGTTGTGACCACCGGCCATGTCGATCATCGTACCAAAGTTGGATTCCTTAAATGTTGCGCAACACGCAATAAGACCTGCGGCGCGCCACAGGAAAGTCTTAGGCTTTTCACCGCTAACGTTGGCCACTTTTGTCTTAACATCCTCAGTTTTTTCTTTATAGTAGTCAACGAATTTTTTGGCTGTATCTTCGTTACCAGTGAGCTTACCAAGAATTTCTACTGTCGCTTCGGTATTTTCAACGGGTTGACGCCGATAGTCAGTAACAACCCATTTCACGTCCGATTTATCTAACTTGTCAATCATTCCCTTGGACTGTGCTACATCATACATATCCTGGGTCAGCACTACCACATCAGGTTTAAATTCCAAAAGATTTTCAACGGTAACATCGCCTTTCTTCAATGAACCGATTGTTGGAATATCTTTGGCTTTGGGGAACTTCTCTACAAATTTGTCATAGAAGTCTGGTGCATTTTTTTGTAGGTCTTTACCCCAAGCAACAACGCCTTTCAAAGGATCTTCTTTATTGAGAAAAGCCAGTGTATATGCTGCGCGAGACTCTCCTAGGATAATGCGTTCGGGAACCTTATCGAACTCAACGGTGTGATCAACAATGTCGGTAATGGTAATGGTGCCTTCTTTACCACCCTCACCTTTGCTAGCTTCCGCACTTTTATCGGTACTTGAAGAACATCCAACAAGGCCAACCGATGCCGCTAGGGCGCAAACTCCCAGAAGCGCCGTTAGTCGTGAACGAGTCTTTTTCATATGTGTCCTTTCATCAACAGAGATTGCTCCTATCTAGAACAATTCTCAAAACCTAAGCATAGGCTTAGTTATAGTTGCCTATAGTTACTAGCTATCAGCTAACCACTGATATCCTAACAAATTCAGTCGCCCCCTCCCATAACGTCCGCATAACAACATTATTGTGTGTTTTATTCATTGTTTTATGTTCTTGGAGGCTAAGGTAAGTTGCCTTTAGGGTGAGTTTTACACTGTAGAGATCGATATTTTTTGTCGATCATCACTAGAGCACAACTAGTATGTAACCGCAAGCCACCTACTTCGCGCTTTCCGACTTTCGGAGTGTGGCATTTTCGACAAAACCTGTCAGTCACTCTGGCCGACATACAGGCTTCTTACAATATTGAATGCGCTAAAGATTCTCTGGCAACAACTGCGGCGTGCGGGTAATCGCGAGAACCACAAGGCTAACAAAAGAGGGGCGTGTTAACAACACGCAAGAACAGCCTAACGCCTATAGGATATACATCGCATAGGTAGTCATGGGAATCATAGACAACGTGCGCTAATAATAACGACGACATTAACCGGGGTGTTCAACTCAACCGTGATAATCTTTGGGAACCTATAAGAATAAGGGCAGGCATGCACTAAGATCAGCACGCTCTCCCGATGCTTCTACGCTTCCTAGGGCTATAGCTTCTTCCCAGGTAAGAGCACCAAACACAAGTCTCATCCAGGTAGTCATATCGGTTTCTACCACCGCAGGGGGTGTACCGCGCCGGTGTGTTGTCCCCTCAAGAATCTGAACGGCACCTGCTGGTGGTACACGTACTTCAACTGCTTGACCTGGATTCCGCTGTGCAAGTTCTTCAAGACTGTAGCGGACTGCTGTAATAAGCTGCCTTCGTTCCATTACCTTTGAAGTGGCAACGGTGGGAGGCCGCATCGGCTCGCTATTATTCGCGGGTAAGTTGTAAGTGGACTGTGTTTGCGGCGCGGCTATTGTCAAAGAGTCTCCCTCTTTCTGAGGACTACATGGTGCCTGTACCACATGGTTTTCATTGGTGTGCGATTGCGATGTTTTGCTATGCGCCAGTATTGTGCGTACTGCTTCGATTGCGCAGGCGCCGTCCTCTGCAGAAATTCGTCGTCGTGCCATGTTTCCCATTGTATGCCACCGTCTGCGGGCCACAACTGAGAGCTGACTACTCAATGTAGTGCGCACTATCAGAACAAAACAGCTACAAGGACATCCCCTAGTCTTCGAAGTAACCTGTACACGGTATCGACACGTCCTAAAAACGTGTTCAAATTTCGTCGAAATATGTACATATTTTACTCTCGCAGGCTTTTTCTGCGGGCCAGCAGGTGAGCGGGCCTTTTGTTTTGTCCGCTTAGACGGGTTTTCTTTTATGTTTGTGCTACAGCTAGTTTCGATGTGATTGTCATAAAATTCTTGGCTCACTCGTAATTCTTGCTGCAGTTGTAAATCCAGGTGCGTCACTAATTCTGTGTGCACTTGACAAAAGCGGGGCCGCCGCGATTGCGACGACCCCATCCAGTCTTATAACTATTCAGAACTGCTAGATGCACTCATGCGATACGACTAGACAATACCCTGTTCCAGCATTGCTGTTGCAACACGCTCAAAGCCAGTAATGTTGGCTCCCAAAACATAGTCACCGGGGCGACCATATTCTTCTGATGTTGCATAGGCATCATCGTGGATATTCTTCATGATTTCGGTAAGCCTACCTTCGGCCTTTTCAAATGACCACGATGCACGTGAAGCGTTTTGTTCCATTTCCAGTGCCGATGTTGCCACACCGCCAGCATTCGCTGCTTTACCTGGGCCGAACAAAACATCGGCTTCTTGGAACATATCAACAGCATCAGGTGTTGAAGGCATATTGGCACCTTCAGATACGGCTTTAACACCATTTTCGATCAGTCGCTTTGCATCTTTGTCATTTAACTCGTTTTGAGTTGCACACGGCAAAGCAATATCGCAGGGAACTTCCCAAGGACGTGAACCGCTAAAGAACTTAACACCTTTCTTACGGTCGGCATATTCTTTGATGCGGCCACGCTCAACTTCTTTAATCTGCTTGAGTAACTCAACGTCAATACCGTCTTCATCCAATACCCAGCCTGATGAATCCGATACTGTGACGACATCTGCGCCAAGTTGCTGTGCCTTTTCAACGGCGTAGATCGAGACGTTTCCTGAGCCAGAAACGACCACACGCTTGCCGTCCAATGTTTCACCTTTCACATCAAGCATTGATTGGGCGAAAAGCACTGTGCCGTAGCCTGTTGCTTCGGTTCGTACAAGTGAGCCACCCCAGTTAAGCGATTTTCCTGTCAGGACGCCACTTTCGAAGCGGTTTGTTAAACGTTTGTACATGCCGAACAGATAGCCAATTTCACGGCCTCCTACACCAATATCACCTGCTGGAACGTCAGTTTGTTCACCGATGTGACGGTACAGTTCGGTCATAAATTGCTGACAAAAACGCATTATTTCAGTATCGGAGCGACCGTGCGGATCGAAGTCTGAGCCACCTTTACCGCCACCGATGCCTTGCGCTGTCAACGCATTTTTGAAAATCTGTTCAAATCCAAGGAATTTGATGATATTGCGGTTAACGGATTTGTGGAAACGCAGACCACCTTTGTAGGGGCCAAGTGCGGAGTTAAATTCAACGCGGTAACCACGGTTCACCTGAACCTCGCCATTGTCATCAACCCAAGGAACACGGAAAATAATTTGGCGTTCGGGCTCAACCAAACGTTCCAGTAAACGTGTTTCCTGATATTCGGGATGTTTGTCGACCGCCAGGGAGATAGATTCTAAAACCTCGTGAACAGCCTGATGGAACTCAGGTTCGTTAGGGTCACGTTTCAAAACATCATCATAAACTTCTTCAACATATGGGTTCATTTTATTGCCCTTCACATATTTTTTGCGGACACGCACAACCGCATTAGCTTGTTCGGAAGCGGTGGCTCCGAATCAATCACAGCGCTTTCCTTCGATGTATGCGTTCGAAGTGCGGCGTGTTGAGTGTTGAGTTTTCTCGATCTTTACAATCTCATAAACAAGTTACCGATAAATAATTTATATCAGCATATGAACTCCTGCGTAAATACGATAAAAAAACCTGATGAATAGCTATTCTTTACCTTAATTTTATCTTGACGTAGTGATATATTTAATAATTTTTCTGACATTTTTTGTTTGTATTTTGGCATTTCCGAGGACGTTGGCGCCACCTACCTGCTCCGCTGAGCGCAATACCTCGTCCTCTTATTCTTTGCCCTTGCCCTGCCTTGTCTTGTTTCTTTTGGTCTTTTTCTTTTCAGTCCCAACCTCCCGGCTCGTCCTCTTATTTTTTCTTTCGCCTCTTTTCCTCCAACCCTGAATCATCCTTCCTATTCTCTGTTCTCTCCTCCTTTCTTTCTTTTCTCGTATCATCTTGTCATGGGACTTTCTCTTTTCCTGCCACTGCCCTTCCTTCTGCTCCTGTCCTCGTCCATCTCTTGTCCTCGCCCTGCCTCGTCCTCTAATTTCTTTTCCCTTTTCCTCCTGCTGTTATGTCTTTTGTTTTTTCGATCTATTTCTTTCAACCCCGCCTTCCCGGATCGTCGTCTTATTTTTTCTTTCGCCTCTTTTCCTCCTGTTATTTTTTCTTCTCTTTTCTGGTCACCATTTGTTTCTTTTGGGGGCTTGTTTTTGCCTCCCTCTTCATGGGTTTTATAACGAGGGTTATCTTTTGACTTCAGATTTGTACCGTAACCACCAAAGCAGACTTATACACCCAGCAATACAGGCCAGATTATTGGAAACCCTCTGGCGCAGACTCAGTTTTAACGACAAAAAACACACCGATTGTCACCACACTTACCGCTATAACGCCAAGACCATGTGACACATGAGGTATAAGTGTCGGTTTTTACGCACAACTTTCACACCCACTCAATTCCCAAAAATAACACCATTACCCCAGATAAACCCTATATTAAATAAAACAAAACTATCCTTATAAAACAGCGTTAAGAATTGCCAACCAACTATAAAAGGCCCACCTTAGTTAAATACCACCACCTCACACAACCTCCACACCCCCACCACACGCACAACACCACAAACCAGCACACAGACTTGAAACCTGCTGCATCCTAGAAAGCAGGCACTACAGACCCCGATACGCCCTGTCCTTCATACTGAGGAATTGGGCCACTTTCAAGAATATAGCGGTAGAAAACGTTAGCTTGCGGGCACATACAGCGGATGGCTGTCAAGCAAACTGCCTTGTTCTCATTGCACAAATTAATTCTTGCTCACCGTGCAAGCGAATGCTCGTCAATAGACTAATCGAGACTTCGATTGCGACTGCGCTTGGTTATTGAATAGCCAGTTCGTGAACGATGCCCAGGTACGAATGAGGAGCAGTTTCTGGAAGAAATTGTTAAAATGAATGCACGCACACGATGGTCGATTGCAAAGGTATTAAATGCCTTATTCAACATGGCATTGTACGCAATGCCACATCTTAGAAGCCGACACTTCCAAGCGATGCTAGGAATACTGCGACAGTGCAGAATGCCCAGCTAAAGCACAAGGCTCGGCCAAGGCAGAAGGCCTAGCAATGCAAAAGGCCCCCCTAACACAAAAGGCGGCAACCACACTGAACGAACAAGTAAGCCCATGATAAAAAGGAGAATACAGTGTCAGCAAAACCACGATTTCCAGCGGCTGTTTACGAACGCGGCTCTGAGCCAGACCAGCGCTTCACTCTGGCAAACGAACGCACCTTTTTAGCGTGGGTGCGCACGGGGATTGCACTGATGGGGGCGGGGGTTGGCCTTGAGGTGCTTAACGCCACGCTTTCGCACGGAGCTCACATGGCCAGCACTCACATCTATTCGGTTGTCTCGGCGATCTTGATTATCATCGGAATAGCCTGCCCAATTAACGCCTGGTTTTCATGGCGCCGCACAGAAATTTGTCTGCGTGAAAACACACCCCTGCCATCATCTTTCATGTCATTGCCACTGGTCATTGCGGTAGTCGTCGTAGGCGTGTTACTAGGGGTTGGCCTAATGCTATGAAAGTTTTTGACCCCGGCCTTCAACCCGAACGCACACTTCTATCATGGAACCGCACCGCCTTAGCCTTTACAGTTGCTGGTGCAGTTGCTGCCAGATTTGTTGCACAGGCATCAATTTACCTAGGCATCGCTTTATTAACTCTGACAGTATTTACCGCTATTTTTGTGGCTTACCGCGCAAGGCGCCGATACCGGATCTTCAGTGAAACATGTGAGCTACCGGGCTCAACGCCTTCAATGCTACTGGTCACGGCATTATCAATAGTGATAGGAATCATTGCCGCCTGGTTTTGGCTGGCAAGCATTATCCAAAGAATTGGCTAAGGGGCCACATCACCAGGACCGACAACAACAAAGGCAGGGCCACCCAACGAGCCACCACAGGTAACAAACAAAAGACCCCCTCTCCACTCTTCGGCAACCTTTCGCACCTCATTGTGGATACTCCTTGAACGCAAGTGTTCGAGCATACGCCGATAGAATACCTAAACCCGGCCCCACTCGTACAAACTAACCCGTGCGGACGTATCGCAATAATCTAGCCACGTCCCACCCCCACGCTCGTACGAGCTAACCACTCTATATTTGTCTATTGCGCTTTTTCGTATCTGGGGCACGTTGCCATATCCGTCGTGCTTTCCCGTCTGGGGTGTGTCCCCATATCCGTCACACTCTCGCAATAACCAACACCCCTGCTTATACGAACCCGCCAAGGGTGAAGCTGTATGAATGTCTTTACCAAAGCTCACCCCCGCGCATGTGCGAACCCACGTCTCGCACGATGTTATGACTTCTGCTCTTGCCGATGGGTGCATATATGCGTGTGAAACCGTGCGGCGGGGAAAGTATGGGTAAGCGCAAATTCGGTTGCATTCTGGCCAGAAAATACGGCCGTGCTTACTTCTACCGCCACGCGAGTACATCAACAAACACTTGCACACAGTTTCCGATCGGTGAGTTGAAGCCCGCCAATCTAAAAAGATTAATCACCCAGGTCAACACAGAAAAACACAAATCTACACACACTATTTCTATGGCGCCACTATTTCCTATTACGCTGACCCGACTATAGCCCTTCATAGTAAGCATCTGTTGCAGCAATAAAATGTGGGGACCGCCCAAAGGCAGCCCCCACACTGAGGTGTCTAGATTATTGTGAACTTATGATTGACGACGACGCAAAGTCAACAAACCGCCACCAATAAGCAACAACATCAATGCACTCACAGACAAAGCTGTTGTTTCAGCTCCAGTCTTCGCCAACACATGCTTACT
>JAUNVQ010000009.1 GCA_030540715.1 Actinomycetaceae bacterium | reverse complement strand
AACAAAACATAAAAACACTCGACACACTATTGAGAACAAAAACAACAACCACACACAACACGGTATAGACCTACTCGGTCATAACGTCGTTGGGGTGAAAGAATCGCTATTAAAGCGACTCTACTAGGATAACGACTTAGTCATATGCATGTCAAATTGTATTTGACATCTTTGGTGACTATTTCTTTCAGATTGGTTTCGCTATGCGTTACCTCTGTTAGATTATCCCAGATGCTTCTTGACTTTCCTTCTTTCAGGTCAGTCTCTCAAGCACTCATTTACTCTATACGGCTACGAAGCCAGTTGCAAATTCTTGGCACGTGCTTCCCGTCACATATGAAAAGTGACGATGTTTCACACGTAAAAAGGCTTATTTCTCTGTCACTTTAGCCACTGCAAGATTGCGACGCCCTCTTCGCACCAACACGTAGCCGCCTGCCAATATATCCTCATCACTCACCGGCTTATCTTCGTCCTCGACTTTGACGTTATTGAGATAAGCACCCCCCGACGCCACCGTTTGCCGGGCAGCTTTACGGCCCTTTACCAGACCTGTCGAGATTAATAAATCAACAATCGTTGAAGTGCCGCTCTGGCATTGTCCCTGTGGAAGCCCCTGGACAGCAGCTTCCATCGTCTGCGCGTCAACAGCAGATAGGTCACCACTTCCCCATAGAGCTTCTGAAGCAGCGACAGCCTGATCGGCTGCACATGTACCATGAACCTGTGCAGTCACGTCGTAAGCCAAGGTCTTTTGCGCCGCACGTAAATGCGGTTGTTCCTCAACTTCTTTAGCCAGCTCCAGGATCTCTTCACGGCTTCGCATAGTAAAGATTTTAAGAAGATGAACGACATCGGCATCATCAGTATTCAACCAGAACTGGTAAAAGGCGTAGGGTGTCATCATTGTGGAATCCAACCAGATAGCTCCGCCCTCTGACTTGCCAAACTTTGTTCCATCCGACTTCGTGATAATAGGTGTCGTCAAAACGTGAACGGACGCTCCGTGTTTCTTACGGATAAGATCCATGCCGCCCACAAGGTTACCCCACTGGTCATTACCGCCAGTTTGAAGAACGCAATTGCGTGTTTCAAACAGGGTGAGATAATCGTAGGCTTGAAGTACCTGGTAAGAAAACTCTGTGTAGGAAATACCTTCATCAGATGCCAAGCGACGTGCAACTGTGTCTTTAGCGATCATTGTTCCCAAACGGAAGTATTTACCAATATCACGAAGAAAATCAATAGCACTGACATCATGCGTCCAGTCCCAATTATTGACCATTTGAGCAGCATTATCACCCTCAAAAGACAAGAATCGTTCAATTTGAGCACGTAGCTTGTCTGTCCACTCCGCAACTGTCTTTGCAGGATTCAATGTGCGTTCACCAGATTGGCGCGGATCACCGATCATCCCCGTAGCTCCACCAACAAGGGCAATAGGGCGATGCCCAGCATTTTGCAAATGGCGCATCAACATCAGTTGAACCAAGTGTCCGTGATGAAGCGAAGGTGCCGTTGGATCGAAACCACAATAAAAAGTAATCAGACCACCATTCATTTCCTTGCGCAAGGCATCAATATCGGTATGCTGGGCGATAAGTCCACGCCACTGTAGTTCTTCAATAATGTCAGCCACAATACTTCCTTTAATACGTTTCAATTACTTCTACCCGTGACATGGTATCAACAGCATAGGCGTGCTTTCCAATGCACCTATAAATTTGTATGTCCTTACTAAGGTGTAACCACGTCTATCATCCTTCTTTCAGGACAAATACTACTATGCTAGCTCTACGTATATAAGGCAATACCCAGTGCCAGTATCTTAACCAACATGCTGTCGCTTCAATGCGTTTAACAATTAACTGATACTTCTCGTTAGCGAAAAAAGGATGCAAAAATACCAACGTTATGTAGCACATAGGTGTGCATAGAAAGGAATATAGATAGAGTTGCAGACTGGTAGATTTTTACAAGACCGCCACTTCCTGCGTTGCCCACTTTCGTAAAAGTGAGCTTTGTTGCTCAAGCAGCCTTCGTTGATTATCAACCTGATGGGGTGCAGTGCCCCCTTTACCATCACGCGCACGAACGGAGCCTTCAATCGTAAGCACTTCACGGACACTGGAAGTCAGGCGTGCATCAATGGCACTAAAATCATTATCACTCAGCTCGCTTAGCTCACATCCTCGCTGTTCACACACCCGTACACATGCTCCCGCAATCTCGTGGGCCTCGCGAAATGGTGTGCCGTGCTTTACCAACCATTCAGCAATATCGGTTGCTAACGAAAACCCCTGAGGAGCCAATTCCTGCATCCGCTCGTAGTGCACAACCATCGTCGTCACCATTCCCGCAATAGCAGGTAACAACACATCCAACGTATCGATCTGATCGAAAATCGGTTCTTTGTCTTCTTGTAAGTCGCGATTATATGCCAGCGGTAAACCTTTTAGCATCATTAAAATCGACACCGCAGCACCAACCACACGTCCTGTTTTTCCTCTGCCAAGCTCAGCAACATCGGGGTTCTTCTTTTGCGGCATAATTGAAGACCCCGTTGAATAGGCATCGTCAAGGGTTACGTAATCAAATTCTTTTGTATTCCACACAACTATTTCTTCACACAAACGCGACAGCGATGTTGCTGCAATACCAATTACACAGGCGAACTCGGCTACAACATCGCGAGAAGCTGTCGCATCAATTGAATTGTTGGCACTGTCAACAAAACCAAGTTCCTTCGCGACAAACTGAGGCTCAAGCCCCAAAGTATTTCCAGCCAATGCCCCCGAACCATAGGGGCTGATACCAGCACGCTTATCCCAATCTTGCAGACGCTCTATTGAGCGGACAAGCGGCCAGGCATGTGCCATCAAATGGTGAGCCACCAATACAGGTTGAGCATGCTGCAGGTGTGTCCTTCCTGGCATAATAGCGTAGCCTGCCTGCTTCGCTTGATAAAGTATCGCCTGGACAACATCTAACAGCAAACTGGCAATACGACGCGCCTCGATACGCAAATACAGCAGTATTTCCATGGCAATCTGGTCGTTGCGTGAACGCCCCGCCCGTAGTTTACCCCCCAACTGGCTTCCCGCGCGTTCCAGCAGACCTCTTTCCAGCGCCGTGTGAACGTCCTCGTCATCGGGTGAGGGAACAAATACTCCGCTCGTCACGTCACATTTCAGCACTTCCAGCGCATCAATCATTGCTGATAGCTCGTCGTCACGAAGTAAACCGGCTTTTGCTAATGCGCGGGCATGTGCTTTCGACCCAGCAATATCCACACTGGCAAGGCGCCAATCAAAATGGGTAGAGCGTGACAGCTCCGCGAGGGCATCTGCTGGTTCTCCTGAAAAACGCCCGCCCCACAAGGCAACAGAATCTTTTGTCATAACCTCTCCTTTCACTGACGATTACCTGCCAGCCACTATCGCTTTGGGTTGACAGCCCAGTTATCTGACGACAGACCCACTAAGACACAGTATCAACACACACTTTCATCGATAAACCGTCACCACTGATTAACCTTCCTTACACGGATAAGACACAGGTGAAACACAATTAAACCGCTCCTATCGCACACATTGCATGGTAGGGCGAAGTGCGGGTCACCGAACCGTCACAGCAACCCGCATCCACGCCCTCTACGATGTTTTTTTGTCTAGCTTCGCTGACTTGTCCTGATCACCGAAAGTGACGGCATTACCAAAACGAACGTCGCGTGCTGCTGCAAGTTTCGTTGACAATCCAACAATCTCGATAAAGCCCTTCGCGTGGGACTGGTCATAGCAATCCCCCGCATCGTAGGTTGCCAAGTTGAAGTCATAAAGTGAGGTTTCGGAGCGCCGACCATTGACCGTCGCGCGACCCCCATGAAGAATCATACGAACCTCACCCGAAACGTAGCGCTGAGTGTCTTCGATATAGGCATCCAGGGAACCTTTCAATGGGCTAAACCACTGGCCGTCATAAACAAGGTCTGTCCATTTGGTATCGATAATCTTCTTAAAACGTGCCTGTTCGCGTTCAATGCAGGTATTTTCCAGTTCACGGTGCGCATTCAGCAGCGTCACGGCCCCAGGAGCTTCATAGACTTCACGTGATTTAATGCCCACCAGGCGATCTTCGACCACGTCGATACGACCGACCCCCTGGGCACCAGCACGGCGATTCAGCTCTTGAATAGCCTGCAAGGGTGTCACCGCAACACCGTCAATCTTTACGGGGATACCCTCTTTAAATTCGATAATAACTTCATCGGGTAAAGGCGGATAAGTGGGATCGTCTGTGTAGGTGTAAACATCTTTGGTTGGCTCATTCCATATATCTTCCAAATAACCAGTTTCAATGGCACGGCCCCACACATTTTGGTCAATCGAAAACGGATTATGCTTGGTAGTCTCAATAGGAAGGTCATGCCTATTGGCATAATCAATGGCAACATCACGGGTTAAGGCAAGATCACGCACGGGGGCAATACAGTGCATCTCGGGGGCCATCGACGTGATCGACACCTCGAAACGTACCTGGTCATTTCCTTTTCCTGTGCAGCCGTGAGCCACGGTGTCGGCACCGCAGCGTTTGGCGACTTGAACCAGGTGTTTTGATATGAGAGGGCGAGACAGCGCCGATACCAGTGGATATGTACCCATGTATTTCGCATTGGCTTTGAGGGCTGGCATACAGTATTCTTCAGCGAATTCATCCTTGGCATCTGCCACAAATGAATCAACTGCCCCGCAGTCCAGTGCGCGCTGTTGAATAACATCCAGGTCTTCGCCACCCTGACCAACATCTACTGCACATGCAATGACTTCTGCGCCGGTTTGTTCACCGATCCAGCCGATAGCCACTGAAGTATCCAAGCCGCCTGAATATGCTAATACAACTTTATCTTTACTCATGATTTTACTTTCTTACCAAGAAGGTGGATAAATAAATATCTTATTGTGATGACGGGGCCGATGAATTCACTAGGCTCACCAACCACTCTGAGGTTTTCTCAGCACTTTCAATATCGCGACAGATTAACAAGATTGTGTCGTCACCTGCGACAGTTCCTACAACGCCTTCAAGTTGCCCCTGGTCGATAGCCAATCCTAACATTTGTGCAGCCCCCGGAGGGGTTCGCAGGACAACTTGGTTCAGCGCAAGATCGACACTAATCAGAATTTCTTGACACCATCTGGTCAATCGAGACGTATGGGATTGCGGACGTTCCGGTTCAGACGAGCCCAAAGTATAGATCTGTTTACCGGTTTCGGTTCTCATCTTCGTTGCACGCAGTTCCAAAAGGTCACGCGACAACGTTGCCTGAGTAACCGTGATGCCTTTGTCTTCTAGTCGCTGCTTAAGTTCACCTTGTGACGAAATTTGTTCAGCTTCTAGAATCATTTGAATGGTGGCATGGCGTGCCGCCTTCGTGGTGGGAATTCTTAGCACACTCCCTCCTTAATGACTGTGTTCCAGCGGCCCAAAAAGTCGTCACATTCTTGCCGACCAACAATAAGGGGTGGTGCCAAGCGTATCGTACGAGGCCCCGTCGCATTCATCACCAAGCCGTGGCGCAGACCGGCGCGAACCAATGCGGGGGCATCTTTTGCAACATCTATACCAATTAAAAGCCCTTCACCACGAACCTCGCTGACGGGCTGCCCGCACTGCCTAAGTTGTTCACGCAGGTAACGTCCTTGTTCTTTGACATTATCTAAGAGGTCGTTGGCGGCAATCGTTTTGATAACCGCTGTTACTGCCGCCGTAGCCAATGGATTACCACCAAACGTTGTGCCATGTAGGCCGGGCTTGAGGGCATCAACTGCCTTTGGGGTACATGCGACAACGGCCCCCACGGGGACACCACCGCCCATTCCCTTTGCCAGTGTCACAAGGTCGGGAATGAAAGCACCACGATCCTGGCTATCAGGATCGTCAAGCATATGATGAGCCATCCAATGCCCGGTGCGCGCAATACCCGTTTGCACTTCATCAACAATGAGCATTGCGTCATCGTTTGTGCAGCGGTGACGTAGTTCCCACAAAAAATCGTGGTCAATAGGAATGACACCTGCTTCACCTTGAATGACCTCAACAATGACCGCTGCAACATCGCTTCCCCATGCCTGTTCAAGAGCTTCTTTTGTGGGCTCAATAAACGTCACATCAAATGGAAGTGGTGCGAAGGGTTCACGATACTGAGGTTTCCACGTGGCAGAGAGCGCGCCAAGGCTGCGCCCGTGAAAACAATGTGTGAGGGCGATGATACGCTGCTTCGTTTTATCGTGAGATACTCGCACAATTTTGAATGCAGCTTCGGTGGATTCAGTACCGGAGTTGGTAAAAAAGACTCGTGAAGTATCGTAGGCTAGTTTTCTTGCCTTAGCGATAGTAGTATCACCAGTGATTTGTGAGGCTCCCACGACGATTTCTCGCACGGCGCTTGCTGCTTCCACCTGAGGTGGGGTTTCAAAGAAGTTACTGACATGAATCAGCTGTTGAGCCTGTTGAGCAATTGCTTTGTTGAGTGATGGGTGACTGTGACCCAATGAATTGACGGCAATACCGGCCAAGAAATCAAGGAAGGCATTATCGTCCTCGTCAAATAAATAGCATCCTTTTCCACGAACAAAACGGGCCATCGGCTCACCGAATGCGCCAATCAGTGAAGCCTCATAGGTGGGTTGTGTATGTGACGTCATTGTATTCCTCCTACCATTCCTAGGTCGTCCATGGCATTTTCGTTGAAGCCCTTCTTTCGATATTTTGTTGAACGCATAAACTCAACGCAATCAGTATCCTTAGCAACCACCATTGTTCCCACACCGTCATCAGTAAAGATTTCCAGAAGTGTTTGATGAGGGATACGTCCATCAACCACTGTTGCTTGACGAACACCACCTTCGATAGCTTGAATACAGGCAGCCAGTTTCGGCACCATTCCCGTTTCCATTTCTTTAAGCAGCTCGCGTGCCTGAGCTAACGGTAAACAGCGGATAAGGCTATCAGGATCGGGATAGTCACGATAAATGCCCTTGACATTGGTTAAAACCATCAGTTTGTCTGCATTAAGAGCCTGCGCAATATGGGCAGCGGCTAAGTCCGCATTGATATTGAGAACCGATTCGGCATCATCAACATCAATAGCGATCGACGAGATAACGGGAATACGGCCAGAACTTAAGAGGTCTTCGATTGGCAGCGGATTAACATGAACAACCTCACCGACCTGACCAAGGTCTACTGGCTTTCCATCGATTTCACGTTTCACGCGGCGTGCATGAAATAGCCCAGAGTCCTCACCAGAGATTCCCACTGCTCGAATAGCTTGTGCATTAATCAACGACACCAATTCGCGTTGAACACGGCCAGTCAACACCATGCGCACAACATCCATTGTCTCAGGCGTTGTCACACGAAGCCCACCGATAAACTGACTTTCAATATTGAGAGCTTCAAGCATCTGCGATATTTGAGGGCCGCCACCGTGAACAACAATAGGATAAATACCCCACTGCAGCAATAACACTACATCCTGTGCAAATGCTTTCTGCAGTTCAGGATCTGTCATCGCATTGCCACCATATTTGATAACAACACGTTTACCTGCATATTTTCGCAGCCAAGGGATTGTTTCAATAAGGACCGCGGTTTTCTGTTCGGGGGTAAGTGTAGTTGACATCTTCTCTTCTTTCCTACGCGCAATCACAGCGCGAATAGCAGATATACAGTGGATTGTTTATGAGGAATAGGCGCTGTTTTCATGAACATAATCATGACTTAAATCGTTACTAAGAACAGTTGCCGAAGCATCACCAGAACCAGCACTAACATCAATGCGAACATGCTGGCTGCTCATATCAACTTCATCACGGGGGCGAGCAACACCACCATGAGCAAAAATACAGACATCGTTAATTGTTACTGATACATTATCGGCTTCAAATGGCAACACGTCAGCGGAGACCGTTCCTAGCTCCGAGAGGATTCTTCCCCAATTGGGATCATTGCCAAAAATTGCGCATTTCACAAGGTTTGAACGACTGATTGCCCGTGCCGCCGCAACGGCCCCTTCCTGTGTTGCGGCATCTTTCACCGTAATCGCGATTGTGTGATTAACACCTTCAGCATCGCAGATAAGCTGCATCGAAAGATCTGCCAGTACATCGGTAAGTGCCTTCGCAAGCTGTTCCTTCGATGGTGAAACACCCGAAGCCCCTGATGCCAGGGCAATAACCGAGTCATTTGTTGACATACACCCATCGGAATCAACACGGTTAAGGGTAACATCAACGGCCTCAGCAAGTGCAGCAGCAAATTCTGATGGTTCAACTGCTGCATCAGTAGTCATCACGCACAACATCGTTGCCATGCCAGGAGCTAACATTCCAGCGCCTTTAATCATGGCACCTATAGACCATTGTTTATCTGGCGATGTCCACAACACTGTTTTTGGGTGAGTATCGGTTGTAAGAATTGCTTGAGACGCTGCATCTGCTGCCGCTTCATCCGCTGACAAAGATTCAACACAAGCAGTAATACCCGCCCTTACCTTTTCCATTGGCAGATAGGTGCCTATCATTCCAGTGGAACACACAAGGATATCCTTGGGACGGCACCCAAGTGCTGCGGCTGTTTCACAAGCCATTGTAAGTGCATCGTCACTTCCCTTTTTGCCGGTACAGGCATTAGCGCAGCCTGCATTAAGAATCACAGCTTTTGCCCGACTATTTTCTGCATGCAAGCGCGTAAGTTTTACGGGGGCTGCACAAAAACGATTCGTTGTCAGTTGGACGGCGGCTACGTTATCGGGGCCGTCATTAACGACCAGGGCGATATCTGGGCCTTTGCCTGAGCGAATTCCAGCGGCTGCCCCTGCTGCACGAAAACCTTTCGGTATGGTAGCTGTCATGGTGCTACTCCTGTGATTGGTAGTCCTGTGTCTTCTGGAAGTCCCAAAGCGATATTCATTGATTGAACCGCCTGCGTGGCTGTTCCCTTTGTCAGGTTGTCCAAAGCACTTATTACAACCAGTTGACCCGAACGTTTATCAATGGTGACACCAATAGCTGCACGCGCGCTTCCACGAACTTGAGCAAATGTTGGGTAGGTATCTTGAGGCATCACATCAATGAGCGGTTCATTGGCGTAAAAATCTTTCCACAGCGCGTGAACATCAATGCTTGTATCAAGCAGCGGTGCCGTCAGTGTTGCTAGAATCCCGCGTACTGCTGGAATAAGAACAGGTGTCATGGTTATCTGAGGCTCAGGGGCATCGACTGGTTGAGCTACACGAAAGTTTTGAAGAATCTCTGGGATATGCCGATGCGTTCCACCTACGCTATAGGCTTGAGCATTATCAATAGCAACACCAGCAGTTAAATGGGGTTTCAACGCTTTGCCTGCACCCGAGTAACCAACGGCAAGTGTAGCAACCATCCTCGATGTATCAACAATACGATGAAACACTGCGGGCTGTAGCCCTAGTGTCACAGCTGTTACATTACATCCAGGAACCGCAATTTCGCGGGCATCACGCAGTTGTTCACGTTGAACATAGTCACGCCCACGAAGCTCTGGCAGCCCGTAGGTCCAAGGCTCTTGAGGTTCACTGTGATAGTAATGCTGCCATTCTTTGGGATCGCTTAGCCTATGGTCGGCGGCTGTATCAATAGCAAGAGCGTCACTACCAAGCGCACGAAGCTCTGCCGTCATTTTTCCAGATTGCCCATGAGGCAGCGCAAAGAAAACAATATCGCTATTTGCTGCAACACCAATGTCTGTTGGTTCAATAAGTACGTTAGCCAATGGAAAAAGATGCGGGTGATGCTCGCGCATATACGTACCCGCTGAAGACTTTGCCATGAGGTGGGCGAACTCTATTTTAGGATGGTGTAACAGGATACGACATAGTTCTCCACCTGCGTATCCGGTTGCGCCAATAATCGTTACTTTTAATGCCATGCGTATAAATATACAATGAAATGTATAAAAGCGACAATTAGGGAAAGATTTCGCCCTCTTGCCCAAACGTATTACACTCAGGCAAGAGGGCGATCTATTACGACAACCTCACTCTAGGAACGTAAAGTTGCCTTATATTTCTTTGCCACAACTTTAATCAAACGTTGACGCATACTGTTGATTTCTTCAGTCGATAGGGTGTGATCACCTGCACGCATACGCACAGAAAACGCGAGCGACTTCTTACCATCATCAACTTGATCTCCGGTATAGATGTCAAAAAGACGTACTTCTTCACACCAATCACCCAACTGTTTGACCATTACATCTCTTACATCAGCTGCATTAATATCCTCATCAAGCACAAAAGCAAAATCTTCTTTTGCCGCCGGATATGTTGCAACAGACTGAACAGTATAGTCTGGACGTCGCGCCGCCGCGATCAGACGCTCCACATCAACTTCAAAGGCACACGCCCTTTGACCCACACCAAATGCGCGACATACTTCAGGGTGAAGCTCGCCAGCAAGGCCAATCGTTGAACCACGTACAATAATGCGCGCACAGCGACCAGGATGGAAAGGAGCCACCGAACCCGGATCCTTACCAGGGGCGTTGAGCGCCCAATGCTCCGTTGCTGGGCGCACATCACGATCCATAATTTTTATATCGGTTCCCACAGCCTGAGCCATCCGCGACACCGCTTCAACAGCATCAGCCCAATCAACGTGGCGCCCCGCCCCCAGAGGTCCAGGTCGCTGCCAGGCCCCCGTCAGTACGCCAGCGACGTGGAATGGTTGCATAGGAACACCCTTATACAGACCCGCTATTTCTTCATCGCTTGGCCGCTGCTCAACTCCTGGTGTTTCCATCGGTACAGCATTACCCGGGCGCGTAATACGGCCGATTTCATAGACCGAACAATCAGTTAGTCCACGCGACACATTACGTGAAGCAGTAGTGAGCAATGTATCAAGAATGGAAGTACGCATATAGGGCTGATCGTCACCCAACGGGTTCGACAGTTTCGCCAAGATACGGCGTTTATCGCTGGGAAGAATCCCTTGCTTATCCAATACGTCTTCACTGATGAAAGGGAAAGATAGTACCTGCGTTAAACCATATTCAGCCAGAGTACGCGCAATAAGGCGTCGTGATTCTTGCTGAACTGATATTCCCTTGGGTTCCTTCGGTCTTGGAAGTCGCAAAGGTATCTTATCGTAGCCATCAAGACGTGCAATTTCTTCTGATAGATGTGCTGATCCCACAAGATCTGGACGCCATGTAGGTGGTGTCACTACAATATGGTTGTTATCGTCACCGTCGTCGACCTTGCACCCAATTTCCTCAAGAAGTGCGACAACACGGTCTCGAGTATAGTCAACACCCACACGCTGACTTGGATAGTTAATATCCATTGAAATGGGTTTTGGCGCTAACGTGTTGTCAATATCCAATACACGCCCAGTATCAGTGCCACCACCATATTCAACCAACAGATCGACAACTCGCTGAGCAGCTACTGGCATGAGCTGCGTATCCACACCACGTTCAAAACGCTTCGATGATTCTGTCGGCAGTTTATGCCGACGAGCCGAACGCGCAATTGAGACGGGATCGAAATGAGCTGCCTCAACCAAAATGTTAGTAGTCGTGTCAGTAACCTCGGTATCTGCCCCGCCCATTACACCGGCAATACCCAAAACTCGAGCACCGTCACCGCCCTCACAATCAGTAATCAGCAAATCTCCGGCAGAAAGCGTGCGCTCTACATCATCGAGGGTTGTATGTTTTTCACCGTCACGAGCCCGACGTACAACTAAAGGCTCTTGCACAAGATCGGCATCATAGGCATGCAGCGGTTGCCCCACGTCCAACATCACATAGTTGGTGATGTCTACAGCTAAAGAAATAGAACGCATACCTGCTTGTTCTAAACGTTTGAGCATCCAATCCGGTGTCGGGGCCTTTGGATCCACTCCGGTAACAAGACGTGTCACAAAGCGATCGCAGCCAACGTTACCTCGAATAGGTGCATCATCTTCAATACGAACCTGGAAACCATCTTGTGTAGGTTTGGCTACGCCACCGGGTAAAGACTTAGCTAAACCAGGGTCAACAAAGGTATGCCCCGTGGAATGGAAATATTCACGCGCAATACCGCGCATCGAAAAACAGTACCCGCGATCCGGAGTGATATTGATTTCAAGAATTTCTTCACCAAAATCAAAAAGCGGCAAAAGGGACTCACCAACAGCAGGCAGATCTTTTTCGTCGTAGCGCTCCGTTAGCACTAAAATCCCTGAATGTTCATCTGACAGACCAAGCTCACGTTCAGAACAAATCATTCCATCAGAAATATGCCCGTAAGTTTTACGTGAAGAAATTGGGAATGGCCCGGGAAGAACAGCACCTGGAAGCACAACAGCAACCAGGTCGCCCTCTTTAAAATTATGTGCACCACAGACGATAGAACGCGATGGTATTGATGAAGGTTCTTTGCCTTGCCCAGGTTCATCATTGTGCTGTCCAACATCAACACGACAATAATTGATAGTTTTACCGTTACTTTGTTTTTCGGGAATCATCGATACAACACGGCCTACAACAAGGGGATCTTGCACAGCAGGAGGATGAATTGCCTCTTCCTCAAGCCCCACTTTCACAAGGTCTAAAGCTAACTGTTCAACGGTGGTATCGACAGGAACATCAACATGTTCTTTTAACCAAGAAAGCGATACGTACGCCATAATTATTTGCCCTTTCCTGTTGTGCCAAACTGCTGAGAGAAGCGAATGTCACCCTCGACAATATCGTGAATATCATTCACGCCATGACGCAGCATCAATGTGCGCTCAATGCCCATACCAAAAGCAAAACCAGAGTAGCGCTTTGTATCAATACCGCAGGCTCGCAGCACATGGGGGTTGACCATACCGCAGCCGCCCCACTCAATCCAGCCAGGTCCGCCTTTCTTTTGCGGAAACCACAAATCAAGTTCAGCACTGGGTTCAGTGAACGGGAAAAACGAAGGTCGCAGGCGAATCTTAGCTTCGGGGCCAAACATGTATTTCGCAAAATACTCTAGCGTCCCCTTCAAATCAGCCATCGTTAAATCACTGTCTATAGCAAGACCTTCGACCTGGTGAAATACAGGAGAATGAGTAGCATCAAGTTCATCGGCTCGAAATACCTTACCCGGACAGGCCACATACACAGGAAGCTCTTGGGTAAGAAGAACTCTCGCTTGTACTGGCGAAGTATGAGTTCGTAAAAGAAGATGTGCAGGTTCAATATCATCACCTGATTGTTCCCCGATCGATGCTGAATCAATATAAAGGGTGTCTTGTTCCTCACGGGCAGGATGATCGGGATCGATATTGAGCGCATCGAAGTTAAACCATTCATGTTCAATTTCGGGCCCCTCAGCAATGTCCCAACCCAACTGTAAAAACATATCGGCAATTTGTTCTTGAAGTAGTTCTACAGGATGGCGAGCCCCCTGAGGGCTACGCTGCGTGCCAACAGTGATATCAATAGCCTCCGTTTGCAGTACTCGCGCCAATTCTTCCTTCTTCAAGACTTCTTCACGCTCAGCCAAAGCAGCAGCGACAATTTTACGTGCTTTCCCCACTGCTTTACCTGCTGCAGCCTTTTCGGATGGATCAAGGTCTTTAATGGCACGGTTTGCGGTGGCCAAAGCTGAATTATCCCCCATATGCTCAATACGGGCAGCTTTGAGTTCTGCTGAATCTCCTGCCTGCGCAAAAGCAAGTTTTGCCTGTTCAACAGCTTGTTTAACACCGGCTTCATCAAGCGGTGATAACGTCATGTGAACATCCCCTTTCAGTTTTCACATTGATTCATTTCTTCTAGGATAGTAGACGATCAACGCTATCTCATACTTGACCGGGTGATGAACGATAGAAAAATGATTCCTGCACTATCTTTCGCAGCTATTATTACCTTATCGCCATGAAAAACGACTAAGATATATCTATGTCAATTTCTTATGCCTCCATGTCTGAAAGTGAACTAGCTGATCGGGCGCCGCGAGGAAATACTCGGCCCGGCCGTCTTTCCGATGAACGCACAGTTCCGCCCTCAATTGAACGTCCTGAATACATGTTTCACGATGGTCCCGAGATTGTGACCGCTTCAGATGTGAAATCACCACAAACAGTGAAAAAAATCCGCGAAGCCGGCGGCATTGCAGCCGAAGCTCTTGAGCTTGTTGGCAAACACGTAAAACCTGGTATCACCACGGATCAACTGGACAAAATCGGCCACGACTATATTGTTTCCCAGGGAGCCTATCCATCATGTTTAGGCTATATGGGATTTCCTAAATCATTATGTACCAGCGTCAACGAAATCATTTGTCACGGTATTCCTGACGATCGTCCTCTTGAAAACGGCGATATTGTCAATATTGATATTACTGCCTATAAAGACGGTGTTCACGGGGACACCTGCGCAATGTTTGAAGTGGGCAGTGTTGATGAAGAATCACGACTTCTTATTGACCGCACATACGAAGCGATGATGCGTGGAATAAAAGCAGCGAAACCTGGTCGAAAAATTAATATTATCGGACGCGTTATCGAGGCCTACGCTCGGCGTTTTCGCTACGGCGTTGTTCGCGACTACACAGGACACGGCGTTGGGGAAGCCTTCCATTCAGGGCTCATTGTTCCCCACTATGACAGCGCCCCGCTCTACGATGACGAGATAGAACTTGGCATGGTATTTACGATCGAACCCATGTTGACTTTGGGTACAATTGACTGGGTGCAATGGGATGATAACTGGACTGTCGCTACAGCAGATAAGAGCCGTACCGCGCAGTTTGAACACACCATTGTTATTACAGAAAACGGTGGAGAAATACTCACGCTACCCCGTAATGACGCATAGTTGACCAAAAGAAGGATAAACAATGACAACCGCATTCGGAATAGACATTGGTGGCTCCGGCATTAAAGGTGCCCTGGTAGACCTTGACAAAGGCGTATTTATTGGGGAACGTCTGCGTATTCCCACGCCTCAACCCTCGACTCCTGACGCTGTGGCCACGGTGTGTGCACAAATTGCTCAGGAATTCGAAATTGGTGAAGATATTCCGATTGGCATTGATTTTCCAGCCCCCCTGCCTGACGGAAAAGTACCGTGGATGGCAAACCTGGATCAGTCATGGGTTGGTAAAAACTTAGCTGACGTGATGGAACAAAAAATAGGAAGGCGTGTGCACGTACTCAATGATGCCGATGCTGCCGGCCTCGCCGAAATGCGTTACGGTGTTGGCAAAAATTATTCTGGTGTTGTTGTTGTCACAACATTGGGAACAGGTATAGGTTCAGCACTCTTTGTTGACGGAACGCTGGTGCCCAATACCGAATTTGGTCATATTGAAGTAGGTGGCAAAGATGCTGAAAAACGTGCAGCAGCATCGGTACGTAAAAAGAAGAACCTTTCATGGGAAGAATGGGCTTCACGCCTTGAGCGCTACTATGGAACTCTCGAAAAAATGCTGTGGCCATCCGCGATAATTGTTGGCGGCGGAGTATCACGCAAACACGATAAATTCTTGCCTCTTATCTCTATTTCAACACCACTTGTTCCAGCACAACTGCGCAATACTGCTGGTATTGTGGGGGCTGCTGCCTACGCTTTTGAGCGCGAACACTAACATTTTCGGTGTCGCTGCTTACACTCTGTGGTATTCAGCGACACCCACATGTTACGTAGAATGCTATTACTCACCTGAAGCAGTGCCGTTCACAGTAAGCTATATGTATTCTTTGCAACATGTTTTGTCGTGCCGTGGTTTGATTTCAAGGTTTCAGCTCAGGACAACTCATCTGATCTTGGTTACAGTCGCGGTTCCAAATATGTTGACAACGTAGGTTATCCTCAACGATTAGATGCCAACACGGCTCATCATGCTATCGCCATGTGTGTGTTCTCTTATCCTTCACCACGAGCCGACGAATACTGGTTATCTCCTAATTCGAAACCGTCACCGTTGTAGGAGTTCCAGCACTTAATGCGTGTATTGGAAAGAATTTTGCATACGGCGTAGTCGTTTGTCCAATAGGTTCCCGGATACAGCATCGGTACGATATCGCCGCGCTGTCCAAGGTATTGAGTGCCACACTGATGACCAATCACGCCGCCAGTCCCAAGAGCAAAAGAGGCTTTACCACCCCCGCAATCATAGGAGCCAGTAATTTCAACTGTGCATCCAAACACGCCATTTTTAAATTCGCACCCGATATTTTTACCTGGAATCTGAAAGAAACGACCCGTGGTTGCACTTGATGGGGCATCATAGGATCGCTTTGCCGCCGGTCTTCCACGTTTTGCTGCGCGCGCATGATCATTGGTGGCATCTTCTGAGGAATCGTCTTTACGAGCTATCCTCATCTTCTTTCTTTTAACATCCTTATGGCGTTCCTTTTCATTTTCATCTTCTTGTTCATCAGTGTCATCGTCTCGTTCTACCGTAATGGTCTTATCCATCGTTACGGCATCGGCCCGAGATGACGTTTCGTCAGTACGCATCAAAAAAGTGAGCGCAATAGCAATTCCCGCACCTAAAAGTACAAGAATAAGCACCAAAAGAACAATTACTGCCTTATTCGATTTTTTTGGCTGCACCACAGTGGGTTGTTGAAAATAATCACCATAGGGTTGATAGTGCGGATTAGTCATGATGCTCCTTTATCAATGAGGTGTGACAAGCTGACCGGTAAGCCGGGTTCTGTCGTTGGACGATCATCTATCTGGAAGATACGTTACCGCATCTTTCTAGCAGCCTACCCGTAAACTCAGCGGACAACCTCAACGTTTACTGCTTGGCCTTGCTCCGGGTGGGGTTTACCCTGCCAACTTAGTCACCTAAGCCGCGGTAGTCTCTTACACTACCTTTTCACCCTTACCGATACGATCGGCGGTATATTTTCTGTGGCACTTTCCCGCGGGTTGCCCCGGGTGGCCGTTAGCCACCACCCTGTCCTTTGGAGCCCGGACTTTCCTCGACGTCTTCACGCCGCGATCGCCTGGTCAGCTTGTCGTACCCATTATAAACATGTCTGTCTGTTTGCACCTACAGGACCTATTCTGAAGTGACCAAGATTGCTGCCCGCTGTTCTCTTTTCTCGATAGTACACCTTGGTTACGGAGTTATTTGGAAGCACCAGCACTTGTTCTAAGGTACTTTTGTTACATTCAAAGATGTGTGCAAGTATCCGGTAAAGATCTTTTTGGCAAAGGGTAGAGGTGATATTTTCTTCAAGAGGACGCAGCGGTGCCTCCCAAAAAACAGGATCATCATCTTTGGCCTCCACGATGTTGTCAGCAATCTTTCTGTCAACTTTCGATGTATAGGTGCAAGCAGAACCACCTAAGGATCTCTCTTTCATGGAAAGGATGTGATCCGTCACTAAAGTGTGAAGCCACTCTAATGCATCAACAGATGAACCAAGCATCATCGGCTCACTATTATCACAGATTAACTGTATTGTGACCCCCTCACTCATACGAGGTGGCTCATCATCAGTGAATGTCCCGGTAAAATATTGGTCACCACCTTCAGGTTCACTTATTAGAACATCGTCAGCACAAGATGAGTTAAATTTGTCGGTATCTACTGAAAGATTTTCTTCGCTTCGCCCTCTCAGATCCCTATATACCGTTCCACGAATGTCCATCGCCTCGTTGGCTAAGCGGTCAGCATCCTTATTCTGGGCACGTGGCACCCACTGATATTCCACCAGCATCGGCGAATAAATTGTGCTGGCTTCGCTGGCCAGTTTCGCCAATGATGCGTCTTTGATTTTCCACTCTCCACGCATCTGCGATACCACAAGTTTTGAATCGGCTCGTACCTGGATTGTTGCATCTGGATTAATGTCGCGGGCAGCCTGTAAACCGATAATGAGGCCCTTATATTCAGCCACATTGTTTGTTGCATGCGGAAGATAGTCTGCTACTTCAACAATAATGTCCCCTGTTTTTGCATCGCGAATAGCCGCACCAAATCCAGCTGGACCGGGGTTTCCACGTGACCCTCCGTCAGTATTAATAATAAAATCGGCGCTCATGAGTTATCAAGGTGAATCAAAATATAATCGAATTCGTCGGAAAAAATAACTTCGTCAGGGTCTGACTTGATCAGCTCATCCCACTGCGCTGGTGACAGTTCATAGCCTAGCTCGGGGCACACGGGACCGCGTAAACCAATCACACCCGTACCGCCTGTTCGTTCACGTACGGCTTCATATTCGGCCAGTAAAGCTGCATCAATAGTACTGGCAAGTGTTTCACGACGCGAACGTAGCGCGGCAATATCTGCGTCAATACTTGTACAAGCTGTGTGTAACCGTTCTTGAAGTTCCTCGATCTTTTTCGATGTCGCCTGCTGCGCAGCATGAACCTTATTCACTGTTGATTGTGCTGCCTCAATTTTTTCCATCATTGCCATTTGTTGTTCTTCAAGTTCGGCGCTCCTCAATTGAAGACGCTTCACCTCGCCTTGAAGGGCAACAAGTTCACGCGCAGAACCTTTCCCCTCGTGAAGTCGTTTACTTTGCAGTTCAAGTCGGTCATTTACCTGTTGCGCATCGGTATCAATACTTTTTAGTTCGCGAGTCATATCTGCCGCGTGCGTGGTGGCTTGCACATTTAACCGTTGAAGTTTTTGTGCACGTTCATTTGTTTGCGCTAGCGTTGTGACTTCAGGAAGTGTTTTCTTTTTATGGTTTAACTTGGCTAGTTCGGTGTCTAATGGTTGAAGCTCCAGCAGCTTCAGTTGTTCCGTGTAGGGGGCTCTCATGGTTTAACCTTTCGTTGGCAAACGAAAATTCCAGGGTTCGCTCACTATTGTAGACTCTTCGACAAGAATATGCGTATGAGGAAAATGCTGCGATAGTGCATTTCGCAACGCATGCACAGCATCTTCAATCCACACTGATTCAGTAGCCCAGTGGGTTCCACAGAGCAAATAGGGTTTACCGCCTTCAACATGTTCGGATGCTGGATGATGACGCAGGTCAGCTGTAAAATATACATCGGCACCCAATTCTCGAGCTCGTTCAAGGAAAGAATCTCCTGCCCCCGGAGACACAAGCATTGTTTTGACAAGCGCGTCGCGCGGGCCAGCAGCTAACAGACCTGGTGCAGATGCTGGTATTCGGCTTGCAACATAGTTGGCACATTGTTCGAAAGTCATTTCAACTGGTAATTCACCGATACGACCAAGACCAATTGATGGATTTTCGGGAAGGGGATCCATTGGCCGAGTACTGCGAAGGTCAAGCCTTCGTGCCAATGAGTGAGCCACTCCGTTGTGTGCGCAGTCTGCGTTGGTATGCGCGTTCATCAGCGCAATATTATTGGTTATGAGGTGGTGAATGAGCCGCCCCTTTGGCGTAGTTGCTGCAACACTTGAGGTTGCGTGAAGGTAAAGCGGGTGATGCGTAAGAATAAAGTCGGCCTGTCGTTGCTGCGCTTCTTTTCCAAGCGCTGCTACGGGGTCCAGCCCAACAAGAATTGTATGTACTGGCGCATCAGGGTTGCCGCAAATAAGACCTACGCTATCCCATGATTGTGCAAGATGGGGTGGGTAAAGTGTATGAATAAGGTGAACGATATCGCCAACTGTCACTTCTTTTGTCATATGTTAAGCATAGCTTTTTACCTACAGTTTCTCATGTAGCGCTGCATGATACATCTTAAGTCACTGTGGTTTTGGTGAACTATTAGATAAAGCAATACGTGTTCACCCGCAGCAATTATTACCCGTATTCACGCCGATAAAAAGCCTGTGACAGCCGAATAAAAGTGCGATAACTTATCCGCTTCTTCCGCTATCGCATAGGTGGACTAGCGTAAACGTAACAGACAACACAGTAAAGGACAGCAATAATGAAGATTCAACAACCCGGTGATGTTTTGGAGCAAGACAATACGACTCACGCAGAGTGGAAAGACAATCTGTTACTTAGTTATCCCTACGCGACCATGGATGATAGTGTCAATGTAATTCGCAAGTGTATTTCTTGCGGTGATATTGATGACTCTGTGAAACTTCTTGAGGCTATTTCACCTGCTCTTATTGCGAAACAACGATATGACGAGCTGATTACATTGTGGACAAGCTGCCGTGAAAGTATTCTCAAGGCCCCCACACGATATTCACCCCAACTTCGTGCAGCGGCTACATGGGATTACATTGTTGCTCTTGTTCAACGACCTGAGCCACCCAACCAACAACTCAAGGAAACAATATATTCTGCCCTTGATGATCTTCACTCTATCGTCACCGATAAGACTTTTGGCGACAAAAGCACTCGCCGTTGGCGTGAAGCGCAGTGGTATCAAGACTGTGCATTAATCTATGGGCGTTGTCTAGAATTTGACCGTGCGTTAAAGGCCGTCTCACAGGCTATCTCTCTTTTTGGCGAATGCTACGATAAACAGAAGAAATCCGATTGTCTTCATCTGCGCAAAGGGTTGAGAAAACTTAAAGACCTTCAACTGATAGAACAATAAGATGGTAACTCTCGCGAGTAATACTCATCTTCGTTGACTGGTTGGGGCTGAACAATAACGAATAATGCAGACCGTGAATACGTTAACCACCATAACTACCTACAGCGCTGTATATGCAAAAATAGACAATAAACAAGAAGTAACATAAACAAAAATCAGTACCATCAATGCAAAAAGAATGATGGTGGACACCCATCCTTAGCGTCCACCATCAATGTCTTGTAATGTGTACCTCTACTAGACTCACGACATACCATGGCTACTCTCCATGCTACGACCACTAGAGTAGTGAGATACCTTCAGACTAGCACCGCATAGTCGAAGCGTCTTACTTGAAGATGTAGCCGAACATGCTTTTTATACATTTGCACAATTTTATTGATGAAATATGTAATGCTGCGGATAAAGCCATGCAGGTCAAAGAGATAATTCACCAGCCGGTAGGTTAATTGTGATTTTACTTACAAGAGTAGTCGTTTTATTGTTATGCGACACGCGTTTTATCTTTTCTCATTCCCATAGCCCTGCCATATCCATTATGATCATGGAATAACATTTTTCCCGTGTGAAGAAAGGCCCCCATGGTTCCTGATATCCCAGGATTCGATCCAGAGCAATACATTAGCCTACAGTCCGAACATATTGAAGCCCGACGCCAAGAAATCGGCGGAAAACTCTATCTAGAAATGGGTGGAAAACTATTTGATGACATGCACGCATCACGTGTACTTCCAGGCTTTACTCCAGATAATAAAATTAGAATGCTTCAACAGCTCAAAGATGAACTTGAGATCATCGTTGTAGTCAATGCTCAAGACGTTCAACGGCAAAAAGTTCGAGCAGATCTGGGAATTCCCTATGAAGAAGACGCCCTTCGACTAGTTGACGTTTTCCGCGAGCGCGGCTTTTTGG
Organism: Actinomycetaceae bacterium; assembly: GCA_030540715.1. Classification (GTDB taxonomy): domain Bacteria; phylum Actinomycetota; class Actinomycetes; order Actinomycetales; family Actinomycetaceae; genus JAUNVQ01. Next base: position 79,994 of record JAUNVQ010000009.1, on the reverse strand, counting down.
TGAACAATATTGTCTTGACACGGATGGATGATGACAACCATGCAGCCAAACAGTTTGAACAGCGCTTACAGCGGCTAGGTATGACCGTTTCTCGCCATCGCACTATTAAAGGCTATCCACATGATACAGCAAAAATTGTTAGTGCCGAGGGGCTTGGAAAAAATGATTACGTCCACACCACCCGCGATTTGATTGTTGTTACTGCTCCTGGCCCTGGTTCAGGAAAACTAGCAACATGTTTATCGCAGATATATCATGATTTTCAAAATGACATCACAGCCGGGTATGCCAAGTTCGAGACATTTCCGATTTGGAATCTTCCCCTTGATCATCCAGTCAATCTGGCCTATGAAGCTGCCACGGCCGACCTTGATGATGTCAATATGATCGATCCGTTCCATTTGGCAGCATATGGAAAACAGGCTGTGAACTATAACCGCGATGTTGAGGTCTTTTCTTTGTTGAAAATTCTTCTGGAAGAACTTGCTGGACAATGCCCCTACCAGTCCCCCACAGACATGGGAGTGAATATGGCAGGCTTTTGTATCTCAAATGATGCGGCCTGTCGCGAAGCAGCAAAACAAGAAATTGTGCGCCGCTACTATAAGGCCCTTGTTGAAGAGCGCCGCGATGAACGTGACCCTGTTGAATCAGATAGGATCGCATTATTGATGTCTAAGCTAGGAATCACACGACGCTATCGCCAAGTAGTTCAACCAGCTTTAGAAGTTGAAGCAGCAACGGGTGAACCAGCTTCTGCTATCCAACTTAACGACGGAACGATTGTTACAGGCAAAACATCAGCACTGTTAGGATGTTCGTCGGCAATGCTCCTTAACGCTCTCAAACTGCTGGCGGGCATTGAACCAACAAATGACGTATTAGCTCCAACATCGATACGCCCTATTCAAACACTCAAAACCGAGCATCTAGGATCACGCAACCCGCGTCTGCATACTGATGAAGTTCTGATCGCATTGTCGGTGTCAGCAGATAGTGACGAGCTGGCTCGCAGAGCCCTCGATCAGCTTCAAAATCTTCACGGCTGTCAAGCCCATACAACAACGATTCTTGGTTCAGTAGATGAAGGTATCTTCCGTAATCTTGGTGTTCAGGTAACATCTGAACCGGAATACCAACGTAAAAGTTTGTACCGCAAACGTTAATTGTTTTTCCGGTGGTCAATCATCTTCATGACCACCGGAAAAACAATTGTTCACAGAGCACACTTCACACTGTCAAGGCTCTTCTGTTCACGCAATATGATTGCGATTGTCCACAGCCATTCACAGACTAAGACTTCAATTAATCTGTTACTTTCCAGGGCTTTGCCTTGGTTTTGGCTGCAACAATATCCATGGAAACTCCCATAGTGGTAAGGAACATCGCCATACGAACTAACACGCCGTTATCTGTTTGACGGAAAATGGACAGGCCCGGCAGGTCATCCACATCTGTTGCTAGGTCAAAGGAATCAGGACGTGAATCCCTGGGAAGTGGATGGCAGATAATAATATCAAGAGCATTTGCTTCCTCAAGCATCGCCCTATTCAAAAGACAGCCCTGAAGCTCTTTCGATTTAGCAATTTCTTCAGTCATACGTTCGCGTTGAACGCGAGTAGCGTAGACAATATCTGAGCCAGAAAGTGCCTCAATTTGGTGCGAACATTCGATAACGCGCGAACCAGACTGTGTTGCATATTCGGAAACATAGTGCGGAAGTTCAAGAGAAGGCGGAGCATACAGTTGAAATGTCACATTATCGTAAAGGCTCATCAGCTTCATCAATGAATGCACGGTACGCCCGTACTTGAGATCTCCCATCACTGCTATAGTGCAGCCATCAATAGTGCGACCTTTCTTCTCCATTTCAGCTTCCATCGTAAACACATCAAGCAGAGCTTGAGAGGGATGTTCCCCTGAGCCATCGCCAGCGTTAAGAACAGGAACTACTGAATGCTGAGCAAACTCGGCTACCGATCCAGCATCAGGATGACGAACAACAAGTACATCTGTATAGCCAGAAACAACGCGCGATGTATCGGCAATTGATTCACCTTTTGCCATCGACGAGAATGTAAAACCAGTAGTGGTTTCTACCTCTCCCCCCAGACGCAGAAATGCAGATTCAAATGATAATCGTGTACGTGTTGATGGCTCAAAGAACAGCGAACAAAGCACTGCCCCATCCAATACTGTACAAATCTGTTTGCGCTCAGCAATAGGACGAAGCGCCTGCGCCATCGTGAAGAATTCTCGTAGATTTTCTTTATCGAATTGGTCTACTGAAATAAGATGCTGCCCGGGGCCAAACTTAGGGAATTTCGGTGAATCGTTCATAGGTATTTCCTCTCGATAATAACAAAGTCGGTACTGTTGCCAGATAAAAAAATAACCTCGCCAGTTGGCGAGGTTGAAAAAATCGAAAGACACGAAAAAGGAAATATTTCCCCCACAATCTGTGCATTCGCTCTATGAGCGGGGCTCCTATCATAGGTTTCCTTCCCACAACTTCCTTCGAGTTAGCAAGACTATAACACACTTGTGCCGGCCAGTCGTACACGATATCGGAAACAGGGCCACTAGCGTGGGAAAAGCAAAGACACTTTCTTATTCTGGTGTTCCGTCTGACCTTTAGTTTTTGCATTTTCTTGACAGACACAGATGATGAATAATAACAAAGATGTGATTTAGGCCTTACAAAAACATAGGAACCTCACAAAAAACAAAACCCCTATCTTTATGTTTGTACATATCAATAGGGGTTTATAGGGTTTTGTGGGCCCTGAGGGACTCGAACCCCCGACCCCTGCGGTGTAAACGCAGTGCTCTAACCAGCTGAGCTAAAGGCCCGTAAGCGTTAGTAATCATATAACGAAAACGCCCCGTAATGCCAAATCGGCATCACATCATCATCACGAACATGAGCCAGCACTACCGCCCTCTTGATACTATCCTTATCCCCGACCAATTAGGTGAGACCACCTCTGATGTGGTGGGATGTTGCCCCACAGCCTTCGCCGCCTCTTCAATGTCGCGTGGTGGGACATGATCTGGAAGCGAAGCCTTAGGACTTAATACCCACATCACGCCACCGTCGTCAAGATTTCTCATTGCATCAAGCATGAGATCAGACAGCGCGTCAACGTCTCCGTCATCACTGCGCCACCAGATAATAGCTCCGTCAGCAACGCCCTGGAAGTCTTCGTATTCCATTTGCTGGCCACAAGCAGTTTCTATAGCTTCACGCACAACTTCATCAACATCTTCATCCCAACCAAATTCTTGGACGACCATATCGCCGCTAAACCCTAACGACTCCACAACCGGGTTCGTATCCACTCAACTTCCTATCTTTTGACTAATGGACCAGTCTATACAGTACATGACATTGAGAAAAGATTAAACCATTTTGACACCGAAAAATCTCTGGTTTACACAAAAATACTCGCAATAAGAATAAAATGAGCTCTTACCAATGCTTCACTTGTGCCAAAGAGCCTAAAATGTGTCCAATCTGTAGAGAATTTCCTGTGATTTGGCTAGCTTATTTTGTCGACTAAGTGCACAATTGGGGATAACAGGTTCAAACAACCTCACGGTGGCACGTGTTCACTTTGAACACCGGTGAATATCCTGATTACGCCGACTTCACTTAAACAATGTCACCTGCACGCACACCTTATGGAAGGAAAATAAGTGAGTTCACAGAACAAGAAAACACCTTTGGTCAATGGCCTGCTCCATCAGGTTCCAGACAATGATCCAGCAGAAACGGAAGAATGGCTGGAATCATTAAGGGGACTTATCGAAGCCAAAGGGGAACCACGCACCCGTTATATTCTACTGTCGCTACTTGAAGCAGCGAAGAAACAAAACATTGCTGTCCCTGCGAATCTAACAACCCCCTACACCAACACTATTGCCGCCGAGGACGAACCCTACTTCCCTGGCGATGAAACAACGGAAAGAGCCTATCGTCGCTGGATTCGCTGGAACGCAGCAATGCTAGTTCATCGCGCACAGCGTCCTGGCGTAAAAGTGGGCGGACACCTGTCATCTTATGCCTCGGTATCAACACTGTACGAAGTGGGCTACAACCACTTCTTTAAGGGAAAGAACGATCCTTCTGGTGGTGACCACATATTCTTCCAAGGACACTCGAGCCCAGGGCAATACGCTCGTGCCTTCGTGGAAGGTCGTCTTACCGAGGATGACCTTGACGGCTTCCGCCAAGAAAAATCACACCCCCACGGCATTCCTTCCTACCCACACCCACGCTGTATGCCCGATTTTTGGGAATATCCTACCGTATCAATGGGCCTGGGGCCCGCTGAAGCGATCTCGCAGGCATGGTTCGACAAATACATGACCCTCAACGGTATTAAAGATTGTTCAGGTCAACACACCTGGGCATTCCTTGGCGACGGTGAAATGGACGAACCCGAGTCGCGCGGTCTTCTGCAATTGGCAGCCCAACAGGGACTCGACAATCTGACCTTTGTGATTAACTGTAACCTGCAGCGCCTTGACGGCCCTGTACGCGGTAACGGAAAAATTATCCAAGAACTTGAATCATTCTTCCGTGGTGCCGGGTGGAACGTTATTAAAGTGATTTGGGGCCGTGGCTGGGACCGCCTGCTTGCTGCCGATAAAGATCACGCTTTGGTTCACGTCATGGATGAATGCCTTGACGGAGACTACCAAACATTCAAAGCCAATGACGGTGCCTATGTCCGTGAACATTTCTTTGGACGTGACCCACGGACAAAAGAAATGGTGAAAGACTGGACAGATGAGGAAATCTGGAACCTGCGTCGCGGAGGCCACGACTACCGCAAAGTCTATGCTGCCTATAAGGCTGCACTTGATCATACAGGCCAGCCCACAGTCGTACTTGCCCACACAATTAAAGGCTACGAACTGGGTGAACACTTTACGGGACGTAATGCAACTCACCAGATGAAGAAGATGACGCTTGATGATATCAAACGGTTGCGTGACACATTACATATCCCCTTCACTGATGAACAGCTGGAAGAAAATCCGTATATGCCACCCTATTACAAGCCAGATCCTAATGACCCAGCATTGCACTATATGCTGGAACGTCGTAAGAAACTAGGTGGCTTCCTTCCTTCACGACCAAAAGAACGCGATCGGGCCCTGGAAGTTCCTGGCATGAAAACCTATGACGTTCTTAAAAGCGGTTCAGGTAAACAAAAAGTTGCCACCACAATGGCTGTTGTTCGTTTGCTGAAAGAATTTATGCGCGATAAAAATATCGGTAAACGCGTTGTTCCGATCGTGCCCGACGAGGCACGTACTTTCGGTATGGAAGCTATGTTTCCTACCGCAAAAATCTTTAATACACACGGCCAAAAATACACTGCTGTCGATCACGACATGATGCTTAGCTATCAGGAAAGCGAACACGGACAGTTTATTCATCTTGGTATTTCCGAGGCTTCGGCCGCTGCAACATTCCAAGTTGTTGGCACGACGTATATGACTCAAGATGAGCCAATGATTCCTTTCTACTTCACCTATTCCATGTTTGGTTTCCAACGTACAGCCGACCAGTTCTGGGCTGCAGGTGACCAGCTAGCACGTGGATTCTTTATTGGGGCTACCGCTGGGCGCACAACATTGACAGGTGAGGGACTTCAGCACATGGATGGACACTCCCCCATTATTGCGGCAACAAATAGCGCCTTTGTGCACTATGATCCTGCCTATGCCTACGAAATCCGACACATTATGCGCGATGGCATGGAACGCATGTTCGGTAAGAACGAAGGAGGGCGTGACCGCAATGTCATGTACTACCTGACCGTTTATAACGAACCCATCCACCAGCCTGCGGAACCCGACAATGTTGATGTCGAAGGCATTATTAAGGGCATGTACAAACTAGCTGAAGCCGATGGTGTGGGCCCCAAGGTTCAACTGTTGGCCTCAGGTATTGCTGTACCGTGGGCTTTGGAAGCTAAGAGGCTTCTTGCTGAAGACTGGGGTGTCGATGCGGCTGTATGGTCAGTAACGTCGTGGCAGGAGCTTCGCCGCGATGGTTTAGAAGCCGACCGCCATAACTTCCTTCATTCCGAACAGGGCTGGAAGATCCCCTATATCCAAACCAAGCTCAATGGTGCCGAGGGCCCCTTCGTTGCAACTTCTGACTATGACCATATGCTTCCCGATATGATTCGCACCTGGGTTCCAGGTGCCTACTATACGCTGGGAGCTGACGGCTTCGGATTTGCCGATACACGTGCAGCAGCAAGGCGTTACTACAATATTGATTCACATTCCATGGCTGTCCGTGCTTTACAGGCACTTGCTGACCAAGGTCTAGTGGACCGTGGTGTCGTGGTTCAAGCGGTTCAAAAATACGACCTCTTGAATCCGAATGCGGGCCAATCTGGAGAAAACTAAACACCAGTTGTCTTTCATTTCATCACCTCCTCGATGCGGTGCGTTCACCCAGACGCACCGCATCACTTTTATGAGCTAACCCACATAATTGTCATAAAACTTTATTCTTTCCAGACATCAGACAACATAGGTATATTTGAACTGGTTGGAAGCAATTTCAAAGCAAAGTGGTAGGTATACATCCTCTGTTTAGGCAATACATTTGAAAAATCTTTAATTTCGCCCTTTCGTTCCCCCGCTACACGGCCCCAAATATGACATAATGAAACAGCGATTTGCAAAGACGCAAGCGTTGTTATTACTCAGAAAGGTGCAAGATGCTTAGCAAAACAAAACGAATCATTGCGGGCCTTAGCGCAGCGGCTCTGTCTTTCACACTCGTTGGATGTGGCGGGTCTGATCAGGGCAGCGACAGTTCTTCCGCGTCAGGGGGGGGTACAGAGCTTGAGCTCCTTGTCCCAAGCTATTCCGATGACACAAAAGGTCTTTGGGAACAGATCATCAAAGATTTTGAAGCGAAGAACAAAGACATCAAAGTCAAACTACAAATGGAATCGTGGGAAAACATCAATGATGTCATGAGGACAAAAGTCCAGTCTAATCAGGCACCTGATATTTTGAACCTTGACTCCTTTACCGCTTACGCAAACGAAGAACTTCTGTACAAGGCAGAAGATATTGTTTCACCAGATACCCTGTCTAACATACAGGAAGCATTCAATAAGAACGCCTCTATCGGCGATACCCAATGGGCCCTACCTCTTTTTGCATCGACACGTGCTTTGTATTACAACAAAGATCTGTTTGAAAAAGCAGGAATCGACTCACCTCCGAAGACGTGGGACGAACTTGAAAAAGATGCTAAAGCCATCAAAGACTTAGGTATCGATGCTACAGACGGCTACGGTATGCCACTGGGTAACGAAGAAGCTCAGGCCGAGCTTGCCATCTGGCTTTTCGGCGGCGGTGGCTCCTATAACGATGGTGATAAAATCGCTGTTGACACACCAGAAAACGTTGAATCAGCCAAGTTTATGAAGAAACTCATTGATGGAGGCCTTACACAAAAAGATCCTGGCTCATCACAACGTACTCCGTTGGGCGAAACATTCTTCAGCGGAAAACTTGGTATGATTATTGGCCTGCCACAATACATTGGCTTCATCAAAGAAAAGAACCCCGATCTGAACTATGGCATTGCACCTATTCCCACGAAAGATGGTAAGCCCATGACACTGGGTGTTGCCGATCACCTCATGGCCTTTGATAAAGGTGACGATGCCAAGAAGGAAGCTATTACCAAGTTCCTTGACTTCTTCTATTCAGACGATGTCTATCAAAACTTTGTTTCCACACTTGGATTCATTCCGATCACCAAGACCGTTGGTGAAAAGATGAAGGATGACGAGAACCTTAAAGACTTCTTGCCAAACCTTCCCGACGCAAAGTTCTATCCGTTTACCAACCCGAAATGGCAGGCTACACAGGGCGCCATTCAGGCAGAAATTGGACGTATCGCTAATGAGGATCCCGCAGCTCTCTTGAAGGAAATTCAAGAAAAGGGAACCCAAGATTAGGAGAACTACCGTAACTCTTTGCGGGGGACTCATGTGTTAGCACATAGTGCGGTCCCCCGCATCGATGAAAGATAGAATGTGTCATGTCACCATCTTCTGACGTTGCGCGCAAAAAAAAGACGTCATTTGCAGATACACTTCGCGCACTTCCGTGGATTCTTCCAGTCTTGCTACTGATTGCTGGTGTTGTCGTTTATCCAGCAGGAGTTATGATCTACAACTCGACCCGCAAGATTTCTCGTATCGGTATTGATAAGGGATCAGCAGGATCCGATAACTATATTAAAGTCATCACTAACCCTGACTTTGGCCATATTTTATTGAATACCTTTATTTGGGTTGTCTCGGTCACCGTTATCACCATTATTTTGTCATTAGCACTTGCCCAATTCCTTGACAAAGCCTTCCCAGGCCGTCGCATTGTACGTATCGCAGTCATCATTCCCTGGGCATCATCTGTGGTAATGACAACAACTTTGGTGTACTACTCACTTGAACCAAAATTTGGTTATGTTCAACAGTTGCTTTACGACCTTGGCTTTACACCCCACCTACAGATTGGCTTTACCAAACAGCCCCTACCGGGATTTATTGTTGCCATTTGTGTCGCCATATTTGTGTCACTCCCTTTTACCACCTATACGATTCTTGCGGGGATGCAATCTATTGGTAACGATGTCAAAGAAGCAGCAAAAATCGATGGAGCTGGCCCTATTCGCACCTATTTTTCTGTGATTTTGCCTCATCTGAAACCCGCTGTCGCCACAGCAACTACTATCAATATCATCAACGTGTTTAATAACTTGCCAATTCTTAAGGTATTAACCGGAGCGATACCAGGAAATAAGGCCGATATTACAACAACCTGGATGTTTAAAATGATTCAGCAAGATGGCCATATTGACTGGGCCAGCGCTCTGTCAGTGATTAATTTCAGCATCATTATTCTTATCATCATTTTATACATGGTGATTGTCAAACCATTGAAAGGGGTGAACGACTAATGAAAACACGTAATGATTCCTGGTGGAAACGTCATACCGAAGAATCAACTCCAGGGCACAAAGCTCATACAGGGCTGCGTATTTTTGGTGGCATTGTAGTTTTCTTTCTCTTTGTTTTCCCCTATGTGATTATGCTGTTGACATCACTAAAGTCTCGCGGTGAAATCCTTGGTATTCCCGCAACCTATATACCGCGTAACTGGCGTTTCGATAACTATGTGTCCATGTGGTCGACACCCGAAACTCCTGTTGGCGATAACCTGGTGTCAACCCTCATTATTGCGGCATGTTCAACACTGCTCGTTCTGGTTGTGGCAACACCTGCCGCCTACTACACGGCTCGTTTTAAGTTTCCTGGACGCGGAGTATTTCTTGCATGTATTTTGCTAACCCAGATGCTTCAGCCAGCGGTTCTTGTGGCAGGATTATTCCGCGAGTTTCTTTCCTTGGGCCTCCACGATACTCTTTTTGCCATGGTGTTAGTCAATGCTGCATTTAACCTGACATTTGCCACATGGATGATGCATGCTTTCTTTGCGTCTGTTCCACAAGAGATTTCAGAGGCCGCAGAGATTGACGGCTGCAATCATTTCATTACCTTGTTCCGTATTAATCTGCCACTGGTGTGGCCTGGTATCGTTACTGCTGTCATCTACACCTTTGTGGCAGCATGGAACGAGTTTGCGGCATCCCTTGTTATTCTTTCCAGCCCTGGAAAACAACCACTATCGGTTGCACTTACCAAGTTTGTTGGACAATACGCTACCAGTTGGCAGTATGTCTTCAGTGTGTCTGTCATCGCAATTATCCCGGTGCTTATCTTGTTTGCATTGGTAGAAAAACGCCTGATCGGTGGACTAACAGCTGGGGCTGTCAAAGGCTAGACTTCACAATAATTCCTTCTTGTGGGCGTTGCCTTCTTGGTGGCGCCCACAATCAATTATGTCTGGTTTTTATTGAAGAGGTCGATAAGCTGTCTTACTGTTTTCACTTGGTAAACATCTTTATCAGCTAATGAGCGACCTAGTTGTTGTTCACACGAGGTGACAATCGCCCACAAGGAAAGAGCATCGCAGTCAAGCTGCCTGTCAAACATCATTGAAGAGTGAGGATCTGCTACGCCGGTTTCCTCATGAATCGCCTGCAAAACAATCTGCGCAGCCTCACGGTGTTCGTCATGGTGAAAGGACGAAGAAATTGATTGTTCCGCTTCCCCATCGACTTTAACAACCTGGCGATTATCCCCATGAAGAGTAGTTGTCACAGTAGAGCCATCTTTTTGAGAGCTACTACCTCTATATGTCAAGCCCGCAGCATCATCTTCTGAAATGATTGAAGATGACGTATCTATTGAATGAATAGAACCAGATGAGGTTAATGCAGCTAGTTTGGCATAAGCTTCGGGGTCTAAAGCCACAATGTCACGCTTCCTTAGCCTACGCGGTGAAGCCAACGAATTGGCGCGCCTGCCCCTGCAAAACGGAAGGGTTCAAGTTCTTCATCCCACGCCGATCCCAAGGCAAGATTAAGGTAGCGCATCATCTCAGTAGTGTCATCAGCGTGTTCAAGTGCTAAACGGATGCGGTTTTCTGGAACTACAACGTTACCCATCACATCTGTTTGAGCATGGAAAATACCAAGATCGGGTGTATACGACCAGCGACCTCCGTCGGAAACTCGTGACGCATCTTCCGTGATTTCATAGCGCAGATTTTCCCAGCCATGAAGTTGTGATGCTAATTGTGCTCCCGTTCCAACAGCGCCAATCCACGAGATTTCGGCTCGAAGCGTGCCTTCTTGAGCTGGCTGTGCGGTCCATTCTAAAGAAATTTTTTGATCAAGAACGGCACCGATTGCCCATTCAACGTGCATGCACAATGAGCGTGGTGCTGAGTGTACGAAAACGACACCGCGGGTAAAATCCTTGTTCATTGTTTCCTCCATCTTTCAGCGTTCCCCACCCACAAGGCAAGAACCGCACCGACCTGTGACAAGAATCGTCTTCCCCTACGTTCGTGTCAGCCCGGCTGATAGAAACAAAACACGCGGTGTGCTGTTTTCCAATTGTGACATATTATCCATTAGTTGTCACCTTTGACATGCAGGGTTGTTTTCATCAATGAAGGCTGTATGCTGATGATAAAGGAAAGGATTGACATGCGAATTGCACTTGCTCAGATTTGTTCATCACAGTCAATGATTGAAAACCTTGATGCTGTTGGCACAACAATGATTCAAGCTAAACGTGCAGGTGCAAAGTGTATTATCTTTCCAGAGGCGACGCTGGCGTCCTTTCAGTCACGCCTGTCGCAGGTAGCCCAGAGTCCCAATGGTTCATGGGCCAATCACATGGCGACCTTTGCATCACAATTGGGTATTACCAATATGACCGGTATCTTTGAGCAGACTAATGAATCTAATGATAACCGGCTCCACAACACCTATCTGATTGCTCGCCCTCATGAACCGCTCATACGTTACCGCAAGCGACATCTGTTTGATGCGGGCGGATACCAGGAATCAAAACACTTTCGCCCCGGTAACACACCTGTGCATGTGGAACTTGGTGAAGGGCTGACAGCATCAATTCATATCTGTTACGATATTCGGTTTCCTCGCGACTTTCTGCAGGCCGCAGAAAACGGCACAAATGTTCATATAGTTGGAGCCTCATGGAATAACTTTAAGGGTGGAGTTGACCAGTGGCTCACCTTGACACGTGCTCGGGCCATGGATACTGGCTCATGGGTGATTGGTGTTGGACAAGCACGCAATCCCAAGATTTCCGAAAGAGGGCCTTTTGGATGTGGACACTCAGTTGTTATCGCCCCAGACGGTTCCATTGTTGCCCAAGCAGATGAAGATCCCGATGTTCTGTATGTCGATATTGATACAAAAACTGTCAACCAACAGCGCGAACGCTACCCACTTCTTGCCCACCAGTAAGTAACCCACCAGCAGATGCACCGATAAAACCGCAACATCTGAACGCAGCAGATTACACACGTCAAAAAGTCCACCATGTTTAAGGGCCTACCAAAAGAAGAAGGTGTGCTAGGTAGTGTTATGCCCAGTCTTGTTGACGAATTTCCTTCAAGGCTCGGCGCTTCATTACTTTATCTAATCGGTCAAGATAAAGATACCCATTAAGATGATCAGTTTCATGCTGTAAACAACGAGCCATCAGCTCTTCGCCCTCAACTATTACCTCCTTACCGTCCAAGTCAATTCCACGAACCCTGGCATACCATGCACGTTTTGTGGGAAACCATAAGCCAGGAACCGACAGACAGCCTTCATCACCATCTTGATATTCTTCAAAATCAAGATCGTCAATAACGGGGTTGAGAACATAACCAATATCGCCGTCAATATTCCATGAAAACGCTCGCAGGCTTACCCCGATCTGGTTAGCAGCAAGCCCTGCACGCCCCTCCATATCAACATTTTCCAGCAGGTCATCAACTAGCTGACGAACCGCTGGAGTGATCTCTTTAATAGGATCGCAAGGTGTGCGAAGCACAGGATCACCATAGATCCTAATCTCACGTTCAGCCATTGTTGACCTCCTTAGTGGCTTGTACCTCAGCAGCAATTTCAGCGGCTGTTTTCGTAAAACCTGCCCGATCGGCGGCCTCATTCCAGTGGGCGCACGCCTGGCGAATCTTTTCTTCCACTATGTCAGCAGCCTTATCAAGCTCAACGTCAATTACTTGTCCACTATGGCGCTCTCGAAGCTCCACAACGCCGTCTTTCACTCCGCGGCCAATCACCAAAGCAAAAGGCATACCCAAAAGCTCTTGGTCTTTAAACTTCACACCAGCACTCATCTTTGGGCGATCATCATAGAGGACGTCTATACCACGAGAATCGAGTTCATGAACAATCTTTTCAGCAGCATCATTAAGTTCCGCACCTTTACCAGCAAGCAGCACATGCACATCGAAAGGCGCCAAATGGGGCGGCCACATGATACCTTTATCGTCGTGATATTCCTCAACTAAAGCAGCTAATACGCGCGAGACACCAATTCCGTAAGACCCCATGGTAACAACCTGAGAACGACCATTTTGATCCAGTACTTCCAGCCCCAACGCTTCAGCGTATTTGCGTCCAAGTTGGAAGATGTGTCCTACTTCAATACCTCGCGCTGTTATCAGCGGCCCTGAACCGTCAGGGGCTGGATCGCCGTCACGCACATTAGCGGCCTCAATCACGCCATCAACCTCAAAGTCACGGCCTTTCACCAAGTGATAGACGTGATGGTCTGCCTTATTTGCACCTGCCACCCACGCGGTGCCATCAACAACTCGCGGATCAGCAAGGAAGCGAGGCGAACCACTGATCTCACCAGTTTCAGGATCCACCTTTCGGTCTGGTGAATTTGGCCCCAATACCTGTGGACCAATATAGCCAGCAACAATGGAAGGATACTGTTGAAGATCCTCTTGGGTTGCCATACGAATTTCTGCGGGTGCAAGAGCTGCCTCCAAGCGACGTTCATCGAATTCTCTGTCTCCAGGAACTGCCAACGCTAAGACTTCTTCTTCACCCGTTGGCTGGGTGGCAACAACTACCACCATCTTTAGCATGTCACTTGCCTGCCAAGGCCGATCTTCGCGCGGATAGCGCTCATTGGAAACATTCACCAGCGCCTCAATGGTTGGAGCTTCAGGTGTGAAACGCACCTCAGCCTCAGCAGTATCAGAAGCATCAACAGGCTCGGGAACAACCGTGGTTACAGCTTCCACATTTGCAGCAAAACCGCCCTGTGAACGAACAAAAGTATCCTCGCCAATAGCGCAAGGGAACAAAAACTCTTCAGATTGGGAGCCCCCCATCGCACCCGAGGTTGCCGAGCAGATTACGTAATCAAGGCCTATCCGTGTAAAGAAACGCTGATAAGCATAGCGTTCTTGCTGGTAAGCAATATCAAGACCATCGTCGTCAATATCAAAGGAATAGGCATCTTTCATAATAAATTCGCGACCGCGTAAAAGACCGGCACGGGGACGAGCCTCGTCACGATACTTTGTTTGAATCTGATACAGAGTCAGCGGTAAATCACGGTAGGATGAATAGAAATCCTTTACAAGCAAAGTAAACATTTCTTCATGGGTTGGTGCCAGCAAGTAGTCACCGCCCTTACGGTCATGGAGTCGAAACAGATTAGGCCCATACTCTTGCCACCGATTCGACTTTTCATAGGGCTCTTTCGGAAGAAGCGCCGGGAACTGCACAACCTGTGCACCGATACGATCCATTTCTTCATGAATAATACGTTCAAGTTTACGAAGAACCTGCAACCCAAGTGGTAGCCACGTATAGATACCTGGGGCAGCTCGGCGGATATATCCAGCTCGCACTAATAGTTTATGGGATTCGACTTCTGCGTCTGCGGGATCTTCACGCAAAGTCCTAACAAAATATGACGACATTGTTTTCAGCATAATCTAAGGATAAACGCTGATGACCAAAGACCCAAAATATCATTGTTTCAACAAGAATTTACGTCTACTTCCCAAGGTTGATACAGAAGAAAAAGTCATTACATGTGCCTGAATACGGTATCGGTATCAATCAAGTGTCACTAGCGTCAACGCAGCGACTGGAAGTCAAGTGAGAATTTCTTCCTTATCAGAGCCTTATGATGCCATCACCTCGTGTCGTGGGCCTCCTACCCTGCCTTTGAGGCGATGGTCCGTACCTCGGCTTTCCCTGTGCCTTCCGCTAAACCAAGGTCAGCTCCAAGACGTTGAGCTTCTGCAATAAGGGTTGGAACAATATCGGCCTCGGGAACGGTCTTAATAACTTTACCTTTGATGAAAATCTGGCCCTTACCGTTACCACTTGCTACCCCAAGATCTGCTTCACGGGCCTCGCCTGGGCCATTAACAATACAGCCCATCACAGCGACACGCAGTGGATAGGTGACTTCTTTTAAGGCTTCTGTCACTTGGTCAGCCAAAGTATATACGTCAACTTGTGCACGTCCACAACTTGGGCACGATACAATTTCTAGTGTTTTTTCACGTAATCCCATCGACTGCAGCAGCTGCACCCCCACTTTAACTTCTTCAACGGGATCAGCTGAAAGTGATACGCGAATAGTATCGCCAATTCCTTGGGCCAAAAGTGCCCCAAAGGCTGCGCAAGATTTAATTGTTCCCTGGAATGCCGGCCCAGCTTCAGTGACCCCCAAATGCAGTGGCCAGTCACCGGCCTGTGACAATAATTGATAGGCTTTCATCATGGTGGGGACATCGTGGTGTTTCACAGAAATAGCGAAATCTTCAAAACCATATTTTTCAAAAAGACTGGCTTCCCACACTGCAGATTCCACCAGAGCTTCAGGGGTTGCACGCCCGTATTTCTTCAAAAGTTTTGGATGAAGAGAACCCGCGTTCACCCCGATACGCAGAGCTGTACCATGCATTTTTGCTGCGGCAACAATGTCTTCAATCTGGTCGTCAAACTTACGAATATTACCGGGATTGACACGCACAGCAGCGCATCCACCTTCGATGGCGGCAAACACATATTTTGGTTGAAAATGAATATCGGCAACCAAAGGAATAGGTGACTTATCAGCTAAAATAGGGATTGCTCGTGCGTCATCGGCACTGGGGCATGCCACACGAATAATGTCGCATCCAGCTGCGGTGAGCTCGGCAATCTGCTGAAGTGTACCACCAATATCTGTTGTTTTTGTATTACACATCGATTGAACAGTTACGGGCGCATCCCCACCAACATAGATGGGGCCAACCTTAATTTTTCGTGTCTTTTTTCGTTCAAAAGGTGGTGCCACTACCTCTGGCATTCCAAGATCGATTACATCACTCACGTTTCTAGTATCACTTACTCTTGTTGTCTTTTGCATCCTGATGGCTCACGTTGTTTTGATTATCACTGCTACATTATCATTACTTCTTCGTTCCAGGTACGATAACCTACCCACTGTGATCAAAGGACCATCATCACTACCCCATAAGAGATACAGGATTTACAATGTCAGCAAGAACTAACACCACGGTCATGACAATAAACGCAGCTATCACCGCATAAGCCAATGGCATCATCGCCGCTGTATCGGCATGCCCTGGATCATCTTTTCGCATCAACTTGGCGCCTTTTCGTTTCACAGCCTCGTAAAGCGCACCTGCAACATGTCCACCATCAAGGGGAAGCAACGGTAACAGGTTAAACACAAACAGCGCCATATTCAAAGATGCAAGAAGCATAATAAGTGAGCCGATCTTATCAAGAACAGATGGTTCATAGGTTCTTCCACCAGCACGAGGAATACCGTCAGTCGAGGCTACTTCACCAGCGATACGCCCAGCACCAACAATGGATAACACTCCTGAAGGGTCGCGTGGCTGGCCCGTAAACAGTGATTTACCTACCTGATAGACTTCAACAGGGAGTTTAACAACAACGGAAAGCGTTCCAGTAAACAGACTGGATGTCACCTTCATAACACTGCCAATTCCCTGACTTTGGCGCTCCATTTTCGAGGTAACACCGGCGAGACTTTGTCCTGAAGAGCTTAACAGTGGGCGGATCGTCAGCGACATTTCTTCTCCGTCGCGCACAATAACAACGGTAGAGGGCGCAGCATGATCAATACTTTTTGCAGTGGTTGTGCCTTTGATACTTGCTAAGATTGCTGGGCGCAAATCTTCCCATTTATTGATGGGGGTTGTGTCCCAACGAATAATAGTGTCTCCGGGCTTCATACCAGCTTCATAGGCGGGGCCAGGCACGCAGTTACTTGTGTTACTGCTAGGAACAATAGCACCGGTCTTATCAGTGCCAAAACACTGTGGAACAGATGCGATTGTTGTTGTAGGTGTTTCTATCCCAATACCAACAAGAGCCACTGTCACCAAGGCTACACTCAACACAAGGTTCATAGTGATACCGCCAGCCATGACAACAAGTTTTTTCCATACAGGCAGGCGATAAAAAGCACGGTCCTCTTGGCCTGCTGGTAATTCTTCTAATGAGGTGGTGCGAACATCTTGAGCTAATGTTGGTTCAAGATTATTTCGTAATTCTTCGGGAAGCTCCATTGCTTCTTCATAGGTGTAGGTACGAGCATTGCCTTTATAGCAGGCTGTATTTTTATGCGCTGGTCCATACATTCCAAGTATCTTGACATAGCCGCCTAAAGGAATCCATTTCACACCATATTCTGTTCCCCCGCGACGAAACGACCAGATCCGTTTACCGAAACCAATAAAGTATTCTGGCACAAGCGCACCAAATATTTTCGCAGGAATCATGTGCCCTAGCTCGTGTAGAGCAACAGAGATAACCAATCCTATTACCAAAACAATGACACCAATTAGATACATGGGCGCCTCCTTTCAGTCGCGTTCAGTTCTTGTGTTGATCGATAACAGCATGTGCACGTGAACGCGCCCACTGTTCTACATGGTCAATATCGTCAAGGTCTGGATGGTCAATACCACGATGTTCCTCGACGATTGTGCTAACAGTGTCGACGATTGCCACATAGCTAAGTGCCCCGTCCAAGAAAGCGGCAACACATTCTTCATTTGCCGCATTATAAACAGCCGGATGTGTTGATGAAGCCTGCACCGCATGTCTGGCAAGCTCTAATGCAGGGAATGTTTCATGGTCAATAGGTTCAAAAGTCAACTGTGCCATCTTTGTAAAATCCATTGCCCGACATACATTGCCCATACGCTGTGGCCATGATAGGCCCAACGCTAAAGGTAAACGCATATCTGGTGGGCTAAGCTGTGCAATAGTTGAACCATCACGAAAAGTGACAGCCGAATGGACAATGGATTGAGGGTGAATAACAGGAACAATTTTTTGAGGTTCAATATCAAAAAGCCAGTAGGCCTCGATCAGTTCCAATCCTTTGTTTACCAGTGTTGACGAATTGATTGTGACAACTGCTCCCATATCCCAGGTTGGATGTGCAAGTGCCTGTTCGGGAGTAACTGCTTGCAGCTGCGCCCTCTTTTTTCCCCTAAATGGGCCACCTGAAGCTGTCAAAATAATTTCTTCAACCTCTGATTTACCAGTGACAACTGGCGAGACAAGTCCTTTTTCGTGTTGGCCTGAAGAAAGCGCTTGGGCGATGGCAGAATGTTCAGAATCAACAGGAATAACTTGCCCGGGGCGAATCATCGCATCCGCTACTAAAGCCCCACCAGCTACAAGAGATTCCTTGTTGGCTAAAACTAATGTTGCTCCGCTTGTCAGGGCAGCAATTGTTGGGCGCAATCCAATCGAGCCAGTCATACCATTGACAACACGGCTATTTGCGTCAAGGCCAGCAATAATGGTGGCAGCATGAGGGCCAGTAAGGATTTCACGTCTATATGGCTTTTTTCCTTCCTGTTTTTCAGCGTCAGCGATTTGTTGAGCAAGTGTGGCGGTGTCCATTCCAGGTGGCATATGAGCAATACCAATATAGGTAGCTCCTGTATCAACTGCCTGCCTGATAAGCAGATCAATATTGTTGCCGCCTGCTGCTATAGCAAGAACCGTTAAGTCTTCCTTATGACGTGAGACAACGTCAAGAACCTGAGTCCCGATAGACCCCGTAGAGCCTAAGAGGACGATAGTGGTAGCGTTATTCGACGGCAAGAAGAATCTCCACAGCCCGAGCTAAATAGGTATCAACAACATTTTCTTCATAGGCTTTATTACCGCGTTCAGCACGAAATGTTGCCTTTCGAACATCATGCGCTGTAAGTGGTGCCCCATGATCAAAGAAATCAATAAGACGATCAATAAAAGCATCGACCTCGGACGATGAATACCCTTTCCCTTTGCGGGGGTGGGCAAAACGTTCACCGTGGGGCCGTAGCATCCGTGGATACAGAGTTGTTGCCCTATCAGCCACTGCTTTATTCCACGATTCCTGGCCATTTTTCGCGATCTCGTTTGCGCGGTCACGCTTCACAAATGCCAGTTCTAAACGATCCAGGGCAGCATCAACTTCCTTGGTAACATAACCACCGCGCACCATATCAAAAGCCATGCAACGAATTTGAGCTGCAGAAAACTTTTCGGCTGGAACACTTCCTTCATAAGCCGTACGAGAAAACTCGAAAAACTTATTAACCTGTTCGATGTCATACCCCTTGCGGAAGCGTGACTGTCGGTTAAAAACGTCTTCGCTCACACATCCTCCTTACAGTTCTTTCTTATCATAGCGCTTTGGTGTGTCTGTTACTGACAGCCACCTGTGGTGTTGCTCATGTTACCACCCCATTATTTTCGAGAAAAATAGATAAAAAAGTGGTGCTGTAACCAACAGTGAATCAAGACGATCCATTAAACCACCGTGTCCTGGCAAAAGATGCCCCATGTCTTTTAGTCCAACATCACGCTTAATGAGCGATTCTCCAAGGTCTCCCAATGTGGCTGCACAAGCAGTAAAGACTCCAATGAAAAGTCCGATCCACCAGGTATAGCCTGCAAGACTAAGGCTGATACTAGCCACGGCCATACACATCAACGCTGAGCCTGCAAATCCCTCCCACGATTTAGAGGGTGAAACTTTTGGCGCTAAAGGGTGCTTACCAAAAAAGATACCGGTAAAGTATCCGCCAAGATCATTGGAAATTGTAGTCAATACCCATATAAGTAGCGGCGCAGGATTACGTTGTTGGGCAAGCATAAGAACAGCAAAGCATGTTAGTAACGACACGTAGCTAAGTGAGAAAATTGAGACAAAGACATCATGGAAAGCTCTATGATTCCATCCGTCTCCAATTCGCCACAAAACGATGGCAATAATTGTCACAACGAAGGCACCTAAAAGTGCCTCTGCACCTAAGGTATAGGCACATATTCCCATGCCTATAGTTCCTACCCACGCTACGGGTAGTATCAATGTGACATCTGCACGTTTAAAGGCACGGGCAAGTTCATACAGCGCAATACAGTCCGCAATTATTGCTAAGGCCAGGAACACTGGTTTAGCGACAATAACAGAGCCAATAACGATAGCACCTAAAAATATTCCTACCGCAAATGCTGCAGGAAGGTTACGCCCGGCACGGCCGGTAGCGGGAAGAGGTTCCCGATCTTCGGTGGGTGTAATCGTTGAAAATGCCCGAACCCGCGAGTGAATTAATCCCATTGATGTACCTGTAATGTTACGAAACTAGATCTCCATAAGATCTTCTTCTTTTGCCGCCAAAAGCTCGTCAATGGTGGCTACATGTTTTTTCGTCAGGTTTTCAAGTTCCTTTTCAGCGCGTTCAACTTCGTCCTCGCCAGCATCACCATCTTTTTTGATGCGTTCAAGTTCATCTTTTGCTTTACGGCGAGCCGAACGAATCGAGATACGTGCTTCTTCAGCCTTCGCTGAGGCCTGTTTCACGTAGTCGCGGCGACGTTCTTCGGTAAGTGCTGGCAGCGATACTCGGATCTGTTGGCCATCGTCAGTTGGATTCACCCCAAGATCTGATTCACGAATAGCAGTAATAATTGCTTCAGTAGCTGTTTTATCGAAGGGCTTGATCAACACTGAGCGAGCTTCGGGAATATTGATGGAAGCCAACTGCTGCAACGGTGTTTGAGCTCCATAATATTCAACAAGGATAGGAGCAAACATTTGCGCATTGGCACGCCCAGTACGGATAGCAGCAAACTCTGTTCGAGCGAATTCAAGGGCTTTTTCCATCGCCTCGTCAGCTTCAAGTAATGCGTCGTCAATCATTGTTCTACTCCTTTGTTTCACTGCTTACCAGTGTACCGATAGTGTCTGCGATCAGCGCGCGAGTAACATTTCCGGGTTCTGACATACCAAAGACTCTCATATTGAGTTCGTTGTCCATACATAGGCCAAAGGCTGTTGCATCAACAACTTTGAGACCGCGCGCTAAGGCGTCCTCGTACGTTAAGTAATCATAGCGTATTGCGTCGGGTTGCTCGCGTGGATCGGCAGAATAAACTCCATCAACACCATGTTTGCCAACCAATAATTCATCACAGTTTGTTTCCAGTGCGCGCTGCGCGGAAACGGTATCCGTTGAAAAGTATGGCATACCTGCTCCTGCGCCAAAAACAACAACGCGGCCTTTTTCCATGTGACGGATAGCTTTCAGCGGAATATAGGGTTCAGCAACCTGACCCATGGCAATGGCAGTTTGCACCCGTGTCGTCACGCCTTGTTGCTCCAATAAATCTTGCAGTGCAAGCGCATTCATCACCGTTCCCAACATACCCATATAGTCGGCACGTGCCCGGTCAAGGCCACGTTCTTGAAGTTCTGCACCACGAAAGAAATTTCCGCCGCCAACAACAACTGATATCTGAACGCCTTGAGTAACTGCTTCCTTAATTTGACGCGCAACGTCATTAACTACATCAAGATCCAGGCCAACATGTCCCCCACCAAAGACTTCGCCCGACAATTTGAGCATGACACGTCGAGGCTTTTCACTTTCGATGTGATTATCCGATGACATAGGTTCTCCTTACTGCACTGTCATATGTCGATAAAAGAAACCCCGGGGAAGGGTTTTCCCCGGGGTAAACAACTAAGCTCCTACATGGAAGCGTTTATAGTCCAGAACCTTGCCACCAGACTGTGTAATAAGTTTGCCGATTGTCAGCTTCGGATCTTTTGCTGAATCCTGATCGACAAGGCACACCTCTTTGTAGAATCCGTTAAGGCGGCCTTCAACAATCTTTGGAACAATATGTTCGGGTTTGCCTTCTTGACGTGTGAGTTCTTCAAGTGTTTCACGTTCTTTTGCAACAACATCTTCTGGAATATCATCACGTGTCAGATACTGTGGAGCGTTGCCAGCAATGTGCAATGCCACATCATGAGCAACACTTGCAGCTGCTTTGTCGGTAGCGACAAGGACACCAACCTGAGGCGGCAAGTCTTTATTGGAATAGTGAAGATATGCGTCAACAACTTCGCCCTCAACATGTCCTACACGGCCAACAACAATGCGTTCACCAAAGAGTGCCGCCATTTCGTCAACATGTTCTTGAACAGTTTTTCCTTCAACACTTACCGTCATCAATTTTTCAACTTCATCGGTAACTTCGCTAACGGCAGCTTTTTTCACCGTGTCTACAAGGGCTAGGAACTTTTCATTCTTTGCCACGAAGTCGGTTTCCGAGTTCACTTCAACCATGATACCCAGTTGACCAGCTTCGGTGTCTTTGACTTCAATCGCAACAACACCAGCTGCGGCTGTACGTCCTTCACGCTTAGCCAAAGATTTTTGGCCAGCAAGACGAATAATTTTCATTGCCTCGTCACGGTCACCGTTGGCTTCTTCCAGTGCTTTTTTGACATCCATCATGCCGGCACCAGTAAGCTCACGGAGCTCTTTAATATCTTTTACGGAATAGTTTGCCATGAGTAAATCTTTCTCTCAATGTGTTGGTGTATCACTGTGGTGACCACCAAAGTTTGGTGTGCTCTTTAATGCGTTGTGATCTTTTGTCACGAAAGTAGCATGGGGGTGCCATGTCGCCTGTACTGTTATCCCTCGAAGGCGTCAACCCAATGGCGGTATCAGGCGACAGGTACGCAGCACTGCCTACTATGCGTCGTTATCAGCGTCTTCTTGCTGTTCGACGTTGTCTTTATTTTCTTCTTCAGAAGTCTCTTGTGTCTCAGCTTCAGTGGTATCTTGAGCTGCTTGGACGCTTGCTTCTTCTTCGGTCTTTGGTTCATCAATCTTTTCTTCAGAGGAAGATTGAGCGGGATCATCACCGCGCAAGAGTTCTTCTTGCCATTCGGGAATAGGATCTTCACCTTCGGCAGGTGCTTCTTTAGCGTCGGATTGTGCTTCAGACTGTTCTTTTGTCTTCTTTATTTGCGAACGCTCAATGATTCCCTCAGCGCAGGCATCGGCAATCACGCGGGTAAGAATACCGACGGCGCGAATTGCGTCATCATTTCCAGCAATGGCATAGTCAACTTCATCTGGATCACAGTTCGTATCCAAAACAGCGATGATAGGAATATTCAGTTTGCGTGCTTCAGCAACGGCAAGGTGTTCCTTGTTGGTATCAACGATCCAGATTGCGGAAGGTGTTTTTACCATATTGCGGATACCACCAAGAGTGCGAGCAAGTTTGTCTTTCTCGCGGCGCATCATCAGCAGTTCTTTCTTTGTACGTCCTGAACCAGCTACATCGTCAAAATCAACGTGTTCAAGTTCCTTCAGACGCTGTAAACGCTTGTGAACAGTGTTAAAGTTGGTCAACATACCACCAAGCCAGCGATGATTGACATAGGGCATTTCTACACGCTGCGCCTGCTGTTCAATTGCTTCTTGAGCTTGCTTCTTTGTGCCAACAAACAGAACTGTTCCAGAATGTGCAACAGTTTCTTTCACAAATTCGTATGCTTTTTCAATTCCGTTAAGAGTTTCCTGAAGATCAATAATGTAGATACCATTACGTTCTGTCAGGATATACGGCTTCATTTTTGGGTTCCAACGACGGGTTTGATGCCCAAAATGAACACCGCTTTTGAGTAGATCACTCATCGATACGATTGCCATGAGTTATCCTTTCCGCGTGCGTACACGCGTACATAGGGGGTGACTTTTACCACCCAATTTCGGTTTTGCCTGGTATAACATGTATCAAGCACCAAAGAGGACGCAGCGCGCCTATTTGGACCTTCGCTGATATCTCATAGTTATACGCGAAGTCATCCACAACCTGCGGATGCTATGTAGTATGTTACCTGATGAATCTTTCAAGGGCCTAACTCTTTGGGCACCTCAACTGTATGACAATCACTACAATCACTACAGTCGTTTCGTGCTCCCCAAACGCCAATTCTCATTATTCTTGTTATGAAAACCCAACAAATCATCCGTGAAAAATAACCCGTATCAGCAATAGTGGGGCCTTACCTTGATACTCGCCACTTTTTGCAGAAAAGATGCATTTGAAAGCATTTCCACAACTACCACATAAATGGTGTGTGAGCATATGCTTGTGGAAAACGAAGGAACCATTCCACACACCTGGCATAGTGCAAAGATAGGAAGGGAGTTGCTATGCCACACATTTTTTCAACATTATCTTTTCAGTTGGTTCCAGACTCGTTTAAGCGTGATAGGTCTGAAAGGATATCGCAGCTAAATTTCTTACCAATTGTACGTTTATTCGTGATTTCCTTATGTATTGGGGGGATATCATTTTTCTGTTTTCCTCCAGCTAAAGCCTTGGAGTATTCAAAAGTTTCAGAACCTTTTATGTGGCCAACACAAACAAAAGCTCCTGTTGTACGAAACTTTGATCCTCCTGCCGAAAGATGGTTAGCAGGACATCGTGGTGTTGACATTGAGGGCCACGTTGGTCAAGTGATTGTAAGTCCTGCTCAAGGGGTTGTGGCCTTTTCGGGGGTAATTAATCATGTCGGTATTGTCTCCATCGACCACCCCAATGGTATTCGCACAACGTATCAGCCTCTTCATGAACGTATTGACGCAGGAAGTGTTGTCGCAAAAGGTCAAAAGATTGGTGTACTAGCTTCCGATCCAAGCGGGCCACGACTGCATTGGGGCGCAAAAACAGGAAAATATACCTACGTTAATCCTATGCGTTTGCTCTACCCTAAGATAGTATTGAAACCCTGGTAAAAATATAGTTAGGCATGAGGGTGAGCCTGCATGAATGCTTCTTTTAATCGCCGTTGATCAACGTGAGTATATCGTTGAGTAGTATCAAGTGACGAATGGCCTAAAAGTTCTTGAACCATACGGATATCGGCACCGTATTCCAACATATGCGTAGCGGCCGCATGGCGCAGTGCGTGAGGCGATATCCTTTCAATAGATGCCCTGTCGCAGGTATGGTAAAGAGCTTGGCGAATAGCACGATCACTCATCCGTGTACCTCGCGTAGAAATAAAGATGGCGTTGTCCGTGTGTAGTGATGCCAACGCGGGACGCCCGTCTTTCAGATATTCCTCTATCGATGCAAGAGCAGGCTGACCTAGTGGAACAACGCGTTCTTTGTTGCCTTTTCCGTGAACGCGCACCACAGCACGTTCATCGTCAATATCATGAAGATTCATACCAATAAGTTCACCAACGCGTATCCCCGTTGAATACAGTAGTTCAAAACAGGCACGATTACGCAACGCAACTGGCGTGGGATCGTCATTGACTTCGTTGTGGATATGACGAAATAATTGCGTGATCTGATGAACAGATAACACTCTGGGCAAAATGTGCTCTGGAGTGGGGGTTCGTAGTCGAGCTGCAAAATCAGTATCTAAGCGTTGAGTGGTAAAGAGCCAGTGACTAAATTTTCTTAATGATGCACCTCTCCGGGCCAATGTTGAGCGTGCTGCTCCATCATTCATCAGCGCTGCAAGCCAGGCTCGTGCCTGAGTCAAGGTAAAAGTTGATCGATAACAGTGTTGGTCGTCTCCTTGAATAGTAGTAAAAAAATGCTGAAGATCCTGTGAGTAGGCTTTGACGGAATGCTCGGAAAATCCTTTTACACGGCGCAAATACCGTTGAAAGCTGGCAATAAGTTCGCGTGTATCTTTTTCCATATTAACCATCATAAGTGAACCGAGTTGCCGATTTCGACCAACCTGACCAGTGGGCATGGTAGTCGTCAATGCTTTCATGTTTTCTTTCTTTTCCAAAGACCTTGTGAACATGTTACTCGTCCTTCAAGTTCTAAACTAACAAGTGCTATCCTTGTTTTTTCGATTGATAGCCCTGCTGCTCGGGCAATATTTTCCAATGCTGCAGCACGCACCGCAGGCATCGCGTCAAAAATGATTCGCTGATCACCGTCTATACCGTCTAACAGCCTTGATTGGATCGGTAAATGTGGTATTGACTTTTCATCAGCAGAAATCGGCTCGATCATCTCTATGACTTCTTGCGCGTTGGAAATCAATGTGGCATTGTGACGAATCAACTGTAGTGTTCCCACACTCGATAGTGAATATATTGAACCGGGAACCGCACCTAAATGACGGCCTAATTCACGTGCATGTTGAGCAGTGTTCAGCGCACCAGAGCGGTATCCTGCTTCAACAACAACGCATCCTTGGGTAAGGCCAGCTATCACACGATTACGGTCTAAGAACCGCCATCGTGTTGGTCGCGCTCCGGGTGGGTAAAGTGATACAAGACAGCCCTTTTCCATTATGTCGTGAAAGAGGTCGGTGTGGCGAACTGGGTAAAATCGTTCTAATCCTCCAGCTAATACGGCAACTGTTTTTCCTTCAGCTTTAAGAGCTCCCCTGTGGGCCATGGCATCAATACCGAATGCGCCTCCAGAGACAATGGTGTAACCGTGAACACTCAGATCATAGGAAAGCTCGGCACTTACTTGATCACCGTAGCGCGACGAAGCTCTGGCACCCACAATAGATACGCTTTTTTTATTGATACTGTGTAAACTCTCTTTGTTTCCCCGCACCCATATGCCTATAGGCTCCCAGTCATTCATTAACGAAAGTGTCTGCGGCCAATAAGTATCTCCTGGGACTATCATGTCAATGCCATGCAATTCAGCCTGCTCAAGTATCACATCAATATTGAATTTACGTGCTCTCAGCACCCATTGATCAATAAGATCTTTTATATCCTTTTTTCTCGCGTAATTCATAAAGAGCTTTGGCAGCACACGCTGGTCATTATTGAGCCACTGCCAAGCATCGCAGGCTCCCATATGTTCAATCAGATTCCTCGCATTATTATCTCGATACTCGCTCACATAGCTCCAGGCCATTCGAGCCATACGTTCACAGTTAGCAATAGAATCATTCATCGTTCCTCCTTTGAATAAAATGCAATAGCTTGTAAAAGATCACTATCTTCAGGCTGTTGGTGGCCTGCTAAATCGGCGATTGTCCATGATAGTCGTACAATTTTGTCGGCCCCCCTCATCGAAATAACCCCTTTACGAATCTGCTCATCAACAATTGCTCGCACAGCCGGTAGAAGTGCTGCCGGGCCACAGCGCAATGCCGATGATGGAATATCACGGTTGCATTCCACCCCCAGTTCTTGCCAACGCAGCAGAGCTCGTTGTCTTGCCTCAATCACTCTTTGCTGCACAGTGGAGGATCTCTCATGAATTCCGCCGAGTTCAGCGGTTGTTGTTTTGATTGTTCTCATGTAACACGAGATATCGATACGGTCAAGGATAGGTCCCGATATTTTTTGTGCATACCGTATTTTTTGATGAGGACGACACTGACACATTCTCTGTGAAGAAGCTGCCTGTGAACAGGGACATGGATTTGCAGCTAAGACAAGTTGAAAACGAGCTGGAAATCGCGCACTTACACGTGCTCGATGTAGTGTCAATGATCCATGTTCAAGGGGCAGACGAAGACTTTCAAGGATTGTACGAGGAAACTCTGGAGCCTCATCTAAGAAAAGCACTCCGTGATGCGCTAGCGTTACTGCACCAGGACGCGGAATACCACTTCCTCCCCCGATCATAGCGGCAAGTGTTGTTGAATAATGCGGGTGAACAAAAGGTGGCTGCCGAATAAGACTGGGAGAAGGATCAGCCAATGCCTTCATTGAATGAATAGCTGTCACCTCTATTGCCTGCTCTTTTGTTAATGGAGGTAAAATACCAGGTAAACAACGTGCCAGGAGCGTTTTACCGCATCCTGGATCGCCATGCAAATAAACGTGGTGGCCCCCAGCTGCAGCTATCTCTATTGCTTTTTTGGCTTCATATTGCCCTATCACATCACCCATATCGGCAATAAACGCGCTACGTGTGGTGTGATCATCATCGTCACTACTGCGATAAGACAGTGTTGAAGCTGGTGGATAGTGTGGCATTTCTTTATCTACAGGAATGTCTAACCACGCCATCAAGTCGTGGAGCGTCCCCACGGGCACAATACTCATATCGTCAAGGATAGATAGCTCTTTTTCATTACGTTGTGCTACAACAACCGTTGTAAACCCCTGCTTTTTTGCCGATAAGACCGCAGCTAAAGCACCTTTCACTGGATAAACATAGCCGTCAAGACCAAGTTCACCCAGATAGATTGTTGTGCGATCTTTACTGGTTTTACTGTTATGCTGGGCTTTCAATATCGCTGCAGCAATCGCAAGATCAAAACCTGAACCACTTTTTGGAAGTTCAGCTGGATGAAGATTTACCGTGTTTTTTCCTTGCGGATAGCTTAGCCCTGACGACGACATTGCAGCGCGTAAACGATCTTTTGATTCCTTAACCGATGTATCAGGCAAACCCACAACAACAAATGCGGGAAGACCCATCGACAAATGGGTTTGAACACTAATAACGTGTCCTTCCACTCCGATAACTCCAACGGTGTGAGTGCTGGCGTAGCTCATAAAAATACTCTTTTCACATGCGTAATATCAATACTGGTATCACTGTTGATAGACACGCCAATCACATCTATGCGTAGCGGTAAATGTGGTTGATGTTCCTGCCTCCACAAAGCCGACAAGCGTCGTAGCTGCTGTTGCTTTTTTCGTGTTACCGCTTCTAGCGGACGTCCACACAATGCAGATTTACGTGTTTTTACCTCGATAATGGCAATCTCGTTACTGAGCTGATCGCAAGCGATAATATCGATTTCACCATACTTGCAACGCCAGTTCATATGAAGAATCGTGTAACTATTCTTTTCAAGATAAGCGCGAGCATAACTTTCACCTGCTTCACCAAGCTCTCGACTGCGAAGTGATGTTGCGTATTGATAGGCTTCCACAAAATACCCTAGGGTTGTACTGTCGGAAATGGTAAAATAACTGCCTGTTCACTGTGTAGACACGGCGTTGTGTCCTTATAAAAAGAGGGCGATAACGCATAGCTATCACCACAGTGGTACATAGCCTCTATAAATGCCCGCTCGTGTTTTCTTAATCGGTATTCTTGTAAATTGACCACGGTTGCATCGGCTGAATTACGGTTATCTATCATTGTCTTGCCTCCTTCCTTCTCATTGTGAAGGCTCAGAGCACACAAGGTAAAGACAGCGAAAAATATTGGGGAAAATAGATATTAAGAATGATCACGCCGTTGTTTTCGCATTCTCATAAACCTATCTAACAGCAATGATGACGAATAGTAGAGGAAGATAAAATGACGAACACTGTGGATAACTTCAGCTGCTGGTATGTTTATGAAGCGGGAATATCTAAATCGGTTTTTGCTAGTTCTTCAATATTGACATCCTTGTAAGTAATAACACGTACATTATTAACAAACCTTGATGTCCGATAGATGTCCCATACCCATGCATCATTGAGCGTGAGTTCATAAAAAACTTCCCCCTGTGAAATATGGGGAATCAAATCAACGCTATTGGCAAGATAAAAACGTCGGTCTGTTTCAACGACATAACGGAAAAGCGAAATAACATCTCGATACTCTTGAAAGAGCGCTAACTCTAAGTCGTTTTCAAATGATTCAATGTCCTCTACACTCACAAGTTCTATCATGCCCTATTTTAAGAAAAATCGCATATGCTCTGACACAGCGAATTAGTAACGTCGATATTATGATGGTAGCTTCCATGAAAGTCGATGCAGTGGCGAAGGGCCATGTTCACGCAAGGCCTGTATATGGGCCCCAGAAGCATACCCCTTGTTATGTTTCCAGTCGTAGGGACCACTATCAAGTTCACACATCAAGTTGTCACGATCAACTTTAGCAACTACACTGGCCGCGCTGACCACCGCATAATGTTGATCGGCTTTCACTTGGGTCACAATCTGGTTTGGTACAGGAAGACTTCGGTCATTATCAGGATGATCGTAAGTCATGAAAAGGTCACGTGGTGGCAGCGCCAGCCAGTTATGTGAGCCATCAAGAAGAATTGCCCCTGTATCGATTCCTCGATCGCGAAGTTTTTTCAGGGCTCTTCGTCCGGCTAGTCGTAAGGCAACAATAATGCCCCACCTATCAATCTCTTGAGACGATGCACACCCAACTGCGCATCCTTTGGTCCAAGCAATAATGGGGTCATAAAGTTGTTTGCGTTGTAAGGGGCGTAAACATTTTGAATCAGTAAGCCCTTGCGGAGCATCCCCGCATGAGCGATCAATAGCGGCGGCTCCCACGCATACTGGGCCTGCTAGAGCGCCACGTCCGACCTCATCGATTCCTATCACGTAGCCACTGGGACTAGAGTTGAATAACGTCGTCATTAAACCAGGTGTAAGCGGTATATCTTTTGATCTTTGCGAAGTCATATTGATTTCTTCCACGGCAAAGGCCCCACTAGGGCGAAGCAGGAACTGCCGCAAAAGCATCCGTATTCGACAGGGTTTCCCAGCGAGAAAACGGCCACATGATAACAAACGCTCGGCCAGTCACATCGTTTACATCAACAAAGCCTTTATCGGAATCATCAAGGTGGTAGCGCGAATCACCAGAGTTAGCTCGGTTATCGCCCATCACCCACAGTTTGTCAGCTGGAAGATAGACGTCAAAGGGAATCTCGGATGGAGCAACACCAGGCTTGATGTAGGGCTCCTTCACGCTCACTCCGTTAACAACAATAGAGCCATCACCATCACAGCACTGCACATGATCCCCCGGTAAACCAATTACCCTTTTAATAAGATGATTTTCCGAATCATCGGGACGCAACCCTAACGCAATCAATGCTTCTTTGATATAGGAAAACGGCGAATGATCGGGGGGTGTTTGCAGCCAGTTATGTGCATCTTCAAAAACAATAATGTCGCCACGATTAATTTGGCGCATACTGGGAACAAGTTTTGAGACAAGCACACGGTCATTCACTTGTAGGGTATCTTCCATGGACTGTGAAGGAATAATGAAAGCCTGAATTAAAAAGGCCTTAATCAGCGCTGAAATAGCAAGTGCTACAACAAACACCATAATGACTTCACGCAGGGCAAGCCAGGTTTTCGACACTCGTTTCTTTGATTCTTTATGCTGTTCATCATGGAAACTATGTTGCGTTCTACTATCAGCTTCCAGTTGCTGGCTGCGTTCTTTTCGAGACGGTGGCCGTGAAATAGGAGGTGTATTGACAGCAGAGGGCGGTGCACTTCGAGCCGTACCAGCCGGTTGACTTACCCGATCACGTGGAGGGGGAAACTGCGGCGTGCTAGGCATTCCTGGGTGTCGTGGCGTTGTCTGCATACTTTCAGTGCCACTTCTTTGTTGAGCTTTTCCTTGATGAGTATGAAGCTCCTTTGGCGCTGTAGAATCACCCGGTAATGCTAAACCGGACGATGATCGTGCCCGCCGTCGCTGACTTCTTGGAGGAATAGAAGGCGGAAGACCGTTACGACGGGTATTGCGCGGCGGAAGCGAACTATGATTCACGAATTGTCCTTCCTCCTTGCCACAAAAAACATGTCCTTCACCATCTTATTACAGTCAGGACAAAAAGAGTAAGCAAAAGCCCATGTCCGTAACACTGAACATGGGCCTTCACGATATGTTTTTACTTGTATTCACGTTTTTCGCGAATCTTAGCAGCCTTACCACGAAGATTGCGCAGATAATAAAGTTTTGCTCTGCGTACATCGCCACGGGTGACAACTTCTATTTCTTCAATAGTTGGCGCATGAAGTGGGAATGTGCGTTCCACTCCCACACCAAAGGATATCTTTCGTACAGTAAACGTTGCATTCACATTATTTCCACCCTGGCGTGCGATCACAACACCCTGGAAAATCTGAATACGTGAACGAGTACCTTCAATAACGCGCACGTGTACCTTAACAGTATCCCCCGGGCGAAAAGCTGGAATGTCCTCACGCAAACTTGCTTTGTTAACACTGTCGATAATATTCATTGCATATCTCCCGTTATCCATGCCACAGGTCATAAATAACATGTGGTCAGCTTGGCAAAGTGCCATCTGACAGACATTTGGCGTAAAAATGTCGGTGCGCAGCCCCCTGTGGCAGGTCTTGCGCAACATTTTCACTCGCGCTCAATTGTGGCATACTTTTCCCCGAAATGAGAACACAAAATACTGTGTTTTTC
Source organism: Actinomycetaceae bacterium (assembly GCA_030540715.1). Lineage (GTDB taxonomy): Bacteria > Actinomycetota > Actinomycetes > Actinomycetales > Actinomycetaceae > JAUNVQ01. The sequence continues at coordinate 47,986 of JAUNVQ010000009.1, read as the reverse complement.
TGCACGTTTACCTGCTGCGACAAAAAGTCATCACAGGTATCGCCCTCTAATTGATGTCATGTCCGCGCAATGCTGCCAAATAGACGTTATCACTCATATTTTGACCGCCCACGTTATATGTTCGTTTACCAACCTTGCGGAATCCGTGACGTCGATAGAATATATCGGCACGTTTATTACGCTCATGGGTAGAAACCACTACTGCTGGCGCCTCAGGTGACAGCCCGTGAATATCATCAAAACTGGATTGCATCAGCACTCCAGCAACACCTGAACCCTGCCATGCCTTATCCACATAAAGTTTAGAGAGTTCCGCTGTACCTGGTGGCACAACTTTGGCAACCTCAGGGTGGGAGGGTTTGGAATCCAGCGAAATATTTTCCACCAAGGAATAGGCGATCAGTTCTTTTGTACTGCCAGAAATCGAAACATATCCAAGCATTATCCTGTAGGTGTCAGGCTGCGCCAACATGTGGGTAAACTTATCCAAACTAAACTCTTCATCAATATGGCGTTGAATACTTTGACGATCTAAGTCCTTTGGGCACGCCATTGGGAAAAGACGTGCAGCCAACGTAGCAAGAGCTTGAGCATCGTCAGGTTGTGCTAGCCGCATCGAAAAATTGGCGTAGGTAGGCGAGACAAGCACACCTAAAGACGCCAACAATTCACGGTCGTGTATATCAAGATCATGTCCATTAATTCGTCGAATCAAATCTGGACGCTGCTTCAAAGTGCGTTCAAGTGCACGGTCGCGCCGCCAACGTTCGATAGCTTTATGGTTACCTTTTGTTAATACCTCGGGCACATTGATACCGCGCCACGTTGCGGGTTTTGTATAGACGGGAGACTCTAACAGACCTTCTTCAGAAAAAGATTCCTGTTTGACTGATTCAGTGTTACCTACAACACCTTCAACTAGCCGGCCAACAGCTTCAATCACTGCAAGAGCAGCAACTTCTCCCCCATTAACAATATAGTCTCCCATGGAATATTCAAGTACCCACACATCGGAGCGCTGACGGTAATGTTCAGTAACACGTTCGTCTATCCCCTCGTAGCGACCGCACGCAAAAATAATTTGGTCACTGGAATGAGCAAGCCCCTCAATCGTCCTCTGGCTTAATGGTTCACCTGATGGTGTAGGAACAGCTAAAACCTTCATGCCTGACCCCGGGGATTCTGGGCCCATAATATCGTCAAGAGCCTTTCCCCATATATCGGGTCTCATCACCATGCCAGGCCCGCCGCCATAGGGGGTGTCATCAACTGTTTTGTGAGGATCCGAGGCATAGTCACGCAGGTCATGAATTTTGATGGATAAAAGGCCACGTTTTCGAGCTTTTCCTACCAGTGATAAATCAAGTACGTCAAAGTATTGCGGGAAAATACTAACAACGTCAAATCTCATTGCGCCTCCTGTTGCTGCGGTTCATCTGTGCCAGGAAAAAGCCCCTGAGGGGGATCGACAACCACCTGTGCTTTCTTTAAGTCTACCGCAGGAACTATTTGTTGAACAAAGGGCACGAAAACCGTTTCTTTGGTGTCAGATTCACGAGGCCGAACTACCAGTAAATCTTGTGCCTGGCCGTAGTAAATATCAACGATTACCCCCAAGGGCTTCCCGTGAAGATCCACAACCTGTAATCCTTTGAGTTGATGAGGATAAAAGGCATCTTCTTCACTGTTGTCAGCCTGAGCATACAGTTGGTATCCGCGTAAGCTCTGCGCCTGTTCTTTGGATGTAATCTGCTCGAAACGAATAAACAGGCCCACGGAACGCTGGTGCGGTTGTTGTGGTCGATTGCTTTCACGTGTAGATTGTATTGTTAACGCGATACCAACTTCTTCAGGCTTGACGCTGCTGGCGCTCACATCGTTGCCTGCACTGGCAACATTATCGCATTTATTGGCTCCACCTTCACGTTTGTTAGCTGCAGAGCGATTGCCTGTATCTCGGGCAATCAGTGTGTTTCCTACTGCAAAACGCATGTGTGGTGAATCTGTATGTGAATAGGCAAAGATTTCACCGTGAAGCCCACGCGGTGAACCTAGCACACCAACAACAACCTCGTTGTCCATGATGTCTCCCCCTTTTTTTCCATTCCTTGGATATCTTCGTCCATCATAGTTGAATTATTCTCCGCAAAAGTTCGCGTCATTGGCCGATATGTTGTGTGGGGCCAAGAGCTGGCGCAACTCGTCAACGCTTTGAACAACACAGTAGGCATCATTAAACTCATCAGGTTCTGCAAGTCCCGCCCAGTTTGCACCGATACAACGTATGCCGTTCTGCGTGGCACCTTCAACGTCATAGAATCTATCACCAATCATCACAATATTGTTATTGGTCAATGAGGGATTCTTATGTCGCAGGCTTGTGAGTGCGCGTTCAACTATCTGAATTTTTGAATGTGCGTTCTTCCCGTAGGGTTGAGCCCCGCATACTACCTGAAAATAGGAGGCCAATTCTTTTTCTTCTAACAGCTCGATTGCTGCCGTTTCAAGTTTTGCCGTGGCAACAGCAAGTGTCACTCCTGCATCAAAAAGTGCGCGAATCAAGGTTTCAATACCTGGATAAGGGTTGATGGCATGGGCTCTTTTGGAGTAGATTGAGCGATATTTGCCAATCAATTCGATGACTTTTTCCTGTGAGGCACCACTGATCTGTGCGAACGACACTTCTAGCGGAGGCCCTACACATTTCTTGAAGTCCTCTGCAACGCCTTCGTATCCCATCTCAGCAGTAAAAACATCATAAATTGATGTGATAATAACCTGTGTGGAATCAATGAGTGTGCCATCCATGTCAAAAATAACAGCATGTGGGGCAAGGGATGCGCATTCATTGGTACACATTTCATTTCTCTTTCAGCTTCACTTTTGTTCACTCAATTGCTTTCCTGGGTAGCGTAATTTCACTGTAGCTATTCACGCTTACGCTACCACTAAAAAGTAAAGAGTCAGAAGGCTAGCCTCCTGACTCTTTGACAACGTTTAGTATTGTTTAGCGCCGACGATCCATGTCGATAACATCAACGCGGACGTTTCCGCGACGGTTAAGTGCATTGATAACGGTACGCAAAGCCTTCGCAGTGCGTCCAGATCGACCGATAACCCGCCCTAAGTCGGCAGGATTGACACGTACTTCCAGCACTTTGCCGCGGCGATGCCGCTCAACGACGTGCACATCATTTGGATTGTCTACGATGCCACGTACCAGGTGAGCCAGTGCTTCACTCAGCATAAGAGTTCCTATCTATGATTGTCACGATCAGTGTGCTCTGTGCCCATGTTACCAGCATTAAGCACACTGGCGTAACAATACATGCTATTCGGATTTTTCTTCTTGCGCATCAGCTTCTGATGAATCGCCTTCAGCCTGGGCTTCGCCAGCCTCTGCGGGTTCTTCTTTAGCTTTGGCTGCGGCTTCTGCTTCTTCAGCCTCTTTCGCTGCTTTGGCTTCGGCCTCGGCTTTTTCCTGAGCTAAACGTGCTTTTTCTTTTTCGGCCTCATGCTGTGCTTTGCGCACTGCTTCTTCTTTAGCTTTAGCTTCTGCATCAGCATCTTTGTACTGAATACGAGATTCAGCGTCTTCTTTACCGTTGAACTTGGCAATGTCACCAGACAATACCAGCAGCTTACGAACGGATTTTGTTGGCTGAGCACCAACACCCATCCAATGCTGAACGCGGTCTGACTGAACTTCGATAATCGAGGGTTCAGGGTTTGGGTTGTAACGGCCGATTTCTTCAATCACGCGACCGTCACGCTTTTTCCGTCCATCAACCACAACAATGCGGTAAACGGGATAATGGGTCTTTCCAATACGCTTCAAGCGAATACGAACTGCCACTTTAGTGGATTCTCCTTATATATTTGGGTGAAGTCGCGCCGCTTCTGGTGGGTCAGTTACGATCACGTCTTCGACTTGGGGTCACATACAGAGAGGGGGGTATGCTGCCCAGGTACAACGACTATTGTTGCAGAAGTTAGCCGGATTTGGCTAGTTCGTTGTGAGCTTGTCGGTGTGATTTTCCTTGCGTCTTTATTTGTTTTATTTCAGAGGGCGTAGTCTCTATACTTTCTTTAGTCTGGCGAACAGCCTGTAGGCTCACGTATATTCCGTCTTGTTACAACACCGTTAATGCTGATTACCTCATTGCTAACGATGGTAGATGTAGCATCACTTCCACCAATCAAGTCTTATATCACCAACAATAATGCCTCTGTCGGTGGCTTCCTTGTGGTAGCAAGCTTTGCTGTTGCGATTATGCGTCTCGCTTTTATTTTGTTTATTGCGCTCACCGATTTCTTGATAAAAATAATTATGCATTGCTTGGGCTTGGATGAAATAGGACAATTACGGTATGGGTTCTTTCTTTCTTCATTATTGCAGCAATCATTAAGGGACTTACGATTGCTTTTGCACACTTGAGCCACAATGTCACTGTTACAACTGTAGTGACACATAAACCTGTATGGGTGATTATCGCGGCAGTATTTCTGACAGCCTTTTTCGTCCAGGCTTTACCTGAAGAACTTATTTTTCGTGGATAGCTCATTCCATCATTAGGTGGCAAAAGATATGCATTTTGGGCATCTATTGTTCTTTTTACCGTCATACATCTGGTCTGTTCACCTGGCCAGCAAAACTTCAGGGAACACTTTTTGTATGTTATACTTCCAGCAGGCTTTGCCTACACACCAGCACTGGCACGAGTTCTTACAGGATCCGTCTGGCCTGTAATTGCGGTACATGGTGGGATGCACATGACTAATGTTGTACCGCAGTTTATGGCAGAGGAATACACAATCTGGGCAGTTGTTGGTGAAGGTATTTTGTGGATCTGCGTTGGCGCTGCCATCCACTATCGCTATCGCAATAGTCTTCGCTGGAACTGACGCGCTTCATTTATGCGTTACGAGTAGGGAATCGACAAAAAATGGACACACCCAGCGGCTATAGTCATCAATACAATGCGAAGCGGTGCTCGTGATATTGTAGGAAATAAAGAAGAATTGCATCCATACTATAGTAACTTTACAATACAAAAAGAAGATTATTCTCCTATTACTGAGCATATCCTTATTTATACCTGTCTACGAGAGGAAAATCTATCGATGTCGTCCACACACTCAAGCAAACCAAAGATACACTCCGCCAAAAAAGGAGGCTTACAAAACACAGTCCTTGGAACACGAAATCTCATGATGGTTGCCGCTATCGCTGTTATCGGTTCTATTATTGTCACACCTATTCAATACTTATCGATTGCTGCTGCAACATCATTGAAAGGTGCGTTTCTTCTTGCAGCAATTATGGGGTTATGGGTGATCCCCTATCTGCTACCTGCGGCTATTATTAAAAAACCAGGTGCTACGATTATTTCCTCCTTTATTATTGGTGTGATCATTTCGTTGACAACTCCTGTGGGATTTGCTGGAATACCGGGTTCGATGTTTGGAGCCATTATTGCGTTACCGCTAGTTATCACACTGTATAAAAATTGGAGCTGGCCGGTGTTTTTAGCTTGTGCATTGTGGTTTTCGGGACTATTTGGCTCACTTACTCCCATGGCCTACAAAATCGACATGAGCATACCGACAATTGCGTTACTTGTTGCACTTTCCATGTGTTCGGGAGCCGTCGGATTTTTGATCTGTATGGGTATTGAAAAAGCTGCGCGCCGCACAGGAATAGTTGAATGAGCACTCCCCTTGCATCACTCGATCAGTGCGCTGTTCGATATCGAGGTGAAGACACCTGGCATCCACAATCTGTTTCTTTCGATATCTACCCCTCGACATTGACCTTATTGATGGGACCTTCTGGATGCGGTAAATCATCTGTAACATTGACATTAAACGCCCTTGTCCCCAATTCGGTTCCCTCCGACTATCGCGGCTCGGTACGTGTTTTAGGTAAAGAAACAGCTGAATGCGATATTGCTGAATTAGCTGTTAACGTTGCCATTGTTATGCAAGATCCCGATTCGCAGATTGTCTCTCAAACAGTATTTGACGAGGTCTGTTATGCACTGGAAAACCTTTGCCTTCCCAAAGAAGAAGTTGAAGCGCGCGCATGGAAAGCCTTGAAGGACGTAGGGCTTGCCTCCTTCGCCGCAAAAAACCCGTGGAATCTTTCGGGTGGTCAACGCCAACGGGTTGTTTTAGCGGGTGCTCTTGCCATGCAACCAAAAATCTTGGTTCTTGACGAGCCAACTGCCAATCTTGATCCCGTTGCGCGCAAGGTTTTTTATCGACTTATCCACACACTTTGCCTCACCGATACAGCCATTATTGCAGTTGAACATGATGTTGATGCGCTTATTGGCTTTACGGACACGATTATTACATTTGATCATTGTGGTACGGTCATAGCCCAGGGAGCACCGCGCAAGGTGATGTATGACAACCTAGACGTTTTAGAAGAATCAGGTATCTGGCTACCGACCGCTGTCAGGTACAGCAAAAAGCTGCGCAGTAACCTTCGCAAGGACTACATCAAACAACGACCTTTAACAATTCAAGAGGGCGCTGGCGCACTTGCCGCTATCGGAGAAAAAATTGGCGATTGGCACCTAAGTGAGCAATGCGCTGACAGCATTGCTCACTTTGGGAATCTTTCCACTAACGGCTTCGACACTCGTGTTGACACTAATAGAGTAAGTGACAATAAAGCAGCTGATAAGCGTTCAAACGATAATGACTGTCTAGCATCCCCAAGGAATAATTCACCATCACTTGAAGTCACAGACCTATGTGTCTATCGAGGTAGCGGACGTAATCGGCACAAGATTATTGATAATGCAAGTTTTTCTTGTATGAAAGGAACCCTTGTTGCATTGGTCGGAGTAAATGGTTCAGGTAAATCAACCATACTTCAGGCTATAGCGGGCATTATCAAATGGAATCATGGTGATGTTGTGGTAGAGAAGAAAAAGCGTCAACCTGGGTGGCCTGGACGCTCAATTGGCTACGTTTTTCAAAATCCAGAACACCAGTTTCTTGAACATAGTGTGGCAAGTGAACTTGCCCATCATTTAACACTCAAAAAAGCTCCTCGCACTAAGATCGACGCCCATGTTGACATGCTTGTCACGCGCTTTCACCTTACTGAGCGCCGCGAAGCAAATCCTTTTACTCTGTCTGGTGGTCAACAACGACGCCTTAGTGTTGCAGCAGCCCTTGAGGATGAACGCGTGGTTTTGGCGCTTGACGAGCCAACCTTTGGTCAAGATTATTCTCATGCCAAAGCCCTCATGGAACACATGAAAGATATCTGCAACCAGGGAACAACCGTTTTAATGGCAACACACGACCTGCAACTTGTCAGTGAATATGCCAACCAGATCATTATTATCCATAAAGGACGCATCCTTGCCTCCGGGGCAACAAAAGATGTATTAGCCGATAAAGCTTTGCTTCATCGTGCTGGCTTAGTGTTGCCACCATTTGCTGACATGCTTGAAAAAGCTCATGCCACCAATCAAGAAGCTGAAATGTCGGCTGACGAAACGCCCTCCGAAAATGATCTTCATATGAAGGCCTTGTACAGTTTCCATACTGAACAAAAGAAAGCCTGGATTGAGCACGCTAATCCGCTTGCAATTCTTGGGGCTGGTCTGCCGCTATTGGCAATACTTCTGTTTCAGTCACATCCACTTTTACCTGTGATTGTTTTGGCAACCGTATCATTACTCATTGTTGTTTCAGGCAAAGATTCCTTGCTTCGTCGCAGTGTCACCGTTGCAACAATATGGGTAGGTAGTCTGGTTTTGTTCATTCCACTGTCTGTCGGTGTAAGAATCCCACCCAATATCGCGGTTCGCACTTGGTTTTATCTTGGACCGATAGAAATTACTGATCTGCGTTTTATTATTGCTTATGCTTTTGCAGCGAAAATCGCTGCCCTTATGAGTGTTGTTATTTTTATGGGGATGGCAACCGACCCGCGCGACGGATTGCGTTCGGCAATAAAGTATTTACACCTTCCCTATCGTATCGGTTATGCAGGGATCGCTTCGATTAGTTTTGTGACGCGATTTCGCAATGACTTTGCAACGATTCGTGCAGCTCAAGCCTTACGCGGCACAAGAATTGATGGCATTATTATTGGCCCGATTTACCGATGGTTTAATGGAGTAACTCCACTTATTGTTACCGCAATCCGGCACGCTCAACGTCTATCAATGTCAATGGATGCACGAGCATTTGGGGCATATAAACACCGCACTGAACGTGTCGATGTTATGTGGCGAAAAAGGGACTGGGTCGTCTTGGTGCTTGGATGGTTAAGTGTGGGCCTATTGATATGGGCACAATATCACTTCGGGTGGAATCAATTGTGGCTTCCACCAGGTGTAAGTCCTTCCAATAGTTTGACAAGTGTCGGTTGATTGTTGGAACAAGGGTCACTGCCTTTGAGAATCTAAATATGACTCGCATTTAGTTTTATATATGCGTAACCTTAGTAGAAAATGTGCCTAGCCAAAATGGAGGTTTTATGCACGGGGATACACTTAATCCACAATCGGTATCGACCACTGCAAACGATGTATCACACAGAGGTGATGCCAACGATCATACAATGCACAAGAGTCAGCCGGCATCAACAACTGATGTATTGGACATATCAGTATCTGAACTGATCAAACCTGCCAGGACATCAATGATCATCACTGCACTCTTAACAGCGATTGGTGCAATTTGTTCAATCATTCCCTTCATTGCATTGACATATATGGTGTATGGGTTCACCGAGGGAAAGCCCATGTCGTATATGTGGATATGGGTTATTGTTGCCAGTGTTGCACTGTTTGCCCACGGAATTCTCTATGGTGCCGGGCTGGGCCTCACCCACGTAGCAGAAGCGAACTTACGTTATTCTTTGCGCAAAGAACTGGTCGGTTCCTTTGCGAAGATGCCACTGGGACGTATCGACACAACCTCTTCAGGTGTTATCCGTAAAGCTGTTTCTGATGACACGCGCGATATTCATACCCTTGTTGCGCATCTTTCCGGCGATTTTATGAACTCTTTTGTCACGATTCTGGCTGGAGCCACCTTTCTTTTTGTTATCGATTGGCAACTGATGTTGGCTGTATTGGGTGAATGGATCGTCATCATTGTGATAACGCGCCTCTTTTCAGGGTCATTGAAAGATTCTTTCGATGATTTTTCCGTGTCTCAATCTAAGCTTTCTGCCGCCACTGTTGAACTGGTTGAAGGTGTGAAAGAGCTCAAAAACTTTGGAGGTTCTGACTTCACAAAATCACGATTTAATCATGCACGCACAATGCTATCTGACACCTCCTATCAATGGCTATCAGCAATGGGTAAACCGATGTCGATAGTGATGGCATTTTTAAGGCCAGGTGTTACCCTTGCAGCACTAGTGCCTATCACACTGTGGTTTTGGAACATGGGCTGGTCACAAACATATCAGATTGTTCCATTTTTCCTGATTGCTATTGGGATTCCACAGGGAATTTTGACACTTGTCTCCATGTCTCAACATCTGTATGCAGCCAGGCAGGCAGCTATCTCTACCGCACAGATTCTTGGTGAACCACATATTGCCGAGGGTAATTCTCCTGCCGATACCATCAGCAACCGAGAGATTAAATTCAACGATGTTACTTTTGGCTATCACGAAAACCGTCCCGTGTTATCGAATATATCGGCCTGTATGAGGACGGGAACAGTCACTGCCCTTGTTGGCCCGTCAGGGGGTGGAAAATCAACTCTTGCGAAACTTGTCGCCAGGTTTTACGATGTCACTTCAGGATCTATTACCATCGGTGGTCACGACGTACGCAGTGTATCGCAGCAATGGCTCCTTTCACAGGTCGCAATCGTTTTTCAAGATGTGCAACTCATTCACGATACCGTGCAAGCAAACATTGCGATGGGATGCCCTCATGCTAGTAAAGAAGAAATTATTACCGCAGCAAAAGCAGCAAGTATCCATCAACGCATTATGCGTCTGCCACATGGTTACGATACTGTTATCGGCGATAAAGACGGCATACTATCTGGGGGCGAAAAACAACGTCTCACCTTAGCCAGAGCATTCTTATTGGATGCGCCAATCTTGATTCTGGATGAAGCAACGGCGCAGTCAGATGCCCGCAGCGAAAAACAAATTCATCAGGCATTGTCAACACTGTGTCGTGGCCGAACAGTCATCGTCATTGCCCACCGGCTAGCAACAGTTCAAGATGCCGATAATATCCTTGTCGTTGCAGACGGTGGTATTGAAGCTCAAGGAACACACAGGGAGCTTCTTCAATCATCGTCAACCTACCAACAACTGTGGCAACGCCAGATGGAGGGTCGTTATGCTGAATAAACTGATCGAGATTACGGGAAATAGAAATATTCGAACCCTGTGGATTCTCTTCGGTGTCACCGGTGTGGTGCATGGCCTCACCCTTGCAACACTCATCCCCTTCTTGCGGGCTTTGCTTTTAGATACTGGAAGCCTTGTGACGTGGACCATTACTCTGTGTACCCTTGGAGCCTTGACCTTTGTAATGGCCACGGCTTTATTAATCTGGTCTATGCGGGTCAGTGTCTACGACGTCGTTGATTTAGCTATTGACCGAATCGGGGCTTCCGTTGCTGAGCTCCCCCTTGGCTGGTTTAACGCGTCTTCACAAGCAAAGGTATCTTCGGCTGTATCGCGTGAAACGAACACGCTGTCTCACCTGTCGTCAATGGTTTTGCCAGCAGTAACTGATAATGTTGCGGTTCCTGCTACGTTAACTATTGCTACCCTGATGTATGATTGGCGTCTCGGTATATTGATGCTTGCAGCTGTCTGGCCACTTCTGTTTGTGTGGCGAAAAATGTTGGCTACTGAAATTATTGCGTTGAAACAAGAATCTGATGCCGCGGCCGTGGCCTCGGGGCGCCTACTTGAGTTTGCATCTCTTCAGCCTTTGATGCGGGCAACTGGAAAAGCACGCAACGGATGGGAACAGCTTGATAAAGCACTTCATGAGGAGCACCAAAAGATTCTTGACGCACTGAAAATAAAAGGTCGCCCTGCTTTCGCATTCAATAGTATTGTACAGCTGACCTTTATTTCAGTGATGGCTCTTGGACTATATTTGGTCTCGATAGGATCCCTGGATTGGGTGGGCTATATTGCGATAGGCGCAATTGCTGCTCGCGCATCGGTGCCACTTGGTGTCGCTCCAATGTATGGATCCGAGATAACGAATTCGCGGGTAGCCGTTGATGCGGTTCACGCAATTACCGATTCCCCGCGCCTTCCTGAAGCCACTGGTGAGGCCATAGTAACAGACACAACAATTGTTTTCGATAATGTGTCCTTTGGCTACCAAGAAGATATGCCGGTGCTAGAAAATATCTCACTGACCGCTTCCAGCAATCAAATGACTGCCCTTGTTGGCCCATCAGGTTCTGGAAAGTCAACAATGCTACGTTTAGCTGCAAGGTTTTGGGATGTCTCTGCAGGCAAAGTTCGTATCGGTGGCGTGGATGTTCGCGATATTCCCACAGCGCAGCTCATGTCAATGATTTCTTTGGTCTTTCAAGATGTGTACCTATTCGATACAACGATACGTGAAAACCTACAAATGGCCCGCACCGATGCAACGGATGCAGAGCTCGAAGCTGCCGCAAAAGCTGCACGATTAGATAAAGTCATTGAGACACTGCCTGATGGTTGGGATACTCGCGTTGGTCAAGGCGGCCTCTTGCTTTCTGGTGGAGAACGTCAACGCGTAGCTATCGCAAGGGCGTTTATTAAAGATGCACCGATTCTTTTGCTCGATGAAGTGACATCTGCCTTGGATGGCGAAAACGAAGCAGCCGTCACAGAGGCAATTCAAGAGCTTACAGCGGGACGTACGGTGATTGTGGTGGCACATCGCTTAACCACAATTCGCTTTGCCGACCAGGTGGCAGTGGTTGCACCAAAGGAGCCTACAAGCCAAACATCCACCATTGTTGAGGCCGGAACTTATGATGATCTTCATCAACATGGCGGCGTGTTTACCGACCTTCTTGCTGCGTCCTCAACAGGGACAACATGGACCCTCAAAGGTGCAGCTCAACCAGACTAACAGTGCGATACTGTCACCGTTGGCGGTGCTGGCATTGATGGTAAAAGGCGCTAGGCCCCCAAAGAGGTTCAAGCCGTGCATCGGTCTGTGCCACATATAGAACCGTGCATTCGCGATGGATCCGTTTGCTGTTGACGATTGTCTTTATGCTCAGCATCTTTTGATGTACATATTGGTTGATGTACGTGGACAGTTTCGACGTAGTGGGGCTGGTGTTTCTCCTGTCAAAAATGAGTGGAGCCACTGCTAAATGTTATAGCACAAACCTTATCGGAGTATGGATATACCAACCAATCAGGAGATATGCTAGTCTTTCATCAGATAAAGGAGCTGCCGTGCAACCATTTATTGTGATGAATAAACCGCTGAAGAACCGCGGTGGATTCTACTTAGCGCTTGCTGCTATTTTACCTGGGATCTGTATTCAAGAATATGATGTTGAATCTGAAAACCTTGCAATCACTATTGTGCTGTGGATGTTGATGATACTCAGCGTTGTCATGTCTGCTATTGTTGTGATCTTCTTTGCACGTTTGAGGACCGGCTCACAACCCCTGCTCAGTGCGGATTCTTATGGAATTTCGAAGCGTACAGTGATGGGAAAACAAGAAGTCTATGCGTGGTATCAGATCGAAAAGATTGAAGCATCGGGCTTGCCAGGTTTTCGTATGTTAAAGCTAATGATCCACTCAAATGATGGCCACGCAATCACATTAGACGAACAAAACCTATCGAATAAAGATACGCCTACAGAACTTTTAATTTCGCTTTAAAGCTATTCCAAAGAAGAATGCGCACACATCGCGCAGCAATTAGAGCAGATGCGACATTTCTACAATCCACCAATCAGCCAATCACACGCCTCCGTTATCTCTTAGCTTTCACGCACAATAAAGGGGGGACTATGTGTGCTTACTTCACACATAGTTCCCCCCCCCTTTTACTGATTGCCAAGCAAATCAAGCACTTCCCCACCTCGCGGGAGCCAAATGTAGGAAAAGCAGTATTTATCCCTTGACCGATCCTGCGGTGAGACCAGAGACAATATATTTTTGCAGGAACTGGAACAGTAAGATAATCGGGATCGCCGCAATAACGGCTCCAGCAGCGAACTGCCCCCAATCAACCTGTTTCGCATCAGATGCCCACCGATACATGCCAACGGCAAGAGTAAGGTTTTCTTCTTTTTGTAAAATCACACTGGCCAAGATGAAGTCACCGAAACTTGAGATGAAGCCTAGCAGCCCAACTACGGCAAGAATCGGTACAACCATTGGCAGTACGATTCGCCAATAAACCTGGGCATGAGTACAGCCATCGATCTCGGCGGCCTCGTCAAGCGTTTGAGGAATCGAGTTAAAGAATCCATACATCAAGAATGTGTTTGTGCCCAAAGCTGCACCAAGATAGACGCAGATAAGCCCAATCAGGGAGTCAAGACCCAGGATTGGGAACACGTTTTGCAAATTCAACAGCAGCAAATAGATAGCGACGAACGCTAACATCTGTGGGAACATCTGCACCAGAAGTAAAAACGTCAATGTCCCCCGCCGCCCCTTGAAGCGGAAACGACTAAAGGCATATGCTGCCGCTGCTACCATCAACACCGAACCAAAAGCGGTAATACCAGCCACGATAATAGAATTGAGCATCCAGCGCCAAAAATTAGTTTCCATCAAATTGGCATAGTTCGTTGCTGCGACCTGGCTAAACATTTGGTTTGAACCAGTCAGAGTTGAACCGGGTTTCAGCGAAGCCGATAGTACGTAGAGCAACGGAATAATGCAATAGACAATCACAAGGATGCCAACAATATGGCGCCAACCAACTTCTTTCCACCAGCGAACACCAGTCAGCGATGTGTGCCACTTTTTCTTATCAAGAGTTTTCTTCGACATTTACATCAACTCCTCCAGCTTCTTGGTCTGCCTAAAGCCAAGCCAAGAAATCAGCCCCACAATCACGAAAATAACAATCGACATTGCCGCAGCCAGGCCGTAGCGTTCAGCCCCAGGCGTCATCGACAGCGCATAGACCAAAGAAATCAGGATATCTGTCTCGCCAAGACCATAAGGGTTACCTGGGATATTTGGTCCACCACCGGTCAGCATATAGATCAGCGAGAAGTTGTTGAAATTAAATGCAAATGATGCAATCAACAGTGGTGCCGTTGACACCAACACCAGTGGTAATGTAATAGTTCTAAACTGTGTCCACGCACTGGCCCCATCAATACGTGCTGCCTCCATGACATCGCCAGGTAGTGACTGCAAGGCTCCCGTGCAAATAAGGAACATATACGGAAAGCCAAGCCACAGATTCACAAAGAGAATCGAGAGCTTACCCAACCACGGGTCTTGGAGCCACGGAATGTGGGTACCAAACAGCAGCACCTCGTTAATGAATCCAAAGTCGGTATTCATCATGCCACGCCACACCAAAGCAGACAGGAAGCCTGGGAAAGCGTAAGGCAAAATAAGGAGCGAACGATAAATCTTGCGACCTCTGATTCGTTCATCATTAAAAACGATTGCTAAGAAAAGCCCGAAGGCAAACGTTGTCAATACGGACAACAATGCAAAAATAAATGTCCATATCAACGACTTCACAAATGGCCCGGCAATGCCCTTACCAGAAACCATTTCTTTAAAGTTATCGCTTCCAACAACAACTTGCCAGCCAACGGGGAGTTCTTCACCGTCATCGGTAACAAATGAGCCATACCCATTATCTTTGTAGACTTTAGGTGCTCCCTTATTGGTACCTTCCTTGTCACCAGTTAACGTCTTTTCAACAATGGTATCGGTTTTTTCGTCATAGCTTAACCGAGATTCGGCAAGATAAGCGAAGGCTCCGTCCTCTGTTTTATAAAAACCTTCATTAGGGTCGTCACTCACCGGAACACGTAAATCCGGGATTTCTTGGATATGTCCGCCAAAATCGTTTTTCGGATAGACGGTATAACCGGTAATAGAGGTAATAACACCATTTTTGACAACGGCATTGGGCGCCTCGGTCATTGGTTTTTCAGCAGTGCCAACTGTCACCGTGCCATCGTCTTTAATAACAGCAAGGCCGAGTTGGCCGTTGAGTTCAACAACTTGAACGGGAAGTGTTTGTGCACCTTCAACCCGGAACTCATTTTGAGCAAGGTTTTGCGCGATGGCAACTTCCTTAGTATTTTGGTGACCAGTTCCGTAGTTCGTAAATGCGATATAGCCCGTATATCCCATAACGAAAATCTGATACACCAGTAAGAATGCCATTCCTGGAGCAAAATATTTTGCAGGAATATGCTTACGTGTGAAATAGATGTAGTTGAGGATTGCAAGGCCAACCATCATAACTACGATAATTGTCCATGCTTGTACAAGATATGCGGCCCATATTCCATAGACACCTAGTGCGTCGATAATGGCCATCAAAGCAAGTTTGACCAAAAACCCCTTACCGACGGCCCGTGCATGGCCGTGATCGATGTGCGTGTGCATGTATAGCCCTCACAAACTAAGAGAGGCTCTGCCCTGTCGAGGCAGAGCCTGTCTATGTAATGTCGGATTTTGTTATCAAAGAACGTTAGAACTACTTGATTTTCTTTTCAATGTTCTCGTTCATTGTCTTCCAGCCCTCGGCAGGAGTCTGCTTACCTGAAATAATATTGGCTTCAGTTGAACCCCAGAACTCCCATACGGCCCCCATTTCTGGAATAGCTGGCATCGGCATACCCGAACCTGCAACTTCAGAAAATGACTTTGACACTGGATCATCAATCGAGTCGGCAACAGATTTCATCGCTGGAAGGCGATGTCCAACATCGTACAGAATCTTTTGACCTTCTTCTGAAGCAACGAATTCGTTAAGGAACTTTGTTGCAACAATCTTGTTCTTTGACTCTGGGCTGAGGAAGAATGTTTGAACACCCACAAAAGGCAGTGCATCTTTTCCACCGGCCGAGGGAACAGGAAGAACAGAGAAGTTAATCTTTGCTTTCTTGAAGTCTTCGATATTCCACGGACCTGTTACAGTAAATGCAGCGTTCCCATTTTGGAATTCTTCCTTTGCTTTGTCTCCATCAATGTTTGGATTCAGAATGTCTGCATTCGCGTGGAGCCATTCAGCAAATTTCACGCCTTCTTCGCCATTCATCGCAAGTTCTGCTGTGTAGCCATTATCGTCAGATTTAAAGACAGGGGCGCCAAAAGATGTCTGGAATGGATACATATGATAGGGATCACCCTGCTCCGGCCCCTGCTGGATAATGAAAGGATACTGAGCACCGGATTCTTTACCAGCGGCAACCATCTCGTCCCACGTCTTTGGTTCGGCTTTCGTCAAATCGTCGTTTCTAAACAGGGCAACTGATTCAATTGCATAGGGAACACCGTAGGTTTGTCCATCATAGGTGACAGCCTGCACTGCCGAGGGAACGAACTTATCTTTGACGGCCGCAATATCGACCGGGCTGACCACACCGTTCTTAATGAGTTCACCCAGCTTGTCATGCGCATTGATAACAATATCTGGCCCTGACTTAGAGTTGACCTGTTTGGTGTATTCGGGAATAAGATCTTCATTTGATTTTTGAACGAAGTTCACCTTTGTTCCATAGTCAGCTTCAAACTTTTCACCCAGCGCTTTGACAATATCGCCACGGGTTTCATCACCCCAAATGGTGATTTCACCTCCTAGCTTTTCTTTCTTGTCGGTGCTTGGGCCTTTGGCACCATCATCGCTCCCACCGCACGCACTTAACCCCAGTGCTAAAACTGCAGCTGTTATTACTGCTAACGAACGTCGCATTCTAGCCTCCTCGCTATTTGTTCTGGCTACGTTCAAGTTATCGTCAACGATAGCTCTTCGCCCTCATATATTAACTTTTGATTTTTACAATCTGCAAGTCTTTTCATTATTTACATTTCTGCACCTACTGTTTGATACAATTTAATAGGTAAATGCAGGACTTTTGACCGTACTTCAACAAGGATTTTTGCATGGCCCGTATTCGATTAGAAGATATTGCAGCACATTCTGGTGTATCAATTGCCACGGTATCGCGTGTCCTTAACAAGCCTGAAATGGTATCGCTTAATACCCGCAACCAAGTACTTCATAGCATAGATACGCTAGGACACCCTCACCCAAATCGCTTCAATGAAAGCAGTCGGCCACGTATGGGGATTATTGTCGCGCAGCTTACGAACCCAATTTTTGCACATTTTGCATCATCTTTTGCATCTATTGCATCGGCGCATGGTTTAATTCCGCATATTACGTGTGAATATCCTGGAAGTGGACACGAAGCTGCTCTGGTTGAAAGTATGGCACATCCCCCCTATCAGGGAGTTGTCTTTGTTTCTGGACACCACAGCGATTCAACTTCTGAGCTACAGATCTATAAAAAGCTACAGCAACGTCGCTTCCCCTTCGTTGTTGTCAACGGCCCACTGAAAGGAGTTCCATCTTTTACCACCGACGACAAAGCAGGTATTAACCTGGCTATCACTCATTTAGCCCAGCTTGGACACAAACGCATCGGGTTGATCAATGGTGATGAAAAATATTATCCAGCCGCCATTAAAAAACGTGAATTCCTCAGTGCCTGCAGTAAATATAAAATGAAAGAGTATCAAGTTTTTTCTACACTGTATAGCGCCGAAGCTGGAGGCCAAGCTGCACTTGAAGCGGTCAAGCAGGGAATGACTGGTCTTATTTTTGCCTCTGATCTTATGGCTGTTGGCGCTTTATCGTCACTTCGCGACGCGGGCTTTAACATTCCAGAGGACGTTTCGATCATAGGCTATGACGGCTGGGATATTACTTCCGAACTCAATCCACCACTGACAACCATCCAACAATCCGTTGATTCTATCTGTGAACAAGCATTCAAAACGCTTGTTTCACTTATCAACGGCGATACGTTATTGACACATTCATTAATGTTTTCTCCTTTATTAGTGACACGTTCGTCAACAGGAGTGGCTCCGCAAAGACTGTAGCAAAACTTTGTCAATATCTACCCGACGATCATCGCTGCGACGCACAATATGTTCACGGAAAATCTTGACTCGACATATGACACACAACCACTAAGAGGGAAACGATGAACCAACAGCTTAGACACTCACAGTCACACTGGTCACGCGATTGCGTTATTTACCAGATCTATCCGCGCTCATTTGCCGATTCAACAGGTAACGGTTCTGGTGATCTTGTCGGTATCATCGAACATCTCCCCTACCTTGCCGAACTGGGGGTTGACGGTATTTGGCTTTCACCTGTTTTTGTTTCACCCCAGGTTGATGGAGGCTATGATGTTGCCGATTATCGCCATATCGACCCACTGTATGGCAGCGACGAGGATATGGACGCCCTCTTGAAACGTGCACACGAACTCAATCTAAAAGTACTTCTTGATATTGTCCCCAATCACACTTCTGACAAGCATCAATGGTTTCAAGAAGCACTTGCAGCATCCCCAAACTCACCCGCTCGCAAACGCTATTGGTTCGTTGATTCAAAGTACCCCAACACCCCACCAAATAACTGGGTATCAATTTTTGGCGGGCCTGCCTGGACAAAAGTGTGCAACCGGCCCGATGCCACCGGGCAAGTATGGGCCGATGACAACCAGTATTATTTACATATTTTCGATCCTGGTCAACCGGATTTGAACTGGGAAAATCCAGAGGTCCGCAAGGAGTTTCACGATATTTTCACATATTGGCTCTCTCGCGGTGTGGATGGCTTTCGCATTGATGTTGCTCACGGCCTCGTCAAAGCGCCTGGCCTTCCAGACTTTGATAGCGAGGCCAAGATGATTGACGGCAGCCAGTCAGCAGATCCACGCTTTGACCAGCCTGGTGTACACGATATTATCCGCGAATGGCGTTCACTGATCGATCCTCATGATGCGATGCTGGTCGGTGAGGTATGGGTTCCAACAAGCAGCCTAGCGCATTACCTATCCCCTGGCGAGATGCAGCAAGTTTTTGCTTTTGATTTTCTTATGTCGGCTTGGAATGCCCACGATTTACGCGCAACTATCAACAAATTTATTGATTTTCCTGCTAGTTCTGGAGTGCCAGCATGGGTACTAAGCAACCATGATTCAGTACGCCACGCCTCCCGATTTGGTCTTCCCACTCCCAACGCACGCCCCAACGGCATCGGCGTCAATGATCCACAACCAGACCGTGAACGGGGCCTACATTTAGCTAAAGGGGCGACGCTGCTGATGCTAGCTCTTCCAGGAGCGGCCTATCTTTATCAGGGTGAAGAACTTGGACTACCGGATCATCTATATTTACGCGATGAACAGCGCCAGGATCCGACTTTCACAAACACTGGCGGGAGCGAACTTGGACGCGACGGGTGCCGCGCTCCGATGCCATGGCGCAAGGAGGCTCCACACTTCGGATTTTCAGATATTTCAGAGGGCGAAACGTGGCTACCTCAACCAGATAGCTACGGTGAACTCGCTGCTGATCAGCAAGTTGGTAGGGCCGGTTCCATCTATGAGTTCTATAAGAAAGCATTGAAGCTGCGCAAAGAGCGCGCGTTTGGCCTTGCAACACTAAGTTGGGTAGACAAGACAACGGTAACAGCAACACACGATTCCTTTTCTGACTTATCAAATAATCATCACTGGCACGAAGCGAAGAAAACTACCCAACGTGCTAACACGCAGTGTGTGGATCATTTGGATTACATCCTTACCAGTCCATATGGCACAATTACGCGAGTCATTTATCCGCTCGGTGAATGCAGTATCGCGGTTCCTGATGGCTGGCGGGTTCTTCTTGCATCAGGACCTTTGCACAGCTGCGATTCTGCTACCGTGATTCCTGCAGGGGTCTGCGCCTATTGTGCGAGGTATGACGATAACAACGCAGGAATTTAGGTAGCGAGTATATCACCAAGTAGTAGCCTTTCGAACAGGAGAACCACAGAACTGATTCTTTCTTCATATGCAACATACAAAGGTATCAGCAAGTATCAGTTCTTGATGTGCCATCCCGCCGCAGCAGCGCGAATATCCAAGAAGTCCCGATAAATACCACTTTCACCTGCAAGCTCATCATGGGTTCCACGTTGAACAATCGCACCTTCATCAAAGACTAAAATCTGGTCAGCATCGCGTACAGTCGCCATATTGTGGGCAATCACTATCCGCGTCTTACCTGCACATAGTTCGTCGATTGCTAACTGTAAGTCGCGTTCATTTTCCGGATCCACCGAAGAAGTTGCTTCGTCAAGAATCACGATAGGCGCATCCTTCATCATTGCCCTTGCAATAGAAATTCTTTGGCGTTCACCACCTGATAAAGAACTACCGCCTTCAGCTAAGACTGTGTCAAAACCATCGGGTAGCGATTCAATGAACTCCAGGCACCGTGCACGGCGTGCAGCGTCGCGAAGCTCTTCGTCGCTTGCATGAAGATTACCGAAACGAATGTTATTGGCAATCGTGTCAGAGAACAGATACACATTTTGAAACACCACAGCAAACTGTGACAATAGTTCATCCGGCTCCCACGCTTTGACATCACGGCCTTGAACCCGAACAGTACCGGAATGAACATCCCAAAAACGCATCATCACATGACAAAATGTTGTTTTACCTGAGCCGGACGGGCCAATCAACGCAACTGTACTACCCTGAGGCACATCAACAGATACATCACGCAAGACATCACGGGCTTCATAGGCAAATGTCACACCATCAAACTCGATAGCACAGCGTGAAGACCCATCTTCACTGCGCCCTGTGATAACCTCTTGTTGTGGAGCCTGTAAAACTGGTTCTATCATTTCCAGCGACACTGTCGATATACGAAGCATTGCTACTTCAGCGGTCAGACCTTCTAACGGGACAGTCAATACAAAAGCAGCAACGGCCATCAGTAACGCAATCTCAAGTGAAACCAAGCCGAAAAGATGCAGGCCAATACCGAATCCTGCAATCACCAAGGTTCCCAGTTTCAACGTCAACAAATAACTGACCGTTGGCGGAACAACATCCATCTCGGACTTAAAACCAAATCGGGACGAATCACGGAAGGCTCGATACAGTTTATGAGCAACAACGGTTTCGCAGTGAAAGCTCCGTAACAGCGAGGCACCACCAAGGAAGTCCATTACCTGACCAACCATATTCTTCTGGATTTCTTGACGCTGAGGGATGACGCGCTTTGTAGCGCGATTCATCCATTCCACACAACCCACAGCAATCGCGAAAACCGCAAAAGCCACAAGCCCGATACGCCAATCAATCCACAGTAAAAACAGTGTTACCATGATAAATGACACCAAAGTATTAAGGATTTTTTGGAAAGCATAGGCAAGGAACATCTCGGCATCATTCATTGTTGTTGTCACAGCCGAGGTAATATCACCCAAGCGATGTCGATGAAAGAACCCCATTGGCGCATTTTTCAGCCTGTCACCAAACTTTACCCTCTCGTCAGAGAAAATAATGAACCCCAACGGCGACAGCATAGCCTGGGTAACGGCCTGACTAACCAGTTCACCGATAATACCGACAACAACTAGCGTAACAATGGTTGTCATCTGTAAACCAATATTGTCACGATGAGTCAAAAACCAGTACAGTGCACCGATGGGCGCGGCAACAAACATTGCCGACAATACCGAGAATATAAAGCCGGTGATTAATGTTGCGCGTCGCGGCGCAAGTGCGCGGGCAGCAATAGCAAGCATCCTAAACATTGGATGTCTCCTCTCCCTTCAAAGTCTGAGCATCTGAGACGACATCACCTGTTCTAACAGCGCGCGCAGCTTGATGCGTCTTCCACATCTGGGCGTAGACTCCGTTCTTTTCTAAGAGGTCGTCGTGCGGGCCAGTCTCAACGACTTTGCCATCCTGTAGCACATACAAGGTGTCAGCACCGGTAACAGTGGATAAACGGTGAGCAATCACAATGAGTGTTTTACCTTTTGTCAGCTTGCCAAGAGCAGCCTGGACACGGTGTTCATTGACGGGATCTAAATATGATGTTGCTTCATCAAGAATCACCACGGGAGCATCTTTGAGTAAAGCCCGCGCAATCGTGATGCGCTGGCGCTCACCCCCAGAAAGATGGGTTCCTGCTGCCCCTACCCGTGTATCAATTCCATCGGGCAGGCGCTCAATAAACTCTGTGCATCCCGCAATGTCAAGAGCATTCATGAGCTCTTCGTCACTGGCATTCGGGTCAGCCAAGCGTAGATTTTCAGCAATGGTGGTATCAAACAGATAGTTATCTTGCGTGACATAGGATTGCTGCAACATCAGTTGATGCTGCGGCAGCTCACGCACATCAATCCCATCAAAAGTGACACGACCAGATGTAGGATCCCAGTATCCAGCTAACAGCCGTCCAACTGTGGATTTACCGGCGCCAGATGGCCCAACAAGAGCAGTAAACGACCCTTGTGGAAACGTGGTTGTCACATCTTGCAACACAGTGACGCGTTCTTCAGCGGCGCTATCGCCGTCATGAGTGTTGGTATGACCTGCCGTGACTTCGTCCTCTGAAATCCTTTTGCCATAGGTGAAACTGACACCTTCAAGTGCCATACTATGTCCACGCAGGCTTGCCTCTTCATCGGCCCTGGTCATCTCCGGTTCATCAAACCATGCCATAGCGTCATCCAATGCTGTTTTCATGATTGAAAAGTTCTCGGCAAACATCGCAAGTGCGATCAGTGATGGACCAAGTGACAGTGATAACGCGCATGCCAGCAGCATTGTTGATAGATCTGTGCTCCCCGTATCTACAAGATAAGCACCCAGCGGAACTAGGACGACAAGTGCCGACGGGATGAGAGTCCATGCCAAGACCGAAAAAACCTGCGTGGCCCGATACCATTCCACAACAGCATCTTGATAGCTACAAACATCGTGCTGATATTTTGCATACGACGTTGATGACTGATTGAAGGCTTTAATAACTTGAATACCTTGAACAAACTCGATAATCGTCTGGTTCATCTGCTGATTAGTCCTGTTATAGCGGCCGAAGCGTTCTTCGTATTTATAGAACAACCCAAACATTGTGAAAATACCTGCAACGATAGGCAACAATGCACCAAGAGCCAGACGCCAATCCAGTACAAATAGGTAGGCCGTCACCACAATAATGCCGCTCAGATGCCCAGTGATTTCTGGAAGCATGTGGGCAAGAGGGATCTCGCATTGCTGTATATCTTCAACAAAAACTTTCTTGAGCTTGCCCGATGGCGTATCAACAATACGCCCAAGAGGGATGCGTGTTAGTTTTTGTGTCAGGGCCACACGCACGCGATACAGGGTGCGATATGCCATGCGGTGAGAGGCCAATGTTGACGCAATAAGAAGCGCACGAGCCACAATATAGGCGCCACCTGACGCAAGAAAATACCATAGCAGCCTTTGGACCGTCAGCGTCGATTCAAGCAGTTCCGCCAGCACATATCCAATAAGAACATAGGGAATGATACCAGTTAAAATACCAAGAATCGATAAGACAATTGAGGTAACCACATGTTTTTTCATCCCTGAAGTAAACCCAAGAAGCCGTGTGAAAGACGGAATCGGCTTGTTGGGATCTGGGCTGGGCGCAATGGCCGCAGCGATTTTGGGATCGCTTGGATCATAATCAATATCAAATTCATCGGAACCTGTGGTATCGGCTCCAAGTTGTAGGGCTGTCATGGAATCTCCTCATGTGTGGTGAGCAGGTGTAAAGATTTTTGAGGGCAAGGTAAGGGCACATCTTTTATGCGCTCAATGGCTATGGGGACCGCTGTAGTACACTCGCCCTCTTGTCTTGGAAGAATGCTAGATTCGGCGCTATTCTGGCCGCCCGTATTTGCGGAAGCTCCGGCCTCACACTTACCGGCCTTGTTCGTCGTGGTGCTGGCCTTATCGTATTGACAATTCAGATCCGACAAAACACCGGCCTTATCGCGTGGAGCACCTGTATTAGCTGAAGAACAGGCATTGCTTTCGCCGCCCAGACCCGCTGAAGAATCGGTATCGCCTTGGCCGCTGGCATCGGCAAACAAGGCATCGTCTTCGTCCCACAAATCAAGGAAGTAGTTATAGCCAACGGTCATAAAGCGAAACAGGACGTCAATGTCGCGATAGGCCTGTTCTTTATCAAGCTGGGAATCGCTAAGCTCCTTCATATATCTCAATGGGATGGAACTTATCAACGCCTGCATCTGTGGGCTGACTTGGCGCAGATAGTTCGCACGTGGTTCGTGGCGCTCAGCCAAAAACTCGTGATGCAGGTCAAGGTTGTGTTTGTGGTAGCTTTCAAGGATTTTACCCATGCTTGCGCCCTGCGACTGTAACAGCAGCAACCGCATGTCATCGCGATTATCAATGACATAGTCAATAAGTGGTTTCGCCATTTCACCATAGGCATCCAGAACGGCATCAAGGGTCATAGTGTGCCCTTGTTCAACCAATTCAAAATCACGGCGTTCAAGTTCACGATAGATTTCCTCAAATCTCTGCCGTGTTGGTTCGACAACAGCGCTAAACAGCGCATCTTTTGACGAATAGTAACCGTAGAGATTCGATACTGTGCATTGTGATTCTTGAGCAATGGCCCGCAGCGAGGCTTTGATAAATCCTTTGGCAAGGAACTCTGTGCGCGCGGCTGCAAGGATGGCTTTACGCCTGGCCTTACCGATTTCGGTATCGGGTGCGTCAAACCCCATGTGGCGTTGCCTTTCGTGGTGACAAGATTTTCAGAGGACGGATCGCTGGCTAGTAGCTAGGATTCCACCCATACCTGAACACTGTTCATGTCACATAATATTAAAGGCTAGGCTAACCTATGTCAAGAAGCTGGGTGTCAAGAAGATGATGGAAAAATATACGCATATCCATGCCATCTCATAACTTGCACAACACAATAAGAATTCACCCCGAAGGCTCATCGCCCTCTTTCTTTATTCGTCAGGTACATAAATACGCATGTGTGGATAGTAGGTAAAAGGACCATTATCAAGTGCTTTTATCCTTTTTCCATAGCGTTCCCATTCAACATCAGTCAGCGTTATTTCAACCTTTTCACCCGTTGATGTTTTCAATACAATATCGTGATCTCCCCATTTTGCGCGTTTTCCGGGGCGTAGGCGAGTTGAGTGCTCATGAGCTTCGTCGCTAACATAGGTTGCTTGTATTGTTTGCGGCCCTCTGAAAAGATCGACTGTGATATCCACAGTTCTATGAGTAGCAAGTTGGATGAGCCCCATTTCGGCAGCAACAACCAGGGCGGTCATGAAATAAATAAAAGAGCGATATATGATACCTCACTGCCGTGCGGCTGGAAGCTCTTCGGGAATAATTTCTCGAAGCAAGACCATTGCAAGAGCAAGGAAAAGCCCCACTACAACTGGGATATACGTCATGCGAAACAAGATACCTTTGAGACCAACATTAGCCATTTCATTAATAGACATGACTATGACAACCATAAGCCCTGTACTCACAATAATAACAAGAAGTATCTTTGCAGCTATGGAGAGGAACTTATAAAGAGGTTTGACAACATATTCCTTCCGATCGGACATATCCCACCCATTTCCTTAGCCTCAATGTCAATATGTTAGCACGATGATGCACGAACGATATTATGTCTGTTCAGTGATATCAACACCTGAGCTAAGTAAATGAGCGCCCCTATCAACTTCTTCACAAAGACGAGGCGCAAGGGCTAGGGATAGATAACAATACCCAATAAGTGCCTTGGGGGGGACCGCCCCCCCCTGCTAGCGGTTATTGATTGACGGAGTAATCGGATGTTCACCTTTATCGCGCATAGTGAGGAAGGATATAACTGCAATGGCAACGCCTATGATCCCAATAGCGGTCCACGCAAGAAGCGTTTCACTGCTCGGCCAACCAGTTGCACCAGATTTTATGGCCTCTAACAGGTTTATCTGTGCCGCGATACTGACACCAACAATAATGACAAGTGTTGCACATGCTACCCACACCGAAATCGTGTTATTGCGTCCCCTGTTATGGTAAACCCACTTCAACATCAGCAAAACCGCAAGAAGATAGGTTTCACATGAAAGCACAATGCCCCAAACAAACACTGGCGGTGAAAAACTATTGTTAAGAGTATCCAACGCCAGCATTGATGCAATAGTGACAAGAACATAGACAATTCCACCTGTCATGACTATATGCCTAAGGTATACCGATATTTTTTGTCTTGCCTGACCCAGATGCTCAATACCAAAATTCAACGGATAAACACTGAAAACACCAGCAATCAAAGCAAATTGAGCAATCCCGTAATCGATATGGAAGTCGCTGTGAGGACCTTCAAGAATAATCACTACAATCGTCATGACACTAACAATGGCAACATAAACCCCATAAGTGATAAGTACAAATATCAGCGAAGCCCAGCGGCCATAAAATACGCTTGATTTTTCAACAGCAGGCAGTGGCGGTAAATCTTTCATCAGTGAATTGTCACCAGCATGGGCTTGCAAGTAGTCTTTCGTCGTTGTATTCATGATTATCCCCTTTTACTTCCCGTTCTGACCAGGCTGGTCAATAGCGTCATAGTGAGCCTTTGACTGAGCACTTCCTACACCAACACGCTCCATCAGCGCAACATAGCCGGCTTGTAACGGCGATGATCCTGTATCGTCACCAGCCATTGAGCGCAGTTCCTCAGCCTCGCCCTCCAAAATTTTCTTCCCCTGATGAAGCACGATAACGCGCTCCACAATGGAGTCCAGCTCGCCGATGATGTGCGATGACAAGACATAGGTGCGCCCACTTGTGGCATAGTCTTCCAAGATAGTGTCATAGAGTTTGTAGCGTGTTTGAACGTCGAGGCCAACGTGGACTTCGTCGAGCATCACGATCGGTGCGCGCGAGGCAATTCCAAAGAGCGTCAATGCCAAAGAACGCTGACCTGTTGACATGGAACGCAGACGTTTTTTAAGGTCAACCCGAAAATCATCGGCGAGGCGCAAAAAGCAGTCCGAATCAAACCCGGGTCGGCTGCACGAATATTTCACAAGATTTTTCAGCTTCGTATTTTCAACGTACGCGTCGGGTGCAACATAGGCGACACGCGCCGTTGCGCGATCGTTGCCAAAAACCGGTACAGGCACAGAACAGGGCTGAGCGGTAGCAACGGTGTCTTCAGCGTCTGCGTTGTGTGATTCGATGGCCGTCATTGTGACATCACCGTCAAGAGTATTCATACGCCCGGCACCCAGCTTCATCAGCGTTGTTTTGCCCGAACCATTGGAACCGAAAAGACCAACAATGGTATGCGGTTTCAGTGTGACGGAAATATTTCGGAGGGCGGCTTCTGAGTTGGTCGAACCAACATCTACCCTCGCATGGCTGGGCTTTTCATATGAATAGCTGACATTGTGATAGGCCAGTTCATAGAGATAATCGGTGGTCATCATTTTCCTTCTTTCCATAAAAGTGCAGCGAGGTCAGCAATGTCTTGAGCGCTAAATCCAAGTTCTTTGGCTTGAATGAGTGCGGGTTTGAGCACATCATCTTCAAATGTTGCATTCAGCTGTGCACGCACAGTGGCTCGCGCGTCTGCAGCAACAAACATCCCGATACCGCGTCGTTTTTCAACGAGTTCCTCGGCGACAAGGAGCTGAAACGCCTTTTGCGCAGTAGCTGGATTGATACGATATTCCTTTGAATACTGCGTTGTTGACATCAGCTGATCACCTTCTTTCAGATCACCTGTTGCAATTCTTCGCCGAAGATCATCGGCAATTTGCACATAGATGGGAGTATGAGCATCAAATGCCATAGGTACTCCCTCCTTCATTTGCCTTATTGGTTCATTACTCTACTAATGAACCATATAACTAGGGTGTTTGTCAAGTACTATTGAAAAATTGCGCTTAAGTCTGGATAAATGGAACGTGTGTGTTGATAAGACCGTTATCGCCAACGTCTATCTATGTACTGTAAAGTAGCTCAGCTAGCAATACGTGAACTGCAGAAATTCACAATGCATGCACTGGGACTCCTGTTGTTACGCTCCAAGGGTCGTAACAAAATATCGGTACTTTTATGATTGCGATAAACTGAACAAAAAGATCAATTCCTACCTGATCTTTCCTGCTCACTTTTATATTCGCCATGCCAAGGAGAGCTTATGAATGCTCGTGCCGCAACACAACCGAAGATGACCCCACCCAAAAAAGCTCCCGAAGGCGCGCCCTCGAAACAGAAAACGGGTCGCCCTCCGAGGAAGAAAAGGAGTAAACGCTACCGCAGGCTTGTTCAACACGGCTGGATTTCTGACCAGCATGGAGCATGGCCAATCGCTATCGTTCCACTAGTTTTTGGCCTTATTACCGGGTCTTTAGTTGCTGGCACAACCAGTGAGCGTTCATGGGGAAATATAACTCTCACAGTCCTGGCAGTTGTCGCAATCATTATTGCTTGGATGTCAGCATTTCTTGATTTTTCAGCACTAACTGCCTGGCTGAAATCGAAACGTAAACCGCGCTACCATAAAGCGATTATTACCTATACGTCCATTGCTGCAGCGTGCGCCCTCATCATTGCAATAGCGGTACCCCGAGTGATTGTATGGCTGATCCTTTTAGTCCCCTTCTTTACTGCGACAACTGTGCTGACCTGGACCGGACGCGATCGTAGTTTCATCACCCGGGTATGCTCAATAGTCGCATCACTCATTATGATTCCACTTCTGACAGATGTTGTCAGCAGTCGTGTCTTTAGCAGAAACTGGAGCTTGTGGTCAGCGTTCCTCTGCGATCTGCCTTTTGTCTGGTTCCTCGCAGGTGGGCTTGGAGCCTACTATGTGGCATCAGTACCATATGTAAAAACTATGATCCGCGAACGTGGATCAAAACTATGGATCGCATTTTCAATCGGTATTCATGCTCTGTTCTTAGCCATTACTATCTGGGGCTACACTCAGGGCTTCGTCTCGTGGCTCATGATCACAATGTGGATAATCCTGCTTGGACGCGCCACAGCAATGCCCTATGTCCTGCATCGCAAAGGCAAACCGATTCACCCCAAATATGTTGGCAAGCTCGAAGTCTACCTATCAATCTTTATTTTTATTGGACTGATTTTATCGATCCCAGGAAACGTGGGTTAGCTCAACGCGCGAAAGTGCGCTTCAAGCACAGAAAAGAAGCTCAGAGCGAAGCACACACTAAAGACTTCAACGTGCATAAATCACCTAGCCTCAACATTACTTGCAAGCCCCACCCGCCAAAATGCTGCTTCGCTTGAGTTTTACCTAGACTTCACCAAACATATTTCATCAATACGCACCTTACATAGTTATTGATCGGTTTCACACACCGATCTATTAGCAAAGTTTTGCTATAGACGGAAGTTATTTGACAACGGCACATAGCCTTAAAATAACCGACGAACCATTGATCAGCTAAGGCTGAAAACATCACTCTAGTCACTCCTACCACAATTGACTGTTGAGATAATGTCATTTATTATGCCAGGTGGCATTGTGTTTGTCGTAAAACAAGAGTCCCAACAAGGACTTTTTATAAAATTCTCCTTGTTTTCCTGCGTCTATAAGTCGGCTTTGGCCCTTTTCGGAACTTCAAGAGGGCGAAGTATCACCCCGCGTATACATCGCACTCGAAAAAGACAACTGCGCCTCCCCTAACTTACCTTTTGTGGCACTGTAACTCTCCTATCAGGCCCCAACACCGCAGCCAACGGTGCCCGGCAGCATCCAACACCGCCCCGGCGCGGCACCCACAACACCGACTCCCAGAAGGTGCTCCATCACGCCTTTTTGATGGCCCTCTCAATTGCCCTAACCACAATGGACGGCTTTTCACGCATCACCATGTGACTAGTCCGGGTGTGCAGTTCACTGTCTGCAGGCGCACTTGTCACTAACGATAATTCCTGACACATACGTTGTTGTTGGCGATACCAACGACCAGCTTTCTTTCCTGATTCGGCAGTCAATACAAGCACGAAACACGAAAGAGGACGTTGCCCCGTCCTCAACAATTCTTGACGTGTACGCCATACTTGCGCAGATAAATTACCATATACCGCCCATAAGGCAACAGTGTCCCAGACAATAGAGGACGGTACGGCCCTTATCAGGCGCAATTCTTTTCTGCGTGCCAAGTTCCGCAAAGGCACGCGTGTCATCATAGCCTGGAAAAACTGCCACGCGACTTTTCCAACGGATGAACAAATAAGCGGATAAGCAGCCGTGACAGTTTTCATAATGATTGTCGATGAACATGTATCTTCAGCAACCGAACCATCAAGAAAAATCACGGAGGAAACACGCTGTGGATAAGCCAGCATATAACGTTCGGCAAGGAAACTGGCCATCGAATGGGCAACTAGGCAAACACGGGTATCACAAGCAACGCGGTCAATAAAAGAAGCAAGTGCGCCGACTTCAAGATCAAGATCTGGAAATACGCGTCGTCTTCCCTCAAGGCGTGGCAGTACAGTATCTTGCCCCGCTAGGTCTGGTAACACACCCCCTTCGCCTGTAGGGCAAGGTAGTGTGCGTAGTAAAAAGTCACGTTCAAAGATTGCAGACGACGCAGCTTCGAGACTCGATGCAGTGGCGGCACTTTGGTACTCATTGGTACATACAGCTGTTGCGTGCTTGCATGCACGATTGTGCACACAACTACGTGGCCAGTTGTAAATGTGGACGTCGCACTCCCCCTTCAACTGTGCTTTTACATCAGCCCAGTTCCATGAATAAACACCTAAACCGCCAAGAGCAATCACTACTGGTGCCACCGTCTTCTCCTTCTTACTTTACCTTTCTGTTTCAAACATCCACTTTGACACTTTCATCGAGACCTTAACATACTCTTGAGCCGTTCCTGCCGATGTGGCCTCTGGCAGGTGGACATCAGCCGCTGTAGCTCTTCGTCATAACCAGCACCAACTATGTGTGAACACGTATGACCAGAGCCCCCAGCGTTAGTGGCACTTCCCGCAATGTAGATTTCTCGGCAACAACGCAACGCTTTTCACGACCTTAACGGCACTCGCCCACGACGCAGATCCCCCATAGTTATGCCCCCAATCAACACACCAACCAATATCAACCACACCCGTGACCTTCTCTATATCTGACTACCGCGTACAACCAAGCGTCTTAACTGTGCGGGGCGAATACCTCCGCGCCGCACAATCTGCCATCCGAACCCTATCCACCAGGCCACCAATAACACGGTGGACAGGCGTTGCACTATTCCAAAGCCAGGTATTTCGTAGGCAGCTGTTACACCACTTAAAGCGGTAATAGCTAGTTGTGCCGCACCAATCCATGGAACAACAAGGCCGCGCCGGTACCGCAGTAATGCCCAGCCAACAAAAAACATAGATGTGACATTTGCGCTTACCGATGTCACCACGTGAAGGTCATGGGCAATGCCCAAACTATGTGAAGCTTCAGCGATTCTACATGCCTGACTGAGCGCAGTTGAACATGCCATTGGAAACAGCACGTCAGCAATTGTTGATAAAGAAAAAAGTCCTAATGTCAATGGGATAAGCCAACCACACGCCCTGACTTTCCACCATAAAAAAGCCACTACGCCAACTATGATGGCTGTTGTAGCGTCCCCTAAACGAAACACCCAGTTGAAGGGCTGCCCTACCGCCGCTAATTCGGATGAAAATGAATCAAGAATACTCATCTGTGGATTTAACCAGCCGCGCAACAGCCACGTTGAATACGCAACAGAAGCTATGAGCAGTAAAAAGAAGCTCAGACGAAAAAGTGCTTTTCTTCCAAGCATTAATCCTCCACCTCGTGTTGTGTAACCTGGGGGGTAATGCTAATACCTCCCCGCACAATAAAGAGAGGATGGCTTAATACTGACAAGCCCCCCAAGGGATTATCTTCACAGGGCGATGCTGTGGGGTTATCTGGATACACCACAAGATCGGCAGGCGCACCTTCTTCAAGTACTGGCTGCCCTAAATAATCACGAGCCTTCCAAGTGGCACAATCAATAACGTCAGCTGGTGTTGCCCCAAAACGAAGCCATGCTTGTAGTTCCGAAGGCATGACACCATGCTTTTGATAGCCACCTGCATCGGTGCCAGGCAAAAAGTGCACGCCCGCATCCCATGCACGCGCAAAATGTTCATAACGTTGTTCAAACATGCGACGCATATCTGATGCATAAACTGGATATTTCGTACCAGCGGCATCGGCAAAATCATTGAAACGATCCACTTGGAGTACCGTTGGTGTCACTGGAATACTCCGAGCAATTATTTCACTCATGTGGTCGTCATCTAAACCGGTTCCATGTTCAATACAGTCAATTCCGGCATCCAAAAGGTCGTCAATGGCCTCATGAGAAAAACTATGAACAGTCACACGCCCACCAATCTCATGAACTGCAGAAATACCGTCAGCTAAAGCCTGGCGCGACCATAGGGGGCGCAAAGTAGAGTCTGCACCCTCTGAACGATCAATCCAATCGCCA
The DNA here is from genome assembly GCA_030540715.1 of Actinomycetaceae bacterium. Taxonomy (GTDB): domain Bacteria; phylum Actinomycetota; class Actinomycetes; order Actinomycetales; family Actinomycetaceae; genus JAUNVQ01. The sequence continues at coordinate 15,380 of JAUNVQ010000009.1, read as the reverse complement.
ACCAGTTTTACCCAACCTGAACCTGCACGGGCTTCTTCAACCATCGCTTCTGGCAAGAAGGAATCAGATTCAAGTTCACGCCCATAGTTGCGAATATAGCGTTTGGGGCGTGCCAAGTGGTGGCCGCATCGAAGAATACGCGCAACATTGAAATGTTCATCAACAAAGCGTGTATCCCCCGGTGAGCCGCAGTCACGAACTAAGAGGACGCCTGATGCTGCATCTTTTTGTGCCTGACGAATCGTCACCTCTGGTGTTGCAACGCCTTCGGCTACTAACCCGATATGGCTGTGCACATCAACAAGACCAGGCAGCACCCATCCATCAAGCACCGTATGATTGTTTAGTTTCGGTGTGGTGGTTAAACAGCCATGTTCAACATATACGGGTTCACTTCGCCATTGAGGTGCAGCTGGTAAGCCAAATGATGTGTGAACCTGATGCGACCACGTATCGTGGATGCCTGGAACACTAAGTTGAGACGATTCTTTCCATGCGGAAAAATTATCGAGAGGGTTTCCCTGCTCACATCGTGCCTGTGTGGAACCTACATGATGATACTTATCGCGCCATAGTATGTGGCCTGTGAGTTTGTAGGCGCCACTCTTCATCAGAGACGTCCTAACATATTCTTCACCTCGTCAGGCAAATCATCTAAGGTTGGCGGTGGTACTTCATTTTGCTGCACGGCTGCCGCCCCAAAAGCTGATCCAGCACCTGTCTGCTGTTTTTGCTTATCCTTTTTTGTGGTGAAAGCGCGACCTTTTCTTGCATTTGCTTTACGTTTATTCTTGCTGCGTCCCTTGCGTTGCTTCTTGGTGGCACCGCCACCCATAGCGCCCATGCCTGGCATATTCGGCATTCCTGGCATGTTGGGCATTCCGCCCCCTGATGCCATTTTCTTCATCATTTTGCGTGCCTGTTCAAAGCGCTCAACCAGCGCATTGATTTCTTGAACACTTGTTCCTGAACCACGTGCAATACGTTGACGGCGCGAACCGTTAAGAATCTTGACATCGGCGCGTTCAGCGGGCGTCATTGAATGAACAATGGCTTCAATGCGGCCAATCTGAGATTCATCAAAGGCATCCAACTGGTCGCGAAACTGTGCCGCACCTGGAAGCATTCCCATGATCTTCTTGAAGGAACCCATTTTGCGGATCTGGTTGAGTTGCTCCAAGAAATCATCAAGAGTGAAGTCACCCTTCGCCATTTTACCGGCAAGTTTTTCGGCCTCTTTTTCGTCGTAGGCTTTTTCTGCCTGCTCGATAAGGGTAAGAATATCCCCCATATCCAAGATGCGCGAGGCCATGCGGTCTGCGTGGAAGCGCTCAAAATCTTGGAGCCCTTCACCTGTTGACGCAAACAGGATAGGGGTTCCGGTCACTCCGCGCACAGAAAGTGCAGCACCGCCGCGGGCATCGCCGTCAAGTTTCGACAAAACAACACCGCTAAATCCAACACCATCGCGGAAGGCTTCCGCTGTGGTCACAGCGTCTTGACCAATCATTGCATCAAGGACAAACAGTACTTCGTGGGGCTCAATGGCATCACGAATAGCTGCAGCCTGGGCCATCATTTCTTCGTCAACGCCTAGACGCCCGGCCGTGTCAACAATGATTACATCGTAGCCGTTGGTGACGGCTTCATTGACGCCGTTGCGTGCCACCACAACGGGGTCTCCTACCCCGTTTCCAGGTTCTGGTGCCCACACATCAACACCAGCACGCTCACCAACCACTTGCAACTGCTGCACAGCATTAGGTCTTTGCAGGTCACATGCTGCCAAAAGAACGCGCTTATTTTGGTCTTTTAACCAGTACCCAAGTTTTCCTGCCAGCGTTGTTTTACCGGCACCTTGTAAACCTGCCAGCATAAATACTGTTGGGCCGCGTTTGGCAAAATGAAGTTCACGCGTATCACCACCCAACATCTCCACCAGTTCGTTATTAACAATTTTAATAACTTGCTGCCCTGGGTTTAATGCCTTTGAACGCACAGTCCCATAGGCCTGTTCACGCACTCGTGAGGCAAATTGGCGCACCACAGGTAACGCTACGTCAGCATCAAGTAGTGCTCGGCGGATTTCCGAAATCGTTGCGTCAACATCTTGTTGAGACAAAACGCCTTTACCGCGCAGTGCATTAAATGCGCCAGTTAGTCGGTCTGACAGTGTATTAAACATGTATCCTCTTACTCGTCTTCAATCAGGGCCTGAGCAAACTGTTCGGGATCAAATGGCGCAAGGTCATCAGGGCCTTCACCTAATCCCACCAGTTTGACGGGCACGCCCAGTTCACGCTGTACACGCACCACAATGCCACCTTTAGCCGAACCATCCAGTTTTGTCAGAACAATACCTGTCACATTGACAACTTCAGCAAAGACACGTGCCTGCTGTAATCCGTTTTGCCCGGTGGTGGCATCAAGTACCAGCAATGTTTCATTGACCGGTGCTTTCTTTTCCATGACGCGTTTAATTTTACCCAGCTCATCCATCAAGCCCTGTTTGTTTTGCAGGCGTCCAGCTGTATCGACAAGCACCACATCTGTTCCCTCTTCTGCACCTTTATCAAGTGCTTCAAAGGCTACCGAGGCTGGATCCGCCCCCTCTTTATCGGAACGGACAACGCCTACACCAACACGCTCACCCCATGTTTGAAGTTGGTCAGCGGCTGCTGCACGGAACGTATCTGCAGCGCCCAAAAGAACGGAATAGTTTTCAGAAACTAAAAGCCTGGCAATCTTGCCGATTGTCGTCGTTTTTCCTGTTCCATTGACACCGACAGTAAGCAGGGTGGCTGGCAGGTTTTCTGTTGGTTTATCCAAAGAAAGTGAGCGATCCATCTCTGGTCGCAAAAGTTCCAGCAGTTTATCGTAAAGAACTTTTTTAACGGCTTCAGCATCGTTTGTTCCCAGTACTTTTGCCTGGGTGCGAAGTTCTTCCATGAGTTCCTCGGTTGCTTCAACGCCAAGGTCGGAAAGCAGTAAGGTATCCTCAATTTCTTCCCAGTCGTCTATAGACAGATCACCACGGCCAAAGACCGCCAATAATGCTCGGCCAAAAGCACCTGACTTTGCCAAGCGTGAACGCAGTCGAACCATTCGCCCAGGTACAGGCTCCACACTATCTAATGGAGGGGACTTTTCTTCCTGTGTAACATCAGTGGTTTCCTCTTCAACAATTTCATCTTCCGAAACTGTTTCTTTTACCTTGGGTAGGTCTTCTTTTTTTGTTTCAGAGGGCGTAGGTTCGACCTCATCTTGTTCTTCAAGTTCAGCAACTTTTTGTTGCAGGGGTCGTGGCGTGTCATAGCCTCTTCCATCAGCACGATGGGTTTCACGCCCGCGTAAATGAAGGTCCCCTTTGACTGCTTGTTCAGCAATTTCTGCCATGAGCGCTTCAGGGTCTTCTTCCCCTTCAGGTTTTTCAGGCGGAGCTGGTATCTGAGCTTTTTCCTCGTAGTCAAGTTGCTTGGCCTGCGAATGGCGAACAATTGCAACACCTACGCCAATTCCTGCTGCAACAACAACTGCTGTCACAATAATGGCGATAATGATGTTTACGCTGATGACTGCCATGGGACTCCTTCAGTTAGAATAATTACTTACGTTCCATCATAACGGATAAAAGAAGCCTTAATCAGTGGAGCTTTCGTGATGCTCGTCCATCTGTTCTTTCAAACGCTCAATATCTTTATCGGTGGGAGCTGCGGGCGGCGAAGCAGGTGCTGTGCCAGGCGCTGCCAGTAACAACTGGCCCGCTACAGGTGGACGTGGCATAAGTGGTTGTTTATCATCGTCATTTTCTTGTGAAGATGATTCTTCCTCAAAGGGAGCATCTTCGTGCGAAGAATCATCTTCTTGTGATGGAGTTGCTTTGTCTTCATCACTATCAGGTTCATCTTCAGTACTATAAGAAGGATCATCGTGGTCTGTATCGACAGACTGTACTGTCTTCGATGATTCGTTCATCTGATCGGTGTCATTAGCCCCGGGTTCGTCATCGTGGTTTTCTTCCACCTGATCAGCGTCATCGTTGGTACTCCCCTTATCGTCACTCGCATCAGCGTGCTCAATGTTATCTGCAGGGATTCCCTCACCAGGATGTGTGCGGCTATCGTTGTCACTGTCAACTTTCCTATTGCTTAGTTGTTCAGCGTCTATATGGGTATGAGGATTCGCAGATTCTTCACTGTTGTCGCTGTGCCGTCGCGCTAAAACTAACTCACTTACCTTTGGACGCTGACGTTTCTGACGTGGCTCAAAACTTGGTAACACTGCACGCGCTTCTTGCGCATTGCTCTGTGCCTCTTGGATATCTCCTTGCTCTGACGGAATGGTATCCACCTGCCCATACTCTTCAAAATCATAGTGAACAGGCCCCTGATCACCTGGTATTATCGTAGCGTCACGTTCACCTGGCGCATCGGGGGTGTCGGGCAGCTTCGAAACATCAACAGTGGACATCACATCTTTGTACTGACGCTCGTAAGCTTCATCTAAAAGAGCATCAAGATGAGTAGGATGTACGCGAACTGGTTCGGGGGCATCTTCACGAAATGTTTCAGCAGATTCTTTTACCCAGGTGCGGATACCCTGTTGAGGGCGATGCGAACGAACATTCATGACTACTATCACAATGCCCAGTACTGCAATCGCCGCAAAAAACACGAACACCAAAATCAAAGATAACTGCACATTTACTAATATGCCATGATTAGGTGCGATTTGTCTTATTGCATAGTAAAAAAGTGGACGTGATATTGCGCTCATCAATGCGGTTGTTGTGGGTGAAACACCAATTATCGTCTTACCTTAATCGGATGTAGTTAATTTATGAGAAACCACCTTCGTAATACCGTCCCTCATAGATACGCCGTAAAGTGAATCAGCAATCGCCATGGTGCGTTTTTGGTGTGTAATAACAAGGAGTTGCGAAATCTCTCGCAACTCTTCAAAAACTTTCAATACACGCGACAGATTAACGTCATCAAGTGCTGCTTCGACCTCATCTAATATATAGAACGGTGAAGGTCGTGCTTTAAAAAGAGCAATCAAAAAAGCTAGCGCAGAAAGTGAGCGTTCACCACCTGAAAGCAGCGATAATCTTTTCACTTTTTTTCCGGCTGGACGAGCCTCAATCTCAACACCAGTATCAAGCCATTTATCCGGATCAGTCAAAACTAAACGGCCCTGACCACCTGGGAATAGCTGCGCAAATACGTGTTCAAAAGACTCTGCTGTATCATGATATGCCTGTTCAAACGCATGTTTTACCTGTTGGTCGACCTCATCAATGATATGAAGTAAATCTGTACGTGACTTCTTCACATCAGCTACTTGAGCAGTCATAAACTCGTATCGTTGTTCCAAAGCCTTATACTCTTCCATCGCTAAAGGATTAATTGTTCCTAAACGCGACAGTTTTTTCTGTGCAGCAGCTAAACGTTCTTCCTGTTCAGAACGCACATAAGCAACCATTTTAGGGTTGTCATCGTCAACAGCGTCGCCCTGAACCACATCAACAGGAATAAGCATGTGGGGGCCGTAGTCCGCAATGAGTTCATGCGGCTCAATATGCAGCTCTTGACGAGCACGTTCTTCAAGCTGTTCAACTCGAAGCCTATGTTCAGCAGCAGCCACATCATGTTGATGAACTTCATCGGTTCGACGATCATAGCTTCGTGTTGTTTCCTGAAGAGTAATACGCAGTTCACGGGCATTTTTTTGATATTTTTCTTGTTGCTCTACAGCTTGACGTCGATAGTGACTGGTCAGTTCATAAAGCTGTTCACTCAATGAATGGGCACGGACAGATATATCGGAAATACTTCCCAATACTTCTACACGTTTGCGGCGCTGCTCTTCACGTCGCTTTTGCCGTTTTGCCTGTTCCCGACGTTCTTCCCACTGGGTTTCAAGGGCTTTACGGTGATTTTTTGCGGCCTGGGCACGCTCATCAGCAGAACGTTTTTCCAGCTGAAGATCGGTCAACTTTTGGCGAGCCTCCCGCGCATTTTCTGATGCCTGCTCGTAGTCCTTCTGTAAAGACTCAGCGCTATCTTCTAAAGATGGCGCTTGCTGCATACAGTCACAAACAGCCTTCTCCTGTTTTTCAACTTTTTCCTGTTCATGGCTGATACGCTTCTCAATCTCTTTTCGCGCATTATCAAGGCGTTCGACCTCTGCATCAGCTAACTGGATTTCGGCATTTACACGGGCCGCCTGTTCGGCCTCTTTTGTGTGCAGTGCATCAGCGTGGCGAATCTGTTCTAAGATCTGTGCGATCTTTGTGGCCAGGTTACGATTATTATCTTCACGTTTTTCCACTTCAGCTTTAATGGCTTCAACCTGAGAACGAAGATCTTTGCAGTGTTCCTCAGCTTCACTCAACTGAGAATGGAGCCGCAACAAAGTTTCTTCTGTTCCCCCACGTGCATAAACAGCCCCCACTGTTTCACCGTGGCGTGTCACTACAGTGAGTTCTGGATAGGTGTTCACAATACTCAATGCCTGATCCAGATCTTGTACGGCAACAGCCCTTGCACATAAATAGGTTAATACTTCTTGCAGTTGAGGATTTTTTGCCGATAAAAGACTGCTTAATGGGTGTGCATAGTCAGGTAAATCATGAGGTAGCTGATATGTTTCACCACTTGTCTTACCAACGCGGCGTTCGTAAATCAGATTAACTTTACCCGTTCCGTGGGTGCGAGCATAACGCAACGCATTAACAGCAGCGTCCTCGCTGACGGCAACAAGCGCATCTGTTTTGTCGCCAAGGAATGCCGCGCAGGCATCTTCCCATCCGTGTGCAATGGTAATGGCGGAAGCAAATGTGTTGTTAATACCATCTAATTTGGCCCCCAATAGTTCATCGCTACCGTTATGGGAAGCAATTGAGGCCGAAATTGTTTCTTTCCGTGATTCCCATCGTGCATACTCGCCATGAAGGCGTTGATAGTGACTACGTTGAGCATCCAATTCTTGGTCACTCTTTTTATGTTTACCTACCAGTTCGGCATGGTAAGCAGATAATTCTTTCACTTTGGCATCATTAACAGCTGGAAGTTCCTTTAACGCACGATGTGCCTTTTCGCTGCGTCCTGCTGCATCATTGCGTTGCACACTGATTTGTTGCAGCTGCTCACGTAAAGAACGAAGCTGTGATTTTAGCGCCTCACGTTCACCTTCTAAGCGTGCTAACTGCTCACGATGATCGCCAACGGCGCGTTCCCAACGCGAACGTTTATCAGAAGCATCTTCAAGAATTTTTTCAGCACGATCACGTTGCTTTTCTTGTTCGCTGATACGTGCTTGCAGTGTGTCCTGATCCTTTTGAGCACGGGCAATACGATGGTTAGCCTCTGCAATCATGTGTTGAAATGCGTCATTGTCCACAACGGCACCGCCAATGGGGCGTGACAATGCTTGTGAGCGTTCCTGAGCTAACTGAATAAACGATTGACATTGAGTATGCAACTGCGATTGCTGATGCCACAGTGCAGTCAAGGCATCGACACCCATTGTTGAACCGTCAGAGCTTTTGCTACTTCCATCAAGGGTTTGTAGTTTGGTTTCAAGACTATCAATGGTTGCCCGTAGTTCTTGGCGTTGACGGTGAATGGCATCACGTTGACGCAAACGTTCCGCAAGTTCATCGCGCGCACGAGCAATAGAATCAGCCTGTAGACGTGACGAGGCATCACGAATCGTTGCTTGAATAACCGATGCTTGTTGAGCTGCTTTCGCCTGACGTGATAGCGGCCCCATTTGGCGGCGAATCTCGCGAGTTAAATCTTCAAGTCGCGACAGCTTATCCATCGTTGAATCAAGTTTGGATAACGCACGTTCTTTTCGTCGCCGATGTTTTAACACCCCCGCAGCTTCCTCTATATAAGAGCGTCTGACCAGTGGATCTGCCGACAGCACTTCATCTAGTTGGCCTTGGCCAACAATAACATGCATGTTTTTACCCATGCCCGTATCAGACAATAATTCTTGAATATCAAGCAGCCGGCACGGCGAACCATTCAAAGAATATTCAGAGCCACCTGAGCGGAAAACAGTTCGTGAAATCGTGACTTCAGTAAAATCGATCGGCAAATCGCCCGACGAGTTATCAATACACAGTTCCACTTGGGCGCGCCCTAAACCTGCACGTTGAGCCGTGCCCGCAAAAATCACGTCAGACATAGCCTGTCCGCGCAGGTTTTTTGCGCCCTGCTCACCCATCACCCAGCCAAGCGCATCAACAATATTTGATTTTCCAGAACCATTGGGACCAATAATGGCAATGATTCCAGGCTGGAACTCCATAGTTGTTTGAGAGGCAAAGGATTTGAATCCTCGCAGAGTGAGCGATTTAACGAACATCGATGAAAATACTACACCAGATCGTCAAACCAAATCGGAATTTCACGCCACGCTGATTCCAATGAATCTGAGGCATGAACAATATTGCGCACCGAATCATCGTCCCAATCACGCGCAAAGTCACCGCGGATTGTTCCTGGTGCTGCCTCTGTCGGCTTGGTTGCTCCTGTCAGTGAACGCAGGCCTTCCACAACATTTTGGCCTTCAATAACGGCAGCAACCACTGGCGCCGACATCATATAGTCGATCAGTCCCTTATAAAAGGGCTTATTAACGTGTTCGGCGTAATGGTTAGCCAATGTTGCTTCATCTGCTTGACAAATACGCAAAGCCACAAGTTTGTATCCTTTGCGTTCTATGCGACGCAGTACCTCGCCAGTGAGGCCACGCTCGTAGCCATCTGGTTTTACCAGTAGCAACGTGTAGTGTTTATCCTTATTTAACATGTTCCCTCTTTCTGATGCGGATTATGATTGATCCTCATTGTTATCATCAGTGTCAGCCATTGACACCAAGTCTTTTGGTTCAAGACCATTTTCTATTGCTTCCGAGATTTGAGTTAAAGCAAGTCCAGCTTCAGGCCCATCAGCAGTCAAAACAATATGGTCGCCCTCTTTAATTCCTAGACGCATCAATGCCAGCACCGAAGTCGCGTCGGCGTTATCAATATTGATGCGGGCATTAAAACCTGAAGCCATACGCGCCACGATGGCTGCTGGGCGCGCATCAAGACCTTCAGTATGGTTAACGGTAACGTTTCGTGGAGCTAAGGGATCAGCAGGGGTTTTCACGGCGGCTAGTTCATCGTCCTCTGCTTCCATTGACGGAAAAAACTGCGAAGCGCCTGCAATAGCTCTCACAACAGCAGCAGCTTTTTCACCCTGTTGAGCCGCAACAACACCAGCCGATGTTCCTTCAACAACTGGGCCACGCCCTAAAACAACATCGCGTGAGCCACGTTCGTTAATTACCTGCTGTGCCGCTAAACGTGCCGAACCAAAATCTGCCATTAATACAATAACGGTTCCTGGTTCACTGCTTGCCAGAACTTCATCAATGCACTGTGTCAGTAGTTCGGTGGCAGTGGCTAACCCTTCGTCGTGACATCCGCAGGGCAAAATTGTAACATCGGGGGCCATTGGGGCAACAACTTCACAGATACCGCGTGCCAATGTATGCGATTGTGATACAACAATGAATGCTACTGAGGCCACGTTACCTTCTTTTCTGTCTACGTTAGTGCTCTCTTGGTAATACTAACTCAGCATGGCCTATTTTGTCGCTAATGTCCACTAAGTGTGGTGCGTTTTTGTCCAGAGTCACGCCGAGGCTACAGTATTATTTTACGCTTTTTCATTACTGGGCATTCACAAATGAAGCATTTGGGGTAAGCACTATAAAATATGCTGGAAGTAACGTCATTATTTTTCTTCTCGTCATAATAAGCTGTTGCGCGTGCGACGGATTGAGTGTGCGTGGTGGCATGCCTGACGGACGTCGGCGGCAAATACTACGGAGCCACATGCCACAACACCCGCTTTTTGACCGTCAGAAACCTGTGCTTCGCCAAGGTCGGCTGCCAGGGCGATACCGTGAGCCGTATTTTCTTCATAAGAGGGCGATTCTGCAGACTCATGCACCCGATCCTCACCAAAGACGTCGTGCGCTATTGAACGCATCTGTTCAAGGGGCATCGATCGCTCCCCTGGCATCTCGACAAGTACTATTTCTTCGAATACTGGTTCAAGTACCGACAGCACCCCTTCAACATCTTTATCTTTCATCGCCGAAAACAGTCCAATAACTGTGCCAAAAGCAAAAGATTCTTCCAGAGTATCCACCAATGTGGTGGCCCCAGCAGGGTTATGGCAGGCATCAACGATAACTGTGGGCGAGCTTCGCACTACTTCAACACGGCCTGGCGAGCTCACATTCATCATTGCATGTTCAACCACTGTTGGATCTTGAAGGCCCCCTGACATGAATGCTTCAAAGGCTGTTAAAGCAACGGCTGCATTGGTTGCCTGATGTGCACCAAAAAGCGGAAGAAAGACATCTTCATAGATACCAGCTGGCGTACGAAGTGTCACGATCTGTCCTCCTACGCCAAGGTTGCGTTCACATACCTGAAAATCAGTGCCATAAAAACGTGCCACCGATGAGTGTGCGGTTGCTGCCTGGCTAATGATCTGGGTTACACTGTGGTGTTGAGGCCCACTGATAACAAGGGAATCCGGTTTAATTATCCCCGCCTTATCGCGGGCGATTTCTTCCACTGTTGCCCCTAACCAACGTTGATGATCCACGTCGATGGGGGTAAGTACCTGTACCGATGAAGGCAATACGTTGGTACAGTCCCAAGTACCACCAAGGCCAACTTCAACGATGGCAACATCGACGGGGGCATCTGCAAATGCTTGAAAAGCCATAGCTGTCAGTACTTCAAAAAATGACAGTGGGGCTTGCCCCTGTTCTGCACACTCATTATCTACAAGAGTGATAATCGGTTTAATGTCTTCGTAGGCTGCTATGAATCCTTCACGAGAAATAGGTTCATTGTCTATCGCGATACGTTCACGTACCGTATGAAGATGCGGCGAAGTAAAACGTCCCGTTCGCAGCCCCTGTTCTGTGCATAGAGCATCAATCATGCGAGTAACAGAGGTTTTACCGTTTGTCCCCGTGATATGAATAGAGGGGTAGGCACTATGGGGGTCACCCATATATTCCATCACACGTCGAACACGATCCAGTGACGGATTGGGTCGATGTTCGGGTTTTCGCGCAATAATTGATTGATAGATCGTGTTGACCTTTTGATCAAGAGCGTGTAAAGCAGCCGCTTCGTCAAGAGACTCACTGTGGAAGGCTGCACGGTCATCGGTTGATAATTCATCACATATTTCTGCTATGTCGCCCTCATCGACGGTATCGTCATGCTGTGTCAACACTATCTCGTCAACCACTTCTTCCAGTGGACCAGCCAGCATTGAGTGTTTCACTAACGAGGCTACTACGGCAGTGTCTTCACTGTCGGAATCGATAATGTAGTCTTGATCATCTTCTTCTTTCGATGCTTGTATATACGGAAGCAACTCGGGGTCAATCCCTCCCTCACCTGCTTCACGTTTAACCTGTTCAAAACGATTAAGCGGTGATTCAAAAGAAGATGTCATTGTGTCCTGCCTTCGTGTGCTGCTGTGTGATCTGGTGAGTCTATTATGCCAGTGGGCATAATGTCAGTGGAATTGCTTATCCATAGGTTCTTTCGTCTGCACTTTGTGCAGACGAACGGCCAGTTTTGCCTACCACCGCTTAAGAGTGCACCGACGATCTGCTTTTGTTACTGTAGCACTTTCACTGAAAGTGGTGAACTTCAAAGTGCTTTGTCATATGCTTCACATTGCCTCATATTGTCATTGGCTTACAGACAAACTCACGCAGGGAATACGGATGCCTACATTCAATAAGGTAACGACCACTATGGCAGGTAAAGCACTATCATGATTGTGACAGACACTGCATTTGTAAGTAGCGCATTTTCCCGTTCTTAGGCGTACAGTCGACCCATCTATACCCGCAAAGTAGACACAGCCCCCTGGCGCGCTCTAAGGAAACACCCAGATAATAAAGGCAGACTATCACTATCGTGAATCAGATACTAAGCATGGCCACAACGTACAAACAGCGCCTGAGCGCTCAAGGGGGAAACGTTCAGCAACCGCTTACTACACCCCTCGAAGTACATATCGTTGCTGCGATGCTTGACCAGCAGTAGACACACATACGAAATCGAAAGGAGCCAAGCGGTGATACTCAATGCACTATCCCTTGCCATAGTCCATACAGGCGATGCAGTGTCAATGTGGAAGTCTTCTACATTTGCAGCCATCATCAGCGGAGTTGCCCTTTTTGCGCTGCTGTTTATTCCACTGGTTATCTCGCACTATCGTTCTTTTGGCTCAGTCAATGCGCAGCGGCTCATCGGGGCAGGCATGTTTTCGGTCTATGGCGTTGCCATCTTTACATTTACACTTCTTCCGCTTCCCGACCCTGCAACAATGCGTTGCACCCGTAGTCGTGAACCCAACTTTCTTCCAGGTCAATCACTTTTCAAAGCAATTGACGACACAGCTGGATGGTCATGGACCGAGCGTTTACTCAGCGCACATTTTTTGCAGCTTCCTTTCAATATTTTACTGTTTATTCCCCTTGGACTATTTTTATGTGGCTATTTTCGCTGGTCAAAGACCTCTGCTACCTTAACTGCTATTGCGCTGTCCTTCCTCATCGAATGCACCCAAGCCACTGGGATGTGGTGGCTTCTGCCGTGCCCCCACCGTTTCGGTGATATTGATGACCTCATTTTGAACTCTCTTGGTGGTTTTATCGGCGCATTATGCGCACCGCTGCTATGGCGACTTTTCCCCGATGCCCACGAGCTTCACGCCAAACGCGATGCGCCGCGACCTCTCAGTGTTTCCCGGCGCTTTATCGGCATGCTCTTTGACACACTCTTTGTGCTGCTTATCGAAGTTGGGTTGTTTGCCACCGTTGGCCTGTTTATGATCGGCTATCAGCGTGTCATCGAAAACGTCCCGCTGGAGGCCCTTACTTTCAACCCGCCAGGCTGGTTGGCGCCACTTCTTGTACTGGTGGCTGCCATCATTGTTTTTTACCTGCCGGCATGTTTTGGTCACGGAGCCTCCATTGGGCAGCGTTTAGTGTGGCTCAGTTTTGTCACAAAAGAGGGCGAAGCACCGTCGCTGCGGCGTCGCATTGTCAGAGCAAGTGCCAGCGCGGGACTCCTACTATTCTTTCAATGCCTATGGGCGCTTCCCCATTGGCGGGCAGAATTTTATGGGGTAAATCTGATCGACATCGGCACAAGAGGCGTTGGAATAATGCTTGTCCTCTCTGTTGTGTCTGTACTGTTCACGCGTAACTCACGTGGCCTATCAGCAACGATTGCAGGACTCGAGCTAGTAGATAGGCGCTCTGTTGAACAGCGTATCACCGTTAATGCGTCACAATAGCGTGGTGTAGCAACGTGCCCCAGCGACTAAGCACCTGTTCACGAAGTCCATCAACGTCAGCATCAAGAAGCGATGCTACGGCCCCGATGATTGCGTCAAGGCTTAACTCACCATCGCAGGCCCCCACGCAGGCCGCGATCACTGTATCCACACCAATAGCAACCCCTTCAGGATTCACATATTCCAAGCCACAGGGTTGTTCGCTTCCTGGTTGGTAAAGCCGTCGCTCTTTTACCTTTGGATGAACGTGGTAGTGAGTATCCAACCGGCTGCGGGTGTCTTTTTTCTTCCACATCACGCTGTGGTGAAGTCTCTCAAAAAGAACCGATCCTGCAGGTAACTTACCTGTTTGCTGATCAACGATCATCACTTCGCCCTCCGAAATTTTCTTCGAGGACGCTGTGGGTGCGCCATTTTTGATGCCCAGGATATACCCCATTGAAATGCCGTTGATGTTGGCACGCTCAAAGCCTTGGAGCCATAGGGAAAAAAGGTGCTCGTATTCGCTAGGTGACAGCAGGTTTTGACCCGAATCTTTGAGCCACAAGTGGATATATTCTTCTGGTGTTTGCCAGTCGCGCAAACCCACCCACCAGTTGCAGGTTGGTGAAAGCCACGATCTTATGTGCTCACTTGTGTTGGTAGGCGGTGTGTTCGTTACCTGCCAGTTTCCCAAGGCAACAAATCGACCATGAGGCCGAAGGTAGTTCTGTGCCTGCGCGACCACGGTGTACATCGCGGCATCGGCATCCATCCCCGCATCACGATAAGTATAATCTAGTTTCTTGCGCACGCTAGGTGGGGTGATCACGAAAGGTGGATTGGTGACAATAAGGTCGAATTGCTCACCGGTAACGGGTTCAAAGAATGAACCTTGGCGAAAGTCAAGATTATCGATCTGGTTAAGTAACGCGTTGAACTTGGCAAACCACAGTGCACGTGAAGAAATATCGGTGACAACAACGCGTTTGGCAAAAGACGACATATACAGCGCCTGGATACCGCACCCCGTGCCAATGTCAAGTGCCACCTTGACGGGACTTGTTGGGATAAGATGCAAAAGGCTTAGCGATGCTCCGCCAACACCAAGAATATAATCGGCGTCAATAGGACGCGCATTGACATCAACACCCAGGTCAGAAGCTATATAGATAGTTTTGTCATCAATATCAATTGGACGCAGATCGATGCGTGAACGGCCGTTGTTAATAAGCGCGGTTTCACGAAGTAAGGTGACAAGATTATCACCAAATGCGCTCGTCAGGGTTTCGTTGTCAAGGCAATCACCGAACATAAAGAAACGCGCAAAATTGGCTTGCGCTCGCTGCGTGTCCTTCACAGCAGAGTCATTTGCTACAGTGCGCATCCGCAGGCGCGCCGCCGCGGTATCGCCTTGATGAAGGATGCTCGACGTATCTTCGCCCATTACTTCATGTAAAGTGTCACTGGTAATACTGTTGTCACGGCAAAACTTGTGAAGTTCAGCGGCAAGTTTTTGCGCCGAGGACGAAAGCTGTTCTTGGTGAGGTGCTGATAATATAAATGACGACGACATAGCTCTACCATATATGGATGACACCCGCCGAGGGTAGCGGCATTGAGGGTAGTCACATGTTCTTGGGTGTCCATGTAATGAACAATGCGCTTGGGTTTGCACAACGCGCTAGAAATTGCAGGCACTTTTAGCTTGGGTTTGCATACAATTTTCGCTAGCAATCGCAGATGGGCGATATTCCTTCGGTATGTGCTTTTACCAACTGGCCGCGTTTTCCTTATTGAGTGACAATCTGAAAGCTCATTGATGCCAAAACAATGCGACGCACTGGTAAACAACAAAAACTTCTTCTTGTTTACCAGTGCGTCGAAAACTCTATTGCTTCTCTAGCCTGTCTGAGTATCAATGTTGGCAAATGGCGTGCCTTTAAGTACTACTCATTCAGCTTTCTTGACATCAATGCTCAGCTT
>JAUNVQ010000008.1:100998-102436 GCA_030540715.1 Actinomycetaceae bacterium | reverse complement strand
GTTTCATTCAAGTTTTCATCGTGAGGTGCTTTTTGGCGAACATTTGCAAATAACTGCGACGGCAGAATATAAAATCCCTTTTCTTCGACAGTGGATTTTCGGCCATATTCGGCCTGTTCATCACTCAGCGTGGCGTAATCAAAGTTCGGGTCACTGGCTTTACGTTCGGCCTCATTAATGTAGTCGGTGAGGTTTTCAGAGATAAAACGGTAGAACAACATTCCCAACACATAGGTCTTAAAATCCCAA
Organism: Actinomycetaceae bacterium; assembly: GCA_030540715.1. Taxonomy (GTDB): domain Bacteria; phylum Actinomycetota; class Actinomycetes; order Actinomycetales; family Actinomycetaceae; genus JAUNVQ01. Next base: position 102,187 of record JAUNVQ010000008.1, on the reverse strand, counting down.
CCATCAACGCTTCCGCGCAGGTCATTAGCGATACGCCAAATGGTTTTATGTAACTCGGCGCGTTGTCCCTCTTTCGTTGTAGGCGGCATTGAACAGTCCTTTTCACTTAATGCATTATCAGTCACGCTGCAATGCGTGATATATCAATTCGGTATTTCTTATAAGTGTATCGGAGACTAGCGACTACTTTGTGAAAAGCATGGTTTTAAAGCGTTGCAGGTTTGGTGGAGTCATTGTATTGTTCCGGCAACCCTGATGAAAGCCGATGTAGACTTTATGATTGTTTAATTGGAATTCGTATAACAGTTTTCAATTTTTCTGGTGCTACTTTTCTTGGGTCAGATAAATAAATCTCGTGATGTAAGCGTTTATCTGTCATGTCGGTCACGTAGCCATTTTCCTTGACATATTCATGCATAATAGCAACCGTCTCTGGTTCATTATCATAGGATCCTATGTGCATCATTTGGACGCAGAGACCTTCATCAATCGTGATATATTCTGCTGATGAACAATCCAGTTTTTTCTTTTTTGTTGCTTCCTCTACTGCCCAACTAAAATCGGCTTTCTTCACAAAATCAGGAAGTCTGATAACAGAAATCCAACGAGAAGCATCTTTGTTTGAGTAGTCAAAACCATCAACATGATCTTGCCACCAAAAGCCTTCAAGCGGGGGTACAACATATTCGAAGTAACCATCAATCTTATAATCGGTCTTATAGCTCATTCTCAAAGTGTATGCCACAGCATACAGTACATTAATCGCTTGCTTATATGCTCCATCTTCTTCATTTGGATCACCCATTCCTCGCACTGCAATATAATTTGCCTTTGGAACAGTAAGAATTTCTGGCTTGTTTTTCGGTCTATAGTATTCCTTGTATTCTTTTTTAAAATCAAAAGCCATTTAATTCCCCCTATGAAAGCAGTTGTGGGCTGGCATACACGTTTTCGCCGCTTATCTTTTGACGCCTACCAAGACTTTTCAATGCTACCAGGTCGTCGATCCAGGGCGGGTGCGACCTACTAACCGCTCCATAATGCCTTGCGTTATTAACGCATCCCGTTATATATTTTTGAAATCGAAGCTTCTATTAATAATTACACGGCATGCTTACCACTAGCCCAGAGGACGTTGAGATCGTTGACTACCACTAATATACATGCACCAATTCACCCTGGCGAGGTC
>JAUNVQ010000008.1:84541-100898 GCA_030540715.1 Actinomycetaceae bacterium | reverse complement strand
CTGTTTTGAAGGCCCATTTTCAAGCGGTTCAAACTTTTTTCCAGTTTCGCGTTCATATTTCTTCGAAGCTTTTTTAAATGGCTTCGTCCAAAAATAGTGCTCGTAGCGCCAGTTGCCGCTGGGTTCAGCTTGGCCAGTGTCAGGATTCTTCGTGTTAATCTCGCGCCAGACCATGACATCGCGCACATCATCGGCAGTCAGCGCAAAAACATCAGCTTCCGAGGTCAACACTGGTTTTTGCGGTTCAGGCAGAGCCTGTTCACACGCCTGACCAACATCGGCATGAGCCAAATCCTCAGTATCGACCCTGACCTCAGTTCCATCTTCCAACAAGACATAGTGCCCATCGGCCAGGTCCGATATCACGTCTTCGCGGGCAGCCTCAGGCTGGGTTAGCGCCATCGCCGATTCATCACCTAAGCCCTCGATATCTAAAGAATTCCTGGCACCAATATGCGATACGCGCTCGGTCAGCTGAGCTGGACAATGCGCAGTGTTCGGGCAGCGAACATCAACGTCACCCTCTTTGGCAGGGGCAAGCTTTGCCCCGCATGACGGACACTTTTCAGGCATCACAAACTTGCGTTCCGACCCATCGCGGCGATCCACAACAGGCGCCACAATTTCAGGGATCACATCACCTGCTTTTCGCAACACCACAGTGTCACCAATCAGCACACCCTTGCGGCGCACTTCTTGCTCGTTATGCAGTGTCGCGCGCGAAACATTCGACCCCGCAACCAGCGTCTTTTCCATCACTCCATAAGGGGTGACGCGACCGGTACGCCCAACTTGAACACGGATATTAAGCAACTGTGTGAAGACTTCTTGCGGAGGGAACTTATACGCTGTCGCCCAGCGCGGCACACGCGACGTAAAGCCCAAAGATTCCTGTGTGGCCAGGTCATTTACTTTGAGCACAACGCCGTCAATTTCGTGAAAAATCTGTGGACGAACTTTACCAATTTCGTCAATATAGGCATGAACCTCTTCCAAATTCTTACACAGCGTTGTGTGCTCTGACGTGGGCAAACCCCACTTACCCAGCAGTTGATACCAATCATAGAGCTTGCTTGGCTGCTCAGCGGCGACACTATCGTGAACACTGCGCTGGCTATTCAGCAAAGTTGGCTGAGTGGCGGGTTCATCACCGAACAGTACCGGCTGGCCACCACGCTCGCCCCCACTACCCCAGGTCACCTGGCCAACCCCATGAGCAATCATCGACAGCGGACGCGAAGCCGTCACCGCCGAATCCTTTTGTCGAAGCGAACCAGCCGCAGCATTGCGCGGATTCACAAAAGGCTTTTCACCATTGGCTATACGGCGAGCATTGAGCTCGGCAAAATCAGCAAGCGGAAAAAAGACCTCGCCGCGGATCTCAATCATTTCTGGATGACCTTCGCCCTCCAAACGCTTCGGGATCACGTCAATGGTTCGAACATTCGCCGTCACGTCTTCGCCGACACGTCCATCCCCGCGCGTTGCGGCCTGCACAAGATAGCCGTTTCGATAAAACAAATTCACCGCAAGCCCGTCAATTTTCACTTCCGCTGTGACCTCGACATTTTCCGTGCCAGTCTCGCGTTGCATACGTTCGTACCACGTGTCGACCTCGTCGGTGGAAAACACGTCATCAAGGCTTGCCATCGGCGACAGATGCTCAACAGGATCGAAAGTTTCGCTGCGTCGCCCTCCTACTGTCATTGTTGGCGAATCCACACTAGCCAACTGCGGATAGTCTGCCTCAAGCTGTTGAAGCTCAATAAACAGAGCATCGTAATCCGCATCCGAAATTGTTGGTGCGTCCTGGTCATAGTATTGGGTGCGGGCCTCACTAATTTTTTTTACGAGGACGTCCCACTGTTGTTGCGGGGTTGATATGTCAGCGGAATCAGTCATATCTCCATTATGCACACCTTGCTTCAAAGAAGTAACTTAGCTGCTAGTGTGGCCTTTTACCTCAAAGTACTTTTTCCCTACACGGTATTTTCCGTCGGAAAATGATGCGCACGCTCACATGTCTGCTGACATACATCGATCTATCAAACTTTATACGTGTGCTTCTATACATTGCACGCTAATGGTATCCGTGTCCACAATTTCCGGATAAATTTGAGTTTCCACAATTGTGTTCCCGTCCCTTTCTTTGCTGAACAAGTACCCTTAGGCTATCCCTATGGTTTCTTTGTTAAAGGCATCAACACCGTCAACGGCAACGCTTTCGCAAAGTGGGCAACCACTCGAAACACAATTCACCCGGCGTGCGGGTCACCACAACAACGCTGACCTTCAGAGCTTGCCCACCCCTACCCACAAGACACCAGTGAATACTACACACACTCGCCGCACTACCTTGTTTTTTGTCTTCACCAAAGGTTACGCCTGGGGAACGTTTCATCAGATTAGCTACGAAAAAACACCAATTGACGACGCGGCATGCTACGACACGCGGCTAGACGGCCTTCATTTAGAACTTCACATGTCCACACCTGATGCACAGACTTCTTTCACTCGCCAGGCATTTCCAAAAGTTCAAGCTAGCAATAAGGGTAGTGTCCCTATTTTGTATCGGCGCACATTCGTATGGCGGGTGCTTGGTAAACACCCCGTACATCTATCTGAGGGCACTCATATTAGATTTCGCTGCCCAGCAACATCCCATCTGACCAATGCTGACACATACGCACAGATTTGTACACGCCCAGCCACCACAACATGGAACGTTCCTTCACCAAAAAAACACCACTGGTATTACTATCTGTCACTTCCATGGCTATTTCTTATGCCACTGATGCTATTGCGTTTTGTTCCTGGTCTGACTTTGCAGATACGGTGGGGATTAGGAATTACTATTTATACGATCATCAGTATTATCGCTGTGTCTATGTGGATACGGTGGCACCGTAGAAGCCAACCGCCCTCACCTTTCCATGTTCTGACTTTGGCACATGCACCACGTGCGCACCCACAGAATCCACCCTCTACAGTGTCAGCTTTTCAATATAAAAGGCGAACATGTCATCTATCACCTGGCGATAGCCGCTGCTTTACTGGCCGCTGGGCATTGCAAGAAATCTGGTGGTGGGTAGCACAAGCGCTTGTTGATCCTCAGCAAGATGTTCGCGTCGTTGTGTATTCGCATGTAGCTCAACAGTCAATAGGTCCCCACGATGCAAGTGATTGCATCTATATCACTTTAGAGGACGAAACTGCTTCCTGCATGAAGTCTGATAAACGTCAACCAATTATTCTTAGCTATGCGCACACTCAGTCACAGATTCCTTTGTGGGCGCACGCACTTATTGCAGCCAAAGGACACAACTACCCACATTTCCCATGGTGGAAAGCACTTATTGAAACTATTGCCCTACAAGGTCACGATACTGATAATGCGTCGGTGATGGATATAAGTCGTGAGGAACTTCCACGCCACGTGACTATTGATGATATTGCAGAGCATCTACTTTTTAGCAACCATTCCTCGGAGTACTCTCCTGAAAGTCTATCCCCCATGGACAATCATGTATCACCTGGCGAATTAGTACCAACATTACCGCTCGACCAATTAAAACCGCCTGCGCATCATAGTTCCAGCGATTCTTCAGTGATGAACGCACAACTAATTGGGTTGCTACACAAGGTATGGCAAAAGCACCGTTACTGTCACTCTTTGATCGCATGCGCTGGTCGTACGCACGGGGGCTATATTGATGTGAATATAACAAAAGATGGTCCGCATATGTTGATTGCTGGCACCACTGGGTCTGGCAAATCAGAGGCGCTTGTCTCGTGGCTCATGAGTCTTGCACTGCGTTATTCACCTAGTGATATGCAACTTATTCTCATTGATTATAAAGGTGGTGCAGCTTTTGACCTCTTAAAAGATTTGCCACATGTTGCTGGTGTTTTTACTGACTTGGATCCTTCAATGGTCACACGCGTAATTGGGTCTCTTTATGCTGAGTTGACCCGACGTGAACATATCGCTGCCTACGATCGTCTTCACAACACTCATCATGGGCGCGAGCTTCCACAATTACTGATGGTTGTTGATGAGTTTCAGGCCCTTGCTTCCTACCACTCCAGCATCATGGACGATCTTATTCGTTTGGCAACGCTTGGCAGAGCACTGGGGATGTATCTTATTATTGCAACTCAGCGGCCAGCCGGTATTGTTGACAGTCACATTCGCGCCAATATGGCGATTCGCCTGTGTTTACGGGTGAAAGAAGCCTCTGATTCTATTGACGTTATTGGTAGTGATAAAGCATCCAGGATTCCTGGTATTCCTGGGCGTGCGATTTTACAAACCGATAGCGAACGATCACTTCAAATCCCCTACCTTAGTCCCGCTATGCCTGCTTTGGTAGCCGCCGTTAATGAAACAGCTCGACGGTGGCCTTCCCGCCTGGCTCCACCACCATGGGCTCCTGCTTTACCTGAACACATATCGATAGATCACTGTCAACAGTTAGCAAAAGAATCCGTACAACATCGTTCGTTCTTTCATGCTGAAACCACTGATGATAGTGACGATACTAGGCTTGCACTTGGTGTAGTTGACGAACCAGATTATCAAAGAATATCGTGTTTTCATATACCTGCCAACCAGTCCTTACTGGTGATTGGTGGACCTCAATCAGGTAAAACAACAACCCTTCATAGCGTGTGTTATCTGCGAAAATCTTCAGGTTTTCGGGTCCATGCCATTATGTCGTTGCCGCCACCTTGCGCAGTTGATACCTGGGTTCATCCGCGTCAGATTCGTTTGGCTGTGCGCCTTTTAAATATTTTATGCAATGCGGATAATCTAAGTGATACCGTGATTGTTATTGATGACTGCGACAGTCTTGCCGAGTCAATCGACCAACATTTCGGGCCACTGTATGCTCAGGAAAGATATACTGGACTTTTACGTGAACTCAGTGACAATAACTGTAGCGTCACCATGAGTTCACAAGCTCATTTTGCGTCACTACGATGGGCAACGTCATTTGTTCACCGGATTATTCATCCACTTCCTCATAATATTGATAGTGCCTACTTCGCAAGCAGCACAAAAATGATCAGCGAGATTGATCTTCCAGGACGAGGCATCCACATTGTTCAGGGAAAACAACATCTTATCCATATTGCCACACCACCTTCGTCACATCTTCGACCGCCGCAACCATCACGCCCCTCATTCTCTTTTCAAAACGACCCTCACGCTAGTGTAACTACAATTGAGAGCAACAACTGCAATAAAAAATCGCAGCAACAAATAACTCTCCGTCATAGCGTTGTCACTCAACTTCCCTCACACTGCTCCGTGAAACCTGGATTCCTGGGCATTGGTGGTGACAACGCAAAACCCATCAGAATCGGAGAAGACCCGTGGTGGCTGATCGTTGGAGAGATGGGGTCAGGGAAAAGTACAACTGCTGCGATTATTCATGATGCCCTCCCCCACACTCTTCTTTTAGATCCCTTGGAGCCCCATTCCCCCTATGCACACACACCATTGAGTGATCCGCAATTATCGAATGGTGTGATCGCAACAATGAGTCCTTCAACATTCCTTCATAGTTACGACAGTTTTATCAGTGAACTTAAAGCCCGCGCCACACTCATTGTTTTAGGGAATTCATGTCGCAATACGGCACTTATTCCACGGACATATAGTGACCTCGTTCCTCTCCGTGAAAATCTTTTAGGTCGCGCAATTATGTGCCGTAGGGAACAAGTTATTGCGCTGCGCGTGGCTCAGCTCATAAATAATTGATAATTGTGATCAGTCACACCTTAAAAATCTGTCATTTTTACTGTAAAACCCTTGATTTCCAGTGCTAAAAGAATGGACAATAATAAGCGTTGCATTTGCATTGATGCGTGCGGCTTGGCGTTAAGCTAAGCCGTTTTTTGTGTCTGTGCAAGAACCAAAACAACGAAGCACTATGTTTGAAGGAGGGGTATATGGACTGGCGATCAAAGGCAGCATGCCTTCAAGAGGATCCCGAGCTGTTTTTCCCTATTGGGAATACTGGTCCGGCCATTGCTCAAGCAGAGCGCGCAAAAGCAGTATGTGCGCGGTGCGATGTCATTTCCATTTGTCTGAAATGGGCCATCGAAAACAACCAGGATTCTGGAGTGTGGGGCGGCATGAGTGAAGATGAACGCCGTGCCCTCAAACGCCGTGGAGCACGTGCCCGTCGCGCAAGCTAAGTAAAGACGGACCGTCAATTGGACTAATCCAGCAAAGACTTCACAATAATGCCGCAATCACCATGATTGTGGCATTATTATTTTTATATCCTCAAGGTGCAAGAACTACCTGAAACCAGGAACTACCTGAAAGATAATGTAGTTAGGGCCGAGACCGTACAGGGATACGAGCTATAACGTGTACTCGCGTACCAATACCATCTTTTCCAGGAAGCCATTCAATGGATCCATGCAGCTCGACATTAACGAATGTCCGCACAATATAGGCCCCCAAGCCTGATACATTCGCATCAACACTGAGCCCTTTACCATCATCTATTACATCAATTTCTAAAGTTGCCATGGTATTGACAGGTTCTCCATCATCGTCACAGCGATGCGAATGGCCGGTAATCTTTGTTTTTGTTTGCGGCTCATCAGTAACAGTAAGCGAAGTATCACCACAACCTTCATCAAGACACTGGGAGCCATCTTCATGGGTCTCATCACTGCTATCATCAGTTTGTTTCTCTGCGTCATTACCTTCATAACGACGAACACGAATCGTTACTGTTCCTTTTTCAGCTTTACCATCCATTCCATGTTCAATAGCGTTTGTAACCAGTTCAGCCAGAACAATCGCTAAAGAAGATGCAGCATCAGCATCAACTAAACCAAATGAACCATCCAAATGGATCGAGGCATCACCTTGCGTTGAGGCAACAGAACCAGCCATACGCATAATGGCGGTCATCATTTCATCAAAATCAATTGTTTCATCCACTGTATGCGACAAAGCCTCATGCGCATGTGCAACAGTAGAAACGCGACGCTCTGCCTGACCAAGAGCTTTCTTTACTTCATCTGAGTTACTTCGTCGTGCCTGCATACGCAACAGTGCAGACACTGTTTGCAAATTGTTTTTTACACGATGATGAATCTCGCGAATTGTGGCATCTTTACTTAACAGCTCGCGTTCGTGCCGTCGATGCTCTGTCACATTTCGACACAGTAAAATAGCACCAAGTCGCCGACCTTCATAAGACAGCGGAAAAGCTCGCAAGGTTGCGATTCCCGTTGATGATTCTATTTCTGTCATCCATGCTGCACGTCCCATCACCACAACAGGAAGTGTTTCATCAACCTGCGTATGATCCAGCACCATATCGGTAACAACCTCTGCTAAAACTCGCCCTCTTAAATCACCAGAAATACCCAAGTGTCGAAAACATGAATGGGCGTTAGGCGACATTTCTTTTACCACGCCATCAGGGTCAAGCCACACTACGCCATCAGAGACACGTGGAGTTCCCCCACGTCCAGGAGCTGGCGAAATATCAGATGGATACTCTCCCGTGGTCAACATTTCGGCAAGCATTGTTGCCAATTCTTCAAACCAGTTATGAACCTCAAAGCCAAAACCTGGGCGTGCTGTGGGGTTTTTCTCTGCCGACAGCACAGCTATTGTTCGGCCGTGATGAACAATGGGAACGTATTTTTCTTCAACCGCGTACGAGCCTGCCCATCTGATAGCAGAGGGTGCAATAATCGCATTGTATTCAATAGCTTGCTGTAGATATTTTGAACGTGCAGGAGCAGCCAGCAATCCCACAACATCATCAAGATGAATTGTAGAGCCCGTACCAGGACGACAGTGATCTACCGCCCGAAAGCGTCCATTACCTGCAGGAAGCCACAACACTAGGTCGGCAATCCACAAATCTGATAGGACTTGCCATTCTGACAATAAAACGTGAAGGCGATCAATATCTTCTGCCTCCAGTTGATGGGAGGTACCAGTCAATGAATCAATGAGTTCACGAAAACGAGTCACCCTCTAAGCCTAACGCATTGCCTATGCGCAATGCATACGGTTATCATCAACACATACCCAAACGCGCATTGTTGACGTGTTGAACTTTCACTATTTCTTTTCCTTTGTAATAGTTAAGATATGACACGTTTTAGCTTCACACTTGACTACCCGTTACTTCCTGAACAAGTACGCATAATGCTCACTGATAAACGCTACCTTCACTTGCGCGCCCAAGCTTTTCATTGTGAAGTTCACGACCTTCAGGTAACCTCTGATTCCAAGGCCACAACTACCACACTTACGGTTGCCCCACCAGACAACCTGATTAATCCTTTACTGCGCGCAATTATTGGTAAAAATTTTTCTTTTACTCTTGAGGAATCATGGCGCCCTTTTGGTAACACTCCGTGTCAAGGTGTCGCAACAATCACAACATCTTCCCTAGGAATCAACTTTACGGCCACTCAGATTTTGGAGCCCTTCGGCGAAAAAACAAAGCGACTGGTAGAGGGCAATATTATTGTCAAAGGTGATATTACTGGTTCAATACAACGGCGCATCTTTGACAATATTGATAAAGTTCGTCGTGCAGAACACCACGCTGGAATCATGTATCAAGAAAAATACGGCACACCACACTCAACCACCCCGTAGATAACAGTGACAAGCCTGTGCTGTGAACGCCACACCAACAAGACCGACAAAACAAGTTCGTCCTTCTTGACAGGGCGGTCAGGTGAATCCGCTTACCACTTTACTGGCACGATGCGGCCTCGCATATGGAAAAGATTTTTTCAAAATATCTATAATTGCTGCTCCGTTAGCTCCTACAGGAAAGGCTTCCACTAAAAAGTTCTTCAAGCGCTGTAACAATTGTTGCCCCTGCACACAGGAAAGATTTACCTAGTGGCAGAAGAAGATATCAAGACATCATCGATACCCTCCGTACAGACAAGAGACCCAGGTGTCACGCACGACCTCCACTAAAAGATAGATCACATCAGACTTTCCGTGACTAATCAAGCAGTGCCATCGTCTTTCTTATGATGACGGAAGGAGACTCACATGAAACACCTTTTTCGTAGACACCCTCAAAAAGCATCTACCGATACGCCTGGCTATAACATTTTTATGAACGATATTGCTCCCCCTGTAGTGATAGATGCCGACACGGGCTTGCCTGTTAATGATTCACATGCCCCACAAGTGAGCACTGCGTCCTCTTCCGCTGATTCATCAAAAAATGCCAGGGTTCTCGACCCCGAAATAAAAGAACTCTACGCTAAGATTCGCCATGAAAAAAGCATTGTTTCTATCATCGATATTTTGCTTGAATTACCTGATAAACGCATAGATTCTCGGATGATAAAGCTAGTAGAAAAATATCCGAATATCTCGGCACCTCATCTGGTAATAGAACTGGAAAATGCTTTCTTAAAACAGGCAGGGTTTTCTTCAGCCGCAGTGGGCGCTGGGGCTGCCTACCCTGGTGTAGGCACCATTGTTGCAGCTGGAGCCACCGCAGTAGAGCTTACCGCTTTTTCTGCCGAATCAGTGTTTTACATCCTCTCCGTGGCTAAACTATGCGGTGTTGACAGTACAGACAAAGACCGTCGGCGTGCTCTTGTCCTATCGTCGCTTATGGGTGATGAGGGTGCAAAACTTGTATCAGACCAGCTCGGACTGCAAACACTGGCGTGGGCACGTAAATCGTTACAAACGATGAGCTCGCCAACGCTGGGAGCAGTCAACAAAATGTTGATGAAATATACTCGTAAAAAGGTTGCCCAACGCCTATCAGGACGATTGCTAGGTCGACTTGTGCCCTTTGGGATTGGCGCTCTTGTTGGCTGGTTTTCTGGGCGTGGCGTTGCCAAACGAGTAATTGAAGGAACACGGGCTGCGCTTGGAACACCCCCTGATATTCCAGCAGCTACCCTCCTGACTGAACAGCTAAAACGACGCTAACACCTGTTAGCAACCCATTATTGACAACGCCGAGCAAATTGTGAAAGAACAGTGTATATCTATTGACGATACTCGTCTTTGAACAAGTGTTCATACTGGCATACACAACAGAAACAAGCTAAACGCCATTCACACACACCACCCAATGCACCCAGCAACCAAACATGACGAAGGAAAAAATATCAATACCCGTTACAATAGCTTTACAGGCAGCGCTACCATAAGAACAGGGGACATAAGCTGATGGAGCCGTGCAGTGTCACAAGTATTACTCCCTGTGACACACCCTAGTTCTTCGGTACAGGACAATAGCTGGCAACACAACTAGTAATATGCCCGCACCGCATCCTGGGGACACATCCCTGCGATCACGCCACTAACTGCCAGTAATGGCCGCGCTACGCCCCAATGACCTGCAGCTTGCACTCACCAATGAAGGAGTACCGATGGAAACACTCAGCCACAATCCGCCCTCCAACACTATTATTGACACACAATACGAAGATCTCTTACACCAGGTGATGACACAGGGAAGTGTGAAAGGTGACCGTACAGGAACAGGTACGCGTTCCCTTTTTGGTCGCCAGCTGCGCTACGACCTGTCTACCTGTTTTCCACTAATCACAACAAAACGCGTATTTTTACGAGGTGTGATGGCCGAACTCATGTGGTTTTTGTCGGGAAGCTCCAATATCGGGCCACTACTCGACCAAAATGTGCATATCTGGGATGCATGGGCTGATGAAAAGGGCGAACTAGGGCCAGTGTATGGCGTGCAGTGGCGCTCTTGGCCAACGCCCAATGGCGAACATGTCGATCAGATTACTCAACTAATGGATACGATTCGTAGCGACCCTGATTCGCGGCGTCAACTGGTGTCAGCGTGGAACGTATCCGAACTGGATAACATGGCGCTTGCCCCATGCCATCTGCTGTTTCAAACCTATGTTGCCGATGGCCGGCTTTCGCTGCAAGTATATCAGCGTTCCTGTGACCTATTTTTGGGTGTACCGTTTAATCTTGCATCCTATGCCCTGCTCACCCACATGTTGGCACAACAAACAGGGCTGCAGGTGGGTGACCTGGTATGGACAGGCGGTGACTGCCATATTTACAATAATCACGTTGAGCAGGTCACCACACAGTTATCACGGCAAGCCTACCCGATGCCCACTATTGAATTACGCAAAGCTGATTCGCTGTTTGACTACACTTTCGATGACATCACAGTGCTCAACTATCAGCACCACCCCACAATTAAGGCACCCATCGCGGTATAGTGCTTGTGACGGGCAAAGATAGCGTCACCATGATACCTATGGAATTTGCCAGGCTTCTGCGTCCAGCATATGTCCAGCCCACATGACGCTTCACCCTTTGCCTGCTCGACACAATTGGAGGAACTATGACCACCATCGCACTCATCTGGGCACAAGACAACAACGCCATTTTGGGCACCGGCACCGATATGTGTTGGCATGTTCCCGAGGATTTCAAGCATTTCAAACAATCTACAATGGGCTCGCCCATCATTATGGGTCGCGCATCATTTGAGGCATTGGGAAAACCCCTACCAGGGCGAACAAATATCGTAGTGACCCGACAAAAGAATTTTGTTTCAGAGGGCGTCGTGGTGGTACATAGTCTTGAACAGGCAATTAAAGCCGCAGGCGATGTTCCACTTGTGTGGATTACCGGCGGCGGCAGTATCTATCGTCAATCAATGCCGATAGCCGACAAGCTGGTTGTTACCTATCTGGATTTGGATGTGAAAGCCAAGACTACAGGTGCCAAGACAACTGACAGCGCCCACACGCCCGATGATGTTACCGCTAATAACGATAATCTGACCGGTGATAAAACCTCTTTTATCACTACAAATGACGAAGAAACCTACGTTTATGCCCCCGATATTGATCCTGGGCAGTGGCAGGAGTTACCCGAAGAATCCGATACATCCTGGCGAGAAAAATCTGGTGATGCCCACTGGAAAGTAATTACCTACATCCGCAAATGTTCATGTGACACTGCGGGGTTAAAGGCTACTGGCCCTGCTAGCAAGCCGAACAAGCCCAGTGTGCCCAATAAACGTCACAATCCCACTTGCTCCCACAATCTCAACCACCTGAACGATCTGAGCCACCCGAACAACCCGGACGGCCCATGCCACCCAGATTCAGCCAAGGAATCGCTGGCATGATGACGGAACGCCTAGACCTTGCATTAAGTGAGCAGGGATGGAAAATCCTCCAACGCTTCGGGCCACTACCTGCAGAAGATGCCACTAATCTTGCAGAGCGTATGCGCGCAAAGGGCCTTGATCCCGACCTTGTCTCCGCAGTTGTTACCCAGTTGCAGTTGCGATGGGAAGCGCAGGAAAAGCTTGGTTCTTTTGCTGATTCGATGATTTTCACCAGGTCTGGCCTTGAACAGGCTACGCGGCTACAGGTAGCAGCGCTTCACGCCAAACGTTTTCGCGATGCCGGTGCCATATCGGTTGCTGACCTTGGATGCGGTATTGGTGTTGATTCGATGGCTATGGCGGGTATTGGCCTGCAGGTTACAGCCATTGACCATGATGAAACAACACTGGCTGCAGCAAAAGTGAACCTGCGTTTTTTCCCCAATGCAACTGCCACCATGAACGATGTTACTTCACTTGACGTTGATAAACTAGGGGTTGATGCTATTTTTGCTGACCCTCAACGACGCAATGCTTACGGCCGGATAAAGGATCCCGAACAGTGGAGTCCACCTTTGAGCACAGTCACTGGCTGGAAAGACCACGTCAAAGCGTTGGGCGTCAAGGTCTCCCCCGCCATTGACTACGATGACATTCCCGATGATGCTCATGCCGTGTGGACAAGCGTTGATGGTGAACTTGTTGAAGCATGTTTGTGGTTCGGCGCAGCCGCTTCACAAGGAGCGGGCCGATCGGCTGTTGTACTCAGTAGTAAAGAGGGCGTAGCTCCCATTATTCTTCATGAAAAAACCTGCACAAATCCACGTGAAGCGGCTGATACTGTTAAGCCGGTGGATACACTTGGCAACTATGTATGTGAACCAGATGCCGCTGTTATTCGTGCAGGCCTTATCCCCAAGATATGCGATGAACTTGGTGGTGCACCAGTGGGCAACAATATCGCCTATATCACCACGTCTACTCTGCCTTCTCCACTTCCTGGCTACGTGAAAGCATATGAAGTCATCGATCACTGCCAGTTAAAACCTAAGCCTATCCGTCAGATGTTGTTGCACTTATCGCCCTTAGAAATTGAAATAAAGAAACGAGGTGTCGATATATCCCCATCGCAACTTCGCCGACAGGTATTCAGGAAGCCAAAAAAGCGATCGGGTAGTGAACCGTTGGTACTGCTGTGTACACCGACCGTGTTTGGACGCCGAGCCATTGTGGCACGGCGACTAGGCTAATCGCTTCATCGCGTCTACTTGTCCCCCTGCTTTCCACTATCGCATGCTCCGTCGCGTGATCAACTTCCTCGATGGCTCCAAGCATTCCACTATCTGGCATTTATCTACCTGTTGTCCTGCCTTACCCAATGCCGTGTCCATCCATTGCACTGCGCCTGCCGCCCGGCTCACCCACTACCCTGTCCCGCTCACCGCACCACGTGGCCCCCTACCCCTCTACCCAACCGAATAGAAAGACGCAACCTACAAGCACATATGAAAATCAGGTAGACTAATTAACCTACTGATTGCACAGTGAAGTCGCGCAACAATGAAGGAGGCGTCATGGCACTGCCCTTCGAGAAGTCAGAACGTTCCACCATAGGTATTGAGTGGGAATTGCAGCTGATCGACAAAGATTCCAATGATTTACGTCAGGCTGCTGATTCTGTTATTGAGGCATCGAAGAAAGGCGGCGTGGACTCTCCTTTCTTACATCGTGAGATGCTCACGAACACGATTGAGGTAACATCGGGAGCGCGACATACGGTACGTGAGTGTGCGGACGATATTTATTCGTTGGTATCTCAGATCCGCCCTCATACGGATGCTTTACGTATTGATATTGCCACTGCGGGCACACATCCCTTTGCCAAGCCTGCCTATCAACGTGTCACCGATTCCCAACGCTATGCCGAACTGGTTAACCGTACCCAGTATTGGGGCAGGCAGATGCTTATTTATGGTCAGCATGTTCATGTTGGTGTTGAGGATCGCGATAAGGTACTGCCGATTATTAAGGCCTTGACGACGCAGCTTGGTGTCTTACAGTCGTTAGCGGCTTCCTCTCCTTATTGGGCGGGTGTAGAAACCGGTTATGCGTCTAATCGCGCAATGTTTTTTCAACAGCTTCCCACTGCGGGTATTCCACGTCAGTTTGATACGTGGGAAGAACTCGAAAGTTTCACTGATGACATGTTGAAAACGGGAGTGATTGACCACTTCAACGAGATTCGCTGGGATATTCGTCCCTCACCCTACCTGGGAACTATCGAGATGCGCATTTGTGATGCTCCCACCAATATTGGCGAGGTCAAAGCCATTGCTGCTTTATCTCACTGCCTGGTTGAATACTATTCGCAGATGTATGACGCGGGCGAAGCCCTTCCCGCCCATCAAGACTGGTTTGTTGCCGAAAATAAGTGGCGCTCGGCCCGTTACGGCATGGACGCGATTTTGATTACTGATGACCAGGGCAACGAGGAACATGTCCGCGATATTGTCCGTAAACTTCTGGTCGAGCTTGAACCTGTGGCGAAGAAGCTGAACTGCGCCGTGGAGCTGGCTACGATTCACGACATTTTGCGTTTTGGTGCTGGTTACGAACGCTTCTTAAAGGTTGCGGCCAATCATGGCGGCTCTAAGGATGCCGTTGCGGTATACATGTGTCGCGAGATGAACGCCGACCGCCCCATCGATCCTGACACGTTCAAGGCCGAAAATCTGCTTCTTTAGGTTTATTTCAGCAGGCGATGCTGCTGGCCTATTGCACAGGCAAGTGAATCTTGTGTGGTTACCATTACTTTGCGGCGCCTACCTGTACCATTACTGCGGATAGCGTGGATATTTGCCCACCATGCACGCTTCAAGTGTGCCGACTGTTTTCATTGACGTCAACAGGCCCGCTGCCGGCACTTGCCAGCGTTATCATATCGTCAGACAAGGCAAAGTGGGGCGTCACACCGTTTCTGGTACATACTGGCAACCACACCGCTGGCGCAAAGCCTGCTGCTTTTCCACACGGGAAGTGTCGTATCCGCCCTAACATCCCATAAGGCGCAACGCTGGTGTTCGCGGGATGCGCTCGCTGAGGCGAGTTGTTACTTCGTAGGTGATTGTTTGTTCCCATTGTGCCCAGTCCACGGCTGTTGGTTCTCCGGCAGTTCCTGGACCAAACAGTGTGACCGTATCACCGACTTTCAGTGGAGGCTTACCCGCAGCCTCGCCCTTAGAAATCGCTTCGCCTAAGTCAATCACAACCTGGTCCATACATACGCGCCCCACAATGGGAAAGCCATCGCCAGCATAGCCAACATAGGCTTCACCTTGGACGATACGTGGGATTCCGTCGGCATATCCCAGCGGGACCACGGCCAGCCAGCGCCTTGTAGGGGCCTTCCATGTGCCGTTATACGAGACTTCTGCCCCGGCTTCCACCTGTTTGACTGTGATCACGCGAGCACGCAAGGTCATGGCGGGGCGAAGACCAAGAGCGGTGTGTGTGGCACGTTTTTCGTTGGGTGACAGCCCGTAGAGTGCAATACCAGCACGAACCATGTCAAAGTGAGCCTGGGGATGCCAAATAATCCCAGAGGACGCTGCAATGTGGCGCATCCTTACATTAATACCTGCGTCGATACACATTGTGTAAGCCTGATCGAAAACCTCCAGTTGCGAGTGTGTTTTTTCTTCGGCATGGGGGTCGTTATCTTCTGCTGATGAAAAATGTGACCATACGGCCACCACGTCGATAGCATCGGCCATCACTGCTTGCTGGGCTGATGCCACGAGCGCTTCAAACTGAGATAGTGTTGCACCCGAGCGTGAAAGGCCGGTGTCGACTTTTAAGTGAATACGCGGTGTGCGACTGGCCTTTTTCCCGGCAGCTACCGCCTGTTCAATGGCCCACGGCGCACTGGCAGAAATATCAATATCAGCAGTAATGGCCTGTTCAAGGCGGGCCCCTGGCGGGAATATCCATGACATCATCCGCGGTTGTGCGGGGCTACCTGCATCGTCATCGGCAGCTGGGCGACGGTAGTTATTGTCGTCAAGCCATGTGCGGATGCGCAGCGCTTCGTCCAATTGGGCAACGCCTAGCCACGTTGCTCCGGCATCCAATACTGCCGGGATGACCAACTGATAGCCGTGACCATACGCATTTGCTTTCACTACAGCCATCGCTAAAGATTGCGG
>JAUNVQ010000008.1:0-84441 GCA_030540715.1 Actinomycetaceae bacterium | reverse complement strand
AAGTGTGCGGCCAACGCCCTCGAAAAGTTTGCACTGCTTCCAGTGTAGCCCTCGCAAGCCCTGACACAAGGGCGCTTGCTCAAAGGTACCTTAGTAACCTTACACCAGACCTTACACTTCACCTCGCTTTGTGTAAGGTAAAGTGTAAAGTAAAGCGCAAGGTTCATTTCATCAGGTCAGATATTGCTAAGTATCCCTATTTTAGCTCCACACACCTACTTTTAGCCTCATAGACCTTCGTTTGGCTGCACTAACGACAGTTCAATCAAAAGAGTCGCTTTCCCTTGGTATAATAAAAACACCATCTGGAAAATACAACACAATATGTATTGAGGTTTTCCCTTGTTTTCCAGATGATCTCTTTCACTATTTAGTTGATAGAAGCTGAGCCGCTGCTCTCTGCGGCTCAGCTTTCCATTTATTGCAGTTTCGCGGGCATTATTTTGTAGTTTCGCGGGATGAATCGAAGTGCTTGGCATCCCTTGACACAACAAGGATGCCCTTTGTAGTTTCACATTGCGCGTGACGCATACGCATCCTTGATATAAACCAGAACACCGGGCCCAATTTCAAGATTCTTCACTCGTGTGAACCCAAGTTTTTTCGCAAGTGTTCTTGATCCGGGATTATTTGGTGCAATAACCGGCCATTCTGCCAAATCTGGGATTTCTGGTGACCAAAATCGATTGCAGCCTTGTCTGCCTCACAAACAGATCCTTGGCCTTGATAGTCCGGATCGAAACGGAAATATACGTGAAGGTGTAACGGCAATGAATCGTCACTAACTCGAACCCCAGTGAAACCCATCACCGTGCCGTTTGCAAGGAAGAACGCAAAATAAGCAAGCCGATATTCATACAATCGCGCTTCCCACTACGTATTTGCTATTGAACCTGTTCACGAGTTTTCATCACTAAATCTGGACGATGCCGGTAGGTCCGCGGGTCACAATGGATGGGGAAACAGATCATCTTGATCATCGAAGCACACGCGGACAAGGTGAAGATGCACAGTCGTCAATTTCATCACAGTATCCTCACGGTGCACTTCCCCAACTACCTAAGAAAGGGCACTGGCTAACGCATATTCAATAGCGTAGGGAATGTGGCACGCAATATCAGAGGCAACGATAGGGTGACCGATTCGCGACATCGCGGCGCCAATCATAGGTGAAACATTGTTAGTCGCTCCCTCTGCAAAGCCATCACCTGTGACACCACCAACTCTTGGCATCATGCCACACGCCATACGTGCCGCAATGGAATGGAGCCACACAGCGCTGGCAGCAATATAGGCCGCATCACCGGGATTCAATATCTTGCCAAGTTTCTCTTCGCGCGCCTGCGCACCTGCCAGCAGCGTCGTCACAATCCCTGCAAGAACATCACCGGCACCTGCAGTTCCCGTCCACCCAGGAGCATCTTTACCAACAAACGTTTGATACTGGCTTGCTCTGCTTCTACTGGTCCGCGCTTTACCATCACCCTTACTAGCCGTGCTTTCAGGCGCAATACCGTGAATACGATCCCCAAAGGAATGGGCGGCAAATGGCGAGGCAATAACTGTTGCCGCACCCTTCAGCACTACTGTCGAACGCGTTATTTCCGCTAATGTGTGTGCCCAACGATACGGCTCTTCTTCTACTTCGGCACGCGAAATACCGCCACGGCCTTCACCTTCACCAAGTTCGGACAGCAATTGTGCAGCCTCACCGGCGTGGGGTGTCACTACGACGCAGCGATTATTGCGCACTCGCCCAGAGGGAAAAATCCGAGTAAACAGTTGCAGGGCTCCCGCATCCAATACCAGCGGAATATCGGAGGCAAGGCTTTGTTTTGCCAATTCAACGGCTTCACTTACTCTACGCCGATCAGTAGGGGCAATTCCTGGGCCAATAAGTTGTGCCTGGTAGCGCCCTGGTTGAATCACCGCTTCGGGGATGCGTGACAGTACAGCAAGATAGGCATCTTCTGGGCCGCGAAAACGAACCATTCCCGCACCTGAGCGTGCAGCAGCCTCAACACACATCACCCCGGTCATCGGGTAGGCACCAGAACCTGCAACAATCTGAACAACTCCACGCGTATATTTATGGTCATCAACACTGGGCACAAAAATTGCCTGCGCCACGTCGTATGCCTCAAGCTGGCATACCTGGGGGTTGTCAAGTTCCAAACCAAGATCCACCACATCAATGTGCTCACCGAATGAATGGCAGGCAGGTGGCAGTAACGATGCAGGTTTTCTGCCACCCATTGTGACTGTTTTATCGGCACGTAAATGCTCACCGGCAACGGCTCCGTCATCACCACCTATCCCCGATGGTAAATCAATGGCAACAACTAGCGGGCGTCCTCTGAAATTCTTTGAAGCCTTCCCATCCGACTTTAACGTTGCACGATCGCACGCCCTGGAAAGCTCCGCAGCTTGGTCTGCCTGATCAAACATTTTATTAACAGCACGTACCACCGCCAACATAGGATTGCGTAACGCGCCTTTACCGCCTGTGCCAAGCATCCCATCAATAATGACATCGGCGTCACGGCACACTTTGACAACGCTGAGCGCAATTGCTCGTGGGCGCTGATCAAGATTGGGACAAACAATGTCAACGCCCTCTTTTTCGGCGCGGGCACACGCACGTTCATGAACACTCTTTGTCAACAATACACATGCGCACTTAGCACCCAGGGCCTGCAAAAATGCGCACGCATACAGGGCATCACCACCGTTATCTCCCCCACCAACTAAAGCGACAACTTGGGCGTCCTCCAAAGGAATCGCTGCTGATTCAAGGCTATCTGCCGCACCTTTGGCAACAGCCTCAGCAGCTTTTTTCATCAGTGAATCAACGGGCGAGGCATGAACAATCGCGTATTCGCGCTCGCGGATCATTGATGTGGCATAGGTGCGAATCATTCGACTGTCACCGACTTTGCCAGGTTACGTGGCTGGTCCACATCGCAACCGCGTGCCGTAGCCACTTCGCAGGCAAAAATCTGCAGCGGAATGGCGCTTAGCAGCGGCATATACAGTGTGGGTGTTTGGGGAACACGGAAGACAACCTCGGCAAACTCATTGACCGCGTCATCTCCTTCTTCGGCAACAACAATCGTGTAGGCACCGCGTGCGCGTACTTCTTGAATGTTACTGATCACTTTGCGATGCAGTTCGGGGCGACGCGGTGTAGGAACGATGGTCACCACAACCTGTCCTTCATCAACAAGTGCAATAGGGCCGTGTTTTAGTTCCCCTGCAGCAAAACCTTCGGCATGAATATAGGCGATTTCTTTGAGTTTCAAAGCACCTTCAAGGGCAATAGGGTAGCCAACATGGCGACCCAGGAAAATAACGGATTCAGTTTTCGGTCCAAGCTCACGAGCAACCTCGTTAACAAGGGAGGATGTATTAAGTACCGTCTGCATTTTATCGGGAATCTGACTAAGCTTTTCCAAGTAATCCTGAATTTCATCAATATATTTATTGCCGCGCACCTGCGCCAGATACAGGCCCAGCAAATAGCAGGCCGTCACCTGGGCGGTAAAGGCTTTTGTAGAGGCCACGGCAATTTCTGGTCCTGCATGGGTCAGCAATACCGCATCGGATTCACGTGAAATTGTTGAACCGGGAGTATTGACAATGGCCAGCACACGTGCACCCTGTTCACGCGCATGACGCACAGCCATGATAGTGTCCATCGTTTCCCCAGACTGAGACACTGCTACTACCAGTGTTTGTTGGTCAAGCACAGGATCGCGATAGCGGAATTCGTGCGCAAGTTCCACTTCGCAAGGGATGCGGCACCAGTGTTCAATCGCATAGCGCGCAACCTGCCCGGCGTAGGCTGCCGTACCGCAGGCAATAATGATGACTTTATCAAGCTGGCGCAATACATCTGCACTGATACGCAGCTCGTCCAGGGTCAAATATCCCTGTTCATCGGTGCGGTTTTCTAGGGTTTCGGCAACAGCACGGGGCTGTTCATGGATTTCTTTTTCCATATATGTTGCCCATCCACCTTTTGATGTGCGCTCATGCGAAAAGTCAACGGTGAACTCGTGCGGTGTTTGGCGGTTGCCGTGCGTATCGTAGACACGTACGCTGTCGCTTGTCACAACCACCATTTGATCTTGGCCGATTTCTAGGCACTGGTCTGTCCATTCTGAAAAAGCTAGTGCATCAGAGCCCAGGTAGTTTTGCCCATCACCCAGGCCAATAACCAAAGGTGATGAACGACGTGCGGCAACAATTGCGTCGGGGCAGTCACGATGAATCGCCAATAAAGTAAATGTTCCCTGCAGTTCAGGCATAACACGTCGCATTGCTTCAGCCAGTGCATCAACACCAGGAGTCACTCCCGAATCGCACACATCATGGTAGGTAAGCGCAAGAAGATGCGCCACAACCTCGGTATCTGTCTCAGATACTGGATCAATATCGTGGTCTTTTTGGATACGTCGCATCAAAAGTGACGCATTTTCAATAATGCCATTATGTATTAGTGCCAATGCCCCACCATCTACCACGTGGGGATGAGAATTCGTATCACTGGGACTACCATGAGTTGCCCACCGCGTGTGACCGATAGCGGCTGTCGCATCAGCCAGAGGCTCCCCCTCTAACTTTTCTTGTAAATTAGCCAGTTTACCTGCTTTTTTACGATAATCTAGTCCTGCGTTACTCACGGTGGCGATACCAGCGGAATCATATCCACGATATTCAAGGCGCGCCAACCCCGCCATCACTACTTCTTCACTGCGTCGTGATGCTTCACGAGCTATACAGCCAACAATTCCGCACATAGTCTTTTCCTGTCCTGCTTTTCTGCTATCAATCGAGCAACGCCACGCAAAAAGTTATCCTCAATAAAGCACAACAAAGTAAGCAGGCGTATGCTTGCACCAGATAGAATTATACGGCACATAGTGGATAGACACACCAAGCACCACTTTTGCGCCCTGAAGATTCCTCACTAAATGAGCCAAGGAGCTTCCTCTATGCCTACTACACCCAGGCCAGATTCACCAGAATCAGCGCCGTCGTATGACACAATGAAGATGGAAGATAAACACCACACGTCTGCCGCAACGGAGTCGTGCCTATCCGTTGATGACGTATTTTTTCACTTAGAGGACGGGGTTGTGTGCGCTGAGTACCCATCGTTTTATCGGCAATTTAGCTTGGAGTCATGGAATGAACTGGCACACTCAACTCCTTTGCCACTGACTGAAAAAGATGTACAGAACCTCCGATCGCTTGGCGATCCCATTGATTTAGATGACGTTGATACGGTATATCGACCTCTGTCGGCGGTTTTGCAAATACATATTGCCAATCAGCAAAATCTGGCTGAAAATCTCTCGGCATTCTTTCACGAACCAACGCAACGTGAAACACCTTTTGTAATTGGCATCGGTGGTTCAGTTGCGGTGGGAAAATCTACAACTGCACGGCTGTTGCGTGAGCTTTTACGTCGCTGGCCTCAAAATCCAAAAGTTGAGCTGATTACGACCGATGGTTTTCTTCACCCCAATGCAGAACTGAAACGCCGTGGCATCATGAACCGTAAAGGTTTTCCTGAATCCTATGATAGACGCGCCCTGCTACAGTTTTTAGCTGATGTAAAGTCTGGTCAACACGTGACCGAGGCACCAGTTTATTCCCATGTCACCTATGATATTGTTCCAGGAAAACATGTGAAGGTTGAGCGTCCTACCGTATTAATTGTCGAGGGCCTCAATGTGTTGCAGCCCGCTCTTGCCCCTGAAGAACCTGATCAGGTGTCGATGGCTGTTTCTGATTTCTTTGATTTCTCCATCTATGTTGATGCGCCAACTGCCGCTATCGAGCGGTGGTATATTGACCGGTTCTTGTATCTGCGTTCCACGGCGTTTACGCGCGCGGATTCCTATTTTCACCGTTACGCGCATATCTCTGATGCCGAAGCTATTGCCACAGCCAAACAGATTTGGCAAACAATCAACCTGCCCAACTTGAAAGAAAATATTTTGCCAACACGTACCCGAGCCGACCTCATTATTTCAAAGGCCTCTGACCACCATATTCACGAGGTCTTCTTGCGGAAACTCTGACACTACGCCCGTTGTAAGAACACTGTGGTGCCTGAACTGACATGGTGCATATCAACGTGTGGTGACGCGCAAAGCCAAGCACCTGGCATCGCTATGTCGCGCAAGACGCAAGAGACTACACGGGAGAAACGCCCTCTTACCTTTTCAGAGGGCGAAGCACTGCGAACTCTCAACGCGAATAGCAACTACAATGACAGACGTTCACGTACAACATCGGCTAGGCGCTGCGCCGAAGAATCGGCATCTTCTTGTGTGGCAGCTTCAACCATCACTCGCACCAATGGCTCTGTTCCTGAGGGTCTTAACACGACGCGGCCTGTTTCACCCAGTGATAGTTCTACCTGGCGTACCGCCTCAAGAACTTCAGGATCTTCACCTGCACGTGCCTTGTCAACATCGGGAACATTGATAAGTGTTTGCGGTGAACGTTCCACAAATGCAGTGAGTTCTTCTAATGGTTCACCTGTTGTTTTTACGGCTCGGGCAATCATGAGTGATGTTAACACTCCATCACCAGTTGTCGCGTGATGGGCATTAATAACATGTCCAGATTGTTCACCACCTAAAACGTAGCCACTATTGCGCATTTCTTCTAGTACGTAACGGTCTCCAACAGCGGTTTGAACTGTTTTGATACCTTTTTCTTTCATTGCAAGCAGCAGCCCCAGGTTGGACATAATAGTGACAACCAGTGTGTCTTGGGTAAGGGTTCCGCGTTCTTTCATACTTACGGCAAGCATTCCCATAATTTTGTCGCCATCAACAAGGTTTCCCTGCGAATCTACTGCCAAGCATCTGTCGGCATCACCATCGTAGGCAACACCAAAATCTGCACCAGCGGCCGTAACTGTGGCCTGTAGCTGTTCGGGGTGGGTGGAGCCGCAATTGTCATTAATATTTCTCCCATCGGGACTGGCATTAATAACAACGGTGTCGGCACCAGCGCGACGCAGGGCTTCTGGCCCCAGCACCGAGGCTGCCCCGTTGGCGCAATCTACGGCAATGCGCAGGCCCTTTAGATTCATTCCGACTGCTTCGACAAGATGAGAGACATAGGCTTCTTCAGCTGCACGAGGACGTTCGTCAATCTCGCCCACTTCATCGCCTAGAGGGCGTTTATAGCTTGTGCCCAAAAGGTCTTCAATGTGGTCTTCCACGTTATCATCAAGTTTGTAGCCACCGCGTGCAAAGAACTTGATGCCGTTATCGGGCATGGGGTTGTGAGATGCTGAAATCATGACACCTAGGTCAATATCGCCCTGTCCTGTTAAATAGGCGATAGTCGGGGTTGTTGCCACACCGATGCGGTTCACATCCATTCCAGCAGAAGCCAAGCCCGCTGCCAAAGCGTGATCAAGAAATTCACCCGATATCCGTGTATCACGTCCAATAATGGCTTTCGGTTTGGAAGCGTTGGCAATGTTATTGTTTTGTGTGACCATCCTTGCTGCTGCTATCCCCAGATTGAGCGCAAGTTCTGGGGTCAGTTCTTTATTAGCTAGTCCGCGGACACCATCGGTTCCAAATAGTCGTGCCATGAGTGTTCCTTTCATCGGCGCGGTGCCTGTACAGCCCTTGCCATAGGATGCTTATTAGTCATTTAACCTGTTCACATTGTACAGACTTCCACCTGAAGATGGGAACGAACAAGCCGATTGTGTCAGGTTGACCTTCAATGGCTATGTCCTTACTTCTTGTCACAGCCACTCCACAATGAGTGTGTAAAGTCTAGTTGTGTTCGTTTCCGTAAAGCTCAAGGAATCTTTCAAGTGTTTCTTGCAATCGACCGCTATCAATAACAGAGGCCAAAAAGCCTTCACAAAATCTTTCACCGCGCGTCACATATGTCACATAGGTTTGCAGTTGTTTGGGTAGCGTCTGCGCGACGGGCATTTCCTTGAGTCCGTCAAGATGGTCACCGTCATCAAAGTCTGGGGTGACCATATCAAGTGCCGCATGCAGCCCCTCCCACACGCGATCGTCGTCATCATAAAAGCCACTCGGGGTACATTGGGCGCTTCCCGATCGTATCCACGAGCCACCCAAAGTTAAGCTGCGCACATTCGCATTGAACACCGTTGCCTTTGCTATCGCTCAGCAACTCAGTGCGGGAATTACCAGTTCGCTTCCTCGGTAGAGTAGCGCATGTGAAGGATACGCAATTGTTGCACGATTTCCATAATCTCGGCTCGGGTTTTTCCGCGTGGTAAAAGTAATACCTCGCAAAAGCAAATCTGAAAAAGAATACGAGACAGGAATTTGTGCCGCAGAGTTTTTCGCGGGGCACACCAATCCTCTGTCTCACAATGGATGGCAATAAAGTGACGTCCCGCGTAGTGAAAAAGATCGATTCTTCGTATGTGTGGCCATTTGATGCATCCGGCTTTTAATATCGAGCAGTGATCAAAGATGCCGTCATAGTTGGCATAAAACAGTGGTCGGCGGCTCAGCAGTTCCAAAAAGTAGAACAACGTAGCATAACCAAAAATAATGGTGGCGCTTCCTATAAGAAGCGCTGTCAATATCGTTACCCACAACTCGTCGCCTTCGATCTGAAATAAGTAATAGAAATTCCAGAGCATCAGGCAAAATATCGGAAATACGGCCACAAAATAGCGAAGTTTAGACAAAAAACTTTGTTTCACAACAAGGTCTGGCCGCATAGGGTTCTCCCTTCTGCCTGGAAAGTTGTGGGAAGCACTCCCCATGGTGATGGATGTCGTTGCGCATCGGTGGCCTCAACATATTCGGACAGTGGATTCTTAATAATCGTATCAACTTAACGCTATCGTCGGCACTACCAATTATGATTGACTGTGCCACCCAGCCGTTCCTTCGCGCAAAACCATGGCCTTTCCTCCCCCCCAAAAAACACTGCGCATACAACAGGCTCAAATACGGCCGGTAATCGCACACTTCATTGCACACCACGAAGGTTTTTCCCCACGCGCCACCGCACAATTTATTGCGATGCACCCCAAACACCAACCAAACACGGTGGCTTGACAAAACAAAATCCCGGCCCTCCAGCAGCATTAGCTACGGTAGGAACCGGGATTGTCTCACGTGTGTTACAGCAATGGACGCAAACAGTTAACAGACGAGCTTGATATCGCAATAATCGGATAGCAGACCAGCCCGCAACTTCGCCCTCTGAAACAAAATTAACGCTTCGAATACTGAGGCGCCTTGCGGGCTTTCTTCAAGCCAGCCTTCTTGCGCTCAATAGCGCGAGCATCGCGGGTCAAGAAACCAGCCTTCTTCAACGCTGCACGGTTTGCTTCGCGGTCAATCTGGTTGAGCGCACGGGCAATGCCCAGGCGCAGAGCACCAGCCTGACCAGAAACGCCACCACCGTGAATTAACGCGATAACATCAAAGCGTCCCTGCAGGTCCAGCAGTGTAAACGGATCGCTTACCAACTGCTGGTGCAGCTTATTGGGGAAATAGCTTTCCAAGCTGCGGCCATTAATCTTCCATTCGCCGCTACCAGGAACCAAACGGACCCGGGCAATAGCGCGTTTGCGGCGTCCCAAGCCATACCCTGGGACGGTCGCGGACTGACCTTTACCGGTTTTTTCGGCGGTTTCGGTCTCTGTCGTGTACGAACTGGGGGTTTCTTCCTCCAACAGTTCTTCTTCTTCAACAGTGGTCTGTGCCACGTTTCTCCTCTAAAGTTTCGGACCGTTCGGCAAAGCCTACTGGGTGACTTGGGTAATGGTATAGGGTTCGGGCTGTTGGGCCTCGTGAGGATGCTCAGCTCCGGCAAAAACACGGAGTTTACGCATCTGAGCGCGGCCAAGTTTTGTCTTTGGCACCATGCCGCGGACAGCCTTTTCAACAGCTTTTTCAGGATTCTTGTCAAGAAGCTCGCCATAAGTCACGGACTTCAGGCCACCGGGGTAACCCGAGTGACGATACGCGCGCTTTGCTTCACGCTTGTTTCCGCTTAATGCAACCTTGGCGGCGTTAATGATAATAACGTGATCGCCTAGGTCTTCATTGGGTGTATATTCTGGCTTATGCTTCCCACGAAGTAAGTTTGCAGCAGCCACTGCCAGTTGCCCCAGGACAACGTTATCGGCATCAATGACATACCACTTACGAGTGATCTCGTTTACCTTAGGTATATATGTACGCACAGGCGTAGCCTCATCTTTCTTAGGGGTTAGCTGCGCAGCACACTGAAACATGGCGCTTTGTTGGCAATACGTCTGGGCGCCACATGGCAACTGCTTGGTTATATGCGCCTTATATGGCCCGTATTTTTCCAAGCTACCCAGCGACTGCTTTTTGAGCGTCGCATCAGCGCGATTAACATTTTGCTGGCAGATAACCGCGATTTCTTAAGATATACTCTGGTGATCGTAACGCTACGTGCGGCGAGTGGGAATAAGCACCACATGACTCATTACGAACAACAGTCTTAAGGCTATATCTTTTGTGGCCTAAGCGTCAAAATCTTAGGCGAAATAGTCCTGTTGAACTGCACACATTTTTTCTTTCAGAGGGTGATAGCAAAAATGATGTGATTGCTAAGGTAATTTTTCTTAATCAACCTAGCCGTTCGTCAGTGGCAGTGTAAGAATAAATCTGGTGAGGTCGTCACGGTCTGACAACTGCAGCTGTCCACCATGGAGTTCAGCTATTTCTTTTGCAATCGCTAACCCAAGCCCAGTCCCACCCTCATTCTTTGATGAAAATGGTGTAAAGGCCTCAGGATAGGTGCGCTCGTTAATGATTTGTCCATCGTTGTCAAAATAAATACACACCATCGTATTTTTCTGGTGAGCCACTGCATTCTGCCTAGATCTTCCAGTTTTCCTGCCTACTCCAGCGGGTGCAGCCACATGTGCCGTCCCGGTGACATCCTCCACGGCTGTAGGCTTACCCTTATCGGTAGTACTTGACACCGCAGGTACATTGACTGTGCCAGCAACCCTGGCTGCCTCTTGAACGCTCGATGATTGAATCGAGCTGGAATTCCTCGCGTCTCCAGCCACCACTGTCTTGCCAAACATATTGCTGCTACCAACATGGGATGTGAAACCATGAGACGTATCCTTATACGTGGATGGTATCTGCTGTGCAGTAATGGTGATAAAGGAATCACAGTAACGTATTTGGTTGTTAATGAGATTTTCACAAAGAATACTCAGCAGCGTCTCGTAGCCTTCAATGGTGATTGCCTTGTCGCATTCCACCTGTATTGCAATATCTGTTAGCGGTGTGACCATGTCGATGACTTTTGCTAGAAGGTCTGCTAACACGATGGGACAACGATCTTTTTCTTTTCCTCTTTCATACAGATATTCCGACACGCGCATGAGCGTATGGGTACGTTCATCAATTCGGTCAGCTTGCTGTTTAATAACCTCAAATGAAGCCTTTGGTGTGCCTTTCGGATACAAATCGTCACTACCAGCTTGTGCGTATCCTTTAATGACCATTGTGGGTGTTTTTAATTCATGTGAGATAAAGCGAATCATTGATTGCTGGTTTTCATCTTTTTCAATCAAACGCTTTTTCATCCGATTAAAACTAGCTGCCAGAGATTTCACATCTTCATCACCTGTTTCGACGTGGATTTCGGAGGCGGAATATATGTCGGTTGCAAGCTCTGCTGACTGTTCTTTTATGATCGAGATATTAGTGTAAAGGTGGTCACTCAGTTTTTTGTAGAAAAGAAGCATCAGCAAAAATATTGCCAGTAAAAAGATAAAGAAAAACAGTGTAATACCAGGAAGAACCTCCATATACATGTCGCGAATAATGCTGTATCGGTAGATACGTTCACCCTTGCTGTTATCAAGTTCAATCATTATAAGCAGGCGCTTATTATCAATTTTTTCACGATAGACCTGTTTTTTTGCGGTTTGTTTTTCCTCTAATTGCTGCACAAGGTCGCGAACCTTATCGCCGTGGACTGCCTGCACAACGTCGATATTGTGGGCGGTGACACCAACAATCCATTCGTTTTCGATTCCCAGCTCTTTTTGTTTTTCGTAGGTGTATTCATCAATAACGCGATCTTCAAAAATCGAACCGAAGTAATAGTAGGACCCCCAATATAAAATCACTGACCCCATAAAGAACACAACAATAAATACTGGTACAAAAATTGTCACTGTGCGCTTAAATAGCCACGTTGCTTCTTTCATCCGTTCAACCTATACCCATAGCCATAGATGGTATCTATATGAATCTTTGGCATCTTTTTTCTGATATTTTTAATCTGGTTATCAATAATCCTTCCACTCATATACACGGGGTCGTCACCTATCCCCTGCATAATTTGTTCACGTGACAACGCCATATTGCGGTGGTTCACCAGGTACATCACAATATCGAATTCTTTTGTTGTCAGCTCGATTTTCTGCTGTACATGTGATGTCCCATCTTTGCTCTCCGTGTTGTCATCATCATTCCCAGCTTTGCCACTCGTTTGTTCAACCTTGTCGCTTCGGCAATAGACGCTGCGCTCACCCGTATCAATGATGTAATGTGTCAAAGATATCGTTGACATTACTGCGCTGCGTTGAACAAGTCGATCCACACGATAAATAAGTTCTTCAGGCAAAAATGGTTTTGTAATATAGTCATCGCTTCCATGTTCAAATCCAGTTACTCGGTCAAGGCTTGAAGTACGTGCTGAAATAACAATGACGGGGATCGACGGGAATCGCTGCTTCGCCTTTTCAACAAGCTCTAATCCGTTGCCATCAGGCAGCATCACATCAAATACGAATACCGAAAAGTCGTCATTAAGCTGTTGAAGTGCATGACTATAGGTTGAAGCCGAGCACACCTCCCAGTTTTTTCGTTTCAGGTAGAATGTCACAAGGTTATTAATTTCGTTGTCATCTTCGACTAACAGGATTTTCACTTTACACCTGCTCCAGTTTTGTAGTTCCTGCACCACAATTTATTACATCAGCGATACATTTGCTACACATTTGCCTTTTAGGCTGAAAAAAGATGTTCCGTACCATCGTTTTTCAACTGAAAGGGTTGTTGTACATGTCTAAAACAACGAAGTTTTCACTTTCATCGTTTTCTATCTTGTTTATCGTTCTTGTTATCTTAGCTATCATCACAAACTTTATTGCTGGTGCAACGTTCTCCCCTGAACTGTTATCAGAGGACGGCGATGTTGCCCACGTGATTGGCGCCTCCCTTTCAACGGTTATTATGGCACCGTTTTTAGGGTTTAAAGATGCTATGGAAATTTGTATCTTTATTTTGATGCTTGGTGGTTTTCTTTCCATCGTCAATAAAACTGGTGCCTTAGAGGCTGGTATCCAACACGTTGTTCGGAAGCTCCACGGCAACGAACTGATTATTATTCCCATCCTCATGGTGCTTTTTTCCATCGGTGGAACCACATTTGGCATGTCGGAAGAAACACTGCCATTTTATGCACTTTTAACATCTGTGATGGTTGTTGCTGGTTTTGACACCATCGTCTCAGTAGGTATTGTTCTTTTAGGTTCTGGTTCAGGTGTTCTTGGATCCACAGTGAACCCTTTTGCAACAGGTGTTGCCATGGATGCCCTCACTGCCATCGACATTAAAACGAATGCCGGTATCGTTATCGGTATTGGGGTTGCTCTATGGCTCACAACCACTGCCGCATCGATTCTTTTCGTTATGAGATACGCAAAGAAGGTTAAGGCTTCTAAAGGCTCCACGATTTTATCCTTACAGGAACAAAACCTCATGAAAGAGCACTTCTCTACGACCTCTGAGAATACTCTTGACTTCACAAAGAAACACAAGATGGTGTTAACCATTTTTAGTGCCGCCTTTGTCATCATGATTGTTTCGCTCATTCCTTGGCAAAAATTTGGGATTCATATTTTTGACGGCTGGACATCATACTTGACAGGCCAAAACTTTGGCGATTGGTACTTTGGTGACCTATCAATGTGGTTCCTCTTCACGGGGCTTGCCATTGCCGCTATTTTCCGTATCACTGAAAAAGACACTATTGCCGCGTTCGTTGCTGGTGCCAATGACATGCTCTCGGTTGTACTCATTATTGTGCTTGCCCGCGGAACATCAGTTCTTATGTCGGCAACACATCTTGACCTCTACATTCTTGAACAATCGACGCTCTTGCTTGAAGACTTTTCTCCGATTCTTTTTGTTCTGGGTTCCTATGTCATCTATTTGTTCTTAGCGTTCCTTATTCCATCATCTTCTGGCCTTGCCTATATCACAATGCCTATTATGGGGGCTCTTACCCACAATATGGGTCTACCACCCGAGATTATGATCATGATTTTTGCCGCTACTCACGGTGTCATCAACATGGTCAGCCCAACTTCGGGAATCCTCATGGGTGGTTTGCAGATGAATCACGTTGAATACACCACATGGCTGCGCTTTATGAAGCTGCCGATTGTTGTGGTCATTGGGCTTAACCTTATTGTTCTTATCACTTCGGTCCTTATCTTCCAATAGCCCCAGGATGGGTGGTTCCACCGTGCTGGTTTTGCAGCATTGGCACACCAGTTGTGGTGACGAGTTGTCCAGTAACTGTCTGTAACCCTTTAGCCAGCTCTCAATGCTTGACCGCGCAGACTTACCGTCAGGCTATCCGTTTCATCGGGGTTATCTGTGTGGATTCAAGGTTCCACACAGGAGTATTTGCCCAGGCCCCCAACTAGTTCTTCTTCATTCCACAACCTAAACAAGTAACAACTCACAGCCCGAAAGGTCCTATTATGACAACAGTTAGTATTATTGGTGCAGGTAACGGCGGGGTGACAGCCGCCTATCACCTGGCGAAAAACGGTCACAGCGTCTGCATTTATGACGATCCCGCATTTGCAACCCAGATCGAAGCTATCCAAGAAACCGGTCACATCACGGCTTTGGACGAATATCATGAGTCGAAAATGCTTTTTGGAGGGCGCGCAAAAATCGCTTTAGCAACAACCAATATTGAGCAAGCCCTGAGTTTCTCGGACAACATCATGATGATATGTCCGTCATTCGCCCAAGAAATCTTGTTCAAAGCCATGCTGCCCTATCTTACCAATAGTCATAAGCTCATCATTATGCCAGGCAACTATGGTGGCCTGGCATTGAATCGCATGAAAAACGAGTCGGGTAAAGCTGATTTGGATATTACCTTTATTGACGCTATTTCAATTCCTTGGGCATGTCGCCTGGTAGACCCTGGTGTCATCACCATTATGGGAATAAAGGCTATGCTTCCTCTCAGTATTTTCCCAAAGGCAACCGACCAGGTAAAGGATATTCTTTCGTCACTTATGCCGATTCCAGTTGAGTTCCTTCGTGACCCGCTAGAAGCTGGCTTGGAAAACATTAACTTTGGTGGACACCCGCTTCTTACTACCCTTAACATGGGGATCTTAGAAAACTTCGAAGGTAACTTTAATTATTATCGCGATGCCTGTAGTCCCGCTACAGCCCGTGCTGCAGCAAAAATGGATGAAGAACGTCTGCGCGTTGGAAAAGCCTGGGGCTATGATTTGCGCACTGAGCTTGACGCAATGAATACGCTTTACGAATCGGATTATGCCAGCGTTTACGAGTTCAATCGTGCGTCAACTACTCATGTGAAAATAGATAGCGCTCCTGCGTCATCGAAGGCACGCTATATTACCGAAGATGTCCCCTACCTGTTGGTACCCTGTTACAGTTTGGCAACCGCTAAAGGCATCAAAGTTCCCATTGTTGAGTCCTGCATTCATATTGCCAGTGCCTATAATGACGAAAACTATTTTGAAACAGGCCGTACCATCGAAAAAATGGGTATCAGCCCTGATAGTCCTTTGACATAACAACGTCTCATAAGCACCTCACTTTGTTGTGTCGGTGAAAGAGGCCGACACATCCTTGTTATCACAGGCTTTTGAGTATGCTCCTTTGATCCGTGTGGTAGTGCAGATGCATGTCATCTGCACTACCACACGGTCATCATTTAGCACCTAAAGTGGTTCGACAAGGTTCTGTATTGCCCTCCTGTGTCACCGTCCAGCAGGAAGAGTCCGCACGCGCTTCGCCCTCTTTGATTGTTCAGCTAATGCGGATACCGTTTCAGGATAGGCAACCTGTTCAAGGGTAAGACCGCAGGCTGGGGCCAACTGAACCTTCGGCGTGCGCTGCCTGGCAGCCAAAGTCTGTACCACCCATTCAATGTCTCGCAACCCACGCCCCACATCTATTAATGCACCCACCATAAAACGCACCTGCGAATGACAAAAAGCATCACCTTGAACCCAGCACTCGATGTGTCCGGATGTGTCGGGATGTATTTTGGGGGCAACCAGGTGTCTAGCGTTTTGTTCACCCAGATGTACCGTCGGTTCGACACAAGCACTACCGTCGGGTAACGAACAGTAAAATGTCTTGGTATCATCGGTATGCAAGGGAGGTTTTTCAACTGGAGGGCCAGGTGCGCGATATACGCTGAATGTGAATATTTCACGAACAGTACTTGCACCTTCACGCGGCTTTGCAAACGCCAAAAAATCATGTTCACCCACAAACACTTGCGCAGCTCTGTTCATAAGTTCAACGTCAAGTGGTAACGGAAATTTTCCCCGAAAAATGTCGGTGCGCGTTGGCTGCCACGTGGCGAAGGTATCACCAATACGGTAACAGTATTTTCTGTAGAGGGCGCCAAAGCGTGCATCGAATTGTGGGGATACCACGCTTGCAGCGGTGACCACTATATCTGTTACCCCACGTGATGCCAAAACGCTGTTAATACGACGAGCAAATGCGTATTGTTCCAACTGGAAAAGCTGGTGAGTTTCATCTTGGGCACCGATACCAGTCACATCTTGTGTCAAAATTGATGTTGCCGGCGCATCTATTCCTTTTGCTACGGTATCGGCATCCACAAACTGTTCACACTGGGTTCTTTGAAGAAAACCGACATTATCGGGCAGGTCAAAGTGCGCTACCTGTCGAGTGGCGTGGACACCTGCATCGGTTCTTCCCGCCACCGTCAGTTGAATATCTTGTTGGGTAATCAGCTGCAATGCACTTGTCAGATCACCTTGAACAGTTCGCTGGTCAGGTTGATCGGCCCATCCGTGAAAATCGGTGCCATTATAGGCAATATCCAGTCGAATCCGTGGCATAGGTATCCTTTCAATATGTCGTCACCATTATGCCATAACCGGGTTGATGGGGTGTTTTACCGGGGTGGGGCCTTGGTAGGCTTCAACGTTGAGGCGTTGTTTACTGGGTTGAGACGCGTTGGATGGAATGGCTGTTCGAGGCACGCGTATTGACAAATGGCACCCGGGTAAATATCCTGGCTTCCAGCCACCTTGTCTTACAGATTCCTTCCCCTCAGACTACTTGGTGTTTTTCTTTTTTCCACCCCGGCAAGTACCCCAGTCAACCTTTGTCCAGTTGCTTTATCCCCAGCCTCTTCGACCTGTTTACTTAAAAACGGCGCGGAATGTTACGCAAGTTCGACCTTGCCATAGACATGACTTCTCCAAAACCACCATTAAGCACCTGCTTTGCCATGGCAGTGCCAAAGCCACGCATTTGGTCAAGGGTGATCTTTGGTGGAAGCGATAAAGCATTCGGATCAGTGACAACATCAATCACAGCGGGGCCTGATGTGGCAAACTCCGTATGGAAGACATCTTCAAGGTCTTTTGGATCATCAACACGAACTGCGCGCAGCCCCATACCTGTAGCAATCTTTGCATAATCCACGGTGGAAACTGTTGTCGCAAAATCTGGTAGTCCTTCTACCAACATTTCTAGTTTGACCATGCCCAAGCTGGAGTTATTAAATACCACGCATTTTATCGGCAAATCGTAGGCCTTGATGGTAAGTAAATCACCAAGCAACATGGAAAGGCCACCATCACCGCACATGGCAACAACGGTTCTGTCCTGAAAAGCAGCGCCGATGGCATGGGGCATCGCATTTGCCATGGACCCATGCAGGAATGAACCAATGACGCGACGTTGTCCATTAGGGGTAATATAGCGTGATGCCCACACATTACACATCCCAGTATCAACAGTGAAAATTGCATCCTCGGGTGCTGCCTCATCAAGTTTAACCGCTACATACTCTGGGTGAATCGGCTGATACTTCGCAACATCTTTGGTGTAGGCACCAACAACCTTATCCATCAGATGTGCTTGTTCTTTCAGCATTGCCTGAAGGAAAGAATCATCAGTTTTTAGCTTTACTAACGGCATTAAAGCGGCGATGGCTTCTTTTACATCTGAATGGATAGCAAGGTCAAGGCGTGTTCTACGACCAAGCCGTGAAGCATCAATCTCAATTTGAGCGGTAAGAACATTTTTTGGTAAAAACTGCTGATAAGGAAAATCGGTTCCTACCAAAATCAGCAAATCTGCGGATTCCATTGCTTTTTGACACGCGCCGTATCCTAAGAGTCCAGACATCCCCACGTCATAGGGATTGTCCCATTGGATAAATTCTTTTCCACGGAGTGAATGACCTATTGGTGCCTTCATCTTTCCAGCGAGCTCGATAATGTCATCATGACTACCAGCAGCTCCTGCCCCAACAAACAAGGTGACTTTATCCGCCTTATTGATTGCATCAGCTAATGCACGAATATCCTGTTCAGCGGGAACAATACGTGCAGGATGTGGGCTTGTAATGGTAATGGGTGTATCATTTTGCACCTCGGCACTTGCCACATCACCCGGTAGTGTTAGCACTGCAACACCGGGGCCTGCTAAAGCGTGTTGAATTGCCGTACGCGAAACGCGGGGCATCTGTTCGGCTGTAGAAAGCATTTCAGAATAAACCGAACATTCATTAAACAGTCGGTCCGGGTGGGTTTCTTGGAAGAAATTGGTACCAATCTGAGAAGATGGAATATGGCTTGCAATTGCTAATACCGGGACACGTGAGCGATTGGCATCATATAGACCGTTGATCAAATGCAAGTTTCCCGGTCCACACGATCCCGCACATACCGCTAACTTTCCTGTAAGTTCTGCTTCTGCAGCGGCAGCAAATGCGGCAGCTTCCTCGTGGCGTACATGCACCCAATCGATAACTTTTGAACGCCGTACCGCATCAACAACAGGGTTGAGGGAATCTCCTACAATGCCGTAAATACGTTCAACGCCAGCTTGTTCAAGTTGTTTCACAAGTATTTCTGCAACGCTAGACAATATATTCCTTTCAATCGCATGTGTGGCGTGCAAAAGTGAGGTTGTCAGAAACAGAATACAAAGGTTTGCCACCCTTTTGTCTGGCACAAAACCTATGATAAACCTGTTTGAAACAGCGTGTGACTTCTGTTTCTACCGGCTCCAAACTTTGTGCGCGCACGTTGGCTCGTCTTTAACGTTACTCTTTTTCTCACAAGATTTCAGGCCACACCATGTGATTTCAAAGGCATCGCAAGACCACTGAATAAAAGACTCTTGCAGGCTCAATAGTGAATCAACCGTTATCTATCAAGTAGTTTTCACGGGTGAAGACTACTTCGTCTAAGCATTGAGGAGCCGCTGGCATAAAAAGGCTCACCAATGTCAAAGTGCCCTCGGACTTGTCCGAGGGCACTTTTAAGATTATATACAGCTCATTGATCTCCTACGCTACTTTGATCATCAGTAGCAACGAGCTGCTGAGTCGACTACTTCGAAATCGAAGTCACACGACCTGAACCAACGGTACGACCGCCTTCGCGAATAGCGAAGCCAAGGCCAACCTCCATAGCGATGGGCTGAATAAGCTCAACGCTGATTTCAGTGGTGTCGCCAGGCATAACCATTTCTGTGCCTTCCGGCAGTGTGATAACGCCGGTCACGTCAGTGGTACGGAAGTAGAACTGAGGGCGGTAGCCAGTAAAGAACTGCTTGTGACGTCCACCTTCTTCCTTCTTCAGTACGTAAACCTGACCTTCGAAGTTGGTGTGAACGGTAATTGAACCGGGCTTAACAATAACCTGGCCACGTTCCACATCTTCGCGCTTGATACCGCGCAGCAACAGACCGGAGTTGTCGCCAGCCTGGCATTCATCCTGGCTCTTGTGGAAGGTTTCGATACCGGTAACAGTGGTGCTCTGCGGATCACGAATACCTAGAATCTCAACTTCGGAGTTGAGGGTCAGCTGACCACGCTCAACACGACCTGTAACTACGGTGCCACGGCCAGTAATAGTGAAGACGTCTTCAACTGGCATAAGGAATGGCTTGTCAAGGTCACGCTCAGGTGTTGGGATAAAGGTGTCAACAGCTTCCATGAGCTCTTCAACCTTACCAACCCACTTATCGTCGCCCTCAAGAGCCTTCAATGCGGAAAGGTGAATCACCGGGCAGTCAGAGTCGAAACCGTGGTCGCCAAGCAGCTCGCGGCATTCTTCTTCAACGAGCTCCAGCATTTCTTCATCTTCAACCATGTCGCACTTGTTCAATGCAACCAGGATAGCGGGAACGCCCACCTGGCGAGCAAGCAGCACATGCTCTTTAGTCTGAGCCATTGGACCGTCGGTGCCAGCTACAACAAGGATAGCGCCGTCCATCTGGGCAGCACCTGTAATCATATTCTTGATGTAGTCGGCGTGACCTGGGGCGTCAACGTGCGCATAGTGACGTGCTTCGGTCTCGTACTCAACGTGAGAAACGTTGATGGTAATACCACGGTCACGCTCTTCAGGAGCGTTATCGACATCTTCAAACGGCGTATAGTCGTTCAAGTCGGGGTATTTGTCGTGCAATACTTTGGTAATAGCCGCTGTCAGCGTGGTCTTGCCATGGTCAACGTGACCGATGGTGCCGACGTTTACGTGCGGCTTCGTGCGTTCAAATTTGGCCTTCGCCACTTGTGTCCTCCTGGACTCGGGTAGTTATCTTCGCTACAAGACTAACATCTGTAGGCGAATGAGTTCCTACGAATTTCTTTGTGATTTTCTTTGCAAATATCAATCTACGTCGCGGATATACCTCAACGCAAATCTCCATGCGCATCGCATCTTCCAGTCTACGTCCTCTTTTTTAATTCAGAGGACGAAGTTGTGGCCGCTACCATGCGCCGCGTGCGTATCACACGCAGGGCTCACTCGCCCTTTGCTTTGGCGACGATTTCCTGAGATACACTGGCAGGAACTTCGTCGTAGCTGTCGAACTGCATGGTATACACTGCGCGACCCTGCGTCTTGGAACGCAGATCACCAACATAACCGAACATTTCTGACAGCGGTACCTTTGCTTGGACTACTTTAATCCCGTGAACATCATTCATTTCCTGAATGGTTCCACGACGAGAGTTCAAGTCACCGATGACATCGCCCATATAGTCGGCCGGTGTACGGACTTCAACACTCATAATAGGCTCAAGCAGCACTGGCCGAGCTTTTTTGGCGCCTTCACGAAGCACCATAGAGCCAGCAATCTTGAAGGCCATTTCAGATGAGTCCACATCATGATACTGACCATCAAGCAGTGTTGCACGAATGCCCACCAATGGATAACCGGCAAGTACGCCATTTTCCATTGCGTCTTGGATACCGGCATCAACAGAGGGAATATATTCTTTCGGAACGCGGCCACCTGTGACTTTGTTCTCGAATTCGTATGCTTTCTCTGAATCCAGCGGGATCGGTTCGAAGGAGCACAGCACCTTTGCGAACTGACCCGAACCACCGGTCTGTTTCTTGTGCGTATATTCGACCTTATCGGCAACACGTGAAATTGTCTCGCGGTAAGCAACCATGGGAGCACCCACATTAGCTTCCACTTTAAACTCACGGCGCATACGGTCAACCAGCACGTCAAGGTGAAGCTCACCCATACCACCGATAACTGTCTGCCCAGTTTCCTGGTCAAGCTTCACGGTGAAGGTTGGGTCTTCTTCAGCAAGTTTTTGAATAGCCAGACCAAGTTTTTCTTGGTCTGCTTTTGTCTTTGGTTCGATGGCCACGTGGATAACTGGTTCCGGGAATGTCATTGATTCCAGAATAATCGGTTTATCCTGTGCACACAGCGAGTCACCAGTTGTAGTGTCCTTCAAGCCAATGAAAGCGTAGATGTGACCAGCATGTGCTTCTTCAACAGGATTTTCCTTGTTGGAGTGCATCTGGAACAGTTTTCCTACGCGTTCGCGCTTACCTTTTGTCGAGTTCAGTACTGTTGCACCCGATGATACTTTGCCTGAATAGACACGCACATAGGTCAAGCGACCATAGAAGGGGTGTACTGCAACTTTGAATGCCAAGGCAGCAAAAGGTTCATCTTCAGATGGCTTACGTGACAGTTCAATGCTTTCATCTTTAGGATCAAAGCCATTCACAGCTTCCACGTTCAACGGCGAAGGTAGGTAGCGAATAACGCCATCAAGAACTGGCTGGACACCTTTGTTCTTAAAGGCTGAACCTGCAAACACAGGGTAGGCTTCCGAAGCCAGGGTACGTGCGCGCACGCCTTCAATGATCTGTTCGTTGGTCAAGGTATCATTTTCCAGATACTCGTCCATCAATTCTTCGCTGCCTTCTGCTGCGGCTTCGATAAGGGCCATACGATATTCTTCGGCCTTTTCCACCATGTCAGCAGGAATATCCTCTTCCACAACAACAGCACCTAATGTGGGTTTACCATCATCACCTGTTTCTGGGAAGCGAATCGCCTTCATCTTGATCAGATCCACAACTCCGCTGAAGTCATTTTCTGCGCCAATGGGCAGGTTCATGACAATGGGTGTTGCATTAAGGCGGTCTTTAATGGTTTGTACCGAATAGTAGAAGTCAGCTCCCAGTTTGTCCATCTTGTTGATGAAGCATATACGGGGAACATTGTACTTATCGGCCTGACGCCACACGGTTTCTGACTGAGGTTCAACGCCCTCTTTGCCGTCAAATACCGCTACAGCACCGTCAAGTACGCGCAGCGAGCGTTCGACCTCAACGGTAAAATCGACGTGGCCAGGAGTATCTATGATGTTGATCTGGTTGTTATTCCAAAAACAGGTTGTTGCAGCCGAGGTAATGGTAATACCGCGTTCTTTTTCCTGCTCCATCCAGTCCATTGTACCGGCACCATCGTGGGTTTCGCCGATCTTGTAGTTGATTCCGGTGTAGTACAGAATGCGTTCTGTCACCGTTGTTTTGCCAGCATCAATGTGTGCCATGATGCCGATGTTGCGGACCTTATTTAGGTCGGTAAGCACGTCTAGTGCCACTGGAGTCATCCTTCGCTTGTAGATTATTGTCTGACGTCAATAGTAGGTCTGAACCTAGATTACCAACGATAGTGAGCGAAAGCCTTGTTTGACTCCGCCATCTTGTGCATATCTTCACGACGCTTTACCGATGCTCCCAAGCCATTTGAGGCATCAAGAATTTCATTGGTAAGACGTTCTGTCATAGTTTTCTCGCGGCGTTTGCGGCTAAAGTCTACCAACCAACGAAGTGCTAGAGTTGTTGCTCGTGAGGAGCGAACTTCCATTGGCACCTGGTAGGTAGCACCGCCAACACGGCGAGAGCGAACCTCAAGCTGTGGACGTATATTGTCAAGCGCACGCTTTAACACGGTCACTGGTTCCTGTTCCGTACGCTCGCGCACACCTTCAAGTGCGCCGTAAACAATACGTTCGGCCAGGGCTTTTTTGCCGTCTAGCAGAACTCGGTTCACCAGTTGCGTCACAATAGTGGACCCATATACCGGGTCAACAGCTAGAGGGCGCTTTGGAGCTGGGCCTTTACGAGGCATTACTTCTTCTCCTTCTTTGCGCCGTACTTGGAGCGACCCTGAGCACGGTCGCGTACACCTTGTGTATCTAATGAACCACGAACAATGTGGTAGCGAACACCCGGCAGGTCTTTCACACGACCACCGCGTACAAGAACAATCGAGTGTTCCTGCAGGTTGTGGCCAACACCTGGGATGTAGGCAGTAACTTCAATACCGCTGGACAAACGCACACGTGCCACTTTACGAAGTGCCGAGTTCGGCTTCTTCGGTGTTGTGGTATACACG
The DNA here is from genome assembly GCA_030540715.1 of Actinomycetaceae bacterium. Lineage (GTDB taxonomy): Bacteria > Actinomycetota > Actinomycetes > Actinomycetales > Actinomycetaceae > JAUNVQ01. The sequence goes on along the minus strand of JAUNVQ010000008.1, from coordinate 60,379 downwards.
CGGGTGCATACGCCGCGACGTTGAGGGCTGCCTTTCAGCGCACGTGTCGAAGTCGACGTGGGCTTATCAGTGCGTCCTTTGCGGACGAGCTGCTGAATTGTAGGCACTACTTCTCCGTCTTTCTTTTGTAATCAATGTCTTGTCAGAGTCCACTTTGCCTTGCCCCCGCTTTCGGACACCAACATTCCATCGGGGGCCGACCCGCCCTTGCTTGCTACCCTTCCGTTACTTAGCAGCCCCGGTGAGTTTTCACAGTTATACTGACAATTCACCAGGTAGCAGGACGTTCGGAGCTCCGACGGAAATTCTAGAGCCCGTGGCCGATCGTCATCTGGAATGCTTTTTCCTCTTGTGTCTTTCAGAAGGCAAAGCTTGCCGCTGTGACAAAACCGGCGCTTTCGCGGGAATCCGACATGGCGGATACCGTGCTACAAGCATAAATGTCTGGGAACAGTGGGTCAAACTTATCACTGTCATTGTGTTGCAAATAACGTTCGCTTTTCTTTTTTACTTCCACCGCCCACTTCACATGGGCTCTTATCGAGGTTACTTTATGGGGACACCTCTATCAATCCTGTCGGGCACCACAAACACGCCAGTTAAAGTTGCTGTATCCAGAAAACTTACGATACCGTATGTTACTAGAGCGTAACTTTCGCATCCGTAAGTTACGCTTGTGCATCGATCACAAGCAAAGTTCAATACTGTTCAGCTTCTTGATATGCACGTTACACAATTTTTCCAGGAAGACGGATTTATATGGAACTTACGATTGAAGCTAACAGAGTCCAACGCGCTAGTGCCGTTGACGTCCCTGAACACGCATCAATGCCCGCACTATTAGAACAGCGCGCTATGCGTTCTCCTAATAACCCCATTATTTTACGTAAAGCCTCTTTGGGGGATACATGGATAGACATTAGTGCGCGTCAATTTGTCACCCAAATGAAAGAACTGGCAGCCGGTCTTTTTGCAACTGGACTCAAAAAAGGTGATGTTATTGGGATTTTATCTCCTACCTGTTACGAATGGACACTGCTTGATATTGCAGCTCAAGCATGTAACATCATCACTGTTCCAATTTATGAAACAGATTCACCTTCACAGGTAAAGTGGCTTATTGAAGATTCTCAGATCACTGCGGTTTTTTGTTACTCCCAGGCCCATGAAGCCCTTATCAACAATATTTCTGAATGTACAACATATGTTTTCGAGGAAGACTGCATCAGTTATCTTATTGATAGAGGTCGCAAAGTTCCCAGCGACATTATTGATGATTCAATTCACTCCATCGAACCCGATGACCTTGCCACTATTGTTTACACCTCGGGAACCACTGGCCGGCCACGTGGTGTCAGACTCACCCACCGCAATATCACAGCAAATACGCTTCAGGCTGCCTGCCTATTCCCCGAAGCTGTCAAACCCCAGTCTGTGCGCCTGCTATTGTTTTTACCATTAGCCCATATTTATGCACGTCAAGCATCTTATATGGCATTGCTTGGCGAAGGCGTGTGCGCCCATGTTCCTGATACTAAGAATCTTCTTAACGATATGGCAACTTTTCAACCCACCACGATTGGCGCAGTTCCACGTGTTTTAGAAAAAATCTTTAGCGCTGCCGACGCTAAAGCCGGTAAAGGGATGAAAAAGCGTATCTTTAAGTGGTCAGTCAACATCGCCGAAAGCGTTGCTTTGGCAAATGAAACACAGGAACCTGTTTCAAAGTGGCTGCGTTTTCGATACTGGGTAGCCTCCAAGCTGGTACTCAATAAGATTAAGGATCTTATGGGCGGAAAGATGAAGTGCGTCGTTTCTGGTGGTGCCCCCCTTTCTGCAAAGATTCAACGCTTTTTCACAGGGGCTGGTCTCTACGTTTATCAGGGATACGGATTGACCGAAGCCAGTGGCGGATGCGTATGTAACAGTATGGATAAAGCCCGTGCAGGCTCCATTGGCACACCCATACCTGGAGCCACAATTTGTGTTGATGATGACGGCGAGATTCTTATTGACTGTGTGGGCATCTTTGATGGCTACCACAATAATCCAAAAGAAACTCAGGCCTCGTTAACGAAGGAAGGCTGGTTGCGTACCGGCGATCTTGGATATATCGACGAAGATGGTTTCATCTTCGTGACTGGCCGAAAAAAAGAGTTGATTGTGACGTCCTCAGGAAAAAACGTCCAACCTGCTGTTTTAGAAGATTCGTTACGTTCTCACCCGCTCATTTCACAGATAATAGTGTTAGGTAACGAACGTCCCTTTATTTCTGCGCTGGTTACTCTTGACGCAGATATGCTGCCTAACTGGCTAGCTAACCATAAACTGCCCGATATGACTGTTATTGAGGCTTCCACACATCCAGATATCAGAGCCTCGATTACCGCAGCCATTACGAAGGCAAATAAACAGGTGTCGCGCGCGGAATCAATTCGTAAGTTTTCGATCCTTAAAACTGATTTTACTGAGGAAAATGGTCTTCTTACACCTTCGCTGAAGGTCAAACGTAAAAGTGTTGTCAAACGTTTTAGCGAAGAAATCAACAAACTCTATTCTTAAGTACCCGTAATAGCTCCGCTTGACGAACCGGGGTCGAATCCTTTCCTGCCTTAGCGCTTCAATGCGACAGGAGGATCACCACCTGGCGTCCCCGGTTCGTTGACTTCCAAAACATCGTTTCCCACAATCGATTTCACATGATTGTAGTAGGTTGTTGCTGTTGAATTTGGCAGACCCGAACCAGGATAGCGCGCCCGATCATAGGCATGAACTGGAAACACTTGATGCGAGTTGATATCGAATACCAGTGGCGTCCACCCTATTGAGTCGACATGGGCGGGGCCTTCACTGGGCACAGTGATAGTGGCATGGGCTATCATCCCTGTTTGTGTACCAATCCCAAACTGGGGCCCCATTGTTGCCAGCAAATTTCCGGTGCCGTAAAAGACTGGCATTCCCCTCCCATCAGGTCCTCCTTCAAGTGTCTGGATCGGTTGAGCAACGTGAACATGGTGACCAATATAAAGGTCAACAGTTTTCGATTCAGCCAAAGCCTTTGTCCAGCGCACCTGTAGTTTTGTTGGCTCAGTTTTGTATTCCCATCCAGCATGTCCCGACACTATGACCACATCAGCATGGCCTTCACTGCGGGCTTTTTTGGCAAGCTCCACGATTTCTTCAACATTATCAACATTTGTCATCCACGGATTTTTGGCGAGCTCTGGCACAATACCTGGGTTCAAACCGTAGGTCAACGATAGATGCGCAATCGTAATATCACGCCCATTACGTGTGAGCGTATAGTACTGAATCGGCCCCTCATCTGGACGATAACTTGCTCCCGTGGTACCAAACCCGTGTTCTTCATACAGTTTAATAGTTGTTTCAATACCAGCCAACCCCTGATCCCACGTGTGGTTGGAGGCCAGCGACACCGCATCATAGCCCATAGCCTTCACCGAGTTTACCCAACTTCGTGGCGCAGCGAACACAGGATAGCCAGCAATATGGTCATCGTTGAGGCCAAAAGGAACCTCTGCATGAAAAATCGAAAAATCGGCACCCGAAATATAGGGGGTGAGGTTGTGCAGCAAAGGCTCAAAATCATAGGTGCCGTCCCCCTGGCGCGAAGCCCTCACCACGCCTTTATGCGGTAAAACATCACCTGTTGCTGCAACAGTAAAGGTCACAGGGTCTATCTTTGGTGTGGGCGTTTGCGACGGTGTTGGTGTCGAGGATTTTTCAGAGGGCGACGCCTTCGCCGATGTGCGAGCAGGCTGAGAAACAGATGATGATGTGGAATAAAGACTGGCAATCATAACAGCGGCAACAGCCACTATCAACAGCGCCACTATAATGCCTAGTCGTGGCGCTAACCGGCGACTTTGTCCTTTTATACTCATCATAACAACATCCTTCATGTGCTCTTTTTTCTTGAGGTTTTACCGTTAACGTTATTTACCTAGCAATAATGGAGGCAGGTTCAGCAGGCTTGCCTGGTGGCTGTGTCCATTCCGCAGCAACGTTTCCCACAACCTCACTTACATAGTCGTGATAGCGCTGCGCAAGATCATTACTTAACTCAGACTCAGGATGTTCTGACTGGTCATAATGATATGTTGTGTAGACACGACTGGTCTGGCGGTCTACACCGATCGCTATCCACGACACGTTGTCAACGCGGGCATTTCCCTGTGCAGGAACTGTCAGTGTTGCCCTGGCAATGATTCCTGTTTCTGTGGCCACGCCAACGCGGGTTTGATGGTGACTTAACAGGTTACCTGTTCCAAAAAATGCGTACATCCCTTGACCATCAACGCCGCCATCAATTCGTTCAATTGCCTGTGGCACATGCACATGATGCCCCAGATACAGATCCACTACGCCAGAATCGGCCAGGATTTTAGCCCAGCGTCGCTGTTCATCACTGGGTACGGGATTGTATTCATTGCCGTGATGAACTGAGGCAATCACCACATCGGCCCCGCCTTTTTCGCGCGCAAGTCGAGCCTGTTCTACAATCAGATTCGGGTCTTTTTGTTGAATCAGCCACGGATTTTCATTGAGTTCGCTTACGTCGCCATAGTTTGTTCCGTAGGTTATCGACAGGTGAGCAATACGAATCACCCTATGATCCCGATGCAGTTCGTAGTATTGAATAGGATCTTGGTCTGGTGAGATATTGGCACCCGCAGTTCCAAGTCCCTGTTGTGAAAATACGGCAATCGTATCAACAATGCCCTGTCGCCCTGTATCCCACGTATGGTTTGATGCCAGCGAGCAACCATCGTAACCAAGTTTTTTTGGGGAGGACGCCCATCCGGGTGGTGCTCGAAACACAGGATATCCCGAACGTGAAGCATTATCCTTTGCAAATAAGACTTCTTGATGACATAGCGCTAAATCTGCCTCTTGAATATAGGGCTTAATATCATCAAGCAAAGGGGCGTAATCATAGGTTCCATCGGATTGCAATGATGCTTCCATCACGGCTTCATGAGAAAGCACATCACCAGTTCCCACAATAGTAAACGTTAGCGGTTTGGGTGAAAGCTCTGGATTTTCCGATGGGGCCTGTACCGTAGCCGTTGGTACAGAACTTTTCTTTACTGCCGTTGACGACGTTGAATTATGAGTGCAGGCCCCCAATACTAGAGCACAGCACAGTGTCACCACTGTCACTATACCCGCTGCATTAAACTTGGGCATAGCACTTACTTTCGTGGCACGACGGTTGCGGGGTCTCCTCCAGGTGTTCCCGGTTCCGTTATTTCTTGACCTACGTCTCCAGCCACTGATACCACATGTTGATAGTATTGCTGGCCAGCACTTGTTGAAAGCTGAGCACCTGGATATTTGGACTGATCGTAGCCGTGGCCAGGGAATACTTGTAAAGACCCTCGATCAAGAATAATACTTGTCCACCCCACACTATCAACGTGCGCCGGGCCTTTTCCTGGAACCGTAATGGTGGCATGGGCTATCATTCCACATTGGGTTCCATCCCCCATGGATGGCACCATTGATGACAGCAGGTTACCCGTACCGTAAAAAACATACATACCTTGACCGTCAACACCGCCCTCTATTTTTGCTAAAGGTTGGGGAACGTGCACATGATGACCGATATACAAGTCAACCACACCTGAATCTGCCAACATTTTTGCCCACTGTTGCTGTTGTTCATTAGCCTGGGCCATATATTCTGTGCCACCGTGCATTGAGGCAATAACAACATCGGCTTTACCTTCACTGCGAGCCTTTTTTGCCAGTTCAATAATATGTTCGGGATTATTCACATGTGTCAACCACGGATTATCATTCAGTTCAGGAATATTCTCGTAGTTCAAGCCATATGTCATCGACAGATGCGCAATGATAATATCGCGATTATTTCGATGGAGCTTATAGTATTGAATGGGATCTTGTTCAGCAGTAACGTTGGCTCCAGAGGTCCCTAATCCGTTTTCTTCATAAAGTTTGATAGTGTTTTCAATTCCGTCGCGACCCTGGTCCCATGTATGGTTTGATGCCAGAGATGCCCCTACGTACCCCATTTTTTTAATGGAGTTGACCCATCCGCGTGGCGCCGCAAAAACGGGATAGCCCGAATGCTGTTCTTCAGTAAAGCCGAAGGGAACTTCGCTATGAAAGAGCGGCAAATCAGCACCTTTTATATAGGGTGTAATGTTCGCGACAAGCGGTTCAAAATCGTAGGTGCCATCACTACGATGTGATGCTTTTACCACCCAGTCGTGTGACAGGACATCCCCCGTTGCTGCAACGGTAAATGTCACCGGTTCTGGTGGAGTTTCTGTAGTGGGCGATGCAAAGGACTGCACGGCTTTTGGCGCACGAGGTACACTCATTTTTTCAGAGGGCGATGATGACGCGCGTAAAAAGAAGATCACTATCATCGCAATAGTTGCAATAATCACCACTGCAACTGTTGCAATAGCGACGACGGGAACTTTATGTGAATGTTTTGAGTGTCGAGAAAGAGGTTCGGTCATTGTTCGCACCTTCATTGCTGGGTAATGATGCCATCATATACGACAATATGCCATTTGAATGGAACATTTCACGGCAACCCTTCATAATGCAGGCATCTTAGGCGCACAGGCTAATATCACAGGAGTAGTGTTTTTCCCGCCATCAGCGTACCACTTGACAGTTAGCAGCCTGCGATCGTTTAGCGCAGACATTACTGGTTGTAGGTAAATCAGGTACGAATCATTCAGGTATTTAACGCGCGTAACGTTGAACAAATTTCTTAATAATAGTGTTGGCAGCACTCACATCTGCTCCACGGCAACCATCAATAATGCGTTCTTTTTCCTCAGCTGGATAATACCCCGCATACTGATAGGCATTAATGCGTTTAACCAGTGATTGCCAATCTAGTTCAGGATGGAATTGCGTGCCGTACATATTGCGACCGATTCTAAACATCTGTACGGGGCATCGAGATGATGTTGCCAGTAACACTGCATGTTCGGGCAGGCGATAGCAGGCTTCCTTATGGCCAACATATGCGTCAAATTCTGTTGGGCAGCCTTCAAGCAGCGGATCTTTTTTTCCTTCTTCTGTCAAGGAAATTGTCGGTGCAGATATTTCTTCGCTATAGGTTGAGTTAATGATCGCTGCCTGGTGTACACCCAATGTGCCCACACCATAGCAGGCACCAAGGAAGGGAAAATCCATAGGAACAAGAGTATCTAAGAGTTCAAATAAGTCTTTTTCAACACGGTGTTGCAGGGCAGTTTTTTCGTCTGCTGGTGTAGATGCGGAAAAGGGGGAACCACCAACCATGAAGCCGCTAATTGCGTCCAGGTCAATATCGAACTCCGATAATGGATACTCATCCAGGCGAATACGAATAAGTTGTTCAGGTTCAAGGTTACCCAAACGCAAGAATGACTGGTATTCGTCATCTGCTATCTCAGTTTGTGGCCGTGAAGCCAACAGTACAAATGGTTTCATGTCACCTAGGGTACAGCATTTCTATATCGACAGGTCTTTCACGTTATATTGGTAAGATGAACATGCTTTCTTCTACACCCGCACCGTCCAACCCACACGAGAGTTCTCTTACTTCTGATTGTGCGATCGCTCTTGAGCTTGCCGATATTGCCGACAACTTCACATACCCTGCCTTCATGAACGCAGATTTCCATGTTGAACGCAAAGCCGATATGACATTGGTGACTGAAGCCGACAGGGGTACCGAAGATGCTTTGCGTGCTCGTTTAGCTGTACTTCGACCTGATGATGCCATTCTTGGTGAAGAACGTGGTACAAGCACGTCATCACATAACCGACGCTGGATAATTGACCCTATTGACGGCACTCACAACTACGTGCGTGGTGTACCTGTATGGGCAACACTTATTGCACTGGAAGTCAACGGAAATATTGAAGTGGGGGTGGTAAGTGCCCCTGCGCTTAACCGTCGCTGGTACGGGGCTCGGGGCCAGGGAGCATTTCGTGTTCTTGGTACCACTCCTGGATGTCAACGTGGTGCTCCCAAGCCTTTATCGGTGTCGCGTGTAGCTGAACTATCCGATGCATCATTATCTTATTCGTCGCTTCATGGCTGGAAAACGCAAGGCCTAGACCAGGGGTTTCACCATCTGATGCAACGCATGTGGCGAACCCGCGCCTACGGTGATTTTTGGTCATATATGCTACTGGCAGAGGGCTCTGTTGATATTGCTGCCGAGCCCGATCTTGAGCTATACGATATGGCTGCTCTTGTTCCTATTGTGACCGAGGCAGGCGGAACCTTCACAGATCTACAGGGTAGTCCTGGTCCGTGGGGCGCAGCCGCTGTTGCCACGAACACTCTTCTTCACACTGCTGCTCTCAACGTGATTAATTCACCTCATAAATGAGGGCGTGCATCTTGCTCGGCAAGGTCGCAATCATCTATCTGGTGGAGCATCTTGTCAAGGGAGGCCGGTAACGATTTTATACCACATGTTCGCAGTTTTTCCCATTGGTCACGCAGTTCGCTTACCTCAATTTGGCCTGGAGCAGAGGGTTCGCCTGACAGACACGCAAATGTTGCACAAGAACCAAATAGATGTCCAAAGCTGCGTGTTATTTTCCCGTGTTCCCCCATCGCAATACTGATAACTGGTGTTGAGCTTTTACGGGTATACTCAGCAGTTGCGGTCAACACATGGAGGGCGTCGTCACGGCATGCCGGCATATAGGCAACTTTCACAATATCTGCGCCCGTAGCTTGCAGTCTATCAAGCTGGTCAAGCACTTCTTCCACACTTATTCGTGTTGGATACATCTGGTGGAAAGAAGCTATGGCTTGTTTTCCACCTTGATGGACCGTTGCAACAAGGTCGGCACAGTGGGGTTCTATGATTTCAACATCAATAATATCCACACAGGTGTGCAAGGCTAACCATTCAATAATGTCGCTATATTTCACACCGTATTTTTTTATTGCTGAACTTGCCGTATTCAATGGTGAAACAGGTGTAGATAATATCTGTTGTGTTGGAGTGCCTGCGTGAACACTGGGGGCCTTATCAACTAGTTCAATGGAGCCACCTTGAGTGTGACTTCGCCAAGTGGCAATAATGGGAAATGGTTTCTTGACTACCTCTGGGGTACCTAGGTTGCAAACCCGTGAAAACTGGGTAGACATCAGTTCTTCGATAGCACCGTGGATAGCATCCACACGCCACTCAATAATGTCAGCTAAATAAAATCTCTCTCGCAGTGTGGAAGGCCTGGTAAGTAAATCGATGACCTGCTGATAGCAAGCAGACATAAATGGCACTATTACTGCAGGTTCATCGGTATTTTGACAACAAAAAACCACAGGTTCCTCCTTCGTTGTGTGACAAGTTTATCCTATTTCACTCCCCTGCAGTCGCTACTGCCCGATATGCTGAAGTCATGAAGATAATCCATTCCTCTGATTGGCATTTGGGTCGCAGTTTTCACGGCTTCGATATAAGTGACAGCCACAAAGCATTTATCAGGGCACTTGCTGAACGTGCCAGTGAAGAACAACCCGATGCAATTATCATTGCGGGAGATTTCTTTGACCGTGGGGTTCCCTCCGTTGAAACGATAACAATTGCTCGTCAAGCATTGGAACAGCTGACAGCTATCGCTCCCGTTATCATAACATCAGGCAACCATGATTCTTCAGTACGGTTAGGCTGGTTAAAATCTTTTTTGATTCCTCAGCTAAGGATTTGCAGCGATATTACAGATGTTGCCTCACCGATTTATCTGCGTTGTCGCACCTTCGATACAGCACCGCGCATTATTGAAGCCCACGAGGTACGCGAAGCCTTTCATCATGGGGCGGAAGTGGGCGTTTTATATGGTTTCCCGTATCTGCATCCTGATTTTACTCGCGCGGCACTGAGTAACATGGTTGATGCTGCGCTGGAACGTTCACATCAAAGTGTCATGTCGGCTGCCGTTGATATGGCAGCAGCTCATTATCGTGACGTTGTTGTCCCATTATGCAAAACACAAGTTGCAAGTGTGATTATTGCTCACGCTTTCATTACAGGCGGTGAAGAATCTGATTCAGAACGAGACATCAGCGTTGGTGGTCTGAACAATGTTGCTACCAGCACTTTTAATCGTCCTCTTTCTGCTGACAACCCCGCACCTGATTCCGATGCCGTATCCACCGTCCCCCGCCCCAGCACAAACACCGCATCCCCCGTCTCCTCCACCGTATCCGACAATAGTCTTGACACAACATCGGAATCTCACACTCTCATCTCTTCCGATGAGGTAGCAGAAGCTGCCCTCGAAGGGCCCCAAACTTCGCCCTCTTGTATTGACTACGTGGCCTTAGGGCACTTGCACCGTCCCCAGATTCCACAGCGCCGCATCGATAATACACAACCCGATATTGTGTATTGTGGTTCACCAATTGCTTTTTCTTTTTCAGAAGCTGGATATACAAAAGTCCAATATATTGCCACAATCACCAGAGGTAAACCCGCTATTCTCAAAACTTTTGATACACCTGTATTGCGTCCTGTTTCACGACTTCGAGGCACTTTAGCCGAACTAACTGATGGCCGCTACAACGATTGTAAAGACCATCTGGTTGAGGTGACAGTTACCGATGAGCAACGTCCACTGTCAATGTATCGTCAAGTCAAAACCTATTTCCCCTATGCGGCCTCGATCATGTGGGAAAGCTCCACACCACCTTGTGATAACACGCCAGTGTCGCATCGACGTATTAAGGCACATGAACGCATGGACATTATTGAATCATTTATGTTGAAAACCGGTGGTGGAACCCAACTTACCCCTGAAGAAAAAGATGTATTGAAAACTGTGTACGAAGAAGTTAATGACGAGGTGTGGCAATGAGAATCCATCGACTGGAGTTTGAAGGGATCGGCTCTTATCCTGGCAAGCATACGATTGACTTTGATGAGCTTAATGCTGCTGGCTTATTTGTGATTGAAGGTGACACTGGTTCAGGTAAATCTACAATCATTGATGCCATCGTCTTTGCGCTGTACCAAAAAGTGGCGTTGGGCAGAGAGTCCTCGCTAGATCGTTTGCGTTGTGACTATGCGGATCCTGAAAAACTATCATGGGTACAACTTGATTTTTCTACCGCTAAAGGAATGTATCGAGTCTGGCGTTCACCAAAACAAATGGTATGGTCCTCACGTAAAAAAGCTCTGGTCACACGTCAAGCAAGCGTAAGGCTTTTTAAGTTGAGCGGCACACATTCTTGTGAAGAGGGCGAAGCGCTGGGTGTGAAAAGTCAGGAAGTTGAATATGAGCTGCGCTCTATTAACCGGTTAAGCTATGAACAGTTTTTACAAACTGTGATATTGCCGCAAGGACATTTTTCGCGTTTTTTGAAGGCCACCTCAGATGAACGCGAAGAACTTTTACAGCAGGTTTTTGGAACACAGTTTTTTAAGGTCTTCCAAGATCGTCTGGCGGCGAAAGCCTTTCAGATAAGCAAAGAAGTTGACGATGCTCGCAAGACTATCACGATTCTAGCCAACGATTATCGTGATAGTCTTGCGGTTTTCCTTCATGACGATCCCCTTGACGATTGTGATTCCATCACCTTTGAGACGTTGTTTGAACAGTTGATAACTCAACCCGACATTGCGCATCTTAAAAAGATTGGCAACCTGATCCATCCGCATATCAACCGTATTGTTACCGATGCGAAAATACATAAAGACACAGCCAAGGCCCTTGCTAAAACCGCGCAGAATAAACGCGATAGTGCACGTGAACTTATGGCTGCTCAAAAAGAACGCGCTCAATTACTGGAAGAAGAACAAAGTCTTGCTGCAGAAAAACCACGTATTGATGACGCTGCCTTACGCAGTGAAAATGCTCGTAAAGCAGCCTTTGTATTCAAGGCCCACAATCTTTTAACCGATAATGCGCAGATATTGTCGCTAGCACTTCGCCGTCTTATTAGTGACTGTGATGAGCTTGCACGCTTCGATAAGAAAGCTCAGCAACGCTATGGTGAACTTCGACCAGATCGCGATCACTGTGACGTGGTGGCTCTTAGTCAGGCAATAAAGACATCGGCAATTTCGCTTCCCCTTGACAACGATTCTGTAGCAGAGTTGTCGCCTCTTTTCTGGCTAGGCAATAGGCATGCGTATCAGCGTCTGTGTGATGACAGCGATAGTCTTGCCCAGCAGTTAGGTGTCCTAAAAAATGCGATTGAAAAGGAAAAACAACGAGATGCTCTCCTAAAAAACCAGAAGGACACCATACAGGAGCGCGAAACTCTTCATGCACTTATTGATAAGGTCAACACCGATGAAAAGGCAATTGATGCAACGATTGTGAGTGCACAAAAAGCTGTTGACAAAGCCGAGAAAGAACATCATCATGCGGAAAAACTACGTTGCATCAATGACGACAATCATGAAAAAATACAGGCGGCCCGTCAGCTCTGCGAAGAATACGATAAGCAAAAGCATCTTGAAAAGCAGCTAAAGGAAGCCGAAAAAGAGCTTCTGGATGCACGCGCGCACTACAGCCAGGTATTAGATTGTTGGAAAAATAATACTGCTGCATCACTAGCACACTACCTGCAAGAAGAAGCCCCCTGCCCCGTATGTGGTTCATGCGAGCACCCACATGTTGCAAAAGCCAGTAAAGACGAGGCAACATTAGCAGATGTTGCATCAGCACGTGAATATGTTGGTCAAAAAGAAACAGCCTGCCATGAAATACGTCATCGTTTAGATGAATCGTGCCAGAGACAAACAGACTTAACTACTGTTCTTCACGGCGACAACCCTCACGCAGTGCTGGAATCATATGAGGAACGTATCGCCCTCCTTCATCAACTTGGCGACTCACATGAAAAAGTGGTGCAGGCAAGGAAAGACCTTGAAGTACTGCGCACTCAGCAAACAGAGTATCGCACACAAATTATTGAACTGAACGGCAAAGACGCAGTGTTGTTGACTAGACAGACTGACCTCAGCGCTTCTATTGACGACCTTACTGGTAGCATTAAGCACGCACGTGCAGAATTTCCCAGTGTGGAAGCACGTATAGAACACTTCATCACTCTTCGCAGGCATCTTGATAATGTTCGTGAAGGCCTTGACAGTGTTGATCAGGCAACTCATGCGGTAATAAAAAGTGCATACCAGGAGTATCGTGAGGCTATCGCCCAAGATTTTTGTGATGTTTCACAGGCCTTAGATGCCCATATTGACGATGAAGACTATGAGCGTCTTGTAGAAATGGTGACACGCTATCAGCAAAGAATCACGCACGTACGCTCACGTCTTGAGCATCCGCGCATTACTCAATGCGCCACCCAAAAAACGCCTGACCTCGACTATCTGGAACGCCACTATGATGAGTGCGCCCACAATGCAGATTCGCTTCGTGACTATTACACGCAATGCTATACTCATCGCCAGCAGGTAGGTGAACGCGAAGAAAAACTACTCAAACATCTTGACGACTACATTAAGCGTCTTTGCAAACAGCGCCCACTTTTACGATTAAGTGAATTGGCTAAAGGCAGTAAAGCAAACAAATATGGCACACCTTTAGCCACCTGGGTACTTTTGGCGCGTCTTGATGATGTGCTGGCTATTGCTAACCCAATGATACGACGTATCTCTGGTGGTCAATATGAACTTATTCGTTCTGACCGTGACGGATCACAAAGTCGAAACCAGGCATTATCGCTGGATATCATGAATTTCGAGGCCGATAAGCCCCGTAAGATTTCAACTGTTTCTGGTGGTGAAACGTTTTATTGTTCCCTGTGTTTAGCCCTTGCACTTACCCAGGTTGTTGCCGCAGAGGCTGGGGGTATCAGCATTGACACGATGTTCATAGATGAGGGTTTTGGCACATTGGATCACGAAAAACTTGATGCGTTACTGAATGAACTTTCTGGGCCTGACTATCATGGTCGCGGCATCGGCATTATTACCCATGTTGACACTGTGCGTGAACGCATGAGTGAGCGTGTCAGTGTGACAAAACGTGCCGATGGAAAAGGATCAACTTTGCGGGTCATTGGCACATAGTGCGCGCACAGTAGCAAGCTCGGTAATATCGTACCAATCCATCTCAAAGTCGTGTTCTAACGTACTTATCCATTGCGAAATGGTATCATCTGCGGCGTTAGGAGGTGGATTCTTGACAAGTTCACTCCTCCAATACTGCGAGGCAACATCATCATCACAGTGCACAGACACAACAGTCTGCCACGGAAGCGGTTCGCGAAGTTGCACACATCCAGGCCCGATTTCATCAAGTTCACCGTAAATGTCGGCAGCAGCCACCACACGGCGCATGGGTAAGTCAGTTGCATTTATGTGAGAGAACTTCACCGCGGCCTTTACTAATGTGTGAAGTGAAGCCTGTGCTGCAAGTGAACGTGCAAGTTCTTCTAACTCATCCATAGTAATTGGCGGGTCAATAATTGCTTCCAGCCCTGGAGTCACGGCAAATACTTCACTGACGTCAAGGCGTTGTGCGTTGATATCTGATTGTTTTACCGGAATATAAATTCGCATAGCCCCATTGTAAAGCACTTTGCTTCACACATTGATCAACACCATTTTTCGCATGGAAAAGAAGTGTCTCGCACTGTGATAATGTCGAAGATCCACAATTCACATGAGTTATCTGAGTAACCTCACATATCGTCAGAAAACATTATGTAATTCGAGGTATCTTTGCGGCACTCAATAGTGTTATCTTAAGAAACTACACCTTTATTCTTCATCACTATCATTTTCATTTGTCCATACCGTCTAATATCGTACAGATACTTTCTTGAAACTGCAGGAGGCAATTGGACGTATGTTCAACAATAATTTACGGAAGATATATGAATCTGAAGTGGAGCTTGCATCCCCCGATACTTCCTACAATAAAATTGTCGAAAATAGTCATAGCAAACCACCCCAACAAGAGGTTCCATTAGCCAATCACTCGATGCATACATTCAGCACATGCGAAAACCCCTATTTTGTTCATCTTTTGGGAAAACGAGCCTCTCCCCAAACCTCGACAGAACCTGCCCCAACACCAGCACTATCCTGCGATCGTGATAGACCCACATTCCATCAAACATTCACCCTGACCCCGCATCAACACTCGGTCACTATTCAAAAGCACACAAACAACACTGAAATTGTTGTTGATGGTCTCACCCAAACATCACATCGTTATCATAATGCGATAACTCTTCGACGTATTCACCGTCCCCATCACACGCCGTTTCCGCATCTGCATCGTTCCAGCGTAACTTTTGTTCGTTCAATAGCTGAAATTCTATCGGGTCAGCGAGCCCCTCAACAGCTTATTCGCTGGATGGATGAAGGGCTCTATCCCTATTTTTTGCATCGAGTGCACGCTGAACAAAGCCATGCTAATCTTCACGGACGTAAAGCAGGACGCACCACAGTTTTAACTATACATACCAAGCCCACAACAAACTCATCTAACCGTGCTATTTATGCTGAATGTTATGGAACAGTATGGGATGGTCACCGCATACGACTTATCTG
Source organism: Actinomycetaceae bacterium (assembly GCA_030540715.1). Classification (GTDB taxonomy): domain Bacteria; phylum Actinomycetota; class Actinomycetes; order Actinomycetales; family Actinomycetaceae; genus JAUNVQ01. Next base: position 44,825 of record JAUNVQ010000008.1, on the reverse strand, counting down.
CATGTCCATGAAACATATGGATAAACGCTGGGTTATTCAAGAACTCGAAATAGGTTAACGATTCTTTTTGCGGGCTTCCTTTTTACGTCTAGCAGCTTCCTTTTTGGCTGCTCTTTTTTGGGCACCCGTTTGAGCGTATCGGCTCTCTTTCGTCGTTTTCTTGCCACGTCTTTGAGTACGCGGTGTACTATCTTCACCGGGTCCCGTCATTGTCAGCTGACCTAAGTCACTGCTTTGCTGCCGCCGAAGCGTCGCATCTATAACGGAAAGACCCGCCTGTTTCTCGGCATCAGCCATACTAGTTTTCTTTTCACGTTCCTGCTGAGCCTGAGCCTCTTTTTCTTCGTTTTCGCGATATGTTTCATAGGCTTCCTTATAGCGGTGAGCATAGGAAAACAACGAGGTCACTGTTTGTTCACGAACTTTTGCCATCATAGCTTGGAACATATGTGCGCCCTCTGACTTGTATTCGATAAGAGGATCGCGTTGCCCCATTGCACGCAAGCCGATTCCTTCGCGAAGATAGTCCATCTCGTAAAGATGCTCACGCCACAACTTGTCAACCGATTCAAGCAAAATAATTTGCACTAAGCGTCTTGTTGGCTGCTGAGTATCTAACTGTTCTTGCGCCATAGGATTTGCATCAATATCACTAGCAGCCTTGTTAAACTGAGTGACAATATCATCTTTTAATGCTTCACGAATATCATCTTTGGTAACTGACATAAGGCCGCCAACAGATTCAACAAGTTCTTCAGCATCAATCGATACTGGATAGATACCTCGCAGTTGAGACCATAATGCATCAATATCCCAATCTTCTGGGCGTTCAGCCGCTAATGCTGTATCAACATATTCATCAATCACCATATTCATGTAGTGGTCAAGCATTGATTCAAAATCAATATCGCCATCCATAACCCGTGAACGCTGATCATAAATCAAATTACGCTGATCAGTCATCACATCATCATATTTCAGTACATTCTTACGCATTTCAAAATGTTGACCTTCAACTTGACGTTGCGCTGACTGAATAGCTTTGCTTACCATCTTTGATTCCAGTGGCATATCTTCTGGGTATGCACCAGATGACATGATTCGTTGAGCCATGCCAGAAGCAAACTTCACCATCAACGGGTCTTCCATTGATAGGTAAAAACGTGATTCTCCAGGATCACCTTGACGGCCAGAACGTCCTCGTAACTGATTATCGATACGCCGTGAGTCGTGCCGTTCCGTGCCCAGAACGTAAAGCCCACCTAGCTTTTTTACTTCCTCATGTTCAGCCGCCACGGCTTCTTCCGCTTCTTCTAAGGCCTGCGACCACTGTTCACGCCACTGTTGCGGATCTGCATCAGGGTCAAGGCCGCGCTTACGAAGATTCTGGTCAGCTATGTGTTCGGGATTACCACCCAACATAATGTCAGTACCGCGTCCCGCCATATTTGTCGCAACAGTTACAGCACCTTTACGTCCGGCCTCAAACACTACCTGTGCTTCACGTTCATGCTGCTTGGCATTAAGAACTTCATGAGGAACATTCACCGATTTCAACAGTGCAGAAAGCTCCTCTGATTTGGCAACATCAGTTGTTCCCACAAGAACGGGCTGGCCCTTTTTGTAGCGCTCCTCAATATCGCTAACAATCGCTTTAAGCTTGCCGCGCCGCGACGGATACACAAGATCAGAGCAATCTTGACGAATCATCGGACGGTTTGTTGGAATAGGGATAACACCAATCTTGTAGGTGGACATAAACTCTGCCGCCTCGGTTTCGGCGGTACCCGTCATACCAGCAAGTTTGTCATATAGACGAAAATAATTCTGCAAAGTAATAGTGGCATATGTCTGATTCTCAGCCTTAATCTCGACACGTTCCTTCGCCTCAATCGACTGGTGAATGCCCTCTGAATAACGTCGGCCTTCCATAGTACGTCCCGTATGTTCATCAACAATAATCACTTCGCCACGATGAACAATATAGTCACGATCACGTTGGAACAGTTCTTTTGCTTTAATCGCATTATTAAGAAACCCGATCAGGGGGGTATGTGACGCTTCATAAAGATTATCTATCGCTAAAATATCTTCAACTTTGTCAATACCTGTTTCTAAAATACCTACCGTATGTTTCTTTTCATCAACTTCGTAGTCTTTATCGCGTTCTAGATGCTTTACAATATCGGCAAATGTTGAATACCATTTGTCGGCCTCACCCATCGCAGGCCCGGAAATAATCAAAGGTGTTCTTGCTTCATCAATCAGAATCGAGTCAACCTCGTCAACAATGGCATAGTGATGTTCACGCTGAACCTTATTGTTCTTATCCTGTGCCATATTGTCGCGCAAATAATCAAACCCAAACTCATTATTTGTACCGTAGGTAATATCGCAGTTATAGGCATCACGTCGCGGCTGGCCACCCTCTAAATCATTGACCAAGCATCCCACAGTCAACCCAAGGAACTTGTGAACGCGCCCCATCAGTTCCGACTGGTATGAGGCCAAATAGTCATTGACTGTCACCACATGAACACCTTTGCCACTCAAAGCATTAAGGTAACTGGGCATGGTTGCAACAAGTGTTTTTCCTTCACCTGTTTTCATTTCCGCAATGTTGCCTTGATGAAGTGCGATACCACCAACAACCTGCACGCGGAAAGGTTTTTGTTTTAATACACGCCACGCGGCTTCACGAACCGTTGCGAAAGCCTCCACCAAGATGTCATCTTCTGTTTTGCCGTTATCAAGGGCTTGACGAAACTCATCTGTTTTTGCTTTAAGCTGTTCATCACTAAGTTGAGTGTATTCGTCTTCCAGTTTTAACACTTCATCTGCAAGTCGTTCAAAGCGGCGCAGTGTACGTCCTTCACCCATCCGCAAAATCTTGTCGAAAAATGCCACGCTTTTCCTCGTTCCTGGCTCTTGTGTACCTCACGGTCTTCTTAGGTCAGCTTAGCTCATCACCATGATGACAGCGCAATTACTTAAGCGATGAACCACACTGGTGTTACACACCGTCGTCTATTGACAAGTTTAATAGTTTTTTGAGGCACAGTGGTCAATCGTCTGCAATCTCACCTATGGTACCTCCCAAAAGACAGCGTCTAATACTGTCTACCCCCTTTTCCCGCTATGCCCTGTTGCCTCACCACCATCTTGGAAGCTAGGTGAAGTTCCAACCGTAGCACCACTTTTCTAAAACTCCCCTTTCACGCACCGCTCTTTATCACACAACGACCCTTGGTAGCAGTCAGCGTATTCATACACAGCCGCCTCAGGCTTCACCAGCTGGAGCTTCACTACGACAAACTGACATAGTGGGGTGTTTTGTCATAGACAAATATTAGAGTTCATCGAGGTACGCCATATCTTGCAGATAAAAAACGAGTTCCACCTCCCCCTTTGGAGATGGAACTCGTTTTGTTCTTCTATGATGAAACGCTGTTATCTACCGTTTCATTTATCCGTCGTCTTGATCCTTTGATTCTTTCGGGGTAGACACAGCATCAAGTCTGATCACGCCGTATGTCCAGCCGCGACGTCGATAGACAACACATGGCTGCATTGTTTCTGAATCAATAAAGAGGAACCAGTTATGGCCCACAAGCTCCATTTGGTAGAGTGCCTCGCTGACGCTCATCAACGTTGCTTCGTGAAGTTTCTGGCGGACGATAACGGGGGAATCACCCAGTTGATCTTCAATAGAGTCCCCAACTTTTAAGTCTGATGGTGACTTCTGATTTTCCTGCGTGAGTTCTTGAACAGTCTCAGCATCTTCTAACTGCAGTTGTTCGATATTGGTCACATCAGCATCTTTGGGGATGCGACCTTTGCGCCGTCGATGATCTTTCGCACGGTCGCGGGCTCGCCGTAAACGTTCATAGAGTTTACCTGCTGCAATATCGACTGAGGCATACCGATCTGATGAACGGGCTTCAGCGCGAATAATTGGACCCTTACCAATAACGGTGAGTTCGATTTTTTCTGCTGTCTCCGCTCGGGCAGGATTTGGTTCGTGTGTCAGTTCAACATTGACTCGTTGCACTCGTGGATAAAATAGTTCCACCTTGGCAACTTTATCTTCAACATACTGTCTGAAGTTTGGGTGAATGTCGGCATTACGGCCATTAACAATGATTTCCATGGTGTCCTCCGGGGCACTGTTACGGGGTAAACTACCCACCAATTCAATGCACATCACAACATCCGTGATGGCGGTATTTTGAGCTATCACCTCCTGAAAAACTGGGCAGCATAGGCGCTGCGTCGTAGTTTCAGTTTACCCTAAAATGTGTTGCGCATTACAATATATGAGAGGGGTATTTCGTGGAAGGCTCAATTTTTCCCTTGGCGCGAACATCCTTATACAACTTTTATTTCAGAGGTCGACACTTAGCGTCTATATGTGAAGCATCCTCCACAATTCATAGTATTGTCCATTTTTTCGGTGGTGCCGCAATACTCATACAGCATGCACCTATTATATTGTTGCCACTGTTGCCTGCTTGTGTGACACATCTTGCGGCCTCCATAATGGTGGCGCCCGTTGTCACAACATCATCAACAATTACAATATCGCGTCCATACGTACACGCTAACGACACCATCGTGTCATGACGAAGGTGGACGCGCTGCCAATAGTTCTTTCCCGATTGTCCACCCGCCCACAAGCGAAGCCTCAAAATGTCGCATACCTGCACATCTTTACAGCCAGCCTGAGCTACTCCACATGCTACAGCCTTGGCTACAGTAGACACGATCATGCGCCTTTTTATTCGACGTTTCCACCCTGACGGTGCGGGTACAATCAGCAACGGAGTATGTAAGTAGAGACGATGGGATTCCCATTCTTACCACATGTGTTTTCCTAGCGACATCCCCCATTGACATAAATAATCTGTCATATCGCGGCGTTCATCATGTTTAGCAGACAAAACAAGCCGGCGGGGGGCGTGTTCATAAATACTTAAAGCCCACACCTTTACTAGTCCGTCCAATACGGGACTTAACGCACTCGCTTCAAATGGTTGCTGCATCATCATATGGCAACACCGTGAACACACAACAGCGTTATCACAGCCACAACCAGCACATGAACATGGTAAAAATACTTCTTTGATGGCAGACCACATCATTGGCCTATCATATTGTGCATCTATGTGTATTATGACCGCTATTGACACATATTATAACAATGAGTTTTATCCGGAATATGTGAACTCTTTTCCCTATCCGCACACGTTACCACTAACCTGGAAAAGAAGCCTGTTTAAGCCCTTCACTGACTTTTCGCCACTGAGTTCCATACAGTTTGAAATGCACACCATCAGAATTCACCACATAAAGGCTATCTGTTGTACCGCCGCCATATACTGATTCCATACCTGACAGTGCGTTTACAATAGAGTGTTCTCCACCTAGTTGAACAGATTCAATAGCGTGAGGTCGGCCAGGTTGGGCACCATCTTCAGATTGAGGAAGAACTGTTTGAGTATTACCAGGTACATCAACACGTTTATATTCACCAACTACCGCTATTGAAGTGGGGCTTGTCCAGGTTAACTGTTCGGCATTTTTGACTGTTAGCGGCAGATCCATCTCATGTGAAATACCCTCTGGTTCACAGGTATCACTGCGTTCAACAACCATCACATGTAAGGTTGATCTTCCCTCGTCATCAACCGAAATAACCGCTAAACGTGTACCGTCTAAAGAAACACGAACCCCTACAATACCGCTTGGCGTTGTCATTACCTGGGCATCATGATGAACAGACGCACCCTGAGCAATCTCAACTTGGCGACCATCTTCATGAACAGCAACAATTGTGCCATAAGCGGTAGATTTTCGTTGTTCGCCAACCTCAATAACACCCGAGTTACCAGTCCATACCCAGTTGCATCGATCTACGCTGGGAGCCATAACATTGGGAGCAGCAAAGATAGGACGCGGCAGTGCATACTGCCCGCCATCATTGGCAAGCAGCACAATAGAATTGCCGTTATTCACAGCGGCCTGCATTGTTTGTTTCAAGGGGCTCATCGCCGGGTGCGATAGATTCACGGGAAGATCATCACGCTGCCACAATACATGTGAGCCTGAACGGTCTTGAGATACAACTGCACGATCGCTCATCCCAATCACCGTTGTCATGTCGTAGTCAGTCTGATGTGGTGCCTGCTGCACAATAGGCTCTGTATCTAAACTTAACTCGATCCTGGAAACCCCATCGGCTGCTTTAAGAGTTTCTTGCATCTGCCACAATAGTTCACTACGTTGCGAGTTCGACAGAGAGCTTGCTGAATGTTCCAAATTGATTTTTGCAGTAGCCCCATCAACATTCACACTTTGAATATATTGTTTCCCTTGAGGAAAAGCGGTCTTTACCGAAGATGAAAGGCTTTGCGAGGGACCCGCAATAAGATAATCAACTAGGTGCGAAACCATCCGCGTGCGTGGTACCCATCGCGGGTCAGGTACAAGCACCGCCTTATCAGTTGATAAGAAATAAACATTGCGAAGATTATAGGCATTGTAAAATAGGCGATGAGGAATAATAATGCCCATCGGAAGTACATCGATACGGAATTCGCCCTCTTTATTTTTCTTAAGGATCACCTGATGATTGTATTCACTGGTGTCATCCTCACGTTTTCCCTGAGAGTCGATGCGAGCTTTAAGTTTTGCACTGACCTTGACTTTACCATCCTCTTTATCAATAACAGAGATGTCTTCATTGTCAGTTGCTATAGCGATAGCTGCTTCAGGTTTCCACGTTTTTGCGGCTTTCGCTGTCAGATATTCACGTGCCACAGCATAGTCATCATAGGTTCCTGCAGAACAGGCTTTCAAAAAATCTTTGACCAGGCGTTCTGGAGACGATCCTTTTGCGGGGCCCAATGCTTCTTGGGAAAGCAGTTGTCCTTTTGAGTCTTGAACATCTGATTTAATCACGGGGCCCGAAGTTGGAAGTGTTGAACATCCGGCAACACATACTAGGCAGAAGATGGCTGCAACAATCGTGGTAACATAGCGTGGTAGATACGTCATCTTCTGGCCCCCTGCGCCTGCTCATTATCACTTTCTTGCACAGATTCTTTCTGAGAGTCTTCAGGTTGGGCTGCCATATCTAACAGATGCTCAAAATGGGTATCTTCCAGTTCTTCATCATCAAATTCGCTAAACTCTGCCGAAGCAAAAATGTCGTCACTACCCCCCAGCCCCTCGCTGTTTTCATGTTCATGGTCGTCAACAAGGAACCAAATATCATCTGGATGATGTTTCGCCCATTCAAAACGCGCCTCCATCATACGGCGGTCAAAAACTTCCTCGGGAAGAGCTTCAATGGATTGTCCTGGTTTTTTAGGAAGTACAAGTAAAAATGAAGCTCCTTCCTTTGGACATGCCAGCACTGTTAACACACCGTGATGAAGTGCAGCATCTTCGGCGGCTATAGCTAGGCCAAGACCGGTACCTCCTGTGGTGCGTTGACGGGAAGGATCGGCTCGATAAAAACGGTCAAAAACATGTGAGGCTACTTCATCGGTCATTCCTGCTCCGTAATCTCGAACCCGCACTGCAACACACTGCTCAGTTGATGCAACCATCACGTCAACCGGGGAACCTTCAGCGTATTCATAGGCATTGACCAAAAGATTGCGAATAATACGTTGAATACGGATAGCATCGGCTTCGGCCTCGTGAATACCCTGGCATACATTCACGTTGACCTCAACTCCTAAACGTTCAGCTAGCGGCGCATTATCCTGCACTGTTGCACGAACTAAAGCCACAATATCTTGTTCGGCAAGTTCAAGTTGCGCAGTTCTGGCATCAATACGTGAAACTTCCAGCAAGTCGGCAAGCATCCGGTCGAAACGGTCCACCTGAGAATGAAGAATCTCGGCTGAACGCTGCAAATACGATGGTAAGGAGTCCACGTCATCATAAATAAGATCGGCAGCGATACGAATTGATGATAGCGGCGTACGCAGTTCATGCGAGACATCAGAAACAAAGCGTTGCTGCAACTGTGCCAGCTCTTCATAGTTGACGATTTGTTCCTCTAGCGCGGCCGCCATGTGATTAAAAGAGGCTGATAAAACAGCTAATTCGTCTTTGCCATCAACAGGAATACGCACCTCAAGGTCACCGGTGGCTACTCGTTTGACAGCGTGAGCTGTTCGCCGAATTGGCATCAATAACTGATAACCCAACAGTGCCATAAGAACAATCAAGAATAGCAGAAGCACAAATGTACCAATCAACATGACCTGGTTAATCATATCGATTGTGTTTTGTTCAGGCCCCAATGTGTAAACAATATAGAACTCGTATTCCCCCACCACCGGAAGAATAAGGGTTGATCCCACGATAATGCCGGGGGTACTTCCTGACCCTGTTGACACATCCACAGATTGCCAATGCTGACCACCTTCTTTTTCAATGGTAGTACGCATTTCTTTGGTCAATGTTTGACGCACTGGCGAATCAACTAGTTCGTTAATGTGAACAGCAGAATCCTTTGTTCGTGGATGCAGCAACATCACTCCAATACCACCTGCACCTGCACTGGCTTCACGTTGAGTTGACATCAACTGGTAGGCAAGGTCTTGAACGTCTTCAATACGATGAACCGTTGTTTGGTCAAAAACATCCTGGATTGTTTGTGTGCGAATGGAGGCATCTTGCAAAATCTTAGTAACACGTGCTTCAAACAGACCACTGCGCACATATGTCGTCACAAATAGTGACAACACGGCCATTGTTACTACCACGATAACGGCAACGATAGTAGTAAAACGTGCTACCAGTGAACGTCTCAGCGTTGAAAATGGTGGCAGCTCAATGAGGGTTTGCCATGTTTTACTGCGATATATTTTTTCGCCAATTCGCACAATAAAATAACCAAAGTTTTGAACAAACCGTGTAAAAGGACCTTCGGATAGAACTTCTACCTCGTTAAATACACTGTCTTCAGTGGAATCGTCTTCGGCATGAACATCAGGCAGTGTGTAGTCGTCGTAAAAGTCGTCCTCCGAAATCTCTTGTATTGTTACCGCCACGTCACGTCGCGGAACATTATTGAGTAATGACTCGGCTCCATCGCTACTTGCCTCGGTTGCTGCATCCTGCTGTGTAGGGTGGTTCTTCGTGGCGTGGCTGTTGTCTGGAGGAAAAACCTGCGATTCGCCCACCTGTGAAGCCGCACAGACGGGCGTGGTTTGGTTATCTTTCGGCGCCACCGGCACGATAGCCTACCCCGCGCACTGTGCGCACAATCTGTGGATTTTCAGGATCATCTTCAATTTTTGCGCGTAAACGCTGAATATGAACATTGACTAGTCGAGTGTCAGAGGAATGCCGGTAACCCCAAATTTTTTCTAATAGTTCTTCACGGCTAAATGCTTTCCACGGACTCTTTAGCAAAGTCAGCAATAAATCAAATTCCAAAGGTGTTAACGGCACCTGCTGACCACCACGATACACCTCGTGAGCTGATACGTTAATTCTGATATCACCAAGTTCGACATCATCGCCTTGACTGTCTGGTGCTTGAGCCCGTAGTCGCGCTTTTACACGAGCCAATAGCTCTTTTGCTTTAAAGGGTTTCGTCACGTAGTCATCTGCTCCAGCTTCCAAGCCTTCCACCACATCGGCAGTATCTGATTTTGCAGTCAGCATAATGATGGGGACAGTTGATTCTGCGCGAACCTGCCGGCATATTTCCACACCATCCATCCCTGGAAGCATAACATCAAGCAGCACAAGATCTGGGTTGTCACTGCGTATTGCCTTCATAGCGTCTAATCCGTGATAACAAAACGTTGCGGTATATCCTTCAGAATTGAGGACGATGCCGATCATCTCGGCCAAGGCTTCATCATCATCAACAACTAATACTGTGGCACTCATGACTTCAGTTTTACATATCGCATGAAAAAACGAAAGGGAACGCCCCGCGACTAGTAAAAATCTTCCGAGCTAATCCTGGGCATAGCCCCGTAACAGACGCAGATGGCCAACACGAATAATTTCTTGATCATCATAGGTGGGAATCTTCGCGTGATTCATATTCTTTTGAGCTGATGCCGATTGGTGAACCGTTTGTTCGGGGCGTTGGCTTCCAGGTTGCCCCGGGCGCGTCATTACAGTCTGCGAAAGGTTCTTATGCTGGTATTGGGGGCCTCCACCTGATGCGCTTTCAGGTGAGACGGCGTATGAAGCTTTTGTTGCGACACGTTCGCGTGAGGCTTTACGAACAACTTGTGCTAATGCATCCAGGTCGTCTTCATGGGGTTGAGCTGGCACAAGATTAGTTGTCAATTGGTGAACTGTCCAGCCGCGCGGGGCTTTAAAGGATTCTACATGATGCCTACACAGGTCGTAGGTATGGGGTTCAGCCACCGTTGACATGGGCCCCAATACCACTGTTGATTCCCGATATGAATACGTCAATGTGGCCACAGCTTCATTGTGACACTGCGGTTTGGAACATCTGCGCACAAGTTTCATGCTTTTTACGCTAGTCCAGTTCATACAGGTGACAAGTAGCGACACACATATTAGAGTGCAAAGTGTGAGTAATCATTATCGTCCTCAACGTCTTCCTCTTCGGCGTGGCCGCGGCCTACGCGGCGTAATGCAGGCTTCACATCCACCACGTTGGCGACGCCGAAGCGGTTTATTTGACCGTCTTGTTCAACGGGTGGTACGTGATTTGTCGAAGCATTACCCAAAACTTTCCACGATTGAGTTTTGTGTAGAGGACGTTCCACCTAGCGCTCCTGCCCCCTGGGAAAGTTACGGCGTTATCCTGGGACGTATTTTTCCTGATGATCGCGTAGAACAACTTGGAATGCGCCTGGTTGTGTACCGTCTTCCTGTCATGAGTCGCTGCAATAGTGTTGCTGAACTGTATCATCTTCTTCGAACGGTAATTACTGAAAATGCTGCCGCTGGGCTTCAGTGTTCACCACACGATATTGATCCTGATTACACACCCGAATCATGGTAGTAGGTGTGCGGTGCGACTGAGTTAGGGAACAATTCGTATATCAATAGTTGTTGCTTCGCGTGCTGAAACAAAACCTGGAATATAGGCAATTCCTTTATTGTCGGCAGTGGCAGCGATTCCCCCAAGGGATACTGGTGTCTGTGAGGCCCATATCCATATTCCTGGTTGAAGGGTGGCTGGAGCCTGAGCTTTCACATTTATAACGTTTTGTTGCCCAGGGGTATCGTTAATTCCTTGTTTCCCAGAGTCGCTGTGAGCATCGTCATTGGCGTGAGCATTGCCAGCGCTATTATCACTTCGACCAGGTGCTTCAAAGTGGATCTGTGTTGGTGTCAGGGTGGCACCCACAAATGTGGTTGGCATATCTTTTGGCACAATAACAACACCCGACGTTTGGGCCTCTACTGCTGGTGACCACGTAAAATCACGTTCACTAGGGGTGATATCACGGTCTTTACTATCGTCGCTGGGTTTATCTGTTGACAGAAGTCTCTGGTCACTTGCAGCTGTTTTCTCTATTTCGGGGCTGATAACCAGTTTCGCAGCGGCCGTAACGGGTTTATCAGCTTCTATTACCAGTGAATAAAGTCCAGGCTCTACATAGTCTAGTGAAATATCTTGAACTGCTTGAGCGCTAACAGAGATACTGTCGGCACCTGGAAGAACCTTTTTCTTTGCTTTATCAATCACAAAAACAGAAGCTGTTACCGGTTGTGCCTGCGGGTTGACAATACGCAGTTTTTGGTCACTATTTCCCAGGCGAACTGCTGGTATTGTTACCTGTGGCATCGGTGGGGCAGCCGGGGAAATAAAGTCTGCTCCCAGGCTGGTAAGCCCTTGACTTTCTTCAGTTTTGAGGGCGGCTATAATACCGGCTCCCGAGGCTTGTACATGAACAGCTAGACCATCTGTTTGTGGGTAACGCGCATCAAGACGCACACTTTGAGTTGTTTGGGGTGCAATAGTCATATCACCGTGTGTATCGGATATTGGGCCGATATGGTCAAAGGCACTTAACTGAACGGTGACCGCTACCGTCGAAGGATTTGTTAACACTAGTTCGGAGGTAGAACCGATCTTGGTTGATGCACCAATAAACCACGCCGACGATACGGGTGTTGCACATTGACCTACTTGTAGTGAAGGTTTCTTTTCGCCTACGACACTATAGGATAACCCTATCCCCAGCGAGGGACTATTTTTTACGGGTTCAACTTCCAGTGTTCCTGATTGGACATCCGTCAAGGTTGCCGCTGACACATATCCGTTGCCGTAGGGTGCTAACGCCAATGTGTCTGCGCCCATTGTACGATACGACCCTTTGGGTGCTTCACGATGTTGTGACAGTGCGGCAACAACTGTTTGCGACTTTTCACCCGATGGTAAAACTGGGCATAATGCAACGGTGTTTTGTGCTGTCGCGGCAACTGATAACGCCGACTGCACTGGCTTCTTCCCTTGCGCATCTAATGGTTTATCTTGAAGGTTTCCCTGTGGAAGACTTAACCATATTCCACTTGCGCACGCCAAAATAATGACTGTACTTATCCAGGCAATCGTTGCTTTAATAACTGTTTTCTTCATTGTCACACCTCGACCCGCCGTTGAAGTGGTACAGCCCCACCAATAGCACATGCAATACTGATACCACTGAGGATCCACCATAGTTTTTGCCATGGTTCGCGGTAGGTAATCTCTAATGTGCCACTAGCATGTGCCGGTATTGTAAAGGCCTGCCGCCATCCTTCGCGGTGGCTTAACAATGGCTCACCCGCAATGCTTGCCTGCCAATGTGACGCATAGCGTTCCGACATAATAACTGTGCGGCTATGCGTGGCGGGTTTTACGCTGGTTGTCACGTCGACTACCCCAGAGGCAAGGCCTTCAGTTCCTTGTGGCGATATTATTCGTACTCGCGATACGGGTGCTGTTGGTGGGGTAACAACCCGCCACATTCCAACATTGCGGCTGGCACCGTTTCGTTGAATATCGTGATTTGATGCCAACCCATCTGCTAGTCGCTGGCATGCCGTTTCACGGCATAGGGGCGTGACTATCATCTCTACCCCGTGGTTGGTCAAGATTTTTCCAGCATCAGGAGCGTTTCCTGCCGACATTGCAGCAATGATTGAGGCAAATTCACGGTCGGCATCATCATAGTGTGCATACATATGACCATAGTGCATAAATACCGAGGAATCATTAAATGACGGTCCGTCAAGGCGGTATATTGTCATATCGATACTGCGATTATCGCGAGCGCGCAGGTGGATGATACGCGACATACGCCCACTTTCTTGAGACAGTCGAACCGATACTGGCAGTGTACTTTCTTGGGCTGGATGCCCCCATCTTTCGTCCTCGTTCTTATTCATGACGTAGCCTGACATAGCAGTCCAAGCGATAGTTGTTACGACGGGAAGAATCATGACTCCTGCCACTACCACACCGACCGCAGTTTTTACTATACGAGGACGAAGCGGCGGGTGGGTGCGAAACATGAGTTCTGAACCTGCACCGGCTGCCATCACAATGCCTGCCCACATAAGAGTTTGAAATGGTGCTGGCCACGCTGTTAACGACACAATCTGCCCGGTTGCAGGATCTGGCACGAAAGCAATAACGACGTAACGGGCATAACTTGCACAAATTGCACCCGTAAGGGCAAGAATCCAGGCGATTCTTATGGTGAAAGCTCGCCGTATTCTTACGAAAGCATACAGGCTAAAGGCTGTGACCGCCCCGTAGAACACAAGCCACACCACCACAAGTTGTGGCGAATGAACTGGTAGTTGTTCATAGGGTAGAGGCAATCCCGCCACGACTTGCCCGGGCGAGGCGGTGGAATAAAAACTTGTTCCAGCGCTATGATCCCATAGCAGGTGTGTCAATGAGCCTTTATGTCGAAGATAGGTCACATAACTGGGAACGACAATAAGCACGGGAGCCACTGCGGCAACAAGAAGTGCTGGTGCCGACTGAAATGGAATACTGCGTGGACTATAGACTCTGACATCTGATGCCATCACATTGGGATGTTTTTTCCGAATTGTTTTTACAATGATGGCACTTAAGGCTGCAAGTATCATTGCCACAACGCAAAGAACACCCATCAGCACATTAGCAGCCATAATGATGGTAGTGGCTATGGCGGCAGTTGCCGCTGCCGTTGATTGGCGCAGAGCTGAAGCCACACCGATGTCATGGGTTGCTCCTGCAACAATATCGTTGGCTCCCCACCCTGAGGCGTAGGCAATACCCCAGACGGCAACGGGAAGGCACACGTGAACAATCCCCGAGACAATATCTGCATGCCAAAGTGAGACTAAAAATGCTGGCCACGCAATCCATGCCACTGCCATCAAAGCACGTGCGGGCAACTGGCGCGTGATGGCTGCAAATCCCCACCACGCACTAAGCAGTGCAGCTACTGGCATAAACGTCATCATTAGCGAGATAACGCGAGGCGGATCTATTCCACACACTGCGAAGGGGGCGCTTAGCAACGCAAAAATTATCATCATAGGTGGTGGCGCACTGGCATAACCATCACCCGAGGGTGTCCAGGTTGCCCACGCATTGTGCCACAGATCGGTCCATGTTGGTGGAATATGTGTCCAGGCACCCCCACTTACTGCCCCAAACCATGCACGCATCGCTATCATTGACACAATCACACCGACAATCGCAAAAAGAGCAGTGATTACATGGGCTCGCTGTTTTTTGATAGCAAGTGCTTGTGCCGCAACCGGTTCAAGTGGGTCTTCGTCACTGCGGTAGCGCTGCACAATGTGGTAACGAAGATGCCGCCATTTGTGCTGCCATGTTGCAGCAGTGATTATTCGTCCTTCAGGGTTGATGGATCGAAGCTGAGCGATGGATGCACGTGAACGTGCTATCTTTGAGTACTGCCCCAAGAAATGGAATGATGCTACAAGATAGGCCCAGGCTGCGTGTGGATTTTTTGATAATAGACTCACAACAGCACGACAGATTCCTGTAATAATAACCCAGATACCCGACACCCCGAATAATGGAGCTGGTAGCGTTAACGCCCAGTTATACAAAAAGGCCTGCCGTCTGCCACGCAAGGATGCACTTGGTGTTGCTTGGTCGGGAAGTGCCTCTGGAATGCTTCCGTCGGGACTTCCAGCACTGAAGTGAAGTGACCGCAGCCCCCTGTAACGCGCTTTTGCGTGATAGACAATGGCTTGCGGAACAACAATCACGCGATACCCACTAAGTTGTGCTCGCCGACTCAGCTCCAGCCCATCGCCAAACGGCCCTAGCGCTGGGTCACAGCCTTCCAGTTTCTCCCACAGTGCTCGTTTGATCAGCATTCCGGCAGTACCAACGCCCGCCACATCACAGCGTGAATAGTATTGGCCTTGGTCAAGCTCTGCTGGTTCGGTATCAATTAGTCGATGAGCATGACGGGTAGCCACGATACCAACTTCTTCGATACGTTGATGAGCTCCCCACACGTATTGCATCATTCCTGCTATGCCAACGGGCTTTATCCCTTCGGTAGCACTATTTTTGTCAAGAGCACGCAGTAGAATATCCAGACTGTCAGCTTTGGGAGCACTGTCGTCATGCAGTATCCACAGATAGTCGTTTTCCACGGGAAGGTCATCAAGAGCGCGGCGAAGGGCATCGCCTAAGTTTCGTGCTCCTTTGACTTCAACAAGATAAGCACGGATCGCTGCTTCACGAATATCGTCTGGCTGAAGATGCTGTGAAGAGGAAGGATGCGACCAGTCGACAATTACAATTGAATCAGGGCGATGGTCTTGTTGACGAACAAAGTCAAGGGTATATTTTAAATAGGGTGTTTTTCCCTGAGTAACAATTACCGCAGTGACTGTTGGCAAGGTTTTGTCCACGAGATTCTCCTACAGCACACAAACAGGCATCGTCATCTTTTTCGTACAACCTTGATCTTAGCGCGGACAATGACGAAACAATTATGTCAGTTCGGTGTGTCCGATGAATATTTAGGCGTGACGCTTAAGACGACGGCGCTCACGTTCTGATAGGCCGCCCCATATTCCAAAACGTTCATCGTTATCCAATGCGTACTGAAGGCACTCTTGACGGACATCACAGATTTTGCAAACGGATTTTGCTTCCCTGGTGGAGCCACCTTTTTCTGGAAAAAATGCTTCTGGATCTGTTTGTGCGCACAGGGCACGTTCCTGCCATGACAGTGGGCCGTCAATAACGTTGTCAGCTTCATGGTCTCCGTTACACAGCGAGGAAAGCGTGATTGGTCCTTCACCAAATATATTCCACACAGGCATGCTCCTCGCATTTACTAAAATTTACGTAACGGTTCTAAATTACACGCGTGTCATTAGGGTGAGTCAAGTGGAAAAGATGGTAAGTAGACGCGACAAAATCCACAAAAATACTACATTAAAATCTTGACCTGCAAAAATAGTGAATTTCTAGGGGTAAAATCCCCTTTTTCTCATTTTTCTCTCTACATACCATCACCTCAAACTGTCAAAGCACTCCGAAAAATCCATTCTACCTGCATAAACAATTATAGAAAATGAAGAAACAATCTACATTTTCACCTATCAGAGCATAATTCAAAAGAAAAAAATACAGACAATAGGACTTACGTCCTGTTTTTCTTTCTTATATGTCATATTTTTCATCTGCCACTCGCCTCTTGCCACCTCCCCTCACCGACTTCGCACAGGCGTTTTTCACCACACAATTTGTTATATTTCATCCATCGAGCAAGCGTGCTGTGAAAGTTTTATAAAACCTCAAAGGGGGGGCTTTTCTCTGTGCTGAACACTATTGCCATCACTACTTGAAGAACTCAACACAGTTAGGGAACATCAATATGGGCGATGTGAGTGGGCTCATCACCACAGTGTTCAAGGGTCAATGGGCCATCGCAGGCTGGAACAAACACAACATCACCGCGTACCATCTCTACACTTTCTTCCTGAGTATAAGCGACAGCCTGCCCTTGCAAACACGCCACCATACGAGCACCGTGGACTGGCAACTGTGTTCGCTGATCTTCTAATAGATGACATAAACATAGCTCA
This sequence comes from Actinomycetaceae bacterium, assembly GCA_030540715.1. Classification (GTDB taxonomy): domain Bacteria; phylum Actinomycetota; class Actinomycetes; order Actinomycetales; family Actinomycetaceae; genus JAUNVQ01. The sequence goes on along the minus strand of JAUNVQ010000008.1, from coordinate 27,731 downwards.
AAATCATCAACCGGCGCATAGAACATATTGATATGGGGACTCACTATTTCGGGAGCCAAACGCACCGGGGGCGCCGCATGAAAATCAATACATTCCAGAGCTTCATGCACATCAACGTATTTTCGGGTAAGCCCTACGCGCACAACATTATCCGAGGCGGCCATCACTTCCACCCCAAAACCTTTCACATAGCAGTGAAGTGTTCCAGCTGGATTAAACAACACTTCACCCGGCTGCAGCGTTACAGGATTCAAAAGTAATGAAATAATTACCCCCGGATCATCGGGGTAGATATCAAACATCTGACATGCAATAGAATCTGCGCGAGGCGACGGTGAACACCCGCGATGCAAGCGCTTGCGACAACACCCAATGAGTTCACCTATCTCACGGGCAGTCGGTCGCGTCTGCGGATCTAAAAGCACTTGGGTTACTTTCTTTACTCCCGATATTTCATGAAGTCGCGAATGTGGCAATGATTTCTGCATCACCCCATGGATCCACCGTGCCACGTCGGTATCTATGTCTTCGAATAGCGATATTATTCGCCGTCGCGCACGAAAACCTGAAAGAGCCTCGCACTGTGTTAAAGCATAAATGAGTTCGGGTTTATGGTTGGGGTCTTTGTAAGTGCGTTCAAAGGAATCAAGGCGGATCCCTTCTTGTTCTTCTTGGCGATACCCCACTTCAGCTTGGGAACGTACTGGGTGAACCTGCAGCGATAGCGGTGTATCAACAGCAATATATTTCATCAGATACGGCAGCGAATGTGAAAACGTTGAGGCAATATCTGGCCCCAATATTTTCCCAGGATCGCGTCTAATGAGTTCTTCTACACTGACACCATCTTCACAGAGTGTTTTCCCAAGTGGATGAGCTCCAAACCACAGTTCAGCAACTGGACGTCCATCCGGAATCTGGGAAAGAAAAGAAGGAATTGCCGTTGAAGAACCCCACTCGTAAAACTGAGGCGCTCCCTTCACTTTCTTCATTAAGCTATCCCCTCGATTGGTGGAAAAGCAATAAATCCGTCACATAGGCACAAACACATCGCTGGGGTACTATCTCGCTAGTTCTCTACCGCGCTTTAATGGCCGCAAGATCGATCACTAAACCGTCATTGTTTTCATGAAGATGTGCGTAAGAGTCGTCACCAACCACCACGCATTGATTGGCCTGCCATGCCAAAAGTACAAGTTGCGTGACATCACTGACGCTGCCGTGAGTGACTGTGATGGGAGATCCCTTCCTATTTGTCACGATTTGTTCATGGGCCTTAGAAATTATTTCAGAGGGCGATGGCACACCACTTTTATCGGCGGGTTCAATAAGCGCATCCGCGCAACTCATAATAGATTGCGTGGCATCTTCCACACCCGCAGGTAGTTCACCTGGCCATGCCAGTGCCAATGACGGTAATGCCTGTAACCACATATCGCCACTGAACCCGGAATCAACAATATCCTCAGCTTTGTGAGCGTCGTTACTTACCCAACCGATCACATCATCGGCCACTTCGCCCTCTGCAGTAAAAATTGAGGAGGCACAAGTCAATCCACTAGTCCATGCCCCGCCAGTCCAGGCGATCGCGCGCCAATGGACAGGCAGATCGATAACGATTTTTTGGCCCACCTCAGCCCCGCAGTCAAGTGTCACTAGATTTGCAATTTTCGACATCCAGTTCGCCATCACGTGATAACTCAACTCCAGGCGTTCATCCTGACTGACATATATAAGGGCTGGTCGCGGGTTTCCATTCATCTGGGCAATAAGTGCTGCAATGTCCATAGGCTCCACTCTAATAGGAACTGAGGATAAAGAAAAGATTACCTCACCATTCAACAAAACATACTTCACATCAAGATAAAATTCTTTTATACTGGGGGCACATTGGCACATGTCATATATAAATGCTCGAAACAGGGAAAGTGGTAGGCACATATGACACAAGAGATGAACAATACTGATGGCCCAGAGATGGTAACCACTCAGAACAACCACCCAACCTATATGGTTGTTGATGGGGAACTTCTGAACCAGATCATTGATCACCTAGATACCCTAGGGCATGACGTTTTACAGCTAAAAGAGCATCTTTCTCAGGCGCAGCCTCTATGTGAACAGCCGATTCACGTTCACCAAGAAGCATTAGATCAACCTGACACCCTCACTGAACATTGCCTCAACAAATCTTGTGAACCAAATACCCACACATACACTAAGCCCTCCACCTCACCTACAACAGAGCACAATAACACCGCGCAGATGCCAACCGTGAGAAGTTCCCCCTTGGTAACCAATGCAACAGAAGACTCCAATTATGCCACAAAGCCGTGGACGTGTGCCGTACCTAAAAAAACCCTGGTCGGACACCAGCGCAGTACTCCACCAACAACCGACTCATCTGTGGCACCTGGCACCTTGCCAAACGCTTCACCTTCTTTGGTGCAACAGTCGGATTCCGTTAAGAAACAGCCGGTGTCAGCTCAACAACAGCCAGGCTTCCCTCAGGATAGCTCCACCCCCGCACAGCAACACCTCCCGTCTTCTGCACCCACTGCGAAGGATGTAGACCACCCATCATCAAACCACTTTGCTAGTCTTTTCTCCCATCTAACTAAGAAAAAGAATCTGGAGTCCTTCGTTGGCCGATTTGTGCTGGCTGGCCTTTCAGCCCTCCTCATTTTGGCGGCAGCTGGTTCATTTGTGGGGATCTTCTGGTGGCGTTTAAGCGCAACTGGACGTCTTTCAACAATTGCTGTGAGCGGGCTTGTCCTGATGACTTGCGGTTGGATTCTTAACAAAAAGAAGCCGCATCTGTGGATCCCAGCTCATACACTGGTGGCTAGTGGCTCGGCACTGTGCGGAATTTCAATTGCAACTGCCAGCAGTGTCTTCCACCTTATTGCGCTACCTGTTGCCCTGCTGCTCATGATCATATGGGCGTTAATTTTAGTTACTATCGTCCATCTTTCGGGTGACTTTCTTACCAATACGATCTGTGCCCTTGGTGTGCTTTTTATGACCTACAGTGTGATGAGCAATACGGAACAGCTTTCACCAAGTGGCGCCATATTGCTGATCGCCTTACTGGTAACCTATCTTCTGGCATCAACCTTTTCGATATCACGCCTTCGCCACACCACAGTTCCTCATCTTCCTCCTCCACTGACGATGCTATTTCTTTTGCCAACATGGATTTCTGGATTCGCCAGTATCCTAGTGATCATCAACTATGGCCTCACACTATACGGCCTAGAACTTATCGTCATTCTACTTCTGATCTTTATTGCTCTTTCCATCACCGAACATCTTCCCAAAGAGCTTTCAGGGCTGGGATTCACCATCACGGTCGCTTCGTATCTGAGCGTGCTGCACATCAACGACATTATTGTGAACAGACTTGGCTATTCTTGGTTAAGCATGATTCTGTTTGTGCTGGTATGGGCTGTTGCATTAAGTCAGGTTGTCATTGTTTCCCACCGCCAGATACGCTTTATCATCTTGAGCATAGGAACGGTACTGTCAGTTGCCACTACTTTGATGATTGACCCCGATATCCAGGCTATTTACCACGCTACCTCTCGTAACGTATCAGATACGCTATTTTTCCCGCATATAGTCCTTATTCTTCTGTGGATAATCGCTGCATTTGCACTGTTGCACTTCCGCAGTTTTTTCCATCAGCATTACACACCATTACTGGCTATTGCTATTCCTGCTGGTTTAGAGCTTGGTTTAGTACGAAAGGACCCAATCTTCTTTTGGCCTATCCTGGTTCTTTTTGCTGCCATCCTTGTTTACGCCACGATTATCGTCAAAAACAATGTCAAGGACACGAACTATTATCACATTGCTGCCCAGCCAACAATTGACAGCGATCTACCACATACACATATTGAGCGCACTATGCGGATCTCCGATCCGTGGATTGTCTGGATGATTCATTCCTGGGCACTGCCCATTCTTGGTTTTACTCTTCTTAGTTTGATGTGGGTGAACATCGACATCAACATTGCGAATTTTGCACTACCCAACGCGCTTTTCAATATGTTCCTTTTGACCTGTCTACTTCTTGTTTTACACTATACTGGCTGGCTGGCACCTCAAGAGAAAAAAGCAAAAATCCGCGCTCAGATTGCCTACAATCTTCCCCACCAGTCACTCTCGGAGCTTGCTTCCACGCTCCGTGGCTCACCAAGAGAGTTAACCGCCACCGTCGCGGTCTGTTGTCTTTTTGTGCTGGCACCAATTGGCCAACGCAAGTGGTTTATCCAAGCCAATACAACGATTTTGTTGGAAGTTTCTATCACGTTACTTGTTGCTGGAACAATGTTGGGATGCCTGTACCTGGGCTATGAACTGCTTTCTCGCTTTCACACGCCCTACAACGACCTTGTCTTGGTTGCTGCACTGTTCTATCTTGTCGAATCATTGTTGTACATACTGGGAGTCCTTGGTCAACATCGCCCAGTGACTACTTTGGTAATTATTGCCTGCGGTGGTCTTTCTATTGGCTTGGGTTTACAAACAAAACGTCGCATTTCGCGTATCGCCGGCCTGACAATCCTTATTGTTGGTGTCCTTAAACTCACCGTTGTTGACGTTGCTTCCCATCAACCTCTTGAACGGATTGCGTCACTTCTTGCAGGGGCGGTTGCCTGTTTCATTGTATCTATTGCCTACTCCAAACTTGAGGCGCGGATAAACGCTGAGGACGTAGCACACTCCTTTGAAAATGACACACGCTTCGCAAATGGTGAAGAAGAAACTAATGCAGATACCTCTCCAAAGGGAGAAGAAACCGAACAGGGGAAAGCTAGCAATGACGATTCCCCCCTTCACACGCAGTCACAAGAAAGTATCCATTCAGGGCAGTGAAAATCGTTTTTTCGTTAAATATGTTCCAGTTTTTGCAAGAAGTGAGCGCGGCATCACCTTACTTATTGCATTAATGGCTTTATAAGTGGGGCCCGGAATACAGATTGCTTTACCTTCACGCAATGCTTTTAGTGAACACTTGACCACCTGTTTTGGTTCGAGCACAACCACTGCTTTGGCCCGCTCGGCAATAACGGGTTGGGCATCGCCCCAAAAATCTGTGAGTACCGTTCCTGGCTCCACACATGTCACTGTGATATTTGTCTTTTGCAATTCCTCGCACAAGACAAGCGAGAACGCCGCTAACCAGGCTTTATGTACCGAATAAGTACCGATTGCTTTATTTGCCGCGATGGAACCAACATTGATAATAGCGCCTCGTCCTCGTTTTTTCATTGCAGATATTGCTGCATGTGAAAGAACGAATGGTGCCGTAACCATAACGTTCAAAGCGGCCACCTCGGTAGTAATGTCATTACTATCAAAAGGTCGCTTCACTGCGTAGCCAGCATTATTCACCAGAAGCGACACAGGTTTTTGTGTGGATTGTAAGCGGCGGGCAACAATATCAATATCGGCTCTATCGGCAAGGTTCGCACCGATGACTTCAACCTGGACTCCATACTCATTGTGAAGGTCGCGGGCATGACGCTCCATCAACGTGACACGCCTAGCAACCATCACAATATCGTGCCCTAATGCGGCTAAATGCCGGCAATACTCAAGGCCAATCCCTGACGATGCTCCTGTCACAAGAATCCACGACATCATCCGCTCTTTTCTTTACCTGCACTTCGTTTTTATCCTATCGGAAAACGTAGTGACATCAATCCTTTTTCTTATCAAACACATTTTCATGCGCACACAATATTACCTTGCAGGATGTGCGCATAGGTGATCGGTAAGGAAAAGTTATTTTAGCGAAGTCCCAGGGCATCTAGGTCAAGTGCATACAGATAGGTTAAACCCTCATCTTCGATAACTTTTTGCGCTCCCGTATCCCTATCAACAATCACTGCTACAGCTAAAACGTTGGCTCCTGCTTCACGCACGGCCCGAACAGCCTGTAATGGGGAGCCACCTGTTGTTGATGTGTCTTCTAGTACCACAACGTTTCGTCCCTTAATGTCGGGCCCTTCAATACGTCGTTTCATTCCATGCGTTTTGGTTTCTTTCCGCACAACGAAGGCATCAATATCTAAACCACGTGATGCAGCCGCGTGCATGATCGCTGTGGCTACAGGGTCAGCCCCCAAAGTAAGACCTCCAACAGCATCAATATCAGAGGGTAAAAATCCTGCTTCCTCCAGCATATCCAACATGACGTGACCAATCAGTGGCCCAGCTTCGTGATGCAGCGTTGCCCTGCGCATATCCACATAAAAATCAGAGGTAAGGCCTGATGCCAAAGTGACTTCCTCGTGGATCACACTGAGTTCGTTGACCAGCTGTGCTAAACGTTTCTTTTGTTCATCATTTGTGTTCATAGTGCCCATCATATCTTTTCAAGCAATCTTATGAAGTATCTGTCACACATTGAACGAGTTCATGTACCCATTTTTTATCGCGTTGTTATTGTGCAGTGCACCTGTTGGTCTCTTTACCAGGTTGCGATCCCCCGCCCAACACACCAATACCTCATATGCCATCACCACCCACTCTTTCAATATCCAGCCAGCAGCCATAGCCCTAGATGCCACAACGCACCCTAGCTTGCAAACCTATAGCACGCTCATGCATGGAGACGCGCTATAGTGATGAGTATGAAGATTGCTACATGGAATGTGAACTCTGCCCGTGCCCGCCACGACCGCATTATTGATGTCTTGAAACGCCACAACCTTGATGTTCTTGCTATTCAGGAAACAAAGTGCCCAGCCCAAAAGTGGGATGTCAGCGCTATTGAGGCTTTGGGCTATAAGGTGTGCGTCCACGGTATCAATCAGTGGAACGGCGTTGGTATCATTTCACGTGTTGGCCTCACACAGGTCATGAAAGAGTTCCCTCAACAACCTTCTTTTAAAGATGTTGTTGAGCCGCGTGCACTTGGTGCCCTTTGTGGCGGTGTCACCATTTGGAGTCTTTACGTTCCACACGGACGCGCACTGGATAACCCCCATTTCACCTATAAATTGGCATGGCTTGACGCTCTGCGCGCTCATGCTACTGAGTGGCTCAACAAGGATCCGCAAGCCGCGTTCATATTAATGGGCGATTGGAATATTGCACCCTTGGATTGTGATGTGTGGGATATTTCGGTTTTCGAGGGCGATACTCATGTTTCCGATCGTGAACGTCGCGCTTTTTCTTCTTTTGAAGATGCTGGCCTTAGTGAGGTGACCCGCGAATACGCACCTGGCTACACGTATTGGGATTATCGTCTGCTGCGATTTGTGAAAAATGAGGGGATGAAAATCGATTTTGCTCTTGCTTCGCCCTCTGTGAAAAAACGTGTAGTCAACGCCTTTATTGACCGTGAGGAACGAAAGGGTAAGGGAGCTTCAGACCATGTTCCCGTGATCATTGAGCTTGATGACACTCCCTAGATACACTACGGCACGAGACCTGAATTCTGCCCGTTTATAGCATCTTTTTATCGGCCTCTTTTTGCGGCGCACCACCGTAGCCCCATACCGTTTCTTCACTTTTTGAAGCATCTGCATAGCGATACCCGACGATATTCCTTCGAGTATGACAGTGCATGTCCAGCACAGACACGAGATGTGAGGTCTTATGGGACTTTACTGTAGACCATGACTAAGCGCTGCAAGGGCGGAAGGTCGCGGGCCAGGTTGTCGGCCATGAGCGATTAGTCCCAGACGAAAGAGGGCGTAGTTAAGCGGCAGCCATAGTTCTTTATGGATACGACCAAAGGGTTTTTCTGAGACGAAAACACCCGCTAAAAGATGCCGTCTATCAACCCATAAAAATGATCCTGACTGGCCAAAATGACCGAAGGTATCAGCGGGTGCTTCAGGTGATGTCCAATGCGGATCTTTTGTGCCGCGAAGCTCGGGGCCCATTGCCCACACATTGTTACGCTGGTAGCCATAGCCTGGAACAACACCAGATAAGCCAGGAAAACAAGGCATGGTCATAGCTTCATCGGAATCGGCATCAAGAAGAGTGGGCATCATAAGTTCCAGGGCAAATCGCCCTAAATCACCTATCGGACCTTTCATTCCCCATGCGGGTGAAGCCCACAAAAATGTTTGTGTCATTCCCAGCGGGTAAATCACCTGATTTTCTAGCCATGAATCAAAACTTTCACCTGTTGCTTCTTCACAAACGTGTGCAGCAATTTCAATACCGCGATTAGAGTAGATACGTTTCAGACCAGGTTGAGTGAGCACACGATTGGAATTAAAGTCGATGCCAGAGGCATGGCTTAACAGGTGCCGCAATGTAGAACCTTCAGGCCCAGCAGGCTCATCAAGCGAAAGCATATAGTGTTGGCGGGCTATATGAATAGCAAAAGCTGAAGCAACCTTTGTTACCGAAGCCCAGCGAAACGATGCATTTTCCTGGTCATTAAGGCGCTGTGCAGCTCGGTTAGCTTCGTGATAAATAACCGGGTGTGTTTGTGCCAGACCGGACAGCAACATTGCACGCACTGCAAAGGGAAAAAGTTCAAGAATCGCCGTAATGTCGGCGTGTGTGGGGTGGTCAACCAATAAATCCCCGGGGCTCTTCGATAAAAGCATGGGTTTTATGCGGTTTCTTCGGAATCGTCTTCCTGGAATTCACGACGGCGTTTTCTTCGGGGAGCACGGGTAGGTTCACTAGGTGTTTGCGGCCGTGCAGCCATCACGGCAGTAAGGGCTGCTACCGCATCTGCGGGAACAATCTCAAGTTCCGCCAATGTGTTGAAGTCTTCTGTATCAAGAACCTGCCCAACAACCAGGCGTCCCAGTAAATCCAAGCTCAGTGAATGATGTTCGTAGACGTACTCAAGATCTTCAGCAGTTAGTACCGATGCGGAAATGACGCGCTCAACCATCTCAACAGATAGACCATGCAGACCATATTGTTCCAGATCAGCGGGTTGTAGATCGATAAAGCCTTCGTCAAGTAAATCGGCAAGAGTTTTACCAGAGGCTTGTTCAATAGCTGAAAGAGCTACTGGTGAAGCAAAGTTGGAATCCAGCGCCATCGAGAGCGCTTTGGGATTATCCATATCTATGACACCGATAAGAGATTGCGTCAACACTTTGTTAACCGAAATCGTAGTTGGGTTATACAGCCACTGAATTTGCAGGCCATACCATTGCGCCAACATTGAATAGGCAATATCACGTGGTTCTGCATCAGAGATGAGCAGGCCTTCTTCATCAAGTTCTTCAAAAGCCACTGTTAAGACTTTTTGAAGCCCTTCAAAACGTGCAGCAAAGTGATCGTGTGCAGGATGAATCTCAGAGGATGCCTCAACCGAGAGCATACATTCCATTTCAACAATTGTGGGTGAGGTTCGTAACGCATCGTTAAGGTCAAGGAAAGAACGGAACACGTCAAAGGGGCCCAGTTTACCCATTGCTTCAACATCGAAGCGCGCCTTTGTTTCATAGCGATCAATAACCGCCATTAAAAGGGCCTCTTTATTAGGGAAATGGTAGATAACTCCAGGGTGCGAAATGCCTACACGACGCGCAACATCACGCATCGACAAACCGTGGTAGCCTACCTCGGCAATCATCTCGACTGTAACATCTAGAATTTTGTCACGTCGCGCCAAGCCGCCTGCGTAAGGACCGCGTTCTCCCCTACGCGCGGAAGAATTAGGCATCCGGTATTCCCCCTTCCCTAGCATTTCGCCAGTGGACATCATATCTCACCAGCTGTTACGTGCCATAACCAGCGTTACCCCATGTTACGCTTACCACACCGTATCAACGATATTGTCAGTTATGAACCGTTAAGGATAATTTATCACGTCCACTTGTTTTACAACCATCTTTCACTCAGTATAACTGCGGCATGAGGGTTTCACATAACAGCCTTTTCACTATAAGACAGTAAAAGAGGACGCATACTGCGCCCTCTTTTACTTTACGATTACACAATACATTGATGTATTATCATCACGATTAGGAGTTACGCTCTGCCTTTCTCCAGATTCTACGCTGCATCTGCATGTATGAGAATTAGATGATAACCTTGTGAGTGTGACCAATCACTCTTTTCGCCAAGTGTTGCTTCTTTAGGGTTGCTGTCGCCACTGTCAGAATCTGGTTGTTTAGCGGTGTTGCCGCCACTGTCAGCCTGCCGCACTTCTTCATCGCCACCACCATCTGTATAGCCGGACTTCCCCTGGGGCAGATCCACTGTCACGGATGAGCCTTCTTCAATAGACCCATCAAGAAGAGCAATTGCCAGTTGATCACCAATCTCTTTTTGAATCAGTCGCCGTAGTGGACGTGCACCATAAGAAGGATCGTAGCCAGTATCAGCTAACCAATGCCGAGCCGTGTCAGTCACGGTAAGTGTGATGCGTTTGGAGGCAAGTCTTTTTGCCAAGATATTCAGCTGCACATCAACAATCAAGGCCAATTCTTCGCGGGTCAGCGGATCAAAGATAATCACTTCATCTAGTCGATTCAAGAACTCTGGTTTAAAAGATGTACGCACAGCCTGCATCACAGCATCATGTTTTTCCTTCTTATTTAATGCTGTGTCCACCAGAAACTGACTTCCCAAGTTTGAGGTAAGAATCAAAATGGTTTGGCGAAAGTCCACTGTACGCCCCTGACCGTCGGTCAGCCGTCCATCATCAAGCACCTGCAATAACACATCAAAAACTTCTGGATGAGCTTTTTCAACCTCATCAAGAAGCACAATACTGTAGGGCCTACGCCGTACTGCTTCGCTAAGTTGACCACCTTCTTCATATCCAACATATCCTGGAGGCGCCCCCACCAGCCGCGCCACAGAATGCTTTTCACCGTATTCACTCATATCAATACGCACAACGGCGCGCTCGTCATCAAAAAGGAATTCAGCTAATGATTTCGCCAACTCTGTTTTTCCAACACCTGTTGGACCTAAAAACATAAATGATCCGGTAGGCCTATTCGGGTCGGCTACACCTGCACGTGAACGACGAACAGCATCAGCTACGCGACTAACAGCATCACGTTGACCGATCAGTCGCTGCCCAATTTCTTTTTCCATATTGAGGAGTTTTTCAGTTTCACCCTGCAGCATTTTTCCAGTTGGAATACCTGTCCACGACTCCACTACTTCAGCGATTTCTAGTGGCCCTACCTTGTCAGCAATCATCGGATCAGGGGTTTTTTCGTTCTTTGCCTCAGCACTTTCACGAGCTTCTGCTTCTGCTATATGTCGTTGCACTGTGGGAATATCGCCATTTTGAAGTCGGCCAGCTTCTTCCCAACGTCCTTCACGAATCGCCAGTTCAAGCTGGGTTGTGAGCTCATCAAGTTGAACACGTAAGTCCCCCACTTTGTTGCGCCCGGCTTTTTCAGATTCCCACCGAGCATGAAGAGCCGCAAGTATTTCACTTTCGTCGGCAAGTTCGGCACGTAAGCGCTGCAGGCGTTCCTGCGTTGCCACATCACTGCCATGAGGATCTGATTCACTCAGGTAGGCTTCTTCCATCCGTAGGCGGTCTACCGCACGTCGCTTTTCATCAATTTCTTCTGGACTTGAATCCAGTTCCATTCGCAAACGCGATGCAGCCTCATCAATCAAATCAATGGCCTTATCCGGCAGATTACGCTCGGTAATATAACGATCGGAAAGCTCTGCAGCGGCAACCAGTGCACCATCAGAGATGGTGACCTTATGGTGAGCCTCGTATTTTGGCGCAATCCCACGCAAAATAGCTACCGTATCGTCAACGGAAGGCTCGCCAACATATATCTGTTGGAAACGACGTTCCAGTGCAGGATCTTTTTCCACATTTTGCCGGTATTCATCTAATGTCGTTGCACCAACAAGACGCAGTTCTCCTCTAGCAAGCATCGGTTTAATCATATTGCCCGCATCCATAGAACCATCCGAGCTTGCACCTGCACCAACAACGGTGTGCAGTTCGTCAATGAAGGTAATTATTTCCCCATCTGATTGGCGAATCTCGTTTAAAGCAGCTTTAAGGCGTTCTTCAAATTCGCCGCGATATTTTGCGCCAGCAACCATGGCAGCAATATCAAGTGATATCACTTTACGGTTAGCCAGTGAAGTGGGCACATCACCAGCAACAATGCGCTGCGCTAGACCTTCCACAACGGCTGTCTTTCCTACCCCGGCCTCACCAATAAGAACAGGATTATTCTTTGTACGCCGCGAAAGAACTTGAATGACACGACGAATTTCTTTATCGCGCCCAATAACGGGATCAAGTTTTCCGCTGCGGGCTACTTCTGTGAGGTCACGGCCATATTTTTCAAGAGTTTTAAAAGAGCCTTCTGGGTTTGCTGAAGTTACTTTTTGACCACCGCGCACATCGGGAATAATGCTTTCAATATCTTCGGCGCTTACTCCGGCCTCAACTAAGGATTTACCCGCAGGTGAATTGCTATCCGCCAATGCAATTAACAGGTGTTCAGTGGATACATACTCGTCACCTAAACGACTAGCTGCTTCTTGAGCATGACGAAGAACAGTTAACAGGGCGCGGTCGGGCTGGGCTTCACTCACTGAGCTTCCCGTCGAAGATGGCAGCTGTGACAATGCCACACGAACGGCACTTCCTATGTCTTTTGTTGATGCTCCTAAGGCCTGAAGAACAGCATAAGCGATGCCTTCAGGGTCCTCAAGAAGGGCGTTAAGTAGGTGTGTTGGTTCAACATGGGAATGCCCTGCGGCATTCGCATGCGAGACAGCACTGGAGAGTGCTTCTTGAGATTTTGTTGTCAGTTCCATTGTGGTTACCTCCAAGATTATCTGTTACTGCCTATACCAACACGTAAAGAGTTGAGTCTATTCCACTCAACTTTAGATGGTGGTGTACACCACAAAATTCTCTATTGCTTACGCTGTCAAAAACTCCTTACACAAGGTTAGACTCCACCTTTTTGCTTACAATGCCCGTATAATGGAAGTATCTGCTGTATTTTCCAGTGACATAGAGGCATGTCACACAATGTTATCCATACGGTAGTGCGCATCCCCCCCTCAAGGAGCTCATCATGAATTACACACAGCATATGGCATCTTCCCCAACAACCCCCGTTCACGACCTTTACCAGATGGCTCAAACACGACCTGATCTTCATTCAGCGCTTCTTTTGAATCCTGCACTTCCTCCCGATATTCGCCAATGGCTCAGCCAGCCACGCCCCGCACAGGGGCAACCAACACAGCCCCTTCCCCAAGGCGTTCCACCGCAACCTTATGGCACACAACCCCTCCCACAAAGCAGGCAGCCATTGCCAACAGGATATGGCCAGAACATTCCTGGTTCACCTACCCCGCCCTCTGTCCAGCAACAACCTATGGGGCAACCCCCTATGGGGCAACCCCCCTATCAGCCACCAGGTTACCCACCAATGGCGGGTGTCCCAGCACCTTTACCTCAACCTCCTCATAGCGCTAAAGGAAAACTCATTGGCATTATTGCAGCCGTTGTTGTTCTTGTCATGGTGATCGTTGGCACATCCTTCTTTATCTTTGGTTCACCAGGGGCCTACGCAGGAGCCAAAACACCTCAGCAACTACAAGATGACCTCAAGGACGCACTTAATTCTCAGGATTTTCTGACACCAGTCACCATGACAGCGCCCTCTGAACTCCATATGCAGGAACAGTGGCAAGCTGCGATCGAAACGATGCTTAATTCAATAGGTGATAATGACGACAACTATAAGTCTGCTTTTTCTCCAGAAACATATGCCTCCCTGCTCAATGCAATGGAAATTGACACCTCTGGTATGAAATATTCAACGAATGAGCTATCAGACACCATTGCCGAAACACTTATTTCAGGAAAGATAACAATCTCTGTGAAGGACAAGGAGACTTTTCGTGAAAATGTGCACGAACTGTTCCAATCCTTTGGTGTTGACGAAAAAGATCTGGGCGATAAAAATCTTGACCAGACGATTGACGAGCTCATCAACAATATTAACGACAACCCAACTCATGAATTAGCCGATGACGCACTACCAGTCTTGATGCAGGTAAAAGAAAATGATCGATGGTTCATCTCGCCCACAATGACACTGGCGGAACTCACGATAATCAAAGGTGGTGTAACCTATCGCCAGGAACAACGCGAAAGAAAAGGTGTCGATTACGGTGCCCACTGGTACGCACCTAAAAAAACTGCAGGGAGCGCCGAGGAAGCCCTCAAAGGTTTCGCCCAACAAGTATCCTCCATTCTTGAACCCAAAGACCTTATTGATGAAGATTTGATGAAGTATTTTTCAACCCCTGAACGTCGAATCTTTATGATTTACGGGGCATCACTTAAAGACGAAGATACAGAAAATGTCAACCTGACGTTAGAGGTGGAAAAAACATCATCAACAACAAATTCAATGGGTACAGTCACCCCCTTTGACGGTTTATCACTATCAATTGAAAGTGCTCAGGGTGATACGGCCAGCATAAGTTTTAACGGTTCACAGCTTGAGCTGTCACTTCCCAATTATGAAGACTACTCTTTAGACTATGGACGCTACTTCCGCGATACACGCCAGGTAGGTATTGTATGGTCTCACGAAGACCACGGCTGGACAATGTCGTTGCCGCTATCCCTTATGAATCTTGTTTCACAAATCGATATTGAAACTTGGTCAGCTAAGGCACCCGAACATTTTCGTAAAGAAATCGAGGCTATGGCAAAAGAATTCCCATCTATCAATGATGCGTATTCAACAAAAATAGCGTTAGCTTACACTGCCATCGCTAAAGATCTGATGGAACAGGTAACAGAGTTCCAGGAGGGCTACGACGATTACAGCAATGACGACTACTACGATGACGATTGGGATAGCTGGGATGACACTGACCAATGGGACGACTACGATGACTATTACGATAGTGAAGAAACCGGCTGATAAATCAACCAGTCCGATCTTATAACCACCTTTATCCACCCTTTGCAGAAGGAGCAGTCAATTGTGAGAAGCAAACAACGCGATACCGTCATCATTTTGACGGTTATCGCTGTTGTTTTAGGCATAATCGTCATCATTTTAGCGGTAAGCGTTTTCCTGAAAACTGGTTCGCTTCTGGGGCACTCACAGGCCGCACATCAGTCTAAGCAGTCAGATATCACCGCTTCGCCCTCTTTCAACAACCCAGATGCCATCCGTCACGTTGATTTTGCCAATATGGCGTGGCCTGTATGGAAGAAGGCCCCCTGTGCATTTGGTGCCGATACCTTCAACGCTCACGTTAGGGCCCATGAAGGACGCATTACGGATAGCTCTTTAGATACAGACTACAGTTTCGATCCCTACATGATTGTTTACGCTGACATCAATGGCGACGGCTACGATGATGCATTTGTTCCTGTCACGACGGGTGCCGCATGTTCGCAAGAGTCTTTTAGTTACGCGATGCTGTGGCTGTGGGATCCCACTACTGGAACAGTCAAACATTATGAAGAAATACCGTACTATCTTCCCACGAAGTACCTTAAAAATATGGTTGCCTCGGCCTCTGAAGGGGCCGTTCACATTTCTGTCACCCTGACACAGGAAGGCTCGTTGACCTCACTGACCTCCGCGCAATGGAATATGGGTATTCGTGATGGGCATCTTGTTCGCACAGATGGACAGGGTGGTTGGGGCGGTCTATGTTTGGCATCTGGAAAAGTCCGTGCGGGTGACGTGCTTTACCAGGAATCAGAGAATGTGTTGATGTTTCCCGATAATGATGCAAAAAAAGTACCTGACTGGGAAGATGCCGATACGTGGGGCTATGCTTCCGTGTGTGCTCACGAAGACTGCTCTTCAACGCAACCTCAAAGTGGCGACAGTGCAACAGATGCCCACCCAATAAGTATCGGCGACTATACACTCATTTATTTTTATCGCCCTGATTCAATATTAAAAGAGGAGTATCTGTGTGGCTGGACACTACAGGAATGAACGCTGTGTGCCTAAGCATCACGTACAATAGAGGTCATGACGACACAAACACAAAAAAAGAGCTGCAGTGGAACAGCACTGCCCCCTATCACCAAAGCAGTTGTTTTAGCCCGCGGCTTGGGTACTCGGATGCGCGCCGATGATCCTTCCGCTGATCTTACCGACGAGCAAGCAAAAGTTGCTGCCCAAGGCGCCAAAGGCATGATCGATGTTGGGCGACCTTTTTTAGACTATGTCATTTCGGCTTTGGGTGATGCTGGCATCACCGACATCTGTTTGGTAATTGGCCCCGAACACGATGTTTTTAGGAACTACTACGGAAAGATGGAAACAACAAGACTTCGTCTTCACTTTGCTATTCAAGAAGAACCTCTTGGTACAGCCAATGCGGTTCAGGCGGCTGAATCTTTCGCTGACGACAACCCCATTATCGTCGTCAATTCCGATAACTATTATCCTGCAAACGCTTTAGCAACACTGGTTCGCGGTGGAGGATCGGGTGTTATTGGCTTTGAACGCCAAGCAATGATCAATAAATCGAATATTCCTGCCGATCGCATTACGGCTTTTGCTATTTTAGATGTTGACGACAAAGGCCATATGAAGGGCATCTTAGAAAAACCCTCGCAAGATGTGCTTAAGGCCCACCCATCAGCGCCCTTGTCCATGAATGCGTGGGCATTTAGCCCGCTCGTATTTGAGGCATGCCGCAGTATTGAAAAGTCTGAACGTGGCGAATACGAGATTATTGATGCCGCTGATTGGATGACGGAACACGGCGAAGTATTCCCAGTGTACGAGGTTGAAGAGGGCGTTCTTGACATGTCGCGCAGAACTGATATTCAGGCTGTCAAAGATGCATTGAAAGATATTCCTGTTACCTTATAGACGGCTGGTTTCATTGCAAGAGGTATATGTGTAAGACAGCAAAGAAATGTCTTCAATGTGTTGATGCGTGAACTATTGAAATAGTTCACGCATCAACATCTATTGGTATGTGATTGTGTTATTGTTTCTGACGTGCGGCAACGAATCCGGAACCGACAATCACCAAGAACAGGGCCAGCAGCAACAACATGGAAGTTTGACTTCCTGTTACTGCAAGCTGTTCCTCAACGGATTGTGCTGCTGGAATGATCTTGCCAGTCTTTTTCTTCTTATCCGTAGCGGCCTTCTTTTCGTCAGCCTTTGACTTGTGCCCGGCAACCGTCGGATCGACTTCTTTGGGTACATCCGATTTCACCCACTGTACAATCCATGAAACTGTACCGATTGTGCTGGAGGCCTCGTAATACTTCTCCGGAGTGGTATCAGTTGCGTACTCAACCCAACCACTGTCAGATGTTGGCTTATCGATACGAACATCAGCTGCCGAAAGGCCGAATATCTGTTCAAATGTCTCAAGGACAGCGCCACCTAATCCCCCGAAAATTTGGCGTTCATCGCCAGGAATAAATGCTATGGCCTCCTCTGTTTCATCTACGGTATCTTTTCGCCACAAAATCCATGCATCCGGATTGTCTTTATCCCATTGCCACCTGAGCACAATTTCTTTGTCACCATCGGACTGCTCACCGACGAGAACGTGAACAGTAGGGCATGGCAATTCTGCTTGAGGATCACATTTCGGCGGCTGAATTACCTGAGCATTCTTGGGATTATCCAAGGTTCTGGGTAATTCAGGTAAAGGCGGAGTATCCAAATCCACATCCTGTGCATCAACTGGAAGGTCTTTTGTCTCACCCGTCGCAGTCGTATCAGATCTATCTGCTAGTGGGTCATCGGGAACATCGGCCGGCAGACCGTCAGGCACATCCGCTGGAGGCGCATCAGAAATTTCCGCAGGCAAACCACCAGGCACTTCGGCTGGCTGGGTTGTTACTACATCTTCTTTGACACTTTCATCTTTGTTTTCTTGGGCAAAAGCAATTGGTGCCCCAGAAAGAGCCAATCCCGTAGCTGCGACACCCGCTACTACCGAGCGCATAAGCTTTGAGTAAACCATATAATTGAACTATCTCTCGCCAAGATTCCATTGAACAACAAGTAAAGTAACCCACTTCACTCTTTGTCATCATATCGACGAAAAGCCATTTAATATGGGTAAAAAGTCGCATTTTTCCTCGAAATCGGGTATTTATGGCAAAACAATACACCAATGTGTGCAATCTTTTTCTTTCAATAGTATTTTCTAACATTGTCAAGAAGAAAACCCCGTAACAGCATAATGATGCCGTTACGGGGTTTGTGAAGTAGTACTATAAGGCTTACTTGGCCTTTTCGATAATGGTGACAATGCGCCAGCGCTTTGTCTTCGACAAAGGCCGTGTCTCCATTATGCGAACCAAGTCGCCCACACCGCACTCATTGTTCTCGTCATGACATTTTACCTTTTTGGTTTTCTTCACGACTTTGCCATACAGCGGGTGCTTTGCACGATCTTCAAGTGCGACCACAACGGTTTTGTCCATTTTGTCAGATACGACGTATCCGCGACGAACTTTCCGATGGTTGCGCTCTGATACTTGCTGTTCATGTTCTGTTGCAGTTTCGGCAACAGCAACTTCTTCAAGATTTTCTTTATCGCTCACAACTCATCCTTACTTTTCCGGTTCGGGCGCCGTACGAATACCTAGTTCGCGTTCGCGAGCAATGGTATAAATGCGTGCAATGTCTTTGCGCAGTGCCTTCATTCGGCCACGATCTGCACCGGAACCAGTAGCCAATGCAAAGCGAAGATTAAATAACTCAGTTTTTGCCTTATCGAGCTCTTGACTTAACTGTTCGTTATCCATCTGATCCAAATCTGCGGGAGCAAGTCCCTGAGATCCCTGTGCCATTACTGATCACCGCCTTCACGTGTGATGAAGCGAGTCTTGATGGGAAGTTTATGCTGCGCGCGTCGCATAGCTTCGCGAGCAACATTTTCCGGTACTCCAGCCAGTTCAAACATAACACGACCTGGTTTCACCGGCGCGACCCACCACTCGGGTGAACCTTTACCGGAACCCATACGAGTTTCAGCCGGTTTCTTTGTCAATGGACGGTCGGGAAAAATATTGATCCATACTTTACCGCCACGACGAATATAACGTGTCATCGCGATACGGGCTGACTCTATCTGACGGTTGGTGATATAGGCATGTTCAAGTGCCTGAATACCATAATCGCCGAAATTGATCTCAGTACCGCCCTTAGCAACGCCCTTACGTGAAGGATGATGCTGTTTGCGATATTTGGTACGCCTGGGGATTAACATACTCAGGCCTCCGTTCCGCTAGATTCTACAGGTGCGCCAGCGTCACCAGTCTGTTCAACCGGTGCCTGTGCCGCCGGTGCTTCCTTTGCTACAGCATCATGTGACGAAGCATCCACGCCGGGAGCTTCCTTCTTAGCTGTATCTGGAGCATCGCCGCGAGACTGCGCGCCCTCTTGAGCTTGTGTATTTCGGTTACGACGATCGCCACCGCGACGTCCGCCGCGTCCTCCACGACCACGACGGTCGCCTCCACGGCCGCGCCCTTGACGCTGCGACTGCTGAGCCTGCTTTTGAGTGAACTCAGTCTCGGTCATATCGCCCTTATAAATCCACACTTTGACGCCAATACGACCAAATGTGGTGTGAGCTTCAAAAAATCCGTAATCGATCAGAGCACGTAGAGTATGCAAAGGCACTCGACCTTCACGGTAAAACTCAGAACGTGACATTTCAGCACCACCAAGGCGGCCTGAGCACTGAACGCGAATACCAAGAGCACCCGAACGAAGTGCAGACTGCATACCCTTGCGCATGGCACGACGGAAAGATACGCGAGCAGCAAGCTGCTCCGCAATTCCCTGGGCCACAAGCTGAGCGTTAATCTCGGGATTCTTTACTTCAAGAATATTGAGTTGAACCTGCTTCTCGGTGAGCTTTTCAAGCTGCGCACGAAGACGATCAGCTTCAGCTCCACGCCGTCCGATAACAATACCGGGGCGAGCCGTGTGAAGATCCACACGAACACGATCACGAGTACGTTCAATATCAATCTTTGCAATGCCTGCGCGCTCCAGATGCTGTTCCATCAGACGACGAATTTCGACATCCTCTTTCACAAAATCGGAGTAGCGCTGGCCCTTCTTTGTTGAATCGGCAAACCAGCGGGAACGATGATCAGTGGTAATTCCCAGCCGGAAGCCAGTGGGGCTAACTTTTTGTCCCATTAGAGGGTGTCCTCCTTGTCTGTGTCCGGCGTTGCAACAACCACCGTAATGTGGCTGGTTCGTTTTAAGATACGTCCAGCGCGACCCTGGGCACGTGGACGGAAACGTTTCAACGTTGGTCCTTCATCCACATAGGCGGAAACAATTCGAAGATCTTCCATCTTCAATGTTTCACCATCACGCTGAGCGAGATCTTTTGCGTTAAACATAGCGCTGTGCAGCACCTTGCGTACGTCTTCGGCGACCTTCTGAGGTGCGAAACGCAGCATGTCGTATGCCTCAAGTGCACGCTTACCGCGAATCTTATTGACAACGCGACGTGCCTTCATCGGCGTGGAGCGCACGTAGCGCGCCTGCGCTTTGGCTTCCATATAATGCCTCACTTCTTACCTGGGCGCCGGTTAACGGCGCCGAGCTTTCCGGTCGTCCTTGACGTGACCGCGGAAGGTCCGTGTCGGTGCGAATTCACCAAGTTTATGACCGACCATATTTTCTGTCACGTACACAGGTACATGCTTGCGACCATCATGAACCGCGATGGTATGCCCGATAAAATCAGGTGTAATCATCGAACGGCGTGACCATGTCTTCACAACGGTCTTTTTATTGCTTTCATTGAGGGCGTCAATTTTTTTCATCAAATGATCATCGACGAAAGGCCCTTTTTTCAAACTGCGTGGCATCGTTACACTCCCCTATCAGCGCTTCTTGCCAGTACGACGACGGCGAACAATCAATTTATCGCTGGGTTTGTTAGGACGGCGTGTACGGCCTTCCTTCTTGCCCCACGGGCTGACTGGGTGACGACCACCAGAAGTACGTCCTTCACCACCGCCATGTGGGTGATCCACAGGGTTCATCACAACACCGCGAACCTTCGGACGGCGGCCTTTCCAGCGCATACGTCCGGCCTTACCCCAGTTAATGTTAGCGTGTTCTGCGTTACCAACCTCGCCAATAGTGGCACGGCAACGAGCATCAACATTGCGAATCTCGCCCGAAGGCATGCGCAGCTGCGCATACTTGCCTTCTTTGGCAACAAGCTGCACCGAAACACCAGCCGATCGAGCAATCTTACCGCCCCCACCTGGACGTAATTCAATATTGTGAATCACGGTACCCAAGGGGATATTACGCAACGGCAAGTTGTTGCCAGGTTTAATATCTGCACCTGGACCTTGCTCAATGGGATCGCCTTGTTTCAATTTGTTTGGTGCAAGAATATAGCGCTTTTCGCCATCTGCATAGTGAATAAGCGCAATATATGCTGTGCGGTTTGGATCGTATTCGATGTGAGCAACCTTTGCTGGGATGCCGTCTTTATCGTGACGACGGAAGTCAATCAAGCGATAAGACCGCTTGTGACCGCCACCGCGACGACGCGATGTAATACGTCCATAGGAGTTCCGTCCTCCAGTTTTATGAAGAGGACGTACAAGCGACTTTTCAGGATGTGAGCGTGTCAGTTCTGAAAAGTCCGAAACGGACGAGCCTCGTCGGCCCGGTGTGGTCGGCTTATAATGCCTAATTCCCATTATTCTTTCACCTTTCCAGTTACACGCCAGCTTCAGCAAAGATCTCGATGCTACCTTCCGCCAATGTGACGATAGCTAACTTGATATCTTTACGTTTGCCGTATCCTGTACGAGTGCGAACACGCTTTCCTACGCGGTTAAGAGTGTTCACCTTGGCAACTTTAACATCGAAGATACGCTCAATAGCATGGCGAATCTCGATTTTATTGGCATCACGGGCAACTTCAAAAGTATATTTACCAGTATCGATCATGCCGTATGCTTTTTCACTCACGATAGGCCGAATGATGACATCGCGGGGATTTTTCTCGGTATGTAAACTCACTTCGAAGCCTCCTCATTTTTTCCATCATTTGCTTTACCAGCACTGCGGGCATCGATAAATGCCTCCAGAGCTGACTTCGTGAAGATTACGTTATCAGCGTCAAGAACGTCATATGTATTGAGCTGTCCCCAGGTAAGAATGTGTACCTGTGGAAGATTACGCAATGACATGACATCGACACCGTCAAGATTCTCAACAACTGCCAGAACTTTGGCATTGTCCGCGATCTTTTCAATAAAGAGTCGGGCGGCCTTCGTTGAAGGCTTCTTCGCATCGATAAAGGATTCAACTGCGTGAATCCTATCGTTACGAGCACGATCTGACAATGCACAACGAAGCGCAGCAGCAATCATTTTTTTCGGTGTACGCTGCTTATAGGAACGAGGTTGCGGACCAAAAACAACACCACCGCCGCGCCACTGAGGCGAACGGATAGAACCATGGCGTGCACGTCCTGTTCCCTTTTGACGCCAGGGCTTGCGACCGCCACCGCGGACTTGACCGCGGGTCTTTGTAGCATGAGTACCCTGCCTAGCTGCTGCCAATTGGGCAACAACAACCTGGTGCATCAATGGAATATTAGGATCCACATCAAAGATATCTGCAGGGAGCTCAATAGAGCCAGCTTTTTTGCCTTTAGGATCAAGAATATCGATATTCATAGCCCTATGCTCCCTTCACTGCAGTACGAATCAAGACTATGCCGCCCTTGGGGCCAGGAATAGCACCTGTCAGCAATACCAGACCTTTGTCTGCATCAACAGCTTGAACTTTCAGGTTTTGAACAGTACGGCGGGCGTTACCCATACGGCCAGCCATGCGCAAACCTTTGAAAACGCGTCCAGGAGTAGCGCATGCGCCAATTGAACCTGGTTTGCGGTGATTGCGGTGGGCACCGTGGGACGATGATACACCGGCAAAGCCGTGACGCTTCATCACACCGGCGAATCCTTTACCCTTTGTACGGCCGGTAACATCCACTTTTGTTCCGGCTTCAAATATATCTGCAGAAAGTTCTTGACCTAATTCATACTCGGATGCATTAGGAACGCGAACCTCTACAAGGTGACGGCGCGGGGAGACACCCGCCTTCTTAAAGTGTCCAGCCAATGGTTGTGTTACTTTTCGTTCGTTAATGTCTCCGAAACCAAGCTGAACAGCCTGGTATCCATCAGTTTCATCATTGCGAATCTGAGTAATCACATTGGTGTCCACCTGCACAACGGTGATCGGAATAAGGTTGTTGTCCTCATCCCATACCTGCGTCATGCCTAGCTTGCGGCCGAGAAGTGCCGCTCGGGGCACTGCAGTCGCCTGCTTGGTTTCCATGCTCATTACAGAGTTCCTTATCTTATCGAGCTTCCTGTGTTACCTCGCAGTACGGCTTGGTTATCCGTATGCCACGAGGGTGGAAGCTACAGTTTGATTTCTATATTGACATCTGCGGGCAGATCGATATGCATCAAAGAATCCACGGCTTTCGGAGTGGGATCAACGATGTCAATGAGGCGCTTATGAGTGCGCATCTCGAAATGCTCACGGCTGTCCTTGTATTTATGTGGCGACCGAATAACGCAAAATACGTTCTTTTCGGTCGGCAACGGAACCGGGCCTACCACGGTAGCGCCAGCACGTGTCACCGTATCAACGATTTTGCGTGCCGATGAGTCAATGACCTCATGGTCATACGACTTCAACCGGATGCGGATTTTTTGTCCCGCCATGCCGTTTACCTCTCTCATTCATGTAACTGTTGCCCAGCAACGGGCGTGTCACGCTATCGGTTAGGCAACACTTTTCAGTTAGCGACGTTCACAGAAGTGCTGATGGTGTGTGACGATAGAAATACACCACGCGTCATCAGCGTCAGTACCTAACCTTACTCGCTTGAACGTTATCAAGTCCACCTAAGACAATGTGAATGTAACCACGTCCACGCGCTCGGGCGTGTCGCCCAGTTATTGAGAGCAAAAGATGCCAACTCGTATCGTTAAGTGCGGCTAGTTCCGATTACTACATTTTGTAACCGTTAAGAAGACGCATCATTACTTGCCGGAAACGTGACTTCGCTAGTAACCGGTGCTCATAAGCAAAACCCGTGTGCGTCCACGTTGGGTCAAGAGTGCCCCAGTAGACATTCAGCTGGGCATGAGACTTCATGTATTGAGTAATTGATTCAACGGAATGACGTACACCGTCTCCTGTGTCTCGTGATCCTGCAAGTGCTGCTCCATGACTTCCCCACATTGCGTGGTAGGCATCATTAACAGAGATCAATCCCGATGTTGTTGAACGGACAAGCTTGCGTGTATATGCCGGGTTATGCGTAAATAAAACCAAATGGTATCCGTATT
Organism: Actinomycetaceae bacterium; assembly: GCA_030540715.1. GTDB lineage: Bacteria > Actinomycetota > Actinomycetes > Actinomycetales > Actinomycetaceae > JAUNVQ01. The sequence continues at coordinate 3,376 of JAUNVQ010000008.1, read as the reverse complement.
GCGACGAAGCTAGTTCCTTGTCAAGCCAATCGATATCGTCAAAAGGTTCAATGGAAACAACTGGCCCATAGGTCTCTTCGTCATAACACAAAGCATCTTTGGGAACATTGGTCATAATTGTTGGATCAAAGAACCATGGGCCGATGTCTTTTCGCTGCTGTCCGCCGTGAATAAGTGTGGCGCCAAGCTGCAAAGCATCCTCTACATGTGATGTCACACGTTTGAGTCGATCAAGTGAATACAAAGATCCAAGAGTAGCGCTGTGATCCCAGGACTGACCAACTCTGACCTCAGAGCGAACATAATCTTCAAAACGTTCTAAAAACTCCTGATACACGCCACGCTGCACCCAGATGCGTTCAACATGACATGGACCCTGGCCACCCATATGATACACCGCTCGGGCCGCTTTAGGAACAGCTTCATCGATGTCTACATCGTCGAAAACAACTGCTTGATTCTTTGTTGACAAAAACATCGCAGTTGGAATAAACATGTCAAGAGCGCGTTGTGAAATATCGGCACCATCTGCTGTGTTACCAATAAATGCAACAGAATCAAGCTCGTCTAGAATTGCGGAGCCCACAGAAATATCGTGTGCAGGAAGAATCTGCCAGACACCTTTAGGAAGGCCACATGCCTCTAACAACTCACGCAAGGCGAATGAAGGCAAAGCGGCTTGAACTGGTACGAACTGAACAACAGCATTGCCAGCTGCCAATGCCTGCAAAACATCAACAGGCCCGTAGGAGACAGGAAAATCCGCAAGAGTAAACATTCCAACAACGCCGATCGCGTCGTAGGATACGGTCACACGCGTTTGAATGGGAATCACACCAAGTTTGTGATGTGGTGCGTGGACGTCTTTCATGATCTGTGCGACTTCTTGCGGCGTAATATAGCTGTCCATATACTCATCAACAGCATCCAAACGGGATTTACCAGCAAACACCTGAGAAAGCTGAACTACTATTTCTTTATGTCGATAAATGAGTTCAGACCATTGTAAAAAAACACGGGCTTTTTTCCGGTATGACATGTCGCGCCACTGCGGCTGTGCGGTACGCGCCTCATCCAATGCTTCCCAGGCATCGTCAACCGTAGCCGTAGGAAAACAAGTGAGCTTTTCTCCAGTCCATACAAATACTGGTTCACCGTCTTTTCCGTGCAAGTGCGCACAATACCCTGCAAGGTGTTGTACAAAGCTCTCGGAAATATGGGGCGAGATCACTTATTACCTCTTTTACGTGTGGAGTGTCAATATTACGCGGATTTTCATTAACCCTTTCTCAGGGTAATTCTATACATATACGTCTTCTTTGTGCTCACAGATCCGCTGTTTTACCTATGCGATACATCACTTTATCTGTACTCTTTCGCAGAATCTTACCGATTATAGTGACTCCCCTTCTCTATTATAATGACAACTACGGCGCTATTGACCAATAGAGCCCAGTGAACAGAACATAAGTAGAGAATAGACATAAAAAAAGTGACCAGGAGCAACCTGGTCACTTTTTTGAAGAGTACTGATAAGTGCAATCGTCAAAATTACACAAGGAAATTATTCAGCGTCTTTTTCTTTGTCTTCAGATGAGTCTGCTGTAGCGTCTGTATCAGCTTCATTATTAGCAGTGTCAGCACCTTCTACCGTTTCTTGCTCTAAAGCATCAGCCTGTAAATCCTCTGCCTCATCTTTAACGGTCTCATCTTCAGAAGCTTTCTTCGCAGCTTTCTTCGTTGCATTTTCTGCTTCTTTGACAACAGCCTTCTTTTCAACTTTATCAAAAATGATAGAAATATTAGCCATTGGCGCATTGTCGCCTCGACGGTTACCGATCTTAACGATACGGGTATACCCACCTTCACGCTCAGGATCGAGACGTGGCACAACTTCATCAAAAAGTGTGTATACAGCGTCAAATCCACGTTCATACTTTGAAGACTGCGTAGGCAACTCTTTTGCCACAAGACGACGATTATGCAAGTCGCCTTTCTTAGCTTTTGTAATCAGCTTTTCAACATAGGGCTGAAGTGTCTTTGCACGCGTTACAGTTGTGTTGATTGAACCGTGTTCAATCAATGATTTTGCAAGATTGGACAAAATCTTGCGCTGGTCAGCCGGGCCGGCTCCTAACCGTGGTCCCTTTTTGGGCTTCGGCATTGTTTAACTCCTCATATTAACGTCACGGTTCCTGCTACACAGTCGATGTGTTCACAGGATTTCTTATAGGTCGTCACTGAACTGAACGAATCCAGCTCCGTCATCCTCACTGGTTGATTCCGAAAAACCAGGTGTTCCCGGCATACCAAAACCACCTGCTGAAAATCCTCCAGCACCAAATGCGCTATCGTCGCCAACTCCACCTTCAAAATCGACAGGAGCAGGCGAATCTTTAAGGCCCATCCCCATTTCAGCTAGTTTCTGCTTAATCTCTTCAATCGACTTCACACCGAAATTCCGAATATCAAGCAAGTCTGCTTCTGAACGAGCAACAAGCTCGCCCACAGTATGGATGCCCTCACGTGTCAGAGCGTTATAGCTGCGTGACTGCAGGTTTAAGTCATCAATTGACATAGCAAGGTCAGCAGCTAATGCAGCATCAGTTTGTGATGGACCAATTTCGATGCCTTCGGCCTCAATATTGAGTTCGCGGCACAGGCCAAACAGCTCAACCAGCGTCTTACCCGCCGAAGCAAGGGCATCGCGTGGGCTGATAGCTGGTTTTGTCTGAACATCAACAATAAGGCGGTCGAAGTCTGTCCGTTGCTCCACGCGCGTAGCTTCAACCTTATAGGTAACTTTGAGAACTGGTGAGTAAATCGAATCAATGGGAATACGGCTGATTTCGGCATCTGCATGTTTATTTTGCAATGCTGACACGTAACCACGTCCGCGCTCAACAGTCAGTTCGATCTCAAGTTTGCCTTTATCATTCAATGTTGCAAGATGCAAGGCAGGGTTATGGATTTCAACACCGGCAGGAGGCGTAATATCGCCAGCTGTCACAACGCCGGGACCTGCTTTACGCAGGTACATCACCACAGGTTCGTCGTTCTCGGAGCTCAAAACAATCTGTTTGATATTGAGAATAATCTCTGAGACATCTTCTTTAATTCCCGTAACGGTACGGAACTCGTGGGGAACGCCCTCGATGCGAATGGAGGTTACCGCAGCACCGGGGATCGACGACAGCAAGGTCCTGCGAAGCGAGTTGCCAAGAGTGTAACCAAAACCTGGTTCTAATGGTTCTATTGTGAAACGTGAACGATTTTCGTTCACGATCTCCTCAGAGAGTACTGGTCTTTGTGCAATAAGCACGTTGTGTCCTTTCTTCCCAATGCCCGCCATATGACATCGAGTAGGATTCCGACT
>JAUNVQ010000030.1 GCA_030540715.1 Actinomycetaceae bacterium | reverse complement strand
TCAAAATTGACTCAATAATGCGCGCAATGTAGGGGCGGTCGTACCATTCCTCCACCGTAAGGCGTCGCGCATTTTTCAGGTCGGTTAAAAAGACATCCTCCATTTTCTTGGCCGCAGTTTCATCGAATATTTCAAGGTTAATCTCGTGGTTTCCCGTCATGGACATGCGGTCGATATTGGCTGTACCAATAGTTGTCCAACGCCCATCAACAACCGCGGTTTTTGAATGGATCATCAGGTCTTTATATCGCCACAGTTGAATACCCGCATCAAGAAGTTCGGTCAGGTAGGCCCGTGAAATCCAGTCGGCAACAATGTGGTTTGATTTCTCGGGAATAAGCACCCGCACATCAACACCACGCTGTGCCGCCGCAATAAGCGAGCCTTGAATCTCGCGGTCTGGAACAAAATAGGCGGCGGTCAAATAGGCACGATCGACCGCTCTTTCTAAAATGTCGATATACGAGCCACGAATAGGGAAGACTAGGCGTTTCGGGTCGTTGATTGCTGCAACAATCGAGGCATCCCACTGTTTTGCCCCTTGGTCAGGGAGCTTTGGGTATTGCGGTTTTGAACGAGACAAAACTCTTGTCACTGCATTATGTAACCGGTTATACCACTGGTTTCGTGCACGGTTCCAAAAATCAACAAACGCGTTTTCAAGTTCCCACACGGCAGCGCCCTCTATTTTGATGTGTGTATCGCGCCATTCAAGTGAGGCATACAGGTCACCAATGTTATATCCGCCAACGAACCCCGTTTTTCCATCGACAACCAAAATCTTTCGATGGTCGCGTCCCGTGTGAGGCAGCGGATAACGCATAGGATGCAAATGCGGTAGAACAGGGAAAACAAAAAACTTTGGTTTCACAACCATATTGCCAAACGCATCCCACACGATATAAACGTTGACCCCGCGTTGAGCTGCACGAATAAGAGCATCTTTGAACATGTGACCAATGGCGTCATCTTTCCAGATATATGTTTCAAAATAAATGAAATGTTTGGCGCGTTCGATCTCAACAAGCATATCGGCATAAACCGATACACCCTCCATATAGATTGTCATATTGTTACCAGCAGCCTGGAAGGGTTCTGGTTCAATAACGGGGTAACCATCTGAGTGTTGTGTGCGACGAAATTTTCGGACGGTATCAATGGACACCAATAATGCAATTGCTAGGGCTTGTGCTGATAATAGTAGTGTGATTATTAAGCGCGCCACACGCAGAGCGGTGCTTGTGGTGTCTCGAGTCAATCGATTCATTGTCCTCATAACCTAATTGTGTCGTAGGATCGCACTATGTCAAGAATTTCTAAGGAAGAAGTAACGCGACTGGCTGGACTTGCCAGGATCGCCCTCACAGAAGAAGAAGTTGAGCGTTTCGCTCAAGAACTCGATGTTATTGCCCAAGCTGTTGCCACAGTTGGTGAAATCGTTGCTGAAGATACGCCCGCCACATCGCATCCTATTGCGTTGGAAAACGTGATGCGTGCCGATGTTGTTGGGGAAACACTTAACCGCGATGAACTGTTGGATGCGGCACCCGACGCTGAAGCCGGAATGTTCCGTGTTCCGCAGATCCTTGGGGAGGAACAGTAATGTCACAAGCTATGAAAAGTTATTTGAAACTGTCTGCATTGGAACTTGGTCGCCGTATCCATGCGGGTGAACTGTCATCTGAGGAACTCACTCAGGCATGTTTGGATCGTATCGAGGCGCTGAATCCCACCATCAACGCCTTCGTTTTAGTAGACGCAGAGGGCGCCCTCGCTGTCGCTCGGGAGGTCGACCACCTGGTGACAAACGGAAAGGCCGATAACCTGCATCCCCTTGCGGGCGTGCCGCTAGCCTTAAAGGATAATATGACTGTACGTGGACAAGAAACAACGTGCTGTTCAAAAATACTTAAAGGCTGGAAGCCACCCTACGACGCCACGGTTGTTACCAAACTAAAAGATGCGAAGGTTCCACTGATTGGCCGCACCAATATGGACGAGTTTGCAATGGGGTCGTCCACTGAGCATTCATGCTATGGCCCCAGCCATAACCCTTGGCAACTCGATGCTATTCCTGGTGGTTCCGGTGGTGGCTCGGCTGCTGCTGTTGCTGCCTACATGGTACCAATGGCGCTGGGATCTGATACAGGTGGTTCTATTCGCCAGCCTGGCGCTGTAACAGGCACTGTTGGCGCAAAACCAACCTATGGATATGTGTCGCGTTACGGATTAGTGGCAATGGCATCCTCTTTAGACCAAATCGGTCCAGTCACCAGAAATGTTGACGATGCTGCTGCGCTTCAAGAACTTATTGGGGGGCACGATCCCTTTGATTCGACTTCTTTAAATGACTGCTGCTACAACCTTGTTGATGCAGTACAGGCTGCACATGATAAAGGCGTGAAGGGGATACGCTTTGGTGTGATCAAAGAAATGATGGGCGAAGGATTTTCTCAAGGCGTTATCGGTGTCTACCAAAAAGTGATTGACCAGCTTCGTGATGCCGGAGCCGAAATTGTTGAGATTTCCTGCCCCACATTCAAATATGCTTTGGCAGCATACTATTTGATTATGCCAGCCGAGGTCAGCTCAAACTTGGCGCGCTTCGATGGTATTCGTTTTGGGATACGTGTTGAACCTGAATCGGGGCCAGTTACCTCTGAATCTGTGATGGCGGCAACCCGTGAAGCAGGCTTCGGTGATGAAGTGAAACGACGCATTATCTTAGGGACGCACGTATTGAGTTCTGGTTATTTTGATGCCTACTACGGCTCGGCACAAAAAGTTCGTACACTGGTGCAACGCGATTTTGAGGCCGCGTTTGAACAATGTGACGTTCTGGTCAGCCCAACATCGCCAACAACTGCGTTCAAGTTGGGAAGCCGCATTGACGACCCAATGACAATGTACATGTGCGACTTGGCAACAATTCCCGCCAATCTATGTGGTTTGCCTGCAATGTCGATTCCGGTGGGCCTTTCTGAAGACGATCAGATGCCCGTTGGTTTTCAGGTGATGGCACCTGTACGAAAAGATGATGTGATGTATCAGGCTGCACAAACGGTGATGGATGTGATTGGGCACAACATCGCTGACGACTGTCCCGCAGCGGATATGGCCGGGGAGGAGAACTAACAATGAGTGAACTTATGAAGTATTCGGAAGCAGTGAAGCAATTCGATCCCGTATTGGGAATTGAAGTTCACGTAGAGCTGGGCACCGACACAAAAATGTTTGACAATGCTCCCAACGATTCCCTGGGGGAGCCGAACACACGCGTTACCCCGGTATCGGTAGGGCTGCCAGGTTCTTTGCCGGTTGTCAATGAACGTGCCGTAGAATACGCGATCCGTATTGGACTGGCTTTGAACTGCAAGATCGCAAAATACTGCCGTTTTGCCCGCAAGAATTATTTCTATCCAGACCTGTGCAAGGCCTACCAGATTTCACAATACGACGAGCCTATCGCTTATGACGGCTATGTTGATGTGGAACTGGAAGATGGCGAGATTTTCCGTGTCAATATTGAGCGCGCACATATGGAAGAAGATGCGGGGAAAAACACCCACATTGGTGGTTCTGCCGGACGTATCCAAGGCGCCGATCACTCGCTGGTTGACTACAATCGTGCAGGCGTTCCATTGGTCGAGATCGTCACCCACCCCATCGAGGGTGCAGGGGATCGCGCTCCTGAGGTAGCGGCTGCCTATGTACAGACTCTTCGCGATATTTTCCGTGCCATTGATGTATCGGAAGCACGGATGGAACGCGGTAATGTACGTGCCGACATTAATGTGTCCTTGCGCGACACACCTGATTCACCTTTAGGAACACGCACCGAAACCAAGAACGTGAACTCGTTTAGGGCAGTCAACCGTGCTGTCACCTACGAGATTCGCCGTCAAGCCCGTATTTTGGCTGATGGTGGTTCTATTACACAGGAAACTCGGCACTGGCATGAAGATACGTCATCAACGTCATCAGGACGTGAAAAGTCCGATGCCGAAGACTACCGTTACTTCCCAGAACCAGACCTGGTACCACTTGCTCCCGCTCGCGAATGGGTCGAAGAAATACGCGCTTCGCTGCCGGAACTTCCCACAGCGCGTCGCAGGCGTTTGCGTGAAGAATACGGTTTTTCTGATATGGAAATGCGTGATGTTGTCAACGCTGGTGCGCTCGACGTCATTGAAGCAACAGTTGAGGCCGGAGCAAAACCTGCTAGTGCACGTAAATGGTGGATGGGCGACCCTGCTCGTATTGCCAAAGAACGCGAAGTCGAACTGCACGAGGTAGGTGTGACACCAGCTGACATTGTTGAACTTCAGTCTTTGATTGACCAGGGTAAACTGAACGATAAACTTGCCCGAAAAGCATTGGAAGGTGTCCTAGAGGGCGAGGGAACCCCCAGTGAAGTGGTCAAGAAACGTGGACTTGAGCTTGTTCAAGACACCGGCGCTATTGAGGTCGCTGTTGACAAAGCAATTGCCGATAATCCCGAGATCGCCGATGCGATTCGCGGTGGCAAAATGAAGGCCATTGGTGCGCTCATTGGTGCCGTGATGAAAGAGACTCGCGGGGCAGCCGACGCAAAAACCGTGCGAGAAATGCTCATGTCAAAACTCAGTGACTAAGGCACAACCAACACGAGGTTGCGTTGTTGCATGAGGTCACGTTTGCGGGCGGGGAAATCTGTGCATAAGGGCCAAGTTCACGATCATCATGACACACATGATGTGCTGGCCGTGACCAGATTGACCGGCCCGCTCCTTGACATGACGACCACTAACACGGTCACCATTGGAAGTTGAAGTGGGGCTAACCAAAGCTTTCATAGTCTGCCTTGGTGGTTGGTGTAGCGAATCTAAACATGATGAACCAACATATGTAAGCCATAGGTGATCGTTGCATCTGTCAACCACACCGAGGCAAGAACGAACGCGATAAGAACAAGGAGCAGTGCTTGGTCTGTCGCGATATAAATGAAACTGCTTGGTGAAAGACGAAGGTTCCTTAACGGTTGGGGGAGACGGTTCTGATTTTCCTTGAACCAGGCAAGAGGAGTCAGAGTTCATCAACCTTTTGCCAGATAAACCGCACGAACACAGCGAAAACATGCCACTACACGATTACTATATCGTTATCTCGGCACGGTTTCTTTCCTATTGATTCCCCACAATAATGGCGCACACTACAAAGAGATCAGTTTCATTATTACAGGATTAGATGAATATAGGTCATACCTATAGAATTGCAGGGACATCAACCAAAGGAAGGGTCATATATGATTCACGATTACACGCAAGCGTCTTTCTCTCATGTTCGCGCTATTGCGGGTAAACCAGCTCGCGATGCCACAACAATGGAAGGTTGGCAGGGCTTGTCAGCAGCCGTGGTTGATCAGATTGCTTCTGATTGGTTCAAAACTGCTGCAACTTATGATAAAGGTCGTCGCCAGCATTATTTTTCTGCCGAGTTCCTTATGGGGCGGGCGCTCCTTAATAACTTGTCAAATCTAGGTCTTCTAGAAAAGGCCGAAGAAACGGCACGCCAATTTGGTCATGAACTCAGTGATATTTTGGAACAGGAACCTGATGCTGCTCTGGGGAACGGTGGTTTAGGGCGACTAGCTGCGTGCTTTCTTGATTCATGTGCAACTCAGGACCTTCCCGTTGTTGGTTACGGTATTCTTTATCGCTATGGATTGTTCAAACAGTTGTTTGAACATGGTTTCCAAACCGAGCATCCCGATCCGTGGATGGAAGAGGGATACCCCTTTGTTATCCGTCATGAAGAGGGCGAACGTTTGGTAACCTACGCCGATTTGAAAGTTCGAGCGATTCCTTACGACATGCCTATCACTGGTTACAGCACAAACAATGTGAATACTTTGCGTCTGTGGCGTGCTGAACCCGTGCGAGAGTTTGACTACGATGCTTTTAACTCGCAGCGATTTACCGAAGCCATTGTGGAACGTGAACGCACCAACGATATTTCGCGTGTGCTCTACCCCAACGACACCACCTATGAAGGCAAGCTGCTGCGTGTGCGTCAGCAATATTTCTTCGTGTCAGCATCGCTTCAAGACATCGTGGAAAACTATGTGACGCATCATGGCACAGATTTTTCAGACTTTGCACAATACAACTGTATTCAGCTTAACGATACTCATCCTGTTTTGGCCATCCCAGAACTGATGCGTTTACTGATGGATGAACATGGTTTAGGTTGGGAAGAAACCTGGAAGATTGTCAGCGAAACTTTTGCTTACACAAATCACACCGTGTTGGCTGAAGCCTTAGAAACATGGGAAATCTCAATCTTTGATCGACTGTTCCCACGTATCATGGAAATCGTCTGGGAAATCGATCGTCGTTTCCGCGACGAAATGCGCGAACGCGGCCTCGATCATGACCGCATTGAATACATGGCCCCGGTGTCTCACGGTCGTGTTCATATGGCGTGGATTGCCTGCTATGCCTCATATTCCATTAATGGTGTTGCGGCACTCCACACTGAGATCATTAAGCGTGAAACCTTGGGTGAATGGCATGAGCTGTGGCCCGAAAAATTCAACAATAAAACTAACGGTGTAACACCCCGTCGCTGGCTTAACCAGTGTAACCCGCGTTTAGCAGCACTTTTGACGGAAGTGACCGGCTCGGACGAGTGGGTGCGCGACCTCGACCTCCTCAAAAATTACGAGGACGCAGGTAACGATGAACTCTACGATCGTCTTAACGCCATCAAGCATGCAAATAAGGTCGATTTTGCGGCATGGATGAAACAGCGTCAAGACGTAGATATCAACCCTGAAGCGATTTTTGATGTGCAAATCAAGCGTCTTCATGAATATAAGCGTCAGCTGATGAATATCTTCTACGTGCTTGATCTCTACTTCCGTATCAAAGACAACCCGTCGTTGAAAGTGCCACCACGTGTATTTATCTTTGGCGCCAAAGCAGCCCCTGGTTACTTCCGAGCAAAGGCAATTATTAAGCTCATTAACGAGGTTGCTTGCCTGGTCAACAATGATCCCGATACAAATGACCTTCTCAACGTTGTCTTTGTTGAAAACTACAATGTGTCACCAGCAGAACGCATTATTCCAGCTGCTGATATTTCAGAGCAGATTTCAACTGCTGGTAAAGAAGCATCGGGAACATCGAATATGAAGTTCATGATGAATGGGGCGTTGACCCTGGGAACACTCGATGGTGCCAATGTGGAGATTCTAGATTCCGTTGGACACGACAATGCCTATATTTTTGGTGCAAAGGAAGAAGAACTTCCTGAGCTTCGTAAGACCTATAACCCCCATGACGCTTATGAGACGGTTCCGGGGCTTAAGCGTGTTATTGATTCGATGACCGATGGAACGTTAAATGATGAGGATTCTGGCATGTTCGCTGACCTTGTCAATTCGCTGTTTCATCCTCAAGGTGCCGATCCCGCTGATGTGTACTATGTGCTGGGCGATTTTGATGCGTACAGAACTGCACGCGACAAAATGGCTAACGATTATGCTGACCGGAAACAGTGGGCAAAGATGTGTTGGAAGAATATAGTGGAGTCAGGAAGGTTCTCGTCTGACCGCACTATTCGCGATTACGCCAATGAAGTGTGGAAGGTTGAACCAACTGCTATCTAGTTGATAAGAAGGCGTGCGATGGGGGTTACTTAGGACCGTTCGTATTTTGTGTTGTAAAGGCGTATTTCTACGTTGTTTGCAAAAAGAAAATAGCGCACTCAAAGATGGACGAATAGAAATTTTCGTTGCAACTGTAGCGTATATACTGGTTGTTGCCGGCCCGTTTACAGCGTTGCTATACCACATGTGGTTGGCCGTCGTCCTAGTAGCATTGGGCATCATCGTCGGTGTTGTTACGGGAAGCACACGTGTTGACTTGGTGATAGCGCAAGATTTTTTGGCGGGCGTGCTGCTGTATTGGTTGTGGTGTTGCGCTTACAAGACAGTGCTCAGGTTTTGTGTCCGGTGCCGTATTGTTGGCGCGTTACCTTGTTGACACGCCAACCCTGTACGTGGGCGGGAAGGCAACCTACTCGCTCACTCGTCATCTTTGGAGGAATACTTATGCACCACGACATGATACTCAGTGGTTGGGGTGTGACACTGCGTCCGGCTACTACCGATGACGCACGCAGACTTCACCCGAAGTTGTCTCCCGAACTGTGGAAGGGAATGGCAACGCCGTTCCCTCAGACCGCAGACGACTTTGCCCGCCAATATCGCTTGGCGATTGACGACCCGTTGCGTCTTTGTTTTTCAGTAATTTTCGAGGACGAATTAGTCGGTCGAACAATGTACTACGACTATCTACCCGGGGTTCGTACTGAAGTTGGTTCGACGTTCTACCTGCCGAAGCTTCACGGAAGCGTTGTTAATCCGGCCTGTAAATATCTTCTTTTTGACCATGCTTTCACGGAATTAAATATTCATCGCATTGGACTTCGCTGCGATATGCGCAACCGTCGCTCTGCGCGAGCAATTGCCAAACTGGGTGCTACATACGAAGGCGTTGCCAGGCAATATCGCCGCGATCCTGAAGGAAACTTCGTGGATACCAACCAGTTTTCGATAATTAAATCCGAGTGGCCAATGGTTCAGGCACGATTATTGCAACGCCTTGACGCTGCGCACTAGCGGGTTGGATCTGCTACCGTTTGTCGCGGATTGTTTTTCAAGGGAATTATTGAGTTCGACGTATTCTCTTACGTCGTCGTAGGTGTGCTGTTGATGCCTTACTGGTTTCCTTTCATGGTCAGCAGTCTGTTTTCTGTTTGTCATGTTCTGCTTTTGTTGGCAATACATTCGCCAGCTTGTATGTGATCATTAAGGCAATAGGCTAAGAACTTCGGTAATAAAACTTGTCTTATATATAGCGTGTGTGCTATATATAATGTAGTATATCTACTACATTATATATAATAACTGGATAACATTTGGAGGAATGGATGATATGTGTTGAACACCTCGATTTCAGTTATGGAAAGACGCAGGTCCTTAACGATCTTAGTTTCCATATTGATTCCGGTGAAACCGTTGCCCTGCTCGGTCCTAACGGTGCGGGAAAGACAACGCTTGTTGAGCTGATGATAGGAACCCTTACACCGCAGCGTGGGATGATTTCTGTTCTTGGTGTGCCTCCGCGTAAAGCTCATGATGATTTTCGTGGCGATCTGGGTCTTGTGTTACAAGTGTGGTCTGACCATGGAAAATGGCAACTCAAAGCATTAATTGACTGGGTGCGTGCCCACTATGAAGCAATGGGGATTGCATGTAAAACCACCGATGATGTGTTGAATTCTGTTGGCCTTTACCACCGTGCTCACCACAAAGTCTCGGCACTGTCTGGTGGCGAACGTAGACGTGCAGACTTGGGCTTGGCTATACTGCATCAGCCGAAACTGCTTATTCTTGATGAGCCGACCACGGGTATTGACCCAGTTGCTAAACGCGATATGCACGATCTTATTAGTGAGCTGACAGATACTGGCTCAACGGTATTGTTTACCACTCATGACATGTCTGAAGCTGAAAAACTAGCTTCACGAGTCCTCATTTTACATAATGGCGGGATCGTAGCCAATGATTCCCCCGATGCTATTCGCTCAGAGCTTGCATCTAAGGCAGAAATTAGGTGGAAAGATGGACACGGAAGGCATGTTCACACCACCGAATATGCCGAACAGTTTGTCAAGACATTGAACCTTGACGCAATATCACATCTGACAATTGAGCGTCCCACATTGGAAGATGCCTATATTCGCATGATTGGTGGAGACGCTACTGTGACAATGTCCCACGCTGCAGCAACTGAAGATGATCCAGCGTCTTCAGCAACTACAGTAGACGATTCGGCATTTCAAGTGACCACTTCAGCATCTACGGCAAGCAATCCGGCATCCACAACGACTGAAACTGAACTACCTGCACACACAACACCCAATCCGCAGCCCTCATCCGCATCAAGCAAGGAGGCCCACTCATGACCAGCACACCGAGTATCAAGACGGCAGCGCAAAGTGATTCACACACAAAAGGTAGTTGGCTCACAGTTATTAAACACCATGTTGTCTCTGAAGTGAAAGGGCAAATTGGTGGGGTTGCGGCACTTAATCTGATTGTCTTTCCGATTATCTTCCTTTTTATTGGACAAGGCTCTGTGGGTGAATCGTTTAACAATCCAGTGCTGGCAGGTGTAGACGTTGGCGCATTTATTGCCATTGGTGCCATGAGTAGCCTGGCAACATTTGTGCTGATGCAAATCATGGCGCAGATGTATCAAGAACGCATGAACGGAAGCCTGTTACGTGTCAAAATGCTACCGCGCGGTATTGCAACCTGGGCTATTGGAGTCACAATAATCTCAATTGTCATCACTGCAATAATGAGTATTTTTATGGTTGTTTTATCGCTTATCGTAATTGATTCTTTCCAGGTCACAGCGAAGTTGTTGGCTCTATCGCTGCTGACGTTTACACTCACAGTCCTATCGTGTGTCCCCCTTGGCTTTATCATTGGAGCCCTTGCCCGGGGAATGTGGAGCTACCTGATATCGATGCTAGTATTTATTGCCGCAGTGGGTGCAACTGGGCTCTTTATCCCAATCAAGTTGCTCTACCCGTCCTGGGCACAGTATTTGTGTACATTGCTTCCTTTTTATTGGGCGGGCGCACTCAACCGTTGGTTACTTCTTCCCAATTATCCGCTCAGCGCAGAAGTATTTGGCGCAGCAACGCCGTGGCTTGCAGTTATCGTCCTCAGTGCGTGGTTTTTCCTGGGGTCACTCTTTGCGGTGCGTTTTGTCAGATGGTCGTTAAACCATGAGACAATAGGTTCAGTTGTGCAGCTTCAATCGAAATATAAGGAAGTATCTGGACTGTAATGGCAGAGGAGAAAATCTACAACCGCATCGCGCTTTTGCGAACCGATCGGGGTGTCTCGCGTCGCGAGCTTGCCGAAGCTCTGGGTGCTCATTATCAAACTATCGGCTACCTGGAGCGCGGCGAGTATTCGCCCTCCCTGTCGCTTGCGCTGCGCATTGCGGAATATTTCGATGTACCGGTGGAGTCCGTATTTTCAACGAAACCTTTTCCACCTTTGACCTGAATTTTTGTGACACGCTGCGATAACCAAAATCAAGAGTAGTTGATAACAGCGAAATCGCGCGCTGCTATAGCGATAGGTTCATTGATGATGTTGGTAAAAAGACCATTTTTACTACGGGATGCTTGTAAGGTGATTTCACGTGATGAGTGATTGAAGAAAAAATGACAATTGCCTCGCCTTACGTATTCGATACCAGCAGGAAGTTCTGTGCCGGGACATGGAATATCTGCTTTGTCAACAAGTAACATCACAATTGATTGTCTGAAAGATTCATTTGCATCTGTTGCTAAATACCATACGTCTCCGCCTGATAGTCCTGGTTGATGACATGTCAATGCAGGTAATCCACCAAGGTCAGGGATTGCTCCACTATCAGAAAATCGTGCAAAAATGTCAACATCTGACGAATCTACAATAAGTCGTTCGCCCCAATGGTGTCCGTGAAGATGGTCAGATCCAATAATTGGAAGCTCTTTGCTAGCATCAATTTCAATATGCCCAACACCATATGTTGGGACTGCTGCTGTGATTCTATTAGTTTCTATACTTAGTTTTTGGATAGTAGGTTTTTTATCCGCATAAGTTGAGCAGCAATGTTGAACTGCGCGAACGCCACAAAGATGTGCAATATCTTTAGCGTATCCACCAAGTATTGCTGACATATTCTTATCGACAATATTGCAAGGCGCCGTAAAAAGCACATGACTTCCTTGCTTTTGAGCTTTTTCTAAGTTCGTAATAAGTTCATGTGAGCATATGGGGCTTTGGGGTACTATGATGAGCGTGTATCGACTGAAGTCAGATGTCGGGGAAACAATATCGGTGTGAATACTGTTTTCCCAGAGGCTTTGGTGCCATTGTTTTACTGCCGTGAGGTGGGAAAACGGCGCTGATGTCAACAACGATTCTGAGGCCCAAATATTTTCCCAATCCAAAACAATTCCAACATCACCACGCATATTTTTTTCGTTAGCTATGGAATTGAGGTTAGAGAGAGTTTTACCTAAATCCTTTGTTTCTTCCCAGGTGGGTGATTCTATACAGTGGGGAAGCATGCCGCCGTGAAAGGTTTCCGCACCACTTGTGCCTTGTCGCCACTGGAATTGCATAATCGAGTTAGCGCCACGTGCAAGTCGTGAGATTGACCAAAGGCGGTGTTGTTGTGGTCTTTTAGGTGAGTTAGCATCACGCCATTGAATAACATCAGGAGTTTGTTCCATAAGGATAAATGGAGATTCTGGTTTCAAAGAGCGCGATAAATCAGATACAAATGCGACATGAGCGGCACCGAATCTATCAGCAGGATCTGGATAGGAATCATCACTGATAATGTCAACATGTTGAGCCCAATCCCAGTAGTTTGTTGGAGGAAAAGCACCCATAAAATTTGTAGTAATAGGAATGTGCGGCGTATTTTTTCGCAGTACTGCTACCTCTGTTTTATAGCATTCAAGTAGCATGTCATTACAGAATCGTTGCCAGTCTTGAACATGTGCAGGATGCGGAAATGTTGGGAGTAAATGCGGTGCTCCTATATCGCTGAAAGCGCCATACCACTGTGACCAGACTCGTGTATTCCAAGCCTCATTCAGTTTAGCAATTGTTCTGTAGCGTTCTTCGAGCCACGTGTGAAAAGATTCGATAGTAATGCTGTCATAGGACATTGGAACATGCGCGCCGTATTCGTTGTTAACATGCCACAAAATTATATTGCTACGATCTTTTACATGAGAAGAAAGAACATCGACAAATCGTGCCGCATATTTACGGTATGTCTTGGAGGACGGAGCAAAATGCTGTCGTGAACCAAATTGAAGACGCCGACCGTGGTGATCGACAGGTAGGATTTCTGAATGTTTTTTGATCAACCAGCTTGGGGGTGAAGCTGTTCCCGTTGCCATATCAACACAAATCTCAGCCTGTTCAAGCTGATCAAGGACTCTATCAAGCCATTCAAAACGATATGATTCAGATTCTGGTTCTATAACGCTCCAAGCAAAAATACCGAGTGAAACCAAGTTAACACGTGCTTCTTGCATATGTTGAATATCATCAGCGATAATCTTATCATCCCATTGTTCAGGGTTGTAATCGCCACCGTAATAAATCTTGTTACTAAAATTCGATAACATCAAGTACTCTATCTAACGATTCCATAGCATTGATCTTTTACATATTCAGCACTTGAGTGAATAGCACCCAAAAAAACCGATAGCCCTTGAGCGTTCGAGGTAATAATTTGTGGTTTTGTATGAAGAAAAGATACTAGGTCTTTGGCAAGGATTGTTGCCGCTAAATTATCAAGTCGACACACCTCACCTGATACAACTAAGAGGTCAGGATCAAAAGCACAAATTAGTGCACGTACACCTGGAAGTCCTTCATGAATAAAACTGTTGACTATGTTCTTTGCATCTTTGTTTCCAATTTTTGCATCTTCAAAAACTCCGCGCAATGTATAGCCGTATTCAGCGCGTTTTTGTTGAAATGTGTCAAAGCACTTGGACCAGCCTAAAGCAGGATCATGCCCCATCTCGCCAGCCGCTTGATGAGCGCCTGAAAATAGTCGACCATTAATAATGATTCCCGCGCCAAATGCTTGAGAAATATTGAGACACAGCATAACTTGTGGAATATTCTCTTCATCTAAGCGGTGGTATTCGGCTATGGCAGCAAGGTTTGCATCATTTTGAAAAAGTACTGGACAGGGAAACTCTTTCTTAAAATCATTAAAAAAGTCATTGCTTCCAAGTTCTGGGAACCAGTCTTTGTGAAGAGTTCTACCTTCTGGAGTGACTTCACCAATGATAGAAACAGTGACGCAAAGTAATTCATTCCACTCGATTGCATTGATGTTTACTAACTGTCGAAGAATCGTTAAAGCGATATCGTGGCGTCTGTCTGATGGGTTCACACTGCAGGAGCGTGAACCAATGAGCTTTCCAGCAAGATTAGCAATACCTACTGTAATTTCGTCGAATCCTAGGATGATGCCAGCGATGATTCCATTATCGTAATTGAACTTAAAACTACGGGGAGGGCGTCCTCCTTTTACTGAAGCCTTATCTTGAGTTGTGATAAGAAAACCTTGAGCATCAATGTATTGTAAATTACTTGTAATAGTGGGTCTAGATAGGTTTGTTTTCTCATGTAACGCAGTCATAGATAAGGGAGTCGAACTGGTCGTTAATGCGTGAATAACGCGACGCACATTTGCCTTGCGAAGTTGTTTAAGATCGCCGCCTAACATCGATATCACCTGCTTTAATAATAGGCCGATTCACTTGAATGCATCAATCTAAATCTCAATAATAGCATTGGTATTAGTGTAGATAATTTTTCACATAAAATCTAGGTATTGCAGTTATGAAAGAAATCTTGACAACTAATAAAACCGGCGTTTAGAATGACAGTAAATCACGGAGTTCTTCGAAGGGGAGGAACGCGCATCTTATGGCTAAGGAACGCATTACGGCTAAAGAGCGACAAACAGAAATACGGGCATTAGAGGCCACACCCTGGCTATTTCTATCGCCAGTGATTTTTCTGTTCTTTTTTGTTTACGTCATTCCTTTAATTTATACAGGTTATCAATCAGTGATGGCATTAAGATCAACGTCTGGTTCAGGGTTTGGAGGAGTTAACGAGACGGTTTTTGTCGGAGCCGAGCACTATCTTGTATCTATTTCTGATTCTGCTTTTCTATGGTCCATCGGTCGTATGATTGCGATTGGTGTCATCCAAGTGCCAATAATGTTGGGTTTCGCCTTATCTCTAGCATTAATGCTCGATTCGCGGCGTTGTTATGGAAGACGTGCGTACAATCTTGCGTATTTTCTTCCCTACGCAATCCCAGGTGTTGTTTCAGCGTTGATGTGGGCTTATTTAGTGCAACCGTCTTTGTCGCCTTTTACCCAGCTGATGTCCAAAATCAATATTGATTTTGATATGACTGCTCCAGTTGCTATCCCATTCACGATAGGCAATATGATTACATGGGGTTTTACGGGATACAACATGGTTATTATGTATGCTGCATTAAAGGCACTTCCAAAAGATCTTATGGAAGCAGCGTATATCGATGGGGCAGGACCGTGGACAGTAGCCTGGAAGATCAAAGTTCCGTTGATACGTCCGGCAATTGTCATGACGGCAGTTTTTTCTATCATCGGTACAATCCAGCTTTATAATGAGCCTGCTATTTTGCGTAATGCAACTGCCAATGTTGATCAGTCTTATAGTCCCATTATGGCAGTTTACTATCTTGTGCAAAATAACGATTTTAGTGGTGCTGCTGCTCGGTCTATCATTCTAGCCATTATTACCTTCGTCTTGTCATTTGGTTTTCTGAAATATCAGCAAAAACGAGGGGGTGCCTTTTAGTGGTACGGTACAATTCCTGGCAAAAAAATCAGCGCTCATCATGGCAAACGCGGCCGAGTATCGTCATGTTTGTTGTTATGTTCATTGCAATGCTTTATTTTATCGTTCCTATTTGGTGGTTTATCGTTGCTTCCACGAAATCAAATGCAGACCTGTTTTCTTCGTTTCCTTTCTGGTTTAAAAACCCTCAATTTTTCACGAATTTAGACGATACCATTCAGCGTCAAGATGGAATATTTTTCATATGGACACGTAATTCGCTTCTTTACTCCGGTGTAGGAGCAACAATTTGTACAGCAATTTCAACAATGGCAGGTTATGCTCTTGCGAAATATAAATTTAAAGGTCAACAAATTGTTTTCAATTGTGTATTGGGAGCTACTCTCGTACCAATGATGTTATTGACTGTTCCGCTGTATTTACTGTTTGCGAAAATAGGTATTATCGACACAATATGGGCAGTCATTATTCCACTATTGATTAATCCCTTCGGAATTTACTTATGTCGGATTTATGCTGGCACCATTCCTGATGAGCTTTTAGAAGCAGGAAGAATTGATGGCGCAAACGAATGGTTAATATTTCTTAGAATTGGTGTCAAAATCATGAGTCCTGCCTTAATTACTGTGTTCCTTATTCAGTTTGTTGGCACATGGGCCAACTACTTCTTACCAATGATGATGGTTTCAACAACAACTTTACAACCGCTGTCAGTTGGTATTGTCAACTGGCAAGAAACACAGGTCACGGGAGCTGCAGTTCCCACAAATATTGTTATATTTGCTGCCTTTATTTCGGTGTTACCGTTAATAGCTCTTTTCCTTTTACTCCAACGTTATTGGCGTGAGGGACTTACTGCTGGCAGTGTTAAAACATGAACAAAGAAAGGTTAAAAATGAAGATATCAAGATCGTTAAAGCGTGCATTAGTAGTATCGGTTTCGTTAGCACTTAGCGTTACCGCTTTAACTGGATGCGGCGCAGACAAAAGCTCAGACAAGGAATTGCCCTCCACGGATAGTGATGCAAAAGTCAAACTCGAGTTTTGGGGGTGGGCTCCCGGTTATGAAGATGCAGTGAAGCTGTGGAATACAAAACATCCAGAGACACAGGTGACTTTCACACAAACTCCTTCAACTAACGAAATCTATCCTAAAATGTTCACAGCAATTAAAGCTAATAATGCTCCCTGTTTAGCGCAGATAGAGTATTCATCATTACCTAACTTTGTTATTCAGCAAGGCGTGGAAGACATTGCGGCGTTAACCAAAGGGATGGACAAAGACTTTACGGAGGACGGGTGGAAATCTGTTTCGATTGCAGACGGGGTTTACGGTATACCCGTGGATACTGCTCCTATCGCATTTATTTATCGTAAAGATCTTTTTGATAAGTATGGACTGACTGTTCCCAAAACCTGGGAAGAATACAAAGAAATGGCTAAGAAGGTTAAAAACCAAGATCCATCTGTATCAATTGGTTATTATTCAAATGATGCGAATTGGTTTGCTGCACTAGCACGTCAAAAAGGTGCAAAATGGTTTGACCTTAAGGATGATTCATGGTCCGTGTCAATCGATGATAAAGCAACAATGGAAGTCGCTGAGTTTTGGCAATCAATGATTGATGAAGGTTTAGTCTCAGCACAAGAATCATATACACCTGCACTATATAAACAAATGGCAGATGACAAAATCCTTTCAGAACCATTTGGAATTTGGGATACAGCGGTGATTGCACAATCTGTACAAGGAAGTTCCGGAAAGTGGGCAGTAGCGCCTATGCCTGTATGGAAGGATCGGCCCGATACGTATGTCAGTGCTGGCGGTTCTGCAACTACAGTCTTGAAGGGATGCAAAAATGCGGATCGCGCTATTGAATTTGCTCACTGGATGTCCACAGACCCAGAAGCCGTTAAGTTGCTTATTACAAAAGGTGGTTTATGGCCAGCCTCATTGGAAGGTTTGCAATCACCAGTGTTAGATGAGGGTGTGGAGTTTTACGGTGGTCAAAAGATTTATGAGCCATTCAAAGAAATCTCTCGGTCAATTAAGCTCGATTGGACGTGGGGTCCATTGCAAAACCAGGTGAATAAAGACATTGTCGACTTCATGCCTAAAGTTTCGAAAGAAAAAAGCATTGCTGATACGGTCACGGAGATACAGAATCGAGCGGTGAAAGACATTAAAGATAAAGGTCTTACAGTTTCGAATTGAGTTATCGATGAACAGAGTGGCAAAAAAGAACTATAGCGCTCTATGGACAGGGTTACTCGTCACTAGTGTTCTAGTGACGGGAGGCCTTGCGCCGCAGCAAGCATTAGCCGATACGGGAACAACCTATTATGTTGATTGTAGTCTTGTAGCGGCGGGGGACGGAAGCCGCAGTGCTCCATTTTCTTCAGTTGGCGAGGTCAATGCACAAAGATACACTCCAGGCGACCATATTTTGTTTAAATCTGGCACCCAGTGTTCAGGTTCTTTGCAACCACAAGGTTCAGGTACTCATTCTCAACCAATTGTTATCGATAAATGGCACGACGGTAATAACCCAGTTATCCAGGCTTCAACGGATCGACATGCAGATCCAGCAATTGTGTTATTTAATCAGTCAGGCTGGGTGATTCGCAACATAGATTTGAAAGGTGGTTACTGGCAAACCTTATCAATCATGGCTGATGAGCCAGGTGTGTTTTCATCGTACGTGATCGAGAACGTTACAGTGAGCTCAAATGCGTGGCAACCAGCCTTTGATCAATGGATGACTGGATCTGGTGGCATAGTTATTCAGCCGTGTAGTGATAAAACAACCTTAAAAGATATTACTGTTGATTCGGTAACCTCACACCATAATCACATTACTGGAATTCAGTTGGGATACCATCATCATCAACCCTATGACGAGAAGGGTGATGCATCGTCGGGAATGTCAATACCAGGTTGTAATATGGATATTCCTCTAGACAAACCACAACCCAAAACAGGCATTATGGATGCAAAAATTATGCATTCCAGTTCTCACGATAATGACGCTTCAGGTATTCAAGTTTTTGGTGCAACGAATGTTCTTATTCGAGGTAATGAACTCTATCGCAATGGATCGGGGTCAACTACAACGATTGCAAATCCGACAGGGATGAATGGTGAAGGCGCTTGGTGGGATACGACCGACCATGTCACTGCGGAGTACAATAATGCCTGGGGTAATCGTGAGGGTAAAACTGGAGACGATGGTTCAGGCTTAGATGCTGATCGGATGACGACTAACTCCTTGATCCAATATAACTATTTGCATGATAATGCTAATTATGGTGTATCTGTTATTGCCGGCGGTGCTGATTCAACAGGTATTATTCGTTATAACATAATGGCGAATAATGGTCGTAAATTTTCCGATGCTCCCGATGTTATGATCTCTAGACCTTACCCGCAAGGTCAGGTTTCGAACTACGCAGTTGTCAATAATACAATGGTGCGCGATTGGGGTGGACAAGGGATTCGTTTTCAAGCTGCGTTTGATCCCGATGCAAACATATACGCATACAACAATATGATTGCTCGGCAGGGTGCTTCTGAGTTTATTTCAAGCACTTCGAACGCAATGAAGTTTGATCGCAATCTCTTTTTCACGACAACAGGCTCCCAGTATTATCGGTTTAACAATATAAGGTACAGCAGTTTATCGTCGTACCAGCTATGGAGTGGGCAAGATAGATCGAGTGTGTATAAGAATCCCTTCTATGTATTACCAACCAGTGACTCTTATTCGCAGCCTATCTGGCCGGACTACTCACTAAAATCTATCTCTCCTATGATTAAGGCTGGTATAGATTCTGATGTAACGCATGTTCCTGACTACTACGGGAGGATAGCTGAAGACGTCAGTATTGGTGCAATACATTAGTATATTTTGTTAATCGCATATCTATTACTCGTCCAAGATTTTTTATGCGTTGATCACGTGTCGATGCGGTGTATATATTCCTTGGGTAAAACAGCTTCAGGAGGGCGTACTATGCGGTTGTCTTAAGCGATTGTTGAGGTTTTGGTAACGCCAGTGTTGCGAGGAATCCGATTCCGATAAACACTGTCGACATGATGATTGCTTGGCCAGACCCAAGAGCAAAACCGTGGTCTAGTGCTTGAGCCATTGAGCTGCGAAGTGAGGGTTCAAATGCAGAAAAATCACCAACTCCATGATGAAGTGCAATAAGGCTTGAGCCTGCCGAATCAGCAACACTATGTTCAATGGAACGTGCAACTGTGGGATTAATGCTTAAGTCTGCAAGGCTATTGTCAGTGTGCATATTGACCGAGATAGCCAGGAAAGTTGCCACAATTGCAATTCCCAAAGCTGAGCCAATTTGGCGCACTGTTGATTGGATAGCCGAGCCCTGCCCCGAGTTTTGTACAGGGATGTCAGCAAGAACAAGAGATGTCAGCTGGGCAGATGCAAGCCCCAAACCAAATCCATAGACAACTAGGATTGCCGAAGCAATAAATATTGAAGTGTGAGCATCAAGGATGAACCCAAGGACTATCAGTGCAAGGATTTCAAGTGCAAGTCCACTACGTGCAACAGTAACAGGGTGTGTGGCTTGAGCAAAAGGCCCTGCTAGTCCACCGGCAATAAAGGCGCCCAATGCCATTGTGGCAAGTACATAACCTGCTTCAAGTGCGCTGAGTTCTCGAACATTTTGTAAATATAGTGGCAGTATGAAGAGTAGCCCGAACTCTCCAATAGCAATTGCCCCTGCAGCAATGTTGCCGAAGAAGAATGAACGGATGCGGAAAAGTTCAATATTGACCAGTCGGGAACGCTTATAGGATCTGCGGTGACGTTCCCACAGGAAAAAGCCAATAAGGAACACGGTGCCTGTCATGATTGCAATAGCCGCCAGTGAGATCGGAAGAAGGCTATCGGGGTCGGTGGGCGTCCACCAACCAAGGCTGCGGCCTTCAATGAGGCCATAGACCAATGCCCCAAGGCCGATGGAAGACAGAAGAAATCCGTCAACATCTAAGCCACGTCCACGCTTTTCACCATAGGTATTAGGGACAAAGAATATAGCTCCAATGACAATAATGACACCTAGTGGTACATTGATGTAAAAAATCCATGGCCATGAAAAATATGTTGTCAGGAATCCACCCAGCAGCGGGCCCAGTGCGGCCATTCCGCTAATGACTGATCCCCACACCGCAAAGGCGATTGCTCGTTGTTTTCCTTGGAAAATCGAGTTAACCGTCGATAATGTGGTGGGCAAAACTGTGGCGCCGCCAATTCCTTGTAAAGCGCGTGCGGTCAGTAGCGTTGAAGATGTTGTTGAAGCCCCTGCAAGAATAGATGCTCCAACAAAGAGGACAATGCCGATCAAAAGTATTGTTTTACGCCCAAGGCTATCGGCTAGGCGACCCATCGTAATAAGCAATGCCGAAAAAATGAGTGCATAAATTGTCGTTATCCATTCGGCCTGGGAAAAGTTCAGGTGGAGTTCGCGGATCATTGTGGGCAGAGCGACGTTGACGATTGTTCCATCAACCACTATGAGCGATACAGACAGTGCAAGGAAAGCTAATGCCAACCACGGGTGTGTTACTGTAGCTGGTTTTGGCAAGGGTGATTTAATGCTTGTATCGTCGCGAACTCGTTGTTCTTCTGCATTTGATGTTATTTCTGGTAGTTTTGCATCGCTATTATGCTGCGTTGCAGAGGTATCTTTAGGTGCAGAGCTTTGTAATGAAACAGTGCGTGCCTGTCTTTTTTCATTAGCCGCATTATCGTTAATCCTTTTATCGTTCATAGACAAAAGGATATGACGCAGTGTCATAATAATGCAACCGGAGGAGCTGTCTCATGTGTCACTATATGTGTTTAGATGAGACTAAAACGCCGTGATGGTGACAATCTCGTGAGGGCGCGCCCTTGTAATGCTGTCACGCTGGAACAGACGGCGTAGGAACAAACCGATGGTGACATCAAAGAAACCAAATCGGTGAGGACTGGGGCGATGCTCGAATCGCAGCGTGTTAACCCTATTGAGCAAATTGACGAGCTTGGCGTAATTCGTTTGCGTGATGTCATGATAGAGCGCGTAAATATAGACAACGCCATGGGCACGTCGAGCAGTTTCAACCTCCAGCTCAAATGACTCGAAATCATCGAAGCGAAGCGTGGCTATTTCCTTAATTGAGGTCTTGGCAACAACCGATTCGGGAAGAGAAAAACAAATCTTTTGAACGTGCAGGGCTTCAACCTGAACTGGAAAGATCGTAGGATCATCTCCAAACTGTACGGTTCCGCAAGACTGATATTTACACAAACGGTGGCGAAAACGCGGTTGATCAATAGCTGTTGCTAAAGCTCCCACAAGGCAAATCGTGTTATAGAGCATCCATCCTAGGGGGATTGCGACGGCTGGTAGTAGATGCCATCCTTCGACGTGTATCCGAAAAGCATAGTAGCAGATAGTGATAGTCGAAATAATAAAGATGAGGAGCTGCGACCAGGCTATCTCCCAAACGAAACGAGCACGAGTCGATTCAGAACCCTTGCGGGTGACCTGAAACCCGATATCGTTTCCAAAAATGAGTTCCTGAAGAACGGCCGTCATGAGTTGGGGGGATTGCGAAAGCTCATAGACATTCGTCCACACAGTTTTGAAACGTCCTTTCGTAATGGCGTCATAGACATAACGTGAATACATAAACTGAAGGGACCACATCATGAGGAACGTCGTAATATCTGCATGAATCAGTTCAATGTTCATTGTTAAAACGACGATCGGCAGCAAGATGAAGAAAAGACGGTAAATCCCAAAGAACCAGTAGTGCACGGAGTCAAAAAGCAGCCAACGTTGTGCAAACGACAGATTGGGTAGACGTCCAAAAGCATATTTTTTAAGCACTTGAATATTGCCACGTGCCCAACGAGTACGCTGTTTAATAAGTTCGGAATAGGTTTCGGCAGCAAGACCAGTTGCAACAACCTCGTTGACGAAAACACTTTTCCAGCCGGCATCTTGAAGGACTAGTCCCGTTGCCATGTCTTCGGTGATAACGTCGGTAACAAAGCCTCCGATTGATAGAAGGGCTTCGCGGCGAAAGATTGCTCCAGAGCCAACATAAATTGCCGCGTTATACATGTCGCGTTGAGGCTCGATAAAGCGCATAAAGAAGTCCTGGTCATTTCGAACGATATCTTCGGCGTGAAGATTGTGCTGGAAGACATCTGCGTTATGGAAGGCTTGAGGTGCTTGAACGAAGGCAACATCTTTATCGTGAAAATGTCCAACCATGTGCTGTAAGAACTGTGGTTTAAGGATCATGTCGGCATCCATTGTGACGACAAACTCTCCATTGGTGCATGTAAGAGCATGATTAAGGTTCCCTGCCTTTGCTCCACTGTGATCATTACGGCGTATATAATGAGCACCCCATTTTTCAGCCAGTGCACGGATGGCAGGTCGATCGCCGTCATCGCACAGGTAGACATTGAATTTATCGAATGGATAGTCCATCTGAATAGCCGCAACCAGAGTCGTTTCCAAAATATCCACGGGTTCGTTGTATGTTGCAATGAGTACGTCGACGGTGGGAACATCGCAAAAGTCAAGGGTGGCTCCTTTGCGAAGTGGTGCTCTACGCCAAAACAGCACTCCAAAGGTCAATGTTTGGATAAACATGATGATTTCCAGAGCCACAAATGCGATGCCCACCCCGATACTCCAGGGACCTTCAGCGGGGAGCGTGTAGCCAATACGCCATATCAGATAGATTACCGAGACAGCAGCATAAATTATGATAAGCGGTTGACGGTAGTTCTCGCGGTGATGAGCGATCAGACTCATGATGTAACCAAGTGCTATCAAAGCGCCAAATGCAGCATAAACCATATTCTTGTTCCTTCCCAGATAAATCTGGCGGATACCGTAAAGATGCTTCTGCTTAACGCGAGGAACTGAGCGGTGCCGGTGTTTGTCGGCGAGGTGCAAAGTTGGAAGCGCTGTAAAAAACGGCAGAAGAGGTGGAAGTATCCCCCAGATCCCACACACTGTTGGATTTATTATGAGGTAAATCCTCTGTTGTAAATCCTATGCCACGTTATCACTGCAGGTGAGAAAAAGAAAAGAAAAGGTTGTCGGCAAGAATGCGCGGTAAAAGAAGATCGCGATATGGGGAGAACTACCTGCAGTTATGTAGTACAGTCTTTCACAATAGTTGTGATTTTCACAGTAGGTTTTGTTGAAGTGAGAGCTGTTTCGGTGGATGTTGGCATGAGTGGCATCATCACGAGTGTTGCGTGCCACGTTGACGCTAAGAATGGCAAAAACGCCACTTAGACCGTCTTGATGATGGCAGCCAGAAAAGTGTCCATTATGTTATCGGCAGCATTGCTAGCTGCTAGGGCAAGCGCAACAAAGTTAAGCAATTCATCCCGAAAAACTACATGGCAACTTATAAGGCGCAACGAAATAGTAAACCTAGACAATGCGTTGTCCACTTTCAAGTCAAGCGGCTGTCAAGAAAAAGGATGGTGTGGGGTGGGCAATACGTGAGTATAAAGACCTCCAAAACGATGAAGGTAATAAATGCAATGCGGATGCTTCCAGTGTGCAGTCTATGTACAACGAATGTGTTGAAGAAGGTAGAAAAGTGAAAAGAGGCGGAGGAGGCCAAATGCGAAAGTACAACGACATAAGCATAAAGAAGTAATCCGACATAAAGAAGTAATCCGAGCTGAAAGTAATCAGGAAATGCCACCGAGCAAGTATATGAACAGTAGGTAAACCCTATAAATGATGAAAACGCACAAGACTTGGTGGATAGGTATAACTGGGTAGCCCTGGGAACACAGTGCTGACTGATTTAAGGATGACTCAAGCTTCATAAGATGCATATTGTGGAGCCTCAGCGATATTCAAGAGAGTGCACTCAAGACTAAAAGAAAAGCACGGCATCAGTATTGCTGAAAGTATATGCACTGATCAACGATGATTTAAGCTGTAAAATAGCTAAAGTTAATGAAGTCGGCAGGGGTGTATTGAGGATAAGAAGAAAAAAATGTGTTCGTCACAACAGAATTAAGTAACGAAAAGAGTCTACCTGCAGCTTTAGAACGAAAAGAAGCGCGAATTGGCGATGAAAACCGAAAATGCGATCACGGTCACGTAAATTCGATTTGACCTACGTGCCCAAGACGCATAAAGTTATATCCGTTGCTTAAAGCTGAAGAACGAAAAATGCTAGTAAATGTGCTGGTAAAACCGGATTCGGATTAAGTGATAAACACCTTAAAAACTGAAGAAAATCTTCTGATGGTTTTTCTGTGTGGTTGTTGTTTTTGTTCTCAATAGTGTGTCGAGTGTTTTTATGTTTTGTT
>JAUNVQ010000029.1 GCA_030540715.1 Actinomycetaceae bacterium | reverse complement strand
TTCTTTCTGTTCTACAGTTATTCTTTCCTGAAAAGGTGGGCCTTTGCGATACCTGAAGGTCGCTGGCCCGCCTTTTTTATTTTTTCAGAGGGCGTTGGCGTCACCTGCTGTTAGCAGCAGAGGGTGTTACCTTGCCTTCTTCCACCGCATCGCTAGCTTTTTCCCGGTCTTCTGGATGGGCCAACAAGTAGTGAGTGGCTCAGCCAGCCGTGAGTGACCAACCCATAGCCTGGCGGCGAGCCTGCCAAAACTCCGCATAAATTCCAGAGCTAGCCAACAGCTCGTCATGAGTGCCAACTTCGGCTACCTGACCACAATCATTAAGCACAACAATCTGGTCAGCTGCTTTCACTGTTTCTAACTTATGCGCTATCACCAGCACAGTTGCACGTTCACGCAGACGTGAAATTGATTGTTCAATATGGCTTTCATTCTCGGGATCCAAAGCGGATGTTGCCTCGTCAAAGAGCACGATGGGGGCATTTTTCAACAACGCTCTAGCAACAGATACCCTTTGTCGCTCGCCACCAGAAAGTTTATTGCCACCTTCACCTACAGGTGATTCCCAGCCTTTCGGTAATCGCTCGGCAATCTCTGAGACTCCCGCAAGTTCTGCAACTTCGCGAACTTCAGCATCGGTGGCATCGTCGCGTCCGACACGAATATTAGCCTCTAAAGTATCGTCGTAAAGATATACGTCTTGGAAAACCATTGATAACTGCTCCATCAGCTGAGCCGTAGGCTGATTGCGCACATCTGCCCCACCAACCAAG
Organism: Actinomycetaceae bacterium; assembly: GCA_030540715.1. Taxonomy (GTDB): domain Bacteria; phylum Actinomycetota; class Actinomycetes; order Actinomycetales; family Actinomycetaceae; genus JAUNVQ01. The sequence goes on along the minus strand of JAUNVQ010000029.1, from coordinate 25,829 downwards.
ACTTCGCCCTCCGAAATATCCCAAAAGCGGGAAATCAGCCTGAAAATAGTGGTTTTACCTGACCCAGATGGCCCAACTATTGCCGTTAACGTTCCAGGCTGGACGTTAAACGAAACCCCATCAATGACTTTCGTATCCCCGTAAGCGAACTCGACGTCACGTAACTCCACAGCCCCAGGTTCGGGTAAGTCCGCATCGGACTTGGCTTCGGGTAAGGGCTCGACATCAAGAATTTTTTGAAGGGCGTCAGCGTCAGCTCGTACATGCTCAAACACCATGACACCTTTGGTAATATCCTCCAATGACTTTGTAAAACGCAGACACATACCGATAAAGGCGACAGCGGCAATGGGGGTCATTGTTCTTGCCCCACCCGATAAACCGGCTAAAACTATGAGGATAACCGTGATCGCCTGAACAACTGTTGCATTCATTGATGTTGCAAGGATGCCTAGCCACAGCGACTTTAACTGGGCGCGACGATCTTCGGCAATAGATTCATCAAGTTTTTCAAAACTCTGAGCGCGACCCGATGCACGAAGTGCTGGCTGACATGTTGCAAACTCAACGATGCGATTAGCAACTTCGGCTTCGGATTCCATTGTGAGGTTTTCACAATAGGCACGTATTTTTGCAGCAATATAGACAATCAGATACAGCACTGGAACCGACACAGTCAGCGTTGCACCTAGCTCCCACTGCCAAAGCCACGACCCTAGAAGAATCATTGTTGCTGCGAAGACAGAACGCAAGGCGGGCTGTAAGTGACCAGCAAGGGCATTACCCACATTTTGTACCCCATCACTCACAAGGCGTGAAAGTCGGCCTGTCACACTGGGACCAAACCAACCAAGAGGCATTGTGGCAATTTTGTTCCCAACGCGGCTATGGATTGTTTTCATCAGATCCAGGGCGACAGCATAAGAGGCTTTATTTTGGAAGTACATCAGTGCGGCACCTAAGGCGGCGCAGACGATAAGTACCCACATCCAGTTCGAAGCTGACAGTCCCCACGATGTTTTACCGGTCCACATCGCAGTTAGTGTGGGGAGCATAAACACAAGGGTGATACCCTCAACTGCACCAACACTTACCCCAAGGCCGACTGCTTTCCAGTAGCGACTACGGAAGTTATCAGAGGTAAGGCGTGCAAAATCTGTGAGCATAATTGGGTCACGCATTGTTCTTACGCCCCGCTTTCATCAGTGAGTTCCAATATGGTTGATCGTGTAATTCCGTTTGCGTTCCACTTGCAATAATGCGACCTTGTTCAAGAACGCAAATGCGGTCTGCACCAGCAACAGATTCGGCGTGATGGCCAATAACCAGAACTGTTTTACCTTGAATAAGGTTTGTCAGCGCCGATTGGATTTCTGCTTCGCAATCCGGATCCGTTGATGCTGTTGCTTCATCAAGGATCAAGATTGGCGTGTTGGCAAGGATTGCTCGCGCAATAGATATACGCTGCTTTTGCCCACCTGATAGACCTGTGTCTTCATCGATAATAGTGTCGAATCCAGCTGGAAGCGCATTGATATCTTCAAGAATCTGCGCTGCCGCAGCGGCTTTGCGAATGTTATCTTCGCTTGCCTGAGGGCGTGCAAGGCTAATATTGTCCCGAATTGACATACGCATCACATGGGATTCTTGCAAAACAAACGCAACATGGGAATACAGTTGTTCTTCGGTCATCGTGCGGATGTCTTTTCCAAAGATATTCACACTACCCTGGTCTGGGTCGCGGAATCTGGCAAGCATTGTGGCAAGTGTCGATTTTCCAGAACCTGAAGCTCCCACTAATGCTGTGACGGAACCTTCGGGTAAACAAAGTGTCACATCTTGTAAGGCTTGGACCTTGGTATCGCCATCAATGTATGCGTAACTAACGTTATTAAAGTACACTGCGCAGCTTATTGGATCGACCTTGGAGGACGCACTTGGGCAATGGTGGGTATATGTCTGGGAATCTTTTATACTCGTGCGGTTGCTATTGGAGGTGTGATCGCCATCCTTTACCGGCGCAGTATTAGACGAGGCAAGTTCGCCCTCCAAAAGCTGTGCTGTTGAAAGCGGTTCAACTTTGAGAAGTTCAACTATGCGCAGCGCCGCAGCCGATGCCATTTGTTGTGCCCACATTAAGCGCATGAGTGTGTCGATAGCAAGTGGCAGGACCAGGGCGATAAGCGAACACGTGAGAACTTCTGGAAGGGTGACCCAGCCTGCCAAAATCATCAAGTATCCGCCACCAAGATTAACTGTCAGGATCATTGATATCGAGATCGCAGCATTGGTGATTGCCGTGCCAGTGATAAATGGTTTGCACCAATTCCAAAAGAATACCGCAAAGACCTCAGCAGCTTTGGCGTAGCGTGAGTGAGCCTGACCTGTGCGTCCAAAGCCTTTGACAACTTCAATGCCGTCAGCAAACTCCACTGCAGTTGCCGAGACCTCAGAGAGTTTCATATCCATTTCTGCAGTTTTTTCACCCATATTCTGTGTCATCCATACCATACCCGCGATATAGAACGGGATTGTTGCAATCGTTAGCAGACCAAGGCGCCAATCCAGGTAAAATGCATAGCCAAAGAGGGTAAGTGGTGTGAAAATTGCGATGATATTTTCTACCGGTGCGTGCGCAATAAGCAAGTGCAGCGCGTTGGTATCATCTTGAATTGCCTTACGAACCGCTCCGGATGTTGAGTTAGAAAACCATGAAAGCGGTGCTTTACCAATACGGTTGACAATGTCTTTGCGTAGTTTATCGCGCAGTTTGAGGTCGGCAAAGTGGGTGAGCATCAACGCGAGTGCAACAAGGCTCAGCTGGGTGAGAAAAGCTATCACCAGAAACTTTAGTTGCTGGTGAAGAGCCGCTTGATCGATTGTGGGTGACAGCAGGATTTCGCTAATACGAGTAAGTGCAATATAGGGCGCAATCGCAACCATCGCCGAGGCCAAGCCGATAAGCCGTCCAGCATTAAGCATGGGGCTTACCGGTTTGAGCACATCTTTCAGTGCTTTACTTGCACGTTTCATCTGTTCACGCGGATCGCCAAGTTTCACATTTTTGGCTTTTTGTTCTTGCGCGGTTTCTGTGGGCTGATCCTGTACGGTTTCTGTGGGCTGATCCTGCGAATGCCCAGAGGCCAGTTTCTGCGCAGAATCAGCTTTTTCTTTTCCAGAGGGCGGAGTCTTGGTGTGTGTCATGATGCTAATCCTGCAGGTTGAAAGTGTTTCTTCGCGGTGAGGATTCCTAGCCAACCACCGATAAGCCCAAGAATGAAGATGGTTACAGCCCAGGTAGCAAGAAATGGTCCTGTCAAAATAGCTTGCATTGAGTTAACATAGTCATCACGCATCATGGGGCGTATCTCGTCGTAATAAGCCTCGGCATTATAGATGACTGGGAACAGCGGAACGTTATACCACAGGGAAAAGAGCGCATATGCAATGGAGAGCCTGCTGCGTTTCAGTTCATTGTTTTCAACGCCAATATGAATAATAAGATCAGCAATGAATCCAAGCACAGGAACAATAACGAGCAGATACCAAACTTGACCAGCTATCACAAAAAGTAATGCATGGATAAACCCTAAAAGAGTCATTGCCCCCATTTTGGGAGTTCGTATTAAGAACAGGACAATAACAATCCCGTTTAAGATGATTGCAATTGTAAAGCCCACGAACATAAACCAGGGACCGAAAAAGCCAATCATCCCTGATAGGTACACCAAGAGAAAATAAATCACTGCGAAGATGCCAATATTGATAAAGTCGCGTGTTTTTAGATCGAATTTCATTGCACGCCTTTCATAGTTGAGACAGATAGATACGATCTGAATGGCGTTCAGATAGCCTTACCTTATCACCATCTGAATATAATTCTCAACAACGGAGCTAGGTTTTTAATCAAAAAGAATTTGAGGATTAACACGGCGACCTTAGTGTGGTGGACAGTTAGCAGGTCGGCCGCGATATAGGATGAACACGCCAGGTATTGCCCAGTAATAATGCTTTGATTAAAAGATAGTTTCTGCTGGCCAAAGGTTATTTTTGGCGTAATGATTGAATGAGTCATTGGTTATTATAAAAGCCATCAGCTATATCCAGCGACTCGTTAAATCAACAGTGACATGTTGGATATCCCCCCCCTCTTAAAAGCCTTCACAAAAAGCAGGCGCCATCTCGACTAGCTTCGCCCCCCCCCACACACACAACCAAGCCGAAAAGGTTTGCTTCAGCATTAATCTTGGCCAGTTAGAAGACATAGGCAGCACCGATAAATTCTTGCTCTACCTTTGCGCATAAAAAAGGTTGCCTAATTTTAAAGCGGAAAACAACAACCGTGCCTACACTATGTGCAAATGCACCAATATCCATTACTTGCGTGGAGGGTGTTCCAGAGCCTCAATAATAAACTCGACTTTTTCAGGCAAAAAGCCACGCTCACTTGGAAATTCCGCAGACATCATCAGCACACTAAACTCGTCACGATGCGCCTCGAATTCTTCAACATGGCGCTCAGCCAGTGTTTTACCAGACTTATCTTTTTCGGTCATTGCGTATTGAACTGCATGGACTTGCGCCACAGTGTCACCAAGAATCTTCAACGCAAAACCTGCACGCTTTGCCCCACCAGGGATTCCTGCTGCAACAAGATTTTCCACCGTAAGACGCAACTGATCCTGAATTGCCAAATGCGGAACAGGCACTTTGAAAAGTGACCACGACAAGGCAGGATATTTATCAAATAATTCCCATTGAGCATCAACTAACTCACGCAGTTGATCTTGCCATGACTGATTCGCGTCTGGCACTTTTATCTGCGAAGCTGCTTTGGCAACGGCGGCCTGAACAATGTGATCGCGTGATTCAAATTCTCGATACAAAGCCGAGGCCACTACCCCGACCTCTTTTGCAAGAGAAGCCATTGTAAATCTTTCAATACCGATTTTCAGTGCAGCATCAATAACCTGGTCACGGCTATATGTTGGTTCTGAACCGATAAGCGGCGTCCACGGTCGCTTCATTTCGCGGTTTTTGGTGGGCTTTAGCCCAGATGGATTTTTGCGTTGCGAGGACTCGCGCCCAGACAGGTTCTTGTGTCCTAAGCCCTTCCGCCCAGACGGCGTTTTAGGCTCCACGGAGTTTCCCCGATGCACTTTCCTTTCTTTTTTCGATGGCATCTTCGCCTCCCTTTTGAGCAAGTAGAACTACCCACATTTTACACATTCGCGCGCACCAATCGCCTTTTAGTCAACGGCTTCACGAGGGCGTGCCTTGCATCGTACTTCCACGAGTGAGCGGCGCGCTTCGCGCGAAGTGCACGCCTGCACCCGCGCTTTGCTTTCCAGATTTTTGAGCGCGTATCCAAGCGCTGAATATGCACTTCCATGCGTTTCGTGTGCGTTTCCGTGCGTTTATTTTAAAGCATATTCTTGCTGGTTAACCACTCTTTGTGTGTTTAGTGTGCGTTTCCGTGCGTTTTCGTGCGTTTATTTTTGTTTGAGAATGGCAGACTGCGGGCTGAGAACTTATTCATTCCTTAAATGTGTACGGAAACTTGCATAATTGAGCTATTTTCGACTGCAATTTGCACGTTCCCGTACACATTCGCGACTTTTGAAGACTGCTAAACATTCCGGGCACGGCTTTTCAACACGACTCAACAATCTGGGCAGGCCTAGTGAAGACTGCATAACAACACCCGCCACGATTTACCACAAAAGTATTCAACAAAATACCACAAAAATACAAAACAAAATGCCGCAAAAGTGTTAAGTACGATTCCGCAAATATATGAATACGAAAAGTTGTAGGTAATGAGCAAGCGATGGATACTATATTTTGCCTCGTTCCAGGGTCTAGTTGGTTATTGCTCCATGGAAAGAATCGCACAGAACGCCCTCCAAAAGCCCTTTAAACCACGATGTCCGTTGTAAACGTCAAATAAATTAAAGCAAAGTTCAACACGACGATCATCGCCGAGACCACGTTCATCGTCCAGCGAACCCACACACCGTCGCGGTAGGTGCCCATCACAGATTCTTTTCGCGTCAAAATTGACAGCGGAATAATCGCAAATGGAATACCGAAGCTCAGTGCAACCTGGGATAATACAAGCGCCCAGCTAGGATCGGGATAGAGCCAGACAAGTATGAGCGCAGGAATCAAGGTAATGGCTCGGCGCAAAACCAGGGGTACGCGGATATGAAGCAGGCCGTACATGAATTCTGAGCCAGCGTAGGCTCCCACAGAAGTCGATGCCAGGCCCGAAGCCAGCAAACCAATAGCAAAAATAACGCCAATTCCAGAGCCAAGAGCCGAAGTAATAGCGGCGTGAGCTCCTTCAATACTGTCAGTTCCTTCGACACCACCAAGTGCAGAAGCCGCCAGTAACAACAGCGCAATATTGATACTGCCCGCTAAGACCAACGCCCAGACAACATCATGCTTTGTTGCGCGAAGCAGAAGCGGCACATCGCGATTACACTTTGGGAAACGGTGGTTGACCAGGGATGAGTGTAAGTAAATGGCGTGAGGCATGACCGTTGCTCCAAGCATTGACGCACCAATCAACACGGAATTCGTGTCGGTGAATCTTGGCACCATGCCGCCTAAAACGCCACTTGGCGAGGGCGGAGCAAAAATCAGACCGCTAAGGAATCCGACTGTGATAATCAACAGCAGGCCGACGATGATGAACTCAAAGTGTCGCTGCTGTTCAGGAATTTGAAATACCAATAGCAGCATCGAGACTGCGCCAACGATACAGCCACCTACAATGAGTGGCAGGTCAAAGAGTAGATTTAGCGCGATTGCTCCGCCAATGATTTCTGCCAAATCGGTGGCCGCGGCAATCAGTTCTGCCTGGAACTAAAACGCTAAACGCCGACCTCGGGGCAGACGCTCCCCCAGCAATTCGGGTAGGGATTTGCCTGTGACAAGCCCCAGTTTTGCGCTTTGGTATTGGATGAGCACCGCCATTGCACTGGCAAGGACGAGCACCCACACAAGCATGTAGGAATAGATTGCTTCGGCGGAAATATTGGCCGCAACATTGCCCGGATCGACATAGGCAACAGCTGCAATAAAAGCTGGCCCTAACAGGGAAAATAGACGTTTCTTTTCCATAGTTAAACGATGTTAGCACAGAAAATACGTGTAACAAGTCGCATTTATTGCTGCTGGTGTTGAAGCAGAATTCACGCCCTTCCTACAGGAGGTCAGATGAGGCTTGCACTCACCTGGCTAGTCTTAGTTGTCCACTGCGGAAAAGAGCGGTAGTAGAATAGTCAACACCCTCCACAATCGTTCACTTACCACAGTATCTTCATTCCCAAGTTAACGACGAAAACTGTAGTAGCGACCTATTTCTTGATATCCCAATCGATCATAGACGAACTTTCCCAGTTCGGATGCCTGCAAAATTACTTCGCGTGCACCTAGGCGAAATGCCTCGTTCGTTAAGTCCGTTACCAGGTCTTTCGCCAGTCCCTGCCCCCGACATGACGACAGTGTTGCAATATAGTAAATGCCCGCAGTTTTGGCATTAGGAGCCATTGTCAGCATACCGAAACACACCGGTCTGTCCTGTCGAATAACCGCTGCGCGACAGTATGGGTCTGTGGTCCATCCTCCACCCAAAAGAAGGTGGCACGATGTTTTTTTACTGAGTTCAAAAGCGTCTTCAAGCACGGGTGAAGCCTCTTTTAACAGTTGCTCGCCCTGTGTATCAAGTGGCACAAGTTCGGTCTGAAAAACGGTGTGACGCTCTATCGGCTGGGTTACCACCATAATGGGTGCGCCTTTTTCATCGCGGCATCGATACCCTGCCGACTCAATCTGAGATCGGGTATTGTTCAGTGCACAGGGGTGAACACGAATCGTCCACTCATCGCGCGGATCACTATCAAAGGTTCGCTCCATCGTGTCTAAAAGTGCACTCACATTACCGTCAGCATCAAGGCAAGCCCCTCGCATATGCGTATCAGCTTCTGAAATGCCCATATCGTAAACAACGAATCCGTCACCTTCAATAAGCAATCCACCAGTGCGCTTCATGCGACGTTTGATAGTAAATAAAAGCTGATCATGTGCGCGCACCAACTGTGTGTCCTGTGTGTCCATTGTCTTTCCCCTCGCCGTTTATCGTCCTGTCACATAGTTCTTTCAGTTTCGATTGTAAAGGAGATCGCATCAATGAGCATAGACCTTGTATTTGACTCTCATCGCCTCGATGGCGGCAAAGTCCTGTTTTTCAAGAGTTTTCGCAACTTTACCGCCGGCGAAGGTAAATAAAAATACTAAAGCAATCTGTCGCGTTGGTAACGTCTATTTACCTGTATTGTTAGCAGCCCAATAACACATAACATAAGGGCAGCTGCTCCCACTGCTCCACTTGCTCCTGTTTGTGACAGGCGTACAGGTTTTGGATGTGGAGTTTTCGATGAGCCTTCACCTTCAGGAGCTTTGCCCGCTGGCGAAGTTGTCGACGGTACAGTTGGTTCCCCTGGTTCCATTGGTTCCACAGGCTCAGTTGGCTCCGGTTTCTTTAATACTTCAACCGTTGCATCACTCGACAGTGTCGAATCCTGTGCCACGCCCACGGGCGGTACAACCGTGACGGCATTGGTGACCATTATTGTCGTATCAGATGTCAGTATTGTAGGAATCTGAATCTTAACGGTCGCCTCTTTTTCCAACTTATCAATCGTACAGGTAACAACATCTTTTACAGCGCCACATTCAACACCTTGAGGCGCAATGATTTTTCCTTTGAGCTGAGCGTTTCCCGGCAAGGTATCGATCACTTGTACTTGGCGCATATCCGAAGGGCCACTATTTGTGACCCTCACTTTCCATGTCAATAATTGCCCCGATACTATCTTTTGCCTATCGGCTTTCTTTTCAACGGTGATGGCACTGACCTGTTGAAGGGGTATCGTCTCGCTGACTTTATTATTCGATAAATCAGGATCATCGGTTGAGCTTTCAATCGTTGCCTCATCACTTGCAGGATCAACCGCACCGGCAGGTACTTTACCGACAACAGTCAGCTCAACTTTCTGTCCTGGCGCCAACTGAGGTATCGCACATTCAACAGTTCCATCTTTAACTGAACATGTCACACCATCGGCACCATTCACATTCACATCTGTCACGCCGCGTGGCACCGTGTAGCGAATAATCACGTCATGAGCAACCGATGGGCCATCATTGGTTCCCACAAGGTTCCATATAGCCTTTTTTCCTGCAACCAGTTCACCGGTGAGTTCTCTTTGTATCATAAGGTCAGCTTGCTGTTGCGTTGCTAAACTGACCTCCGATTTTTGCGGCCCCGTACCATCATCGCCTAAGTCACTGGTCACCGTGGCCGTATTGGTCAGCTCACCGATAAACTCTGGTGCCAGAGTGCCTGTAACAGTGACTCTTACGTTTTTACCTGAGGCAAGTTTTTCTACCTCACAGCGCACCATACCTCCGACAACATCACAAAGGCCTGCATCGTCACGCTGTGCCTTCACATTGCTCAGCCCTTGAGGCAACGGATCGCTGACAACTACATTGTGTGCGGCGGATGGGCCAGCATTTGATGCCACGATGGTCCACACTACGTCGCGGCCCGATATCGCTTGGCCGTCTATCGTTTTATGAATCGATAGTTGAGCTTTCTTTTCAGAGGGCGAAGCTACCCGGTCGCTGTTATTGCTGGTATCTGGGTCTGGGGTTGTCGATGTGATGCTCACATGATTATCCACTTCCCCTCTGAAATCTTCATCAAGTGTTGCCGTGACCTCAATATCGTGGGTCTGTTCGGGCATAAGCTCGTCAAACTCACAGGTAATAGCATGTCCTTCGACAAGGCATTGTTTTCCATCTGCACGCTTGACTTTGACATTGGTGATGCCTTCGGGGAGGGAATCGGTGAGTGTAACACCGCGTGCTACAGAAGGCCCCCTGTTTCCTACGCCTATTGTCCATTGAACTGTACTACCCGCCACCGCTTCTTTAGTGACCAGCTGTTTTGTCACCCATACATCGGCACTTTGTACGGTTGTATGTGTGGCTGTTGATGAATTATTCCCCGTTTGCGGGTCCGGGGTACCTCCGGTATCCGAACCTGATTGTACAGTTGCTGTATTGGATAGCTCACCACTATAAGCGGCATCTAGTTTCCCACTCATACTCAGGGACACACTTGCACCCGAGTCAAGTGAGTCAAACCGACAGGTAAGGTTTTGTTTCGCTATCGTGCACTTGTCAGAGTGTGTGCCGCTGACCTTGGCGTTTGTTATTCCATCTGGGATCACGTCGCGAACCTCCACATCGGTCGAAGAAGACGGACCTGCATTTGCTACCTGTATATCCCACACGACATCCGAACCTGACAGGGCCGTTCCACGTAGTGTTTTCACTATGGAAAGGTCAGCGCTTTGCTGTGTTGGTGTTGTTATCACCGACGTGTTGTTCGTAAGGTCACTATCTTTCGACCCAGTGGTTGTTACCGTTGCTCGGTTGTTTAAGTCTCCGCTAAAATCTTGCGAAAGCTGTCCCTTTACCGTTATGGTAAACGATGCCTCCGGAGCCAGTGTCTTACGCTGGCATGTGAGTGTCTGCGCTTGAATCGTGCAGGCTTCACCTTTGTCGCTACGACTTGCTGTCACATTGGAGATACCGGCTGGTAAATCATCAACAATGGTCAGATCGTGGGCATGTGAGGGACCTGCATTATTGGTTACCACAATATTCCACTCCACGAACTTCCCGGCTACGGCCTCACCCTTTAGTGTCTTTTCAAGAGCGACATCGGCCACGGGTGCTAATGTTGCACTGACCTGTGAAACATTATTATTTCCGTCGGGGTCATGAACACTGGGTGCCACTGTTGCCGAGTTCTCAATTGTACCCTGCAGGTCAGAGCGCATCTTCGCCGTCACTGTGATGTCCTTCTTGGCTCCGGGAGCCATCGGCTGGTCGATTGAACATTCAAGGTGACCACTTGATGCCACTATATTCTCATCGGCTTCTATCGGTTCAGATACTGTACATGTCACACCGGTTGGTGGTATCACTACAATATCGCTGAGTCCCTCAGGTAGTCGGTCTTCAATTGTTGCCTTGGGTGTTGTCGCGGGGCCGGCGTTGCTCGCACTGAGCGTGTAGGTGACTTCCTGGCCGGGCACTGGATTGTAAGGTGCCAGTGTTTTGGCTATCGACATATCGGCTTCACGTTTAATATCCACCTGGGCTGTATCTTCGACTTCAGCGTTAGAGGGCGAAGCCGTTGTCACTTTCGCCGTGTTGGTGATCGTATTGCCTTTAATATTATGAGCCACTTCAGCTGTTACATGGATGATCGATGAGCCGATTGGTAATTTTTCATAGTTGCACGTAAGCTTTTGTCCCTCGATGGTGCATGTTCCGCCTTCAGTGGTTACTTCTTGTGGAATAAGCCCCTCGGCAAAGGTATCTGTCACCACAGCATTAGTGGCAACCGATGGCCCGTTGTTGGATAATGTGATAGTCCACTTCGATTGTCCACCAGCTTCGATACGTGGGCTATCGGCTTTCTTGTCTATCTCAAGTTCACTGTACCGAGTGACCTCAACATTACTGATTGCTGTGTTATTATCCATATTCGGGTCGGTGACTTCCTGTGACTGAGACACCTTTGCCGTATTCGACAGTATTTTGCTCACCCCGGGATGAATTTTGACCACAATATCGCGGTATTTTTCCTGACCATTAGCTAAATTACCAACCTTGCATATTACAAGTCTTTGTTGTTCTTCAGCGTAGGTGCAATCATCGTGGGATGCCGAGACAAATTCCACTCCCGCAGGAAGCCTATCTGTCAAGACAACTCCTTGAGCTAATGATGGACCTTTATTAAGTACTCCCAAAGTCCACGTTAAACCACTTCCAGCATGAACAGAGTCAACTTCGGTTTCTTTTGTCAATGCAAGATCTGCTGCGCGAACTAGCCGCGTTTTTGTTGTTGCTTTGACCGGTGTCGTCGTTTGCTCGGAAGTCACCTGGGCTGTATTCACCACATTCCCTTGGGAATCCAACGTTACTTTTTCACCAACTGTCACAGGAATAACAATGTTGAGTCCATTAGCTTCGCCAACAGCAAGGGACTCAAATGAACATGTTATCTTTCGTCCATTAACAGTGCATTTACCTGAGCTTTGCACTTCCCCTGGCGTCAGGCCCTGTGGCAGGGTGTCGCTCACAGTAATATTTCGTGCCCATGAGGGGCCTTCGTTCGTGACGGTAACGTGGTACATTGACTGTGTTCCCGCTACCAGGGATGCAGAGGTCAATGATTTCTTGATCGATAGCTTTTCTTCGCTGTGAACCTGCGACTTGGATTCAGCAACATCGTTATCAGGGTTATCATCAGGCACATCTGTACTAAATGCCGTTGCTGTATTCGTTACTGTCTGACCAGACTTTGCCGATGGGGCGAGCTTCGCCGTAATCTTCATTTCAAGTGATTCCTGCGGAGCAAGGCTGACATCATCATCACGTCCGCATACCACCAGGGTTCCCTCTTCTGTGCATGTGAGCGGCCCTTCAGCTTTCACAAAAGAAAATCCAGATGGAAGCCTATCTGCAACAACTATCTTGGTTGCTGCAGAAGGCCCCGTATTAGTAGCTTTGATAGTCCACGTCCCATTTTTTCCCGCTATAAGAGTATCTGGACCTGTTTTTTCTGTTTCAATATCGGCATGGCGCGCTAATGGTGTTGTGACTGAATCAGCATTGTTACCAGGGGAACGATCCTCTGTAGCAGATGTTATCTTCGCGGTATTGGTCATCTTCTTTTTTTGAGTAGCTGGATCGACTTTTGCTGTTATGTACACTTTCGTTGTGTTATTTGGAGCGTCTTTTGCCAGTACCTGTGATTTTTCACATTTGACGGTTCTCTCTGTGATAGTGCATTTTAGGTCTGAATCTGGGGATTTTACCTGAATATGTTTATCACCAGGCAAAACTTCATCTGGTAGGGTATCAACTATCACAATATCACTTGCGTTAGAAGGCCCATGATTTGTTCCAACGATCTTCCAAGTAATAGACTCTCCCGCAATCGCCTTTGTTGTCGTTGTTGATTTGTCAAGCGATAAGTCAGCACTTGTTTTCACTTGGAATTGTGTTGACGAGGTATTGTTTGTCTCGTTAGGATCATTGTCCGAGACTGCTTTGGCAGTGTTCGTTGCCATCATCACGTTTGTTCCAGCAGCAATAGATATTGGGAGTTTCACTCTTACAGTATCACCTGGAGAAATACCAGATATTGAACAGGTATAAAGTCGTGTGGCCCCATTCCAATCACATGTACCATTTCCCTGTTCAAAGCTAGGAGTCCCAGGAGTAAAATCCGACGATATGTTATCGGAAATTATGACATTCTTTGCCACCGCAGGCCCTTTGTTACTGACCTCTAAATAAAAATGAGTATCGGTACCTGCCGACACCTCTTCTTGAGGGTCTATTTTTTTCATGACAAGGTCCGCTTCGGATATCACATTGACAGTTTCAGTATCAGAGGCCCCAACTGAATCATTATCTGCAACGATACGGGCCGTATTTGTCAGTGCCCCCTCTGCAGCGGGATCAACTTTGGCTTCAATACGGGCAATGATCGCACTGCCGACCGATAGTTGTGGAACTGTACAGGTTACCTTTTGCCCATCGATCGTACACTTTCCCGCGGGTAGCGATGCTTTTGTCGGTACCATATCTGTGGGGAAAGTGTCGGTAATAGATACATTTCGTGCAGTGGAAGGGCCGGTATTGCCTATCAGTAAAGAATAATGTGCAATAGTTCCCGCATACACTTCCTTATCGGTTGAAAATTTATCAATGGTGACGGCCGATTTTGAAGCAGTAGGGGTAAAGGTCGCTTGATTTGAATTATTGTCTCTATTTGCGTCCGGTGTCACAGAGCTGACCGATGCAGTATTACTCATGGGCTGCGTGCCTTCCCATTCTGGTTCCAGCTTTGTTGTGATAGTAACGGTAGCTGTATCACCGGCTTGCATATCACCAAGTTGGCATGTGACATCTTGGGCATCGTTCCCACAGGTGGCGCCTGTGGGTGAGGCCGTTGCCGTTTTAACAATAAACCCATCTGGCAACGTGTCGGTGACGCTCACGGCTTTTGCCGATGACGGCCCTTTATTTTTCACTGTCAGCGTCCAGATCTGTTCTGTTCCTGGAGCACCCGATTGCGGTTCCACTGTTTTGGAAACAAGTTCAAGATCTGCGTATCGCGTCACCTGTGTCACCTGTGTGGCGGTATTGGGATGAGCATTTTCACCTTCGGAGGTATTGGTTTTGATTTTTGCGATATTAACAATGTGACCAGTTTCCATATCGGCATCGATCGTGCCCAAGACCGTCACTGTTTTTGTGTCGTTTTTCTTTAAGAATCCAAGATCACACTTCACATGACGGTCTTCAACACTGCAGCCGTCATCGGCAACCGAAATATTGCTGATTCCTTCAGGCACGGTGTCGTTGAGCACAACATTACGGGCACCATTGGGGCCATGATTCTTCGCTGTCAGTGTCCACTTCACCGTTTCGCCAGCTTTTGCTGTGGTTGGCCCAGTTTTTTCGATGCCAACATCTGCAATAAAGTCCACCGGAGTCTTTGTTTCGTTTGTTGTGTTACTTCCCGGTTTGTTCAACGTGTGTTGAATGTAGCTAAAATCAGCCCCATTAGTAATGGTTTGACCAGCAGCCTCAGGTAAAACCTTTACCCTAAAACTCACGCCGTATTGTTCATTAGGTTCTATAGTACCCCCTAAAGTTGGTGTTGCTCCTTTTCCAACGCGGGCTACAATTCCACTTGCCGTGACTTCAGCTAGATCATCACCAACAGTATCGGTTTGGGGGCTTTGATCTTCAACGTTTACACTTCCTGCTCTCTTGCCTACTTTCAGGGAACCAGGCACATATTCCGTCCCTTCGGGAAAATCATCTGTGAGGACGAAGTGGTCAGCTGCGTCTTTACCAGTATTATGGACCCGGATATTGTACTGCAAAATATCTCCAACTTTTGCAGGTGAATGCCCCGATAAATTAGTCACTTGTTTAATACCTGCTCCACTAAATTCTGGAACATACACGTCAATCTGTGTAGTAAGCAGTGTTGGATAATACCAGTCCCCACGTGAAGTGAATTCAAGTTTTACTGAAGAATCACTATTTTTAATAAGACCAGAGACATCAACTGTCTTTGCATCTATCCCTAAGTTACTCACATTATTGGGATATCGGTTCTCGATGTTGACACCATCCTTACTGACGCGACTAACAAAAAAGTTATCCACGGGACTCAGTGCATCTGACAGTGGCGTACCTTTAGTAGCGCCTTGCGGATAAAGAAGAAGTTGGTCATTACGGTATTTTTTATCGCCTTCGAAAACTACCATTCCAACTTTTGCATTGACTTTGTCATGAGGTGGTGTAATAAATCCATCAATTGTCACTGCCTGTGTATTCTTGGAGTGGATTTGTTTGTAACCCGAAAAAATACGTAGGTCACGCATTGGATATTGGGGGCCTTTCAACACAACAACAAGGGACCACCCTGCGTAGCAATCCTTACCTGTTGACATTGGAGCATCTGCCGCCCAATATCCACCGGAGCCGGCAGACTTCACTTGTGCCGTCACATCTGCATATGCACTATAATCTTGTTTAATATTCGTAAAATTATATTCTTTGTCTGGGGCGATAACCGTGTAGTCTGCAGCACCAGGCACCTTGAACTTTATGTCTTTTACCTTGGTGGCAGCAGGTTGACCGCCTATACCTTCTTTTGTTGTCGCGCCCCATAAAAGAAACGCTTTTTCAACTTCTGCGCCAGTTGGGATTTCCACATCAACTCTTGACGAGGCATAGGTATTTGGGTCTTTATCAACATCAAGATAGGTCATTAACATGTCATTATTGGACGTCGATGTTTTGTTACTTAAAGCATCTGCGCATTGCGAATTGGTCCGATCGCACGTCAAAAGCATATTACCCGTGATAGCGATTTCCCCATTTAGTTGTTCCTCGTAGATGTTACGAAAGTTTTGTTCGCCATAGGCTGCAAACGCCGCGATTACTCCGGTCAATAGGAGCCCAAGAATCATTCCCAGCGTCACGGTGATAGCGATAGGGGTGGATAGTTGTCTTCTGGTCGTCATTTTCTTAGCTACTTTCACGTTTTCTATTAATCACAGATAATGGCGATCATTAGCTGGTCTATAATCTACATAAAAGCATAAGAATAGTAATATAACAACAGTAGTAATAATAAAACTCTCATCTGCTGCAGTGTTACCGCGTGTAGTTCTCAATCGTGTAACTTTAGTCCTATGTTCAGTAATAAATACCTTTTTAAGGTACTCATTGTCCAGGTAGTGTCCAAGGTATTGAAGCCACCGCACTGTCACAAGCCATCAAGAGGAACACAGCACTTCACGCAATAAAGACTAACTCTCTTTCTCAGGTATCAAGATCAACGCAATGTCCGAAATAGTCAAGGCAGCATGAAAAAAACAGCGTGGCATGTAAAATCTGAGGTTTCCCTTTACGTGAGGGCTATATCGAAAGCCGCGCGGGTACTCACAATCAGCGCACCTCGGTCCCCCTCCCATTCACCAACGACATGCAGTATGGCAACGCTACAAAGCGACGGTATCGTCCTCCGCGTTTTCATTTCGGAGGACGATACCGTCACTCATATTATTGAAGTGTATTGTGGGGTTTTCACCCCCTACCCATCATCTTATGCTTCGTCGTTATCCCGTCTGCGCCCCATAAGAACCAAAGCGAATCCAAGAAGTGCCAAAACTGCAGCCGAAGGTGCAAGATAGGCGTTCGAACCAGTTTTAGATAGTTTGGGAGTCTTGTGCTGAACATGCTTGTTCGGAATTTTTCCCTTGTTTTTATCGGTATCGACGTCACTGCTTGGTTCTTCTGACGGTTCCTCAGTTGGATCCCCAGAGGGTTCTTCACTGGGATCTGGCTGAGGCGCCGGCTTCGGAGCTGACACCGCAATCCTTGCTTGACTCATATTATTGGATGAATCAAAATCAGTGATTCCAGGGGCTTGAACCATTGCAGAGTTTGTTACCATCAGGTCCTTTTCGGTAGCAATACTCGCAGGTATACGAATATCTATCGGGTTATTGACACCAAGCTTAGCAATCGTGCAGCTTAGGACGCTGTTTGCAACTGAACACGTCACATCATTGGGTACAATAACGTGACCATCCAGCTGTGTGCCTGCTGGTAATGTATCGCTCACCACGACATTTTTAACTTCAGAAGGGCCATTATTGACTACATTGAGTGTCCACGTTAATGGCTGTCCCGATGCGACCTCAGTTTTATCTACTGTCTTTGTCAATGCAATATCTGCTTCTTGAGTGGTCTGTGAAAGCACTGCACTGGTGTTATCGGATAAATCTAGGTCAGGTGTCTCGGCACGAACGGATGCTGTATTTGTCAGCTCACCAGTGAAATCAACTGCTACATCTGCGCTCACGTTAATAACAATGCTTTGATCAACGTCAATCTGATCAAGGGTGCAGGTGAGTTGCGCATTATCATCAGTTGTACACCTGACATCCGACTTTGATGAGCCAACGACGTTGCTTACGCCTTCGGGCAGCATGTCTGTAATTGTTACGTTGCGTGCTACCGAGGGTCCATCATTCGTGACTTCCAGTGTCCATTTACCTTTTTTACCAGCAACAATCGCAGTATCTGCTTTTTTAACAATACTTAAGTTCGCACTTTGCTCTGTTAATGAACTGATCTCTGTCACCGAGTTTTCGGGTGAAGGATCGGGAGTATCGGAGGTCACACGCGCCGTATTTTTCAAATCTCCCTGATAGTCACTTGTTAACAATGCGCTCAGTGTCACTGTGAAGGTCTTACCAGACACCAACGTGTCGATAGTACATGTGACATGCTGGCTCTTATCAACCACACACTTATCCTTCATTTCTTTGCTGACCTTAACGTCAGTAACACCTGCGGGCATCGTATCACTCAACACGACGTTACGTGCCACAGATGGCCCTGCATTGGAGGCAACAACATCCCATGTCACACGCTTGCCTGCAACGGCGTTACCCGACATTGTCTTGACAACACTTAGATCGGCTTCCTGTGCTGACGATACTTTCGCAAGGCTTGCATTGTTAGACTGATCGGGATCAGTTGTTTGCGAAGTAACGTCAGCATTATTCTCTAATTCACCGCTAAAGTCTTCCGATAGTGTACCGCTGAGCGTCACCGTCACACTGTCTCCAACTTTTATCGTGTCGATATCGCACGCCACATGGTTATTGGTGTCAATCGTGCATGTACCACCGTCATCGCGTACGGCTGTAAGCCCTGTAACAACATTGGCGACATTATCGGTGATTGATACCTGTTGCGCATCGGAGGGGCCGTTATTCGTTGCAGTGAGTGTCCACTCAACGGGCTTTCCTGCCACCACTTTCTTTGTCAGCAGTTTCTTGACAAGTGCAACATCTGCTGATTGAACACTGTCAACAGCGGTAGTTGCAGTGTTGTTTTCCTCATTGGGATCTGCCGTCACCGAACTGACTGATGCGGTGTTACTGAGCTTTCCAGTAAAGCCTTCAGACAGTCTGCCCTTAAGTGTCACGGTAAGTGACGAACCTGATGCCAGTGCCGCAATATCACAGGTCACGGTATTGGCTTGTCCAACGATACATTGGCCTTTATCATCACGTGTGACTTGTAGTCCACTGACATGTGCATCAACGCTGTCGGTAAGCTTCACTTCACGTGCAACTGAGGGACCTGCATTCGATACAACAAGATTCCATGTCACATCTTTACCAGAGACCGCCTGTCCTTGCAGTGACTTTGTAATAGAAAGGTCAGCACTTTGCAGTGAATCCGAATTGGCTGACACAGAGTTATTGGTAAGGTCGGTGTCTTCAGTGGTAGTTGTCGCTATGGCTTGGTTATCAAGGGAACCCATAAAGTCTTGCGATAGCTTGCCTTTTACCGTGATCACAACTGCCTTGTTCGGTGCAAGGTCGCCCACAACACATTCAACTTTATTGTCTTTACCAACTGTACAGGTTCCTTTATCGTCACGACTTACCTTGAGGTCTGTCACATCGGTAGAAACCATATCAGCCACTGTGACATCCCGTGCAACAGAGGGGCCAACATTGGAGACAACAAGTTGCCATTCGACATTTTCACCTGCAACAGCTTTACCGATAAGTTTCTTGGAAATGGAAACATCGGATTTCGGGGTGAGCGTTCCACTGACAGTTGCTGAATTATCATCAAGCTTCAAATCAGTCACACCCGATTCTACAGATGCGGTATTACTCAAAGAACCTGTTGCTGCCGGATCGATAACTGCTTTGACCGTTACTGTGGTCAGCTCACCAACACTAAGACCCGCTTCGTCTTTACATGTAATCGTTCCTGATGAGGCAGGTGTATCTTCCGTAGCAGGCGTTGCTTCGGTAATATTGCATGTACCGTGCGAGGTAGTTACTGTAACGTCACTTAATCCGCCAGGTAAAACATCTGTGATGGTTACGTTAGTTGCCTTTGCTGGACCAGCATTTGCAGCTGTCAGTGTGTATGTGATGTTTTCGCCCGGTACAGGTGTTTTCGGTGCCATTGATTTGACCACCGACATATTTGCATGACGTATGATCGGAACCGTTGTTTCCGTTGGAACATTACCAGTATGCGGATTTTCGTTGAATGGAGAGCCAGCCACGACATGTGCTGTATTCTTTACTGTTTTACCAACAATATCGGAAGCAACGGCTGTCTTAAGTGTTATCGTTTTAGGGACGTTCAATGGCATTGTCGGATAGCTACATGTGACCTTTTGGCCTTCAATAGTGCATGTACCGTCTTTAGCTGTAGCACTGACAGGGGTCAAGCTATCGGGGAGGTTATCCGTCACAACAACATTATCCGCTACTGATGGGCCATGGTTTGTGGCGATAATCGACCACTGGGCATCGCGGCCTGCCTCCACTGGGTTGGTGTCAGCTTTCTTTACTAGCTCAAGTTCGCTGTAGCGTTCAACAGTCACCGTACTGGTTGCCTTATTATTGTCTGCATTGGGATCGGTTGTGTCTAACGATTGACTAACATTGACGGTATTAGATAGTTCAGTGTCGGTCATCGCTGCATCGGTTTTCACAACAATGTCACGCTCAGCTACCTCGCCGTTTGCAAGTTCACCAACTTCACATGTGACAACGCGGGTCTTATCATCGTAGGCGCATCCTTTACCAGCAGAGACGAACTCAGTGTGTGCAGACAGGGTATCACGCAGCACAACGTCTTTTGCCCGCGAGGGGCCAGCATTGACAACACTCAGCGTCCACGTCATACCATTGCCTGCTTTAACGGTCGAAAGATTAGCTGTTTTAGAGGCTTGCAGATCCGCCACAAATGAAATTGGTGTTTTTATTGTGTCACTGACTCCATCTGGTGTGGCATCAGAGGTAACCTTTGCTGTGTTGGACACATCAGCTAACGCTTCAACTGTCACTGGTATCGATATAGCTACACCGTTCTTATCACCCACAGCAACAGAATCGAAGGTACATGTGACAGTATGGTCTTTCACCTCACATGTGCCAGTGCTTTGCGCGCTGATCGGCGTGATTCCCGCTGGCAGTGTATCGGTGACCGTCACATTACGTGCCCAAGAAGGCCCATTATTTGTCACTTTTACCTTATACGTTGCATCCGCTCCAGAGACAAGAGGTTGAGGTGTCACTGATTTAACGATGCGTAAATCATCCTTGGCTTTGACAGTCGATGTTTTTCTGCCAATATTATTGGCATTATTAAGGTCAGGAACCTTCTCACTGGAAGATTTTGCCGTATTCGTCACTTTGGTGCCTGGTTGCGCTGAGGCCGCCAGTTTTGCTGTGATCGTCACGCTCTTATTATTGTCTTTACCAGGAACAATATCTCCCAGGCTACATGTAACTACCGATCCTTCAGACAGGCAATCACTACCGGGGGCTTTCACAAACGTGTAGCCTTTTGGCAACACGTCACTCAGCTTCACATCAGTAGCAACAGAAGGCCCGTGATTGACAGTTGTTATCTTCCAGGTCGTTTTTTCACCGGCAATGACAGTTTCTGGATCTGCAGGTACTTTTTCTTTATTGGTTTCAAGGTCAGCTGCACGCGACAGTGGGGTTGACACATTATCTTCATTGACGGGTGTTGGGTCTGTTGTCGTTGAATGAACAGCCGCCGTATTGTCAATACTCATTGCCTTTGTAGCCGGATCGATGTTGGCTGTCACATCAATAGTTATCGAGTTCTTTCCATCGGTTGCACTTAACGATGCGGCCTTTGTACACGTGAGTTTGCGGCCTTCAACTTTGCACGTCACATCCTTATCCTTATCGGATGGCTCAGCTTTGATGTTGGCCTCGCCTGGCAATATCGTGTTTGGCAGAGTATCTTCTATAACAACATCATCGGCATCGGAAGGCCCATTGTTTGTCACAACAAGTTTCCACGCAATTGTCTTGCCAGCAACGGCTTGTGTTGCATCGGTTGTTTTCTTAATAGATAAGTCAGCCGATTCATTCGTTGAAAACGACGCTGTAGCTTTGTTATTGTCAGGATTCGGATCTTTGTCAGATGTCACTGTTGCGGTATTGTGAATTTCTTCGGGCTCCACATTTTGTGGAACGTGAACATCAATCGTTATCTTTACTGTATTGCCGTTGGGAATATTTTTAAGGTCGCAGTTAACTGTCTTTGTGGCAGTATCGTAATCACAGGTTCCTTCAGCAGGATCAATAGCTACTGCCTTATATTCAAGCTCAGCGGGAATTGTGTCGCTAACTTTCACACCAGTGGCATCAGCTGTTCCCTTGTTAACAACTTCAAGTGTATAGCTTGTGTCGTTACCTGCTGTTACCGGCTGTGCAGGCGCCTTCTTTTTCATCATAAGATCTGCATCTGGAATAACATCCACGGTTGCCTGGTCACTTGCATCACTGGGATCGTTATCCGCGTGAACAGTTGCTGTATTGACCACATTACCTTTCACTGATGAAGCAACATCAACTTCGTAGGTGGCTACAATTGATTCACCCACCGCAACTTCCCCGATATCGCACAGGACTGTTTGGTCATTGACCTTACATGTTCCACCAGGTACGCTTGCAATCTTAGGTACCATCCCGTTTGGCAACGTATCAGTAACAGTCACTCCGCGCGCCACTGATGGCCCCTTATTACCAATGGTCACCGAATAGTGTGCTTTCTTGCCAGCATAAACCTTGTCATCCGTTGATTTCTTGTCAATTGTCAAACTTGACTGTGATTCTTGTGGCTTAAAGGTTGCTGACTTTTTATTGTTCACAAACGGATCTTTGGTGTCGGAGCTAACCATCGCATTATTTTTTAGCACAGTCGTCTTATTGTGTGCCGGATCCAGTTTTGTTTTAACAGTGATTGTTGCGCTAGCACCTTTATCCATTGTATGAAGGTGGCAGGTAACATCTTGGTCATTGACCTCACAGGTACTTCCTGCTGGCCCTGTTGGCCTTCCAACAATTTCAAATGCGTCGGGAATCGTATCGGTAACAATAACGTCCTCAGCTGTTGATGGGCCGTTATTCGTTACCTTAATCGTCCACGTTTGACTCTCACCAGGTCGAGAAGACTCAGGTTCAACTGTCTTTGATTCCAGTTCTATATCGGCTGAGCGTCGTATGGGCGTAGTTGCAGTTGCTGTATTTTGACCGCTGTCGCTTCCTTGGGATGTTGTTGTAGAAATTTTTGCAACATTTACCAGGTTGCCTGCAGGTTCATCAGTTTTCACGGTACCAGACACCGTTAATTCTTGCGCAGCGCTGTCCCCCACACCAAGGTTTCCAAGCTCACATTTAATTTTTTGACCTGTCAGTGTGCACTTGTCGGCTGGTGTCACCGATATATCGGTCACAGATACTGGTATGTCATCGCTAACAACAACGTTTTCAGCAGGATTCGGCCCAGCATTGCTGGCCTTGAGCGTCCATGATGCTTTCTCACCAGCATTAAGTGAGGTTGGTCCCGTCTTTGTGAGCTTCACATCAGCAATTGGAGCAACAGGTGTTTCGGTTTCATTTGTTTCGTTACTACCATTTTGACCTAATGTGTGTTGAACATAGTTAAATACGGCTTTGTTGTTCACCGATTTTCCAGCAGCGGTATCCAGTACCTTTGCCCGATAGGTTATTTGATATCGTGCGTCGGGATCTACTGTTCCGCCTTCAGTGTTTGATGCCCCCTTACCCATACGTGCAGTAATCGTTCCAGTATCAAACTCTGCCAAATCATCAGCTGTTTTATCTGATTGAACAACACCATCAACTTTAAGCGAACCTGGAACATACGCAAGTTTCGGGTCCAACTTATCGGTTAAAACAAACTTATCAGCGGCATCGTCACCAGTGTTATGCACAGTAATCGCATACTCTAGCTGATCACCTACACGAGCGGGCGTATTACCGTTAAGATTTGTGACATTTTTGATACCAGCTCCATCAAACTCTGGAACATAAAGATCGATCTGGGTACCTAACATCGTTGGATAGTATGTTTCTTGTGCCGAAGTAAAGGTAGCCGTCGCTGATGTATCGCCGTTGTTAATATATCCATTTGCAGATGATATTTTCGCATCGAATCCAAGATTATTCGTATAATCTGGATTTTTGCCTTCATTGAGATTTCCGTCTGTTGAGATTGTGCTATTAAAATAATTGTCCGCAGTATTCAGTCCATCGTGAAGTTGCTTAGAATTGAAGATTAACTGATCTCCACCGTAGGAGACATCCCCTTCATATGTTATAGTTCCGATTCTCGCTTTTACTTCACCTGTAGGAGGAGCAACAAATGGGGAAATCTTGATATCCACCCTATCGTTCTGTTTAACTCGTTTATACCCCGCAAAGACATTAAGATCTCTAAAGGGCATGTTCGGATCTGCAGTAACAACAACTAATGACCATCCAGCGTAGCGATCCCTTCCAGTTGCCATTGGAAAGTCTGCGGCCCAATAATCACCGCTGCCTTTACCCTTAACATAATCCGTAACATCAGCATAAGCACTATAATCATAATTGTCTTTTTCGAACTGATAGACCTTACTGGGGATAATCTGCGCATATGGATCATCGTTATGTTTAAATTTGATATTTTTCGGAGCGCTAAAATTGACTATTCCCGATGCATCATATTGACCGCTGGCATTTTCGCCGTTATATAGTCCCTTTTTGACAGCAGCACCCCAGAAAAGAAAGGCTTGGACCACTTTCGCGCCATCAGGAAGAGTAAGACTCGCCTTCGAAGATGATACAGTACCAGGATCATTATCGACATCAACAGGAATCGCCCTAATATCATTATTCGATTTCTTTTTATCACCTTTGAGTATCTTTTTACATGTAATTGCAGTCTTTGAATGCATACGATCGCAGGTCATCTGCGTATTGCCAGCTATTATGAGTTCGCCTTTATGTTGAGATGTATAAATATTGGTGAAGTCTTCGCTACCCGTAACATCGTTTGCAAAAGAAGTGATAAGACCAGCAAACATGAGCCCGATAATCATTGTGATGGTGGCAATAATGGCTATGGGGCGACTCAATCGTGTAGTTGTTTTCATTTCAAAGCTGCTTCCGTGGAATTGTTCGTACGCAGATAATTACCCAGTGCTCAGCGGTGGCTCAGAACCCAGCAATTATAGCTGTTTAGATTTTCATTACCTTTATCCTACATGATAGCAACATTAAATACAGCCTTTGTATCACGATGAGGAACTAAAATATTACTAAAGGAAGAGATGAAAGACCTAGCCACAGTATGTTAATGATTGATGTCACTTCTATTGTAAGTGATACTAACAATAGAAGTGCACTCAAAAAATACGAACACACAGCTTTCAAACGTCTTGACAAAGGTTCACCTGTCGTTCCACCTAACATAGACAGCTGCGAAGGCGGTAAGGACAACACAATACAAAACTAACATGAGTGCCGATACGCAATGCCACGCCTGAAAATAAGCAATGTTCTTGAGGAGTAACAAAGTGAATGTATCTTGACTCATAGTCAATTGAAGTACCGATACATGCGTAGGGACTACTGCGAAACCACCACCAATACAAGACAATGATGTAAGAAATCCGGTGATGTTTGGTGCACTGACAAGTGAATTCAGTGTAACTTGACGCATGTATAATTCTGAAAGATTTATACCCATCTCCGGCCACTGAGAGCCTTTGCTAATACCAAAATACTTATAAAAACCAAAAGAACGCCAAAAAGCATCATTTTGACAATATCGAAAGCAGGCTCACTCTTGTCTAAGCCTTTGAAAGAACCAAATCTTGAGACAAATGCAAAAAATCATATCGCCAAAGCCCAAGATGCGAGCACACATAGGGAAGAAGGACAGCTATTGCGGTGGGTCCAACAAGAACAAGTGATCCTAGTGTTGCATCATAATTAGTTTGAGCAAGCATATAAACCAGTGCGTGTACAGAAAGAACACCTCCAACCGCACCTAAAACACCAGCTTTGATACCAATGCTCAAGCCAATAACAATGGCAAAAAGATTTGTCGTGGATTTCCTTAGCTCCTGCAACGAAATACGCTAACTCAAGCAAATATTGCGTGTTGAAAAACGTATTTTTAGCTGTTAAGAGGTTTCCTTAAAATCTCTCGGGATATAAAAGATATAAAAGTGCTTACGGTTTCTAAAAAGCAATGAA
>JAUNVQ010000007.1 GCA_030540715.1 Actinomycetaceae bacterium | reverse complement strand
AAGAGACGATAACGTCACCAAAAGCGAGCGCGACAAGAGCGGCGAAATGACCGAAAACGCGGGGTTCTCCGTCGTTGCGGCGATAAGGACAATCCATTTATTTTCCACCGCTGGCAGAAGTGCATCTTGTTGAGATTTTGAGAAACGGTGAACCTCGTCAATAAACAACACGGTTTCAGCACCCGTTGCGCCAAGCCGCCTTTTTGCTGCCGCAATCACCGAGCGGACTTCTTTCACCCCAGATGACACAGCGGAAAGCTCCACGAACTCTCGGCCCGAGGTATCGGCAACCAAATACGCTAACGTGGTTTTTCCCGTTCCCGGCGGCCCCCACAGCACAATGGATGACACCGCCGTTGAATCAGGTTGAAGCAGACGCCACATCGGCCCACCCGGTGCAAGAGCATCAGATTGGCCGATCACCTGATCAATTGTTTTCGGACGCATCCGCACGGCAAGG
Organism: Actinomycetaceae bacterium; assembly: GCA_030540715.1. Lineage (GTDB taxonomy): Bacteria > Actinomycetota > Actinomycetes > Actinomycetales > Actinomycetaceae > JAUNVQ01. The sequence continues at coordinate 104,688 of JAUNVQ010000007.1, read as the reverse complement.
GGTGAATGGTCGGCAATATCGGGGGTCCCTGACTCAGTAGTCATTGCCGCATCAAATAAATCCATTCACATCACCTTGTTACAGCTTGTCTCCATGAACAGCACCAGCGCTTGCGGGCCAGTATCACGCGCCCAACGTATATCAAGAAACGCTATGACAAAAAGGCCAGGCATCACGCCACGCCAGGCGTCACGCTACATTGTGTAGGTGCATTGTACGCTGTGGATGGCACCCACGAGTATCCACCGCATAGCGCACAGTGCACAACGTTGCCTAACCTCAGCGAAACGCCTTCCGTGGTAGCTACACACCGTGTATCACTAAGAGCATGCGTCCAGTATTTCACGGCCTATTCAAACATTGATACGTCACCGGCACCGCGACGACGCACCACAGGAACATCGTCGGTAAAGTCAACAACACTGGTTGGCTCTACCCCGCCCACCGGGCCTTCAATGACGGCATCAAGTAGGTAGCCTACCTCGTCGCGTATCTCCCATCCATTGACTTCCGGCATTTCTTGGCCAGGCATAATCAACGTCGAAGACATCAGCGGCTCCCCCAGTTCTTCCACAAGAGCCTGAGTGATGCGATGATCGGGAATACGTGCGCCAACGGTACGTTTCTTCGGATTAAGCATAATGCGCGGAACCTCTTTTGTTCCCTTTAAAATAAAGGTGTAGGGACCGGGCGTAAGCTTCTTAATAATGCGAAAAGACGTATTATCAACAATCACCATCTGCCCAAACTGCGCAAAATCATGACAAATCAGCGTGTAGTGATGAGAGGGCGACAGCTTGCGAATCTTTTGGATCTTCTCAATCCCGTGCTTATTGCCAATCGTACAGCCAATGGCATAGCCCGAATCAGTGGGATAGGCAATCACACCGCCATCTTTAACTATATCAATCGCTTTAGCAATCAGGCGTTGCTGCGGGTTATCGGGGTGAATATCAATATAGGCAACCATGGTCAGTCTCCTTTAGCCATCAGGGTAGGGGCTTCGTGACATCTGGCTATTTCTTACCGGTATCTTCACCGGCATTGTCACCAGTATCATCGTCATCTTCTGGAACATAATCAACACCTGCTTCTTCACGTTGTTCAGGTGTAATCGGTGCGGGGGCTTGAGTCAGCGGATCATAGCCAGCACCCATCTTCGGGAAGGCAATAACATCCCTAATAGAGGGCGCTTTTGCCATGAGGGCAACAATACGATCCCAGCCAAAGGCAATACCGCCGTGAGGGGGTGCACCAAACTTGAAGGCATTCAGTAGGAAGCCAAATTTTTCTTGGGCTTCTTCTTCACCAATCCCCATCACTTCAAACACGCGCTGTTGCACATCGCGACGGTGAATACGGATCGAGCCGCCACCGATCTCGTTACCGTTAAGCACAATATCGTAGGCGTAGGCCAGTGCATTACCAGGATCGGATTCAAAGTTATCAAGCCATTCAGGCTTCGGCGAGGTAAAGGCGTGGTGAACCGCTGTCCACTTAGAATGACCAAGATCAACATCATCATCTTGACCAGCAGGTTTAAACAGTGGTGCATCAACAATCCACACGAATTTCCATTCGTTATCATCAAGAAGCTCCAGCCTGCGGCCAATCTCTAGACGTGCAGCGCCCAGCAGTGGGCGTGCCTCATCAACCTTACCGGCAGCAAAGAAAATACAGTCACCAGCGTTGGCTCCCGTTGCGTCCAAAAGACCCGCAAGTTCGCCCTCTGAAAGATTCTTGGCAACCGGGCCAGCAAGGGTGCCGTCTTCCTTAACAATGACGTAAGCCAGACCCTTTCCACCGCGTGAGCGCGCCCATTCCTGCCACTTATCAAAGGTGCGGCGTGGCTGTGAACCACCGCCAGGCATCACAACAGAACCCACCCAATCAGCCTGGAACAGGCGGAATGGAGAATCTTTAAAGTAGTCTGTCAAATCAGTCAGTTCAAGCCCGAAACGCAAATCCGGTTTATCGGTACCATATTTTTCCATTGCCTCGGCATAGGTCATTCGTGGAATCGGCAGTGACAACTCCACATCAATCTGGGCAAAAATTGCGCACAGCACGTCCTCAGCCAATGCAATGACATCATCTTGATCGACAAAAGACATCTCAATATCAAGCTGAGTAAACTCCGGCTGGCGGTCCGCACGGAAATCTTCATCACGATAGCAGCGTGCAATCTGGTAGTAGCGTTCCATACCCGCAACCATCAGCATCTGCTTAAACAACTGTGGAGACTGCGGTAACGCATACCACGAGCCTGGACTAAGGCGTGCAGGGACAAGGAAGTCACGTGCACCCTCTGGCGTTGAACGTGTGAGCGTGGGGGTTTCTACCTCCACAAAATCATGGTTGTCCAACACGTCACGTGCGGCCTTGTTAACACGTGAACGTAAACGCAGTGCATACTGTTCCGCCTTGCGACGCAAATCAATGTAGCGGTAAGCCAGGCGTGTTTCCTCACCAACTGTCCCCGATTCCTCGGCATGTTCAGACACCTGGAATGGAAGTGGTGCGCACGTATTCAAAACTTCAACACTTTCAGCAACAACCTCAACCGACCCGGTAGGAATACTGGGATTATCGTTCCCCTCTGGGCGTTGACGAACAGTGCCAATCACGTGCAGCACATATTCGGCACGCAGCGGGTGCGCCACCGATTCATCATTGATAACAACCTGGCAAATCCCCGTAGCGTCACGTAAGTCAAAAAAAGCGACTCCACCGTGATCACGGCGACGGTCGATCCATCCTGCCAGCTCAACCTGTTCACCAATATTGTCTGTTCGTAAAGTTCCTGCACCGTGGCTTCGAAGCACGTTACACCCTTCCTGTTAGGCCACACTATACACGTGCGGCATTCATGGTCACTAAATGTATGTCTACAGTCTAACGTCTTCTACCGTTTTTGTACTCATTGACCGATTTCGCACAGATTTTTATTGTGTTATCGTGATGATAACTTTGACGAAGGGCACATACAATCATCATGGGGAAACGCAACGCACCAGCAGCAATCGAAATCTCTATTCTTCTGATGAGCAGCGTTTTAGCTTTTGCTTCAATGGCTGTTGCCTCTGTGATGCCCGCAATAGTTTCTGACTATTCCTATGCTTCCTACTACCCTATTGCTTTCGGAATTTTTCCTTGCGGCCAAATCATTATGACAATCTTTGCGGGTCTGTACTGCGATGCTCGCGGATCGCGCCTTCCAATGCTATGTGGAATCGCAGCCTACATTGTGTCAATGCTGCTTTGCGCAGCTGGCACCACAATCTGGTGGTATATTGCAGGTCGTTTTATTGAAGGCTTAAGCGCAGGTGCCGCAAACGTCGCCCTCTTTACCGTCATCGCTAAAAATATCCCCAAAGCCCGCCAGCCCTTTCTTTTTGCGTTACTGTCAGCCGCCTGGGTGCTGCCATCAATTATTGCCCCCGCTATTGGGGGTCTTATTGCCGAAACGTGGGGGTGGCGCTTCCTTTATTGGCTGTTCCTGTTCCTAATGGTCCCGCTACTTCCCACCTTTCGCGTGGTATTAACAAACTGTCATATTGTGAAAGGTAGTTACCCCGCAAATGCACACTCAACAATGGTTTATGGTGTCATTGCTGGTATTGCCTTAGCGGCAGTCCAAATAGGGCAAGCATCGCCACGGTGGTACGCCTGGATTATTGCGGCTATTGGTGCGGTCTTAACGGTGACGGCTTTACAAAGACTCTTTCCGCCAGGCACGCTTCGCGCCCAACCGGGAGTTCCCAGTATCATTGCTTCACGCATCACCATCAATGCAATCTTTATGGGACTTGTCACCTTGCTGCCCCTCATGTTGCAGCACCATCGCGGGTGGCCCATCACCGACTCTGGTTTCATTATTGCTATAGGCAGTGTGACCTGGTCTATTGCAGCTTTTGTACAGGCGCGTGTATCTAATAATAAAGCGCGGCAACAGCTCATTCGTCTAGGCATAATTCTGTTGACCATCAGTGTTGTTGGAGTCACATCAGGAGCATTCATTATTGTTCCCACCTGGTTTGTTGCTGTGGCCTGGGCAGCAGGTGGCGCTGGTATTGGATGTGCCTACCCCGTTCTTGCTGTTTTTGCATTGACACTTACCCCACCTGAACGTCACGGACAGATTTCTGCACACTTGACACTTACAGATTCAGTCGGCTATGCACTTGCAATGGCACTGGTCACAGGTGTTTTCAATATTGCTTTGACCTTCGGTGGAAACTGGCCGTACCTCAGTGCTGGCACTGTGACCTTTTTCATGGCACTTGCTGGGCTTTTTGCCGCGTTCAAGGTGCCTGAACTGCATGCCAATTTTGGTGACTAAAATATTGTTGCCTATGATGGAAAGCGAACCTAATTAGACGATATAGAAGCGGTAGGCATGTCCGACACATTTGATGAATCAACCCCCCAGTTTCGCGACATGGCGTTACTGCCCCAGGTCCTCAGCGCCATTACAGATATGGGCTACGAAGTTCCCACCCCCATTCAATCCAACGCAATCGAGCCTCTTTTAGATGGCCATGACGTTGTTGGAGTGGCTCAAACGGGAACAGGTAAAACAGCAGCCTTTGGTTTGCCGCTTTTTTCCTATCTTTCTGACGATGCCGTCCCGGGTGCTCCACAAGCTCTTATTATTGCGCCAACACGCGAACTTGCATTGCAAAACTCTTCAGCTATTGAATCATTCGCTGCGCATCTTCCTCACGTCTCGGTTGCCACCGTCTATGGTGGTTCATCGTATGGCCCACAGATCGGTGCATTGCGTGACGGTGCACAAATCGTTGTTGGAACACCTGGACGTATCATGGATTTGATGAAAAAAGGTAAGCTTCACCTTGAGTCCATCCGTTTCTTCGTCTTGGATGAGGCCGACGAAATGCTTCGCATGGGTTTTCAAGAGGACGTTGAAACGATCTCTGCTGATATTCCAGACACAGCTGTTCGGGCATTATTTTCAGCAACAATGCCCGCCGCTATTCAAAAAGTCGCAAATAAGTATTTAGACGATCCTATTCGCATTGCTGTCACTCCCCAAGCATCAACGGTAGATAACATTGAACAAACCTACGCGGTTGTTCCCTACAAGTTTAAAACTGAAGCACTTATTCGAGTTCTCTCTGCAACAAAGGCTGCAGCAACAATCGTGTTTGTTGCCACACGTATTGATGTTGAACAGGTAACTCACGATTTAGCTGCCGCTGGATTTAAAGCTGGTGCAATCAGTGGCGATGTTAATCAGGCTGAACGTGAACGTATGGTAGAACGCTTGCGCAATGGTGCAATGAATGTTTTAGTCGCCACCGATGTTGCTGCACGCGGACTTGATGTTGAGCGTGTTGAACTGGTGATTAACTATGATGTTCCCCGCGAAACAGATGCCTATGTTCACCGTATTGGGCGTACAGGTAGGGCTGGCCGCGCTGGCACATCACTGACATTTTTTACGCCGCGCGAGGCTGGTCGCCTACGCAGGATCGAAGAACTCACAAAAACTAAGGTTCGCGAAATCACGATTCCTTCACCAGACGAAGTCAATTCCGCAAAAGCTGCTTCGGTAGTACAACAGGCCATCCAGCGCGCTCAACAGGGTGGTATGGATGTGTATCTGGATGCACTTGCTCAGGCGGCACAACAAATGCGCAACGCACCGGCCGACATAACTGATTCTGGCGATAACACGTGCGATATAAAATGCCACCTTGATGATGTTGATGCTCTTCAGGCTCATTTATCTCAGTCGCCATCAGCCACCGATTCCGCTGTTGAAACAATCGCAGCTGGCTTAATTGCCCTGATGTGTCGCGATAATGGCCCCGCTAGTCTTCAACGTTCTCACGGGCGTATCCGCTATGAAGAAACTGTTGATGACTACGGTCGATTTCTTTCAGCACGTTTTGAACAAGGCCGAGACAAAAGTCGCCCACACCGCGCAAACCAACGCAGTAAAAACAGGGGCTTCGATGATGATTCCCGACCACGCAAGCCTCGGCACGGCGCAACGTTGCCGCGCTATCGCGTTGATGTTGGTTACCGCGACGGCGTGAAACCCGGCGCTATTTTAGGTGCCATTACCGGTGAATCACATATTCAGGGTAATCAGGTTGGGCACATCGAAATGATGTCGTCATTTTCTCTTGTTGAAATAGAGGGTGGCCTTGACCCCAAATCTGCGCGACGCCTTCTAAAAACCAGAATTAAGGGAAGAAATCTTAATATCCGTGAAGACACTGGCCCGCCATCGTCAGATGGTCGCCGCGGTGACCGAGGGTTCAAAGGTAAGAAAAAGTCAGGCTTCAAGGGCAAGAAAAAACGCTGGTAACAGTTTTCTGTTAAAAGTCCTTGCAGCTATCCTTGATAGCGTGCCTGTTTCAGATAGGGGTTCGTCCTTTTTTCTGTACCCATAGTCGTTGCAGGTCCATGACCTGGAAGCAAAAAGGTGTCAGGATCGATCACATTACACAGTGTGCGCAGTGAATGAAGCATTGCACGCGAGTCACCAAATGGCAGGTCGGTTCGCCCCACTGAACCCGCAAAAAGAATATCGCCCGTAAACGCAAAAAGATGATGCTCGCCCACAACCTTGGCATAGTTGCCTGAAGTAACGTTTCCTTCCCACAAGAAGAAAGCTGACCCCTCAGTGTGTCCTGGTGCCATCACCATTTTGATAGTAACGCCATCAACAAGTTCTTTACTGTAGGTAATGGCGTGTGAACCAAGTGGCTTAATATTGCTGGGCTTTTCATAGTCCCATGCTGTTTGGGTTTGAATCAACTCGATAATTGGGTGGTCGCCAGCAAGTGGATTGTCCATCCATTTTTCGTCAGGTTGACCGATCCATACGGGAGCATCATTCGCGATTTTTGCTGCATCCCATGTATGGTCGGGGTGTCCATGAGTGCACAGAACTGCCCCCACACTCAGATTGTAGGATGCCAAGAGTGAATGTATTTCGTCAAGATGTCCGTGCCCTGGATCAACTATCACAGCCGGGCAGCCGGTATCGGCCGCAAGAAGATAAGTGTTGGTATCAAAAAGTGGTGCTACAAGTCTTTCAAGAATCACATCCCCATTGTAGCGTGTTTACAGCAGAGAAGTTTCACAGCAAAAATTTTTTCTTATTCGGCTAAAAATGACGTATTATGCTGACATAGATGAAACAAAAAGTGTGATACCTATAACAAGCACTGTTTTTTAGCGATTTTTCCCCCAGGAACTAGACAACTTCTCCCCTCCTGCTATTAGACTGAGCTATGTACATATGTATGCGCGCCATACACCGAGAACGGTTCGCCCTGCAAAGGGTAACCCCGTCAATGAAGGATTACTGTGACCGACCAACCGATGCAACCATCACAAGATGACAGTGCAAAAATGACTTCTTCCACTCAGTCTCCCAAGCCGCCTGCACCGCAGCCGCCAAAACTCAATCTTCCTGATTCGGCGGAAAAACAAGAGGCCGAGCAATTTGGCCGTATCGACGAGGCAGGCAATGTCTATGTCAAAGATACTGACGGAGAACGAGAGGTCGGTCAATTCCCCGACATCGTCCCCGATAATCCCTTTGACCTTTTTATTCGCCGCTATCTTGATCTCAAGGCACAATTAGCTCTTTTTGAAACACGGATTCGTCATATCTCGCCACGCGAAATCGACAAGACAATAAAATCGCTTACTGAACAGCTACAAGAGCCTGCTGCCATCGGCGACCTTCAGAAACTTCGTGACCAGCTTGAACGGCTAAAGCAACGTGCCGAACAATATAAAGAAGAAATGAAACTTCAACGTCAAGCCGCTAAAGAACAGGCACTTGCAGACCGTGAAGCAATAGTTGTTCAAGCCGAAGAAATCGCGGCTCAAGACCCACAGCGTACACAGTGGAAAGATTCCGGCCAGCGTTTACGCAATCTGTTAGAAGAATGGAAAACATCACAGCGCCACGGTGTGCGCATTGAGCGCTCAAAAGAGGATGCCCTGTGGAAACGCTTCAGTCAGGCCCGTACCACTTTTGATCGTTCACGCCGCCAGTTTTTCCATGATCTTGATGTTGCTCAAGCAGAAGCAAAGAAAGCAAAGGAAGATATTATTCGTCGTGCTGAAGAACTCGCTACCTCAACGGAGTGGGGCCCCACAACGATTGCTTTCCGGCAGCTAATGGACGAATGGAAAGCAAGTGGGCGCGCCTCGCGTCGCGATGACGATGCTTTATGGGAACGTTTCTGGGCTGCCCAAAACAAGTTCTACGAGGCTCGCAATGCATCAAATGCCGCACAGGCTCAAGAATATCAGGCAAATCTGGATGCAAAAGAAGCGATACTTACCAAGGCAGAAGCCATCCTTCCCATATCTGACATTGAAAAGGCTAAGGCTCAACTTCGCCCTCTGCAAGACGAATGGGATGCTATTGGGCACGTGCCAAAGGCCGATATGGGTCGCATCGAAGCACGGATGCGCGCCGTTGAAAAAGCGATCTCTGATGCCGAAGATGCACTGTGGCATAAAGAAAATCCGGAAGTTCAGGCCCGAGCCCAAGGAATGGCTGGTCAACTAGAAGAAAGTATTGCAGAACTCAGTGCCGATTTAGAAAAAGCTAGAGCCGAAGGAAACGATAAGAAAGTTGCAGAACTTGAAGAATCTCTCAAGGCCCGTCAAACATGGCTTGAACAGGTACGTTCAGTTACTGAATAAAGATTAATACGGTGCAGTTTATCGGGTAGCACAACGCTAAAGGTGAACACTCCTTTTTCTTACTTCTTGTTTGTGGCACCATTGGTGAATGAGTTTACGAATACATCTTCATCCCCACGATCCTGGGCACCATGAAGGTCAGGGAGTGCGTGTTTTACGCGGAGGAACTATCAGTGGTGCCCTTATTGAAGTCCTTCCTGATGTATTGTGTCTGCCGCGTCTTCTTCACAGTGTTTCTGGTCGTGCACAGATACTCAGTCATCATGTAAAGCCCTCTTCCATTGTGTGTCGTACTACTGCGCTTTGGCTATGGACTGCCCATGGCGTGGCGGCCCCGATCCACGTGATGTCTCAACGCCGTGACTATCGTTACCGTGAAACAGTTACTCATCTTGTCCGTCCTGTTGATAGGCCTGTCAGATGTACGGAAAAAGTTTTTGTCACATCGCGAGCAGAAACACTGTACGATTTGGCTCGAACTGTTGAAAACGACCGCGAATTTATGCGTTACGCCTATGTTCTTCTTCAGGCTGGAACACACCTCAATGATGCCCGCGAACTATGGTTACGTCACCCACATAAACATGGAAATATTCGTTGTTCACGTCGCTTCGAGGAATTATCCTACAAGCCTACAGCAAAACACTATAAAAAGGGGAACCTGGCAACTATCTGACCGATAGTAAGCTGAGGCACATTCTGTAAAATGAAGTTTACGCGGCGTTAGTGACACGCTTTGCACTAAAGACACCATCAATGCGTTGTAGACCATGCAAAATTGCGGTCAAGTGTGTTGTATCGGCTGTTTCAAAGGAAAAACGTGACACAGCTACCCGGTCATCAGAAGTGTTCAGGGATCCAGAAATAATATTGACACGATAGTCAGATAACAACTGACTAATGTCAGACAGCAACCCCTCGCGATCCAGGGCATGGATTTCCACTTGTACCATGAACATCGTCTGAGGATGCTTTGCCCATTCAACGTCAATAATACGTTCGGGAGATTTCTCTAACGCCACCACATTCGAGCAGTCACGCCGATGAACAGATACTCCCTGGCCACGGGTAATAAACCCAATAATGTCATCACCGGGAACAGGTGTACAGCACTTAGCAAGTTTCGTCCAGACATCCCCCTGGGATGTCCCCTGCACTATCACACCGCTATCACCACTGTGGCTCACCTGACGTCGACGCCCTGGCGTAATGGCTTCCGCCAGAGTTTCCTCGGTACCTGATTCACCACCCATTACTTCCAGCAGACGATCAACAACATGTGCAGCAGAAACATGCCGATCCCCTACAGCAGCATAAAGACCAGAAACATCAGAATAACCTAGGTCGGCAGCCAGCGCTGTTAAAGATTCATGGGACATGAGTCGCTGCAATGGAAGATTTTGTTTACGAAGGGCGGCAGCAATCTGTTTTTGACCACTTTCTACTGCTTCTTCTTTACGTTCTTTGGAAAACCATGCCCGAATCTTATTACGTGCTCGTGGCGTTGCCACAAAAGTAAGCCAGTCTCGTGAAGGTGCCGATGTCTGTGCCCTAGAAGTTAATATCTCAATAGTGTCACCATTTTCTAGCTCGGTTTCAAGTGGCATAAGCTTACCGTTGATTTTTGCACCAACTGTTTTATGTCCAACTTCCGTATGAATTGCGTAGGCAAAATCAACGGGACAAGCCCCCTGAGCCAAACTTATAACCTGACCAGCAGGAGTAAAGACATACACCTGTGTTCCCGACATTTCATAGCGTAAAGAGTCAAGAAACTCCGAAGGGTTTTGGGTTTCACGCTGCCAATCAACAAGTTGGCGAAGCCACCCCATCTCGTTATTGGGGTCAAGAGCAGTTGTGGAATCAAGTTGGGATTTCTTATGTCCTTTCTTCCCCCCAGTAGCATTCGGATTTTCTTTGTACTTCCAATGTGCGGCCACACCATATTCAGCACGCTGATGCATAGCGTGAGTACGAATCTGAATTTCAACGGGGCGACCTCCAGGCCCTAACACGGTTGTATGCAAAGACTGGTACAAGTTAAACTTAGGCATTGCAATATAATCTTTGAAACGCCCTGGAATCGGGTTCCACCTGGCGTGTACAGTTCCCAATACCGAATAGCAGTCACGAATAGAATCAACCAGAACACGCACACCAATCAAATCATAGATATCATCAAAGTCTCGCCCTCTGACAATCATTTTTTGATAAATCGAATAGTGATGTTTCGGGCGTCCTGTCACCACACCAACAATCGTATGCGTACGCAGATCCTCTTTAATCTGATCAGTCACATCAGATAGATACCTTTCACGTTGTGGTGCTCGCTCAATTACCAGATGGTCGATCTCATCATAAATATCGGGATACAGTGTTTTAAAAGACAAATCTTCTAGTTCCCACTTAATCGTATTCATACCCAGACGGTGAGCCAGAGGGGCAAAAATCTCGAGAGTTTCACGTGCCTTGCGTTGAGCAGATTCTTTCTTCACATACTTCCATGTACGTCCATTATGCAGTCTATCGGCTAGTTTAATAACCAATACGCGAATGTCTTTAGACATGGCGATAATCATTTTTCGAACAGTTTCGGCCTGTGCTGCCTCGCCATATTTCACCTTGTCCAGTTTCGTAACACCATCAACAAGCAGGGCTACTTCATCTCCAAACTGGTGAGATAGTTCGTCAAGAGTATAAGGGGTGTCTTCAACCGTATCGTGCAGCAGTGCTGCCACAAGAGTTGTTTCAGTTAAACCAAGTTCAGCAAGGATCGTAGCCACGGCAACAGGATGCGTAATATAGGGTTCACCAGACTTTCGCATCTGACCTTCATGATAGTAGGCCGCAACCTCATAGGCACGCTCCAATTGATTGATGTCAATCTTTGGATGATTAGCACGAGCAGCGCGCACCAGCCCCTGTATCTCGGGGGCAACATTTTTTGTGCGGCCACCAAACCAGGCAAGCGATGAACGCACACGCGAAGAGGATGTTGCTCCACGCTGAACTTCTTGATTGTCGCTCATTCCACTATCGTATTATTTTTTTCACAAAGACGTTAATTTGTGTTCACAAAACTATGAGCGACAACAATTTTGTTGACAAAAGTGTGGAATCATCTTTCCTAGTGAAATGAGGAATCACACATACTACCCATACGAAAAAAGGCGTTACTCATCAAAGGTGTTTAATACAGCGAATGTAGTGTCCCCTTCACGGTGTTGAGCAGCGCTTTAGTAAAGATAACCACGGGGTGGGGAATTGAAAGTCTTATACTTCAAGCAATGCCTGGCAACTAATATCTTTCATCTGTTTCTTTCCTTGAAAGTCCTTCAGTTCCATCAACACGAAAACTTCTGCAACATGTGCACCAGATTTTTCAATAAGCTTCACTGCTGCTCCAGCCGTTCCTCCTGTTGCCAACACATCGTCAACGATAAGCACACGAGCGCCCTGTGGCACACTGTGAGGCTGAAGCTCAAGCCTTGCTGTACCGTACTCCAAGGAATAATCCATGCCAATAAGTGGGCCAGGCAACTTACCAGCTTTACGTATCATCAGCATTGGCACACCAAGCTCAACGGCTAATGGTGCGGCAAGAAGAAAACCTCGTGATTCCAATCCAGCAACGGCATCAATATGGTTCTTATAGTGTTGTGCAAGGCACCTAATGAGTTCCTGAAATGCTGGTCCGTTTGCCAGTAATGGCGTGATATCACGAAAAAGCACACCGGGCTCAGGAAAATCTGGAACATGACGCAGATTGTTGGATACAAGTGTTTCTAAATGAGGAGGAAGCGGCGATATACTCGCCATAATCGATCACACCTTACAATTTTAGCGCTTTGAACGCGGTTTTTTTCTGGGCTGTGCCTGGTGTCCCCTGTGGCCACCAGCCTTCAAAGGTTGGGCAACAATAGAATCCTCGTCATCTTCAAACTCCATTGATTCCACCTGCTGACGTAAAATCTGTTTTCTTTTCTTCTTTGGTAGTTTCTTTTTTGAAAGCTCGGCTACTACGTCATCTTCTTCCAAACGACGCCTTCTAAAGACGCGTTGAGTGTGGTCTTGAAGTTTCTTTTCACGCATCCTCAACGTGACAAGCATCGGAGAGGCGATGAAAATAGATGACCACGTTCCAACAACCATGCCAATGAATAAGGCCATTGAAATATCGCGCAATGTTCCACCACCCAGCAAAACAGAGGAAACAAAGAGTATTGCACTCACAGGTAGCAAACCAACTATCGAAGTGTTGATTGAACGTACCATTGTTTGATTAACCGCAAGATTGACAAGTTCCGCATAGGTATAACGCGATTGATCATAAAATTTTACGGTGAGTTCACGAACCTTATCAAAAACCACCACTGTATCGTAAAGCGAATAGCCAAGAATCGTTAGAACACCGATGACGGTAGCTGGGCTGACTTCTACCTGTGTCAGCGCAAATGCAGCGGCTGTAAACAAGGTGTCATGCAGCAATGCAAAGAGGGCGGAAAAGGCCATTGTCCATGTCTTGAAATATAACGTCAACACGATAGCCACCAATAGGGCGAAGATACCAAGCGACTTCAACGCACGGTCAGTCACTTCTTTTCCCCATGCGGGGCCGATTGTGGTAGCCGCAATATTGCCTTCAGGTATCTTGTAAGCCTTGGCTAGTTGCTGCACCATTTCACGCGACTGAGCCGTTGTCATTGTAGCGGTTTGAACGCGCACACCATTTGTGCCCAGGGACGACAACTTTGCATTATTGGCCTGTGGAAGAGAACGTGTAACGCTAGCTGCTGGTTTCTGATCGTTATTTGGTAATCCCGATACACTAAACTCGGTTCCGCCTTTAAATTCGATGGAGGGCGAGATCGAGGGATAGACAATAAGCAGACACGATAGGATTAATAGTACGATCCCTGTCAGAATCCATAGCTTTCTTTTACCAACGATATTGTAGGAGCGTTTTCCCGAGTAAAGCTCATTTCCCCATTGTGCGTAAGACATCATTTCGCATCGCTCCCTTCACTCGCAGTTTCGTCGTCTGTTGGACTGTCCTTCACAGCTCCCACAGATGTACGCTGCGATTTATTATCTTCTTCAGCATCATCATCGGTAGATGGTGCGCCCAGACGTACACGTGTACCCGATGGTTTTTCTTGTTCAAAACGTCCTCTACCCTTATAGCGGTAGGTACGTTTTGAAGCACCCAGATGCTCGGGGTCTAGGCCAGACCAGCGATGTCCTTCACCATAAAAAGCGGTGCGAACCAAAAGAACAAGTAGTGGATGTGTAAACATGAAAATAACTATAAGGTCAATAAATGTCATCACACCAAGGGTAAAGGCAAAGCCTTGCACGTTACCAACGGCCAAGAAGTACAGTACGCCAGCAGCAATCAGGTTCATCATATCGGCAGAAACAATTGTTCGTTTGGCACGTGTCCAACCTTCATCAACTGCTGATCTCAAAGGTCTTCCATCACGTACTTCATCACGGATTCTTTCGAAATAGACAATAAAGGAGTCTGCTGTTGTACCAATAGAAATAATGATGCCTGCTACACCTGCAAGAGACAAACGATAACCCATCAGCCATGATAAGAGGGCGATAATAAGGTAAGCCAAGACACCAGACATTATCAAGGATCCAACCGAAACAAGAGAAAGCCCTCGGTATTCCCACAGCATAAACAGCACAATCAACAGCATGCCGATAATACCTGCAATCACACCAAAACGTAGTTGGTCTGCACCCAGGGTAGCCGAAACTTGTTGCTGCGACTGTACGTCAAAGTTCAGTGGTAATGAACCAAACTGCAGCTGGTTAGCCAATACCGAAGAAGATGTTTTGGTAAAGCCACCTTCTATCATAGCTTGACCATTTGTAATGGGGTTTTCGATACCGGGTGCTGATACCACGGTACCGTCAAGAACAATCGCAAACCTGTTACGAGGATCGCTGCCGCCTTGCTGTGGTAGCTGTGGCTGACCTTCGGCACCAGGCTGCGCACCTGTATTACGGAAGGCAAAGAGTCGCTGCGAGGTTTTGCCAAACTTTTCAGTGCCGACGCTGTCAAAGCTGATGTTGACAATCCACTCACCGGTGGTTCCGCCGCCCTGAGATGGCTTCATTCCTGACGACGCTGTTTTAATATGAGTTCCCTCTAAATCAACGGGCCCTAAAATATATTTCGAAGAACCATCTTTTTGACATGTCACCAGTGGTTTCTTGGGATCGTCAGCCGAACCGCCTTTACGGTTTTCGATCTTTGTACAGTCTTTAGCCATAAAATCGTACTGAACTTTTTCGCTGATCCAGCTCAGGTCCGAGTTATCGGCTGGCTTCGCTTCTGGTTCCTCAGAAAGTTTGCCGTCGCCATTCTTATCAGCACGCGCCATAAGGAAAGCTTCTGGGTTTTCTTTTGCTGCGGCAATTTCTTGTTCTGCCTGTTTCTTTTCTTCGCCTTGAAGCTTATCTAGTGCCTTTTGATCGATATTCTGCGCTAGATTAAGTTCAGAAATGGGCGCGCCAACCTGCAGGACAGGGCGAAATACTAACTGAGCCGATTGGCGTACTAGGTCTAGTGTTTCTTCGGAGGGATGACCTGGCAATGAGACAACAATATTGCGTCCACCTAGGGAGGTAATTTCAGCTTCAGTCACACCCGAAGCATCGACACGCTGTCTGATAACTTCTATCGCTTCTTTCAGGTCGTTTTCTGACACCTGTGTACGACCGCCTTTGTCACCTTCTGCTTTCGGTCGAAGAATCAGCTGAGTTCCTCCCTCAAGATCAAGTGCCAGTGAGGGAACAGCAGACGCATTTTTTTGTACCACACCAAATACCAGTGCTGCACTCATGATAATGATAAGTACTAACAATGCGATAAGCATTCGTATTGCAGCAGTTTTCATTGCGCTTTTTGCCACAGTAATATCTTTCTTTGTTTGTGTAAGGTGTCCTCACAGTAGTTTAATGCTTCCTGCTGCCATGAGGAACTCATGGACGCTTGTGAGCACTGTACGATAGAACACATTTTTCATCTATTTATTGGCAGTGTTAACTACCTTGGCAACGTTATGAGGATGTTGACGAAGAACCAGCTGAACTCTCGTCACGTGAAGAAGGCAGGTCATCAGCGCTGTTTGTCAGTGCATCATCGTCACAGTGTTCGCTCTCAGTCGCATCCATAGCATTGTCCTCATCAACAGCAAAAGGAGGTTCCTGCGCCCGTAAAACCATTTGACGCGCCCAATATGTTTCGGTGCCATCTGCAGTCTCTAGAATGGCTACATCACCGTCAATATCAACTAGTCGTCCATAAAAACCAGTTGATGTAATTACCCAGTTTCCCGGTTCCATCGTCCGTATCATTTCTTGGGCTTGCTCCTGGCGTCGCCTCTGATTTTTGTTCATAAAATAGAACAAAGCAAACATTGCGATGACTATCATCAGCATGCTGAACAGATCCATGAATATTCTCCTTTTAAAATTGCCATCGTATTCTTCAAAGTCTACAAAACTTTCAGGATATACCCTATTTGGGTAATCTTTTTCACACCTCGTCCTCATCAAAAAGTGCTGGTATAGCCCCACTAGCCGATGCCGGAGGTATTAATCCAATATGGCGCCATGCAAGCGGTGTTGCCATGCGTCCTCGCGGTGTGCGCACAATAAATCCTTCACGCACCAAATAGGGTTCTGCCACGGTCTCCACCGTTTCAGCTTCTTCACCAACAGAAACAGCTAAGGTTGTTAACCCAACTGGCCCACCTTGGAAACGCTGACACAGTGCCTGTAAAACCATGCGATCTAGCCGGTCAAGTCCGCGCGGATCGACCTCAAAAAGCTCCAATGCAGCATGTGAACACGTATTATCAACACGCTCGAAACCGTGAACCTGCGCATAGTCGATGGTGCGCCGCAATAGACGGTTCGCAATACGCGGTGTACCACGTGAACGTGTTGACAGCTCGTGTGCTGCCTGGGGTGTCAATGAAATGTCTAGCAGAGCAGCTGAACGTTCCAAAACTCGGCGAAGCTCATCGGTATCGTAGTAATCCAAATGTGCTGTAAAACCGAAACGATCCCGTAAAGGTGCGGGCAGAAGACCAGAGCGTGTCGTTGCACCAACCACAGTGAAAGGCGGTAAGGTCAGCGGAATCGAGGTTGCACCCGGGCCTTTACCAACGATAACGTCAACTCTGTAGTCCTCCATTGCTAGGTAAAGCATTTCTTCCGCAGTACGTGCCAGGCGGTGGATTTCATCAATAAAGAGGACGTCACCTTCCTGAAGAGACGAAAGAATGGCCGCTAAGTCTCCTGCATGTTGAATAGCTGGCCCCGATGTAAGACGTAAAGCCGCCGACATTTCTTGGGCAACAATCATCGCCAATGTTGTTTTACCAAGCCCTGGCGGCCCTGCCAATAAAATATGATCAGGTGTTGCGCCTCTGCCACGCGCAGCATCGATTACCAGTTTAAGCTGTGAACACACTTTTTTTTGACCCACAAACTCTGCCAAACTGGTTGGTCGCAAGGCAGCTTCTGCCCCCTGCTCCCCGTCAAAACCTTCACCGGTAACAATACGCTGTTCATCATCCATGATGGGCTCCTAATACCTGAAGAGCAGCACGCAATAGTTCAGAGCGATTAGCTTCTGGCATATCAGATTCTGCCTGGGCTACAGCCTGCTGCGCTTGTTTCGTATTCCATCCTAGGCTTTCAAGAGCTTTCACAATATCGTCATGTACCACCTGAGTTGATACTACAGGTGAACAAGTGGCAGCCTGTTGGGGTTGACCAAGTTTGTCACCGATTGAAGCAATAAGTTGGCGCGCTGTTTTCTTACCGATACCAGGAACGGCAACCAGTGCAGCCTCATTTTCATCAGCCAAAGCAAGACGAAGCTCATCTGGGGTAAGCATCGACAAAATAGCCATCGCAACTTTAGGGCCCACACCGGGGGCATTTATCAACACATCAAATACATCTCGTTCATCGGTAGAAGCAAAACCGAAAAGGATGTGTGCGTCCTCTCGAATAATAAGCCGCGTTACAAGGGTCGTTTCTTCGCCCTCATGACATCGCGCCAATGTGTCTGGAGTGGCTTTCACCTCATAACCAACACCACACACGTCAATAAGGACTGTCTCTAAGGAACGTGACACAACACTTCCTCGAAGCTGCGCAATCATGCTTTCTTCTTTCTTGCCTGTTGTCGTCGCGGATCAACCGCTCCCCTGCGACGCGCCGCAGCCTGAGCTGATGCCCACTGTTGCTGTGCAGGTGTCAGCGGCTGACGTGCACGCACTTTACCGGAAAGCGACACATTCACACTACCATCAGGTCGCGCACCTTGAAGTCCATCGCCACGCCAACCATGACAAATGGCAACAGCAACAGCATCGGCTGCATCGGCAGGTCTCAACACTTTTTTCATTCCAAGGATGCGTTGAACCATATGCTGGATTTGTGCTTTACCGGCAGTTCCACTTCCTGAAACAGCCGCTTTCACTTCAGAGGGTGTATGAACCGCCATTGGTTTATCGGCTCTTGCTGCACTGAGCATAGCTACCCCCATAACCTGCATCGTCGTTGTCACCGACTGCAGGTTATCATGAGCAAAAACCCGTTCAACAGCAACCACATCAGGGTTGTAAAGCTCAAGAAGCTCGTCAATGCGGTCTGCAATAATCTTGATCCGCATATGTGTTGCTATCTCGGTATCTGAACGCGCAACATCAACGAAAACCAGTGAAATTTTCCTGGTGGAATCAACATCAATAATGCCGATACCGCACCGCGTTAAACCGGGGTCGATACCCATGATTCGCATAAAGTACCTTATTCTTCAAGGGCCTTTTCGATAGCGGAAGGAATATCATAGTTGCCGTAAACATTTTGCACATCGTCAGAATCTTCCAAGGCATCCAATAGTTTCATCATTGAACGCGCACCACTTTCATCCAATTCTATGGTCGTGGAAGGAACAAACTGAACCTCGGCAGAATCATAGTCAATCTCGTTAGCTTGCAGGGCTTCACGAACATGAACAAGGTCATTGGGCTCACACAAAATCTCAAAAGATTCCTCATACTCATTGACTTCTTCTGCACCTGCGTCAAGGACTGCCATCAAAATGGTGTCTTCATCAATGCCTTCGTTGCTAGGAACTTCAATAACACCACGACGGCTAAACATATAGGACACAGAACCAGGATCAGCCAAAGAACCACCGTGGCGGGTAAAGGCGGTACGCACATCTGCAGCAGCCCTGTTTCGATTATCAGTTAAACATTCAACCAGAAAGGCAACGCCACCGGGGCCGTACCCTTCATACATTACCGTTTCCCAGTCGGCACCCCCAGCTTCAGCGCCAGAACCACGTTTAACAGCGCGGTCAATATTGTCCGAAGGAACAGAGTTTTTCTTTGCTTTTTGAATTGCATCATACAACGTTGGATTACCAGCCGGATCACCACCACCAGTACGTGCCGCAACTTCGATATTTTTGATTAAACGTGCAAAGAGTTTCCCGCGTTTTGCATCAATAGCCGCTTTTTTGTGTTTAGTTGTTGCCCATTTTGAGTGACCCGACATGGATGTTCCTCCTTGTTGGTTGTTATATTATCGACTTGATCTTACCAGGTTATCCTCAAACACTTGTGCATGGTTACAAATGCCTGTTCAACACACAAACTCCCATGAAGATTTTATGATGTTTACTCTGGTTGGCACCAGATCTTGATACTGCTAGTCGTAAGGGTTTTCAGGGTCTGGTGTTCTGGAATCTTCGATGAGGTGAAGGCAGTGACCATCCCAACCATCACGCCATGCCAAAAGGTAGTCAACAAGTCTAAGAGGATACACTGTAACACCGGCTTCGACCTTGCTGGCCAAATCGTCAATATCCCACCACTTCAATTCATCTAACACACCCCATTCAGTATCCGAAAGATCGGCAGGTGAAATAGACTCCGCCGTGTGGTCGTCAACATCAAGAAGATAGAACATTTCATCTTGGCGACATGTCAATGCCAAAAAATAAAAAGTTGCCTCACGTTCAAGGATAGGCCCTTGTAAGTCCGAAAGTGTTGCGCGAATACCGGTTTCTTCCCACAGTTCACGCAGGGCTCCCTCTTGTGACGTCTCCCCCTGGGCAAGGCCTCCGCCGATAGTAAACCACCATTTTCTGCGACTATCGTAAAAGTCGTGACCTTTCACCAGTAACACACGCTGATCTGGGCGGCGAATAATCACCCGAGCCGCTTTTCTGTAGGGAACGCCATCGGCGTTAACCTGCCAGTCATCGCCCAGCTTCTGTAAGGGATTATCCACTTAACGCACCCCCAACACGTAACGAGCCTGAGAGGCTTGCATTGCTTCATCATATTTATTACGCATCGCTACCATCGCCTCAAGTTGCTCACGAAAATAACGGTCTTCTTTTTCTGTACGGCCGGTATGTAAATCAGTAACATAGGTAAGTGCTAGTTCAGTTGTTTTTTGCTGGAAGTCGGCCATCGCCTTTTTCGCACGTTTACCGTAACGTTTACTTTGGCGTCGCGCAATACGGCGAAGTGGCAATGAAGAAAGCATCCGGGCTTCCATTGGATGAATCCATCCTGCATGAACCAGAGCTTCTAATCCAACAACTACCCATCTGCGTTGTTTAACGGAGACAATAATGTTGAGGATAAGCCATGTAATAAAAAGGGGTAACCAAAAAAGTGCGTACAGCGGTAAAAATTGTTGAGACATATATGATGCTACACCGTTCCACAGACCGTGAAGGCCCACAGCACTCATCCAGCCAATAGGAAGCATCCATAGCCACGACCAACGATTCTGTGAACGTGTCAGCCCCAAGGCTATCGCTAAACCTGTCATCGATGTAAAAATAGTATGAACAAAAGGTGACAGTACTGCACGCATAAAGAAGATAATCACCAATACGTCAGCGAATCGCGCAAAATAGAGAACATTTTCGGTGAAGGCAAAGCCTGCGGCTAAAATGCCTGCAATAACAACGCCATCAAGAGGAGAGTTAATTCGTTTGCGATTGGCAAGTAAAATAAGAGCAACTCCAAGGCCTTTCATTGTTTCTTCAATGAGTGGGGCAACAAAGGTTGCGGTAGCTGATTCCACAGAATCCCCCAGCGGCAGATAGCTAGTAAGATACTGTTGACCAGCATAGTTAGCGAAAAGTGATAATGTTGTTGCCACTCCTGCTCCCCACAGGAAAGCAAGCAAAAGCAGCCACTTTGGCTCAGGTTCCCAACGATCAATCCACACCAGTGTTCCCACAACAACAAACATGGGAAAAAGCGCCGCAATAATCGCTAGAATCGATTCAGACACCGAAGTTTGGTATCCAACAAGAACTATAGTGGCAAGCATCCCAAGGATTCCGATACCAGAGCCGACGATTTCAAGCCACGGAAGTTTTTTCTTTGATTGTAGACGTTTCACCTCCGGATGAATCACCAGTGAGTTTGATGCCGCACTACTGTGATAGGACGGATCAGGAATCAACGGATCATCATAGGACATCGTGTTATGAAGTCGATACTGGTCAGCGGGCGAATGCCATGTTGGCTCGTAGCGCGAAGGTTGGCGAAAAGACTGTGACATAAAGCCTCCTCTTGCTATGCCTTAGGCCAGGCTTCGACAATTTTTGTCCGAGCATCTGAAAGCAATTCAGGGATAGCTTTTGTGCGGGCTATCAAAGGAAAGAAGTTTGCGTCGCCAAACCAGCGCGGGACAATATGTTGATGGAGGTGCGCAGCGATTCCTGCTCCCGCTACTTCCCCTTGATTCATTCCGATATTAAACCCTTGTGGCGCAGACGCTGCCTTGAGGGCATGAATAGCAGTTGTGGTGACTTCACCAAATTCGTCACGAACCTGCGGATCAAGCTCACTATAGTTACTGATATGTTCATAGGGGCAAATCAACAGATGTCCAGAGTTATATGGAAAGAGGTTCATTAACGCAAAAACGTTGTCGCCACGATAAACAATAAGTGATTCTTCATCAGGTTTTTTTGGAGCCAAACAAAATGGGCATTCGTGACTGTCTCCGCTTTGCGGACGCGATTCACCGTCAATGTAGACCATGCGATGTGGTGTCCATAAACGTTGGAAGCCATCTGGTTTGCCCGCAAAATCTGCAGAATCCTCCACAGGCACACCGTCGTGTCCACTACAACGAGGTTGACGAACATTATCTGGATTGTCGTGGGTAGGCCGCAACGCTGTCAGATCCGTCGCGCCAGCCGCGGCGTGACAAAGGTTGGGGGCGGCGTCCTCCACAAAATCCCTAGAGGTCATTGCGTCGACTCCTTACAGCGTCAACAATTTCGGCAACCGCATCGTCAATGGGAACACCATTTTTTTGCGTCGAATCACGATACCTAAACGATACAGCCCCCGCCTTAACGTCATCGCCGCCAGCGATGAGCACAAACGGAATTTTCTCCTGTGTTGCGTTGCGGATCTTTTTACCGAAGCGGTCAGAGGACGTATCTACGCGGGCACGCACACCAGCAGCCTTCAGTTTTTGTGCGACCTCGCTAAGATATTCATTGAATGCCTCGGCCACAGGAATTAACGTGACCTGCGTGGGGGCAAGCCAAGCGGGGAAAGCTCCCGCATAGTGTTCGGTCAAAATAGCGAAGAATCGTTCAATGGCACCGAAGAGAGCACGGTGAATCATTACTGGGCGTTTGCGTTGACCATCTGCATCAGTATATTCCAGGTCAAAACGTTCAGGCAGATTAAAGTCCAGCTGTATTGTTGACATCTGCCAGGTACGCCCAATTGCATCACGGGCCTGAACCGAAATCTTAGGGCCATAAAATGCTGCGCCACCCGGATCGGGAACAAGGTCAAGGCCAGAACCTTCCGCTACTTCTTGCAGTACCTTGGTGGCTTCTTCCCAAATCTCATCATCGCCAATAAACTTCTTCGGATCCTTTGTGGATAGCTCCAAATAAAAATCATTGAGACCGTAGTCTTTCAAAAGTTCAAGAACAAAGGTAAGCAGCGATGTCAGTTCGTCCTTCATCTGGTCGCGCGTGCAATAAATATGGGCATCATCTTGAGTGAACCCACGTGCACGCGCCAGTCCGTGTACAACACCAGATTTTTCATTACGATACACCGTACCAAATTCGAATAAACGAAGCGGCAGGTCACGATAGCTTCGCAACTGAGAACGGTAAATAAGATTATGCATCGGGCAGTTCATGGGTTTCAGATAATAGTCCACCCCCTGCTTCGTAATATTGCCATCGCCATCACGCTCTTCATCCATATGCATCGGCGGATACATGCCGTCTTTATACCATTGCAGGTGACCTGATGTCTCAAAGAGGTGTCCCTTTGTAATATGTGGGGTGTAGACAAACTGGTAGTCTTCTTCAATGTGGCGCCGACGAGAGTATTCTTCCATCTCCATGCGGATAACACCGCCATTGGGATGAAAAACAGCAAGACCTGAGCCCACTTCATCTGGGAAACTAAACAGATCTAGCTGCGTACCAAGTTTGCGGTGATCGCGACGTTCTGCTTCCGCTAGGCGATCCTGATAGGCTTTGAGTTCTTCCCTCGTGGGCCAAGCAGTTCCGTAAATACGGATCAGTTGGTCGTTATCTTGATTACCAAGCCAATACGCAGCCGAGGTTCTTGTTAAGGCAAAACCGTTACCCAAATATTTCGTTGAGGGGACGTGCGGGCCACGACATAAGTCTTTCCACGCAACGCTACCATCACGGCGCACGTTATCATAGATGGTC
The DNA here is from genome assembly GCA_030540715.1 of Actinomycetaceae bacterium. Lineage (GTDB taxonomy): Bacteria > Actinomycetota > Actinomycetes > Actinomycetales > Actinomycetaceae > JAUNVQ01. The sequence continues at coordinate 81,182 of JAUNVQ010000007.1, read as the reverse complement.
AGACCATCTTCTGCGCTTACTTCAACGCTGGCACCTTCAGCTGTTTGACCTTCCTCATCTTTTCCTTTTGTTCCAATAAGTTCAAGTTTGTAAGGCTGGTCCGCTAGTTCTTTGCGGGCATCTTCTTCAGAGATTTCGCGGCGAACAAAACGTTGATTCTCTTTGACTATTTTTTTCATTGCAGCCTGAAGCTGTTTCATATCTTCAGGAGTTATTGGGTCGATATTACCAAAATCATAGTAGAAACCATTTTCAATGGGCGGGCCGATCCCAAGGTTTACTTGTGGGTTCACAGCTTGAACAGCTTGAGCCATCACATGCGTTGCACTGTGACGCAAAATAGCAAGCCCCTCATCAGATTGTGTTGTGATGGGCACAATTTCGTCGCCATCCGTTAGCGGTGTCACAAGGTCAACAGTTTTACCGTTGAGTGACATGGCTACAACCGTGCGATCATTTTTCCACAGGTCGTAGCCGCTTTGGCCTTCGTCAATATCTTGTGGTTGCCCATTAACAATAATGGATGGCATAGGGGCTCCTTGAAGTTATGAAGTGATGTTGTCAATTCTTTCCTTTATTTTAGCCCACAAATGTTAAAGGCTGAATTTAAGAGCGGTTTTGTTGTCGCCGCAAAAACCTGATACTCTATCATCTGTTGCGGATGTGGCTCAGCTGGTAGAGCATCACCTTGCCAAGGTGAGGGTCGCGGGTTCGAACCCCGTCATCCGCTCTTGTTTTCACCTCATGGGCGATTGGCGCAGTTGGTTAGCGCGTTTCCTTGACACGGAAGAGGTCGCTGGTTCGAATCCAGTATCGCCCACCACTGCATTACTATCGAATGTGTTTCTTTTATCTGACGCTCACGTCGCATTTATTTGTATGAGGGCACAAAGTTAGACAGCATTCCAGCACATCGGCGTAAAAATATAATTTCTACCACTTCATCATGGCTTCGCTGAACACGATTATCACTATTATCTGTGTGAACATTGTGTTGCACTGCTTGCAGCTCAACACCTACTGGTCGTTCTTTAGCGATGCAGTCAAGGCGTGCTTTCGATATGAGGCAACCTAGTTTTGCTCCTTACCCTAGGCACTATCACCTGCAGTTGAAGTTTCAACGCTTCGCATATGGGTAACGCCCTCTTCACTTATGGCGGGGGCAGCACCACCCCCACCAAAAAGTGGACATATCTGTTGAAAGTCACACCAGTTACACAGCGGGGTTTGTCGTGGACGAAAATCCCCACTGTCAAGCCCGGCCTTGATGTCATTCCAGCGTGCCTGTACTTCATCTTCCGTCCGCTCAACGTCACTGGCAATCGGATCTATCGTGTAATTTCGTGCATCTTTGAGGAACAGCAGTTGAAGTCGCGCGGGAAGTCTATCACGTGAACGTTTCCACATCATTGCGTAAAACTGCAGTTGAAAAACTCCTGAACCGATATATTGAGGAGCTGGAGCCTTCCCTGTTTTATAGTCAATCAAACGCACCATTCCATTGGGTGCAATATCAACACGATCAATAAATCCGTGAACACGTAATCCATCTGCCACCTGCGCATGAACATATTGTTCACGATGAGCTGGTTGAAGATTTTGAGGGTTTTCTAACCGAAAATACTGGTGGCACAGCGTTTTTGCATCGTTAATAAAATCGATTTCCGCGTGGGGGGTATGAAAAATCTGGCTGGGAAGTTCTGGGCATTTCTTCACCGTAGCGTGCCAGTGAGGCTCCACCATTGATTCAGCTTTTTCAGGTGTACGCTGCGCAGGTAGCACATCATAAAGGTTTTCAAGAACGGCATGCACCAGCGTGCCTTTTTCTGCAGCCAGAGCGGGTTTCCTAGGACGTTTATCGACATAAATAAAACGAAACTGAAGTGGGCATTGCTGAAAAGTGTTCAACGATGATGGCGACAGCGCTGCTGGTCTTTTAGATAATTTTAGCGAGGGCGTTGCTGCGTGTACATGTGATTGCTCCGCACTACCAGGCTGTAACTGGCAGAGTAGTTCTTGTCCACAAGGGTCAGTGGAGTCAGTGCAATCTGTTGTCATAGTGCTATCGTAGGCTCGTGACACTTACACAGCAAATGGTTCGCTCTACTTCGTTGCATTCCTAAGTACAAATATTCCTTGTCAACTGTGCGCAAACGCTGTCTAGCTCGATGTTTGCACACATGTTGTTAACGGTTTGTACCTGCACAGATAGGGATGCTATGGCCGCATTATGTTAATGGCTATCACCAATTCTTCCCCTTTAAACATACACTTTTCATCTGACAGCTGATACGATGAATATGTTCCATCACCAATCTCATCACGAAAACTTTCGCTTCATACCTTCCTACAGCGTGCAGTTTTCAAGGAAGGGACGCACAATGTTGTACCGTGGTTTTCGTTTTTTTATGGCTTGTTTTCTTGTAAGTGTGCTTAGTGGCTGCAGCCTGTATTCTGCATATTGGGACAGAGCTGCAGAAACAGCATCAAATGCTTCACAACGCCTGCAGGCTATTGATGGAATCGAGGAATCGGGTATCCATCACAAATCTGATACACCAACTGCCAACTTCATTGTTGATATGGTTGTTGCCGAAGATAAGCAAGATAGTTTAGAAGAGACTGTGAGTGCGGCAATGCCTATTCTTCAAGAGCTTGCTGATGAATACCGAACAGAAGTTGTTATCAAGAGTGGAAAATATGGTGTTAACTGGTATGTTTCCAAAAGGATTACCCCACAGGTTATTGTTGAGTTCTTTCATGAGATGAAGGAATTGAGCGACCTGCTAAACCCTCACGATTCTCATTTGTCAGTATTGTCTGCACAAGCCTATGAGCTGAGAGTCAACAAAACTCAACTTCCTGTTCGTCAGATATGTGAACAGCGTTTGTGGACATCATTAACGCACTATAAAAAACTGAAAATCTACGATCGTACACGTACGTCACTTGCGATTACTCCTGATGATCTTGATCTGTTGGCAATTGATTATTTCATGGGGGAAACTGGCCCCGGTGTCACCGTAAATGACTTGACAATGCTTGATCCTGGTTACACGAAGGTGTCACTTCTGATTGACGACAAGAACCCTCGGGCTGAACACAGTCTTCGCGCATTCTTTGACTCTATTCCCGCGCAGCTTCGCCACAGACTACAGTTTACATGTAGGCAAGCAGATGTTGATTATATCTCTGTTTCCGTCACCATGAACGATGGCATTCTTCGTTTTTCTTCAGACTCACCCGACACTCACTCAAAGATTTACCCTATAGTCAACAGTGTGGTCAACGGTTAATCATGTACCTGCACGATATGAAGAAAATCCTCTGCACACATATTGCCCAGATTTTTTATCTGACGTGTCACGGGTTGGCCGGAAAAATCAAAGTCGCCACAGATTCCTACCACTTTCATTCCTGCACGAAGCCCTGCTTCCACACCCGAAGGCGAATCTTCAACGACTACACAGTTATGCGGTGACAGCCCTAATGACTTTGCTGCTACCAGATAGGGTTCGGGGTCAGGCTTGCCACGGGTAACTTCATCACCAGCTATCGACAAATCAAGTGTTCCCTTGGGCGCATCGGCGCACACGACATCAACAATACATCGGTAGGACGAGGACACCAATGCTGTTTTGACATTGTGAACAGCAAGGTCACCCAGCAGTTCAGTCACACCATCAAACCATGGCACACGTTTTTTCAGCTGTACAATCTGGTAGTCAAGGATCTTGTGGAGTACCTCATTGATGTCAGCTTCGATACCTGATTCTTCAAGGATGATACGCCCTGATTCGTAAAGGGTACGCCCAGTTAATTTTTTTCCCTGTTCTAATGACCATGTTCCCCCGTAATGTTCAACAACTGCTGTTTCTGAGTTATGCCAATACGGTTCAGAATCAATTAAAGTTCCATCCATATCGAACAGCACACCACAATTTGACATTGCTCCCCTTTCGCGACGTTCCTGTGTCTTAACTTTAGAGTTTACCTGCTTTCGTCTAGCCTTAAGTGTATGGAGAAAAGCAGAGTAGGACATACCGGGCTTTACGCGGCCCCTATTGGTCTTGGAACAATGACGTGGGGTCGTGACACTGACGAACACGAAGCTAAGGAACAGCTTACATTACTGCTGAATAATGGGGGTAATGTCGTTGATACTTCTCCCACTTATGGTGATGGTAAAGCCGAAGAACTTTTAGGTACGCTGCTGGATACTGACTTTAACCGCGAGGACTTGATTCTAGTCACAAAGGGCGGTGTATCTACCAGTTCCACAGGTCAACACCTGATTGATACTTCACGTTCTACTTTATTATCTAATTTAGATGCTTCCTTGGAACGCTTAGGTACTGCCTATATCGATGTGTGGCTCGTACACCGATTCGACCCGCGAACACGGTGGCGTGAAACACTTTCAGCTTTGTTGATGGCGCTTCGCTCTGGTCGTGCCCGCTATGTAGGTGTATCAAACTATCCTGGCTGGGCCTTGGCGCGACTAGCAACTGCATTAGAGGCTGAAGGCTATGAACTTGCGGTAGCCGAAAACGAGTATTCACTGCTGGAGCGTGGCTGTGAACGTGAGGTTATCCCTGCAGCTATTGCATGTGGTGCTGGTTTTTTCGCATCCTCGCCTGCTGGGCGTGGCGTACTGACTGGAAAATATCGTTCAACAATTCCACCGGATTCACGCGCAGCCTCAACACATTTGGGAAGTTTTGTTCAACCTTATCTTGACAAGTGTTTTCATGGGATTGTTGAGTCGGTGTGTGCGGCCAGTGATGGATTAGAACGTCAACCTGTTGAGGTTGCTCTGGCGTGGGTTGCTAGCCAACACCATGTATCGTGTGCTCTTTCGGGTGCTCGAAGCGCGCAGCAGTTTCGAACAATTCTAGAGGGCGACTCCTTGACGTTGCCCCATCAGATTGCATCAGCTTTAACTGATGTGTCGGCACCAATTATTGGCTATCCAGAAGACACCGCCTTCGTCTAAAAACTAGCGATGTTATCCCTCTTGTTCTCTCTCTGTATTGATTCTGTAAGGACAACGACATCATGGCAGATATGAGGCGAGGTCGCGTATTAGTAGCTAGGTACCTGCCCGTTCCATGGGAATAGTCAAAAATATGAGGAAGTCACCGTATGTCTACGTGGGGATCTCGTTGTCAGTATCGTCACCATTATCAAGGGATACTTGGTTAGATTCTACGCGCTCAGAAGCATCATTGTTGTCAACATCATAGACTTCATATTCGTCATCCTCATAGTCGTTGATGTCTTCGTCTTCATAATCTTCCAAGTCATCTTCATCTTCGTCGAAATCATCATCATTGGTGATAAGGCCCGTAGAATCATAGTGCTCAACGAAATGAATCTCATTGTCCTCGTCAAGAATATCGAAAGGAAGTTCCATTCCTGTTTCGGCAAAAAGAACATGGTCATAAACAAAGAAAGCATCTTGAAGCGCTTCTTCAGAATCAACAACACGTTCATCAAAAATGTTGTCACATTCATGCGCGGTAACATAATGGCGCTCGAATGCTTCATAAAGCTTATCTAATGCATCGCGTGCATTTCCTGGAAGTTGTGTCATGACGAGCCCTACCCTTACAAAATATACCGCCACTAAACATGTAAGACGTTGTTACGCAGGCGGAAGTACCTACATAAGTAATGATACGCGATAGAGACTGTCATGTTAAGGAATACGGTGACAAAGAGTCACTATCCCATATTTACGGTAAATGCAGCTGTCCGCGGATCATCGTCACCATAAGATCCGTGCCTTTAATCTCCGCCGTTTCTTCAGCTCCAACGATACGTGCGGTACCGTCAGGGTCAACAAGCTGAGAAGCTCCACCGTCAGGACCAAGTGGCAAAATAACCCATTCCTTGCCTGGTGCATATGTGGTCGAGGGCTCACGTCCAGCAAGCTGGTCACGAATATTAGCAATGACTACTCGAGCGTGCGCACGTGCCGCATCGGCACGTTTCGATTCGGGAACATCAGTGATATCACCAACAGCATATACATTGGGCATACCAGAAACACGCATGTGTTCATCGACCCTGATTGTCCCATTAGAGTGCATGAGGTCAGAATAGGAACCATGCAAATAACCTGAGGCTGTTTGAGCACCGTAGCAAAGGAACCAAATATCTGCTTCGATAGACTCCCCCGCAAGAGTCTCAACTTGGAATGTCGCTAGCATTCCAACATCTGTCGGAGGCATATAGGCCAGCGGTGCGCCTAAGACCAGCTTGATACCACGGTCCACCATCTGCTGGGTAATCGTCGTCCGCAACTCATCAATATAGCCAGGAGTACCCAAAATGGTGTTTTCTTTGTCTATCATGATGATTTCAAGATCGGGGAAAGTGGAGGTCAGCTCCCCCGCAAATTCAACGCCAACGGTTCCTGCACCTACAAGCATAACTCGCCTTGCTCGGGCAAGATTTTCACGTGTTTGATCTAAGCGAGCCTTGGCCACTGAAGCCTGCGATACCATGTGCTTGGCTGGGAATGGATAGGTAGTTCCCGTCGCCAACACTAAATAGTCGGCTTCTATAGGTTCGTGACCGGCTACGTAGACCGTTGTTCCATCAACACGCATACACGTACCGTGCACCACATTACCGTGCTTCAACAATCTTGTGTAGGGCATAAAAATCGTATGGCCCCACACCGAGTCCACCGCAGCACGCAATGCCGCAGCGTGATGGACAAACTGGTCCTTTTGCTCGACGAGAACAACCTCTGCTACATCGTCTAAGCCTCCAGCTACCGTTATACCACCGTATCCGCCGCCAACGACTACAACTTTAGCCACTCTTACCTCCTGAGTAATTTCTGCTATTGTCTCACGGCTGGCGCTTAACTTCTTGAAGATAGATAAAAATGAAATGTCACATACGCAACATTTTTCTGTCATCCACTTCAATCGGTCTGATCCAGACTACATAAGTCCCAGAATCTTCGCTCATGTCATGACAAGACTTGACAGCTTCACCCTGGCGAATGTTGCCAGCACTCAAGCCTCGCTGTTCATAGTCTATGTTACTTTTACTTCTTTTGCTAAGAATTACGCGTCTTGTTCTCATAATTTGGTGATAAAAAGCTCTCAAGTGTCATCTCAGCGCAAAAAAAGTGAATTTGCTTGTTATCACCAATCGACTGTCACACGTTTTTTCAACGCAGCAGCGATCTTTGGCTCAAAGAAATTTCGACCTTTCAAAACCTTGCCATCTTCGCGATAAATAGGTTGTCCATTTTCATCGAGTTTCGACATATTTGATGCTTGAACCTGCTCCAACACTGCAGGAAGATTAATTCCCGACTCCAGGCACATTCCGTAAATAACGTACACAAGATCCGCAAGAGCATCTGCTGTTTCAATAAGGTCTCGCTCATACTCATCGGCCTCAATAGCTTTGGCAATAGCACTTTGAATAATTGTGGCAGCCTTTGGCCCATACATTGCCGCAGTAAGTTCAGTTACTTCTTCAAAAATCAGTGACATACGCATATGAACACGTTCATAATCAACTGTTGGTTCATCGCTGACGATAGGTAGTCCATAGACGTGATGAAATTGTTTCACTAATGCTTCGGGATCGCTGGGTGATGGCGATCGTTGCTCACCACCAAAAGCACCACCTGGACCATCCCACGTTGTTGCAGGTGAACGCTTGTCATCGGGGGTAAGGCCAGCTATCCACAGAGTGCGTGTTGCCTGAAATTTTTCCACATAGTAATCTCGTATCACGCCCTCGCGCTGAAAACCGCATTTCCAGGCAACCCGCCACGACTTCCAGTTATTTTCCCAGGTTTTCCACGTAATACGTGTTGCGTTAAAGCGTGTAAACATTGTGTCGCAGGCAAGACTCACTGCTTTTTCACCGAGCTTTTGGCCTCGATGTTCATCAAGTATAAGGTAACCGATTTCAAAGTGCCGTGGGCTCTTCAAACGCATATCAAGACTTCCGCAAGCAGCGCCCTGGGATTCTTTGCGAATTATCCAGTGCGCTCCGCCCTCTTTCCATAATCGAGGACAGTAAGACTCATAAAACTCTTGTGCATCACTGAGCGAACCATCGACTGGAACCGACGTCCACTGTTGTATCTGAGGATCATCATAGGCCTGCGCAATCGTGCGAATATCGTCACTACGCATCGGCGATAAAACTATGCCGTCTGCTTGTACTTCAAAAGCTTCAATCATATTTGTAAGTGTAACCGATTGAGCTTTCTATGCGCACACCTCCCCTAAGTGTCTGCACCTACCTCCGCTTAGTCCAAAAGGTTGAGCTACATTTTGTCCCTGTGGCGATACCGCAGCGCTTCCCCACAAAGATTTTCTTCGAACAACGCTTCAGTGTGTGAACAGCTCAAGGTAGTGGGGCAACAGAAGCTTTTGAGAACCAGCATGAGCTTTCACCAAAAGCGCTCTTTTTCAAAGGGTATATTTTCGCACTCAAGGCATATTTTATGTTCTTACCCAAGGGGATATTTCCTGCTTTTTGTCTCACGTCTATGATGTGCATATATCAGGAAAAATGTTGACAAATCGCTATACTATACAGTAGATGTGCCGGTCGGGGAAAAGAGAGGACCATGAATGCTTTTTCGCTGAACAATCAGTGGATCTGGGATCATTGGATATGCGAGTATCTTCACTGCTATCACATGTTCTACCTTCAGTGCCCCAGCGACTGCGGTGCTCCAAACCAGCGAAGCCTTCATGCACATATTGGGCATGCCACCAGCTCTGATTTAGATAACTGGATCGAACTTCCCCCTGCACTTTCCCCTGGGCCAGACACAGGATTTGATGATATTTCTTTGGGCGCTGGATGCGTTGTTGACAAGCCGGCAGGGGGCTGGCGTATGTTTTATACCGGTATAACGCGATCCCCGTATGAGGGTGAGCATGCCGCATATGCTCAGGCAATATCATGGGCTGATTCCGATGATGGCATTCGTTTTGTGAAAGGACAGGCGCAGATTCTTCTGCCAGACATTCGTTGGTATCATAGCGGCAGTCAAAGCTACCCACATGTAACGATGAAAGATCCTTTTGTTTTTCACTACGGCGATATGTGGCACATGTATTTTTGTACAACCCTTCACGCCAATGCCTGTTCCGGCAATCTTACGCCAGAAAATGCCGCGGTTATTGGTTACGCTACATCTCCTGATCTGGATATTTGGCTTTTTCAACCGCCGATAATTACCCCTGGGTTTTTCTACGATCTGCACCTGGTACAAGCTCACAATATTGCTGGTAAAAGTTATCTGCTGATATCGGCTACTCACAAAGAAGGTAAACATGGGGTATGGCTGATCCCCGGAGAGTCGATGCTTGGGCCGTGGGAGTGTCAGCGTGCACGTCCCATCGTTTACGACGATGTTTTTGGAGGGCGCCTTTTCCGTAACCGTGAAGGTCAATGGTTCTATAACGGCTATACTTCCAACGCCCCCTTTGTTGGAACGATTGCGCCAAAGATAGCCTTCAACGATCTTCATCAAGGTGCGCAGACACATTAGTATCTTAACTTCTCTAAAAGAAGTCACCTCTATATCGCAGTGCGGACAATATCATTCCACATAGTGAAGTTTGAGCCTCCTCGGTGTCTTATTGGACCTAAGCTGGAGACGTCCTATTCAATCCAACAAAGGTATTTCTCTATGGCTAATATTGCGCCTCGTTCACTTGAACCCCTTCACCAACAAGTCAGTGCGATTATCCCAACTCACTGGTATAACCTCCATGCTGACCTGCCAGAACCAGTACCCCCACACCTTCATCCGGGTACTCAACAACCGGTTCAGGCACAAGATCTGGCAGCAATTTTCCCTCCACATCTTATCGAGCAGGAACTCAATACTACCGATCGTTATATTGAAATCCCGCAAACTGTCCGCGAGATTTATTCCAATTGGCGTCCTGCCCCGCTGATTCGTGCAGGCAACCTAGAACGCGAACTGAAAACGAAGGCGCATATTTATCTTAAGTACGAGGGTGTATCCCCTACAGGCTCCCACAAACCCAATTCCGCTGTTGCTCAAGCATATTTTAACTCTCTTGACGGCTTCCATACCCTCACTACCGAAACCGGTGCTGGCCAGTGGGGGGCTTCACTGTCAATGGCATGTGCCCTTTTGGGAATGACGGCCGAAGTATGGCAGGTACGTGCTTCCTACGAATCGAAACCCTACCGTCAAATGCAGATGCGCACCTATGGTGGCATATGTCATTCCAGCCCTTCCGATAAAACAGCTGCAGGTCGTGCAATCCTTGAGCAAGACCCTGACACCCCCGGTTCTTTGGGGATGGCAATTTCAGAGGCCGTTGAGGCTGCCGCCACCCAAGAGGGTGTTAACTATGCTTTAGGCTCGGTTCTTAACCATGTTTTGCTCCATCAAACTGTTATTGGTCAAGAAGCGATGCTTCAGCTTGAAAAAGCCGGCGAAGCCAATGCGGACACTATTTTTGCTTGTGCTGGTGGCGGCTCAAATCTTGCTGGGTTGACATTCCCCTTCATTGGAAAGAATCTGCGTGAAGGCACGAATACACGCATTGTTGCCTGTGAACCAGCAGCTTGTCCGTCAATGACAAGGGGTGACTACACCTACGATCATGGTGACATTGCTGGTCTGACACCGCTATTGAAAATGTATTCACTGGGCAAGGACTTTGTCCCCGATCCTATTCATGCTGGGGGGCTTCGCTATCACGGTATGGCTCCCATGGTGTCTCATGCCTACCACCAGGGCTTATTGGAAGCACGTGCCTATCCTCAAGAACAAACCTTTGCTGATGGTCTTGTTGTTGCACGCACTGAAGGCATTATTCCCGCTCCTGAATCAACACATGCTGTTGCAGGAGCTCTGGACTATATTCGTTCTGGTGAAGCACGTGATGGTGAAGTAATCGTCATTGGTCTATCTGGCAATGGTGTGCTGGATCTTCCAGCATATGGCACCGCCCTAGGTAACGATGGTCAATAAGAACAACTTTTTAAGTGTTACAAAAGGTGCACTCTACCACATTATGTAACTATCGCCCCAGGTAGATGCCTTTAGTCTTTTTTGTTGTTCATAAATGTGTGCTCGATTTTGTATCTTCAGCCATTTATTGGATATACTTTGAGAGCACTTGCGGATGTGGCTCAGCTGGTAGAGCATCACCTTGCCAAGGTGAGGGTCGCGGGTTCGAACCCCGTCATCCGCTCCACGAAGTGAAGGCGCTACGCCTGCCTAGGCTAGCGCTTTTTCTTCTTTCGGTGGGTTGGCCGAGAGGCGAGGCAGCGGCCTGCAAAGCCGTATACACGGGTTCGAATCCCGTACCCACCTCAGTTGGATACTTCAACAGTATCTGCGAGCAACACTTGTTCGAGTTGTTGTATGGGCGATTGGCGCAGTTGGTTAGCGCGTTTCCTTGACACGGAAGAGGTCGCTGGTTCGAATCCAGTATCGCCCACCATTTCTTTCTTCTTCCTCCTTTGAATCCGATCTTTTTTCTTTGTGACTGATTTACGCATTATCCTTAGTGACTTAGTGATTGTTCGCAGTGCATCCTAAGCATCCAAATATGGCTGAGAGCCCATATTTTGTATGATGTAATCACACCGATTTTTGACAGGGAGTTGTTCCATGGCATGCCATAGATACAAAAAAACCGACATTCAAAAGCTATGGATATTTTTTCTTACCGCAATGGCACTTACTCTTCCTTGTTGTTTGCCTGTATACACGGCTTTCGCAGTGGCCAAAAATGATGAACAAAAACCACCTCAGATAACAAGCGGTATCACCGTTATCGGTGGTGAACACTATCTTCACAGTGTCCACGCTCGCCCTGGAGATATTATTGAATACCAAGCTGGAGTAAAAAATACATTCTCTGATAAACCCATTACAGCCATTATTCGTATTGTGATTCCCACGAAGATACAGGCACGCTTAGGCAGTGTAAAGCTGATTCGTCAAAGCGATTCTAAGCCAGCGCACTACTACTCTGAAAAAGATAAAATGATAACCAATGGTGTCATTATCAAAGAAATGAAGCCAAAACATTCGGCCTATTTACGTTTTCAGGCAGCGGTTCCCAAGCCGACGGATCTTCCGTGCGGTGAAACAGACTTTTCAACAAAGGCGAAAATTACTATTGACGGTGCTGTTACTGAACAAGAGATTGGTTTGACAGTCAACAATGAATGCGTAGATGGCACGCCACAACCTCATCAAGTATCAAGTGGACAGGCATCTGCACCTGCAGTGACTACGCACCGGCCTTCTCGGATTCATTTTGGTGTGTGGGCAGCCATCGTATTGGCATCTGCTACAGCATTAGCCGGATATTTATATGTTCGTAAGTCACACAAAGACAACTCTGAAAGCTAAGATCTTAGCCCAGTAACGGATCTTAAAAGAGTCACTATATGGAAGACTCTGACTCAAAAAGGACGTCGGCCAGGCGGAGCAGCTCACACACTGCAGAAAGCTTTGCTTTCCTGATCAGTCATCATTACTTATCAACTGCACCGTCGTTCCTGACCGACGTTTCCCTTACAGTATAATGTGTCAAGCAACACATTGCCAGAGATAACAAGAAAAAACAGTATTTTCTTATTTTTAATTGACCTCATCTACCGTTGAAAGGAAGATAGTCCCATTTAAAAGCGGATGAGCAAGAAAAACTTTCACTATTTACAACAGATAGGCAACGCTTTAATGACACTTCGCCATCTTCCCCTTATAATATCTTTTTTCGTTCAGGTCAAAGGTGCGTTTTCCTCCCCTACTCGTTGTAAGAAATCGCGCTCAATAAACGGATTCGGCCTGCTCGAATTGAAGGCACAATACCCGAGAGTATGCCAACCGCAATCGAAGCAAACACCATCACCAAGATAGCCGTTGACGGAAATACGAATACCGATATTCCAAGGTCTTTTTCTTTGAGATAGCTCAACAGTCCCCATGAGACAAAAGTGCCTGACAAGAACCCTAGAAGGGAACCAAACACAGCCACCAAAACCGACTCGGCAACAACCATCCCCGCTATCTTTGTGCGTCCATAGCCAATAGCACGCAAAAGACCGATCTCTCGCACGCGTTCACTGATAGACAGCGACTGTGTGTTAATAATACCTAAAATGGCAATAATGATAGACAATGCCAGTAATGCATAGATAATACCTAGCATGGTGTCTACTTGTTCGGAAAGCTTATCTTTATAGTCATCTTTGGTCATTGCCACATGCATACCAGAAACATCATCAAGTTTCTTTTGGATAGCATCACAGACTTTCGCAATATTTGCTCCATCTTTAACGGTAACCATGACAACAAAATGTACCTCATTTGAAACGCCAATATCGCGTGCGGTTGTCAGCGACAAAATGTAGGGTGATTTCACTACCTGCGAGTTAACAACTGCGCTCACTGTTGCCTCAACAGTTTTCTTTTCCCCCTTCAACTTCACTATGTCACCAGGCATAGGATGGTCTTGTGACCATCCTATTTCATTAACCAACACCGAAGGGTGCTTGGAGGTTTGATGAATAAATGGATCCAAACTTCCTTCCTTGACAGGAATAATAAAATCACGGTCAATGGACTTCGGATCGATTTCAACAACGAATGTGGATTCGTATGTAGAGTGATCAAGTGAGCGTTTCTGGTCGATCACATTACCATCAGAATCCTTTTTTACCTGAGGATATTTGGTATCAAGCACACCAGAATTCAGGTCGTTTGACGCGTGTTTCACACCTTCGACTTGTCGTATTTCTTTCGCAAGTGTTGCTGGAATCGGTCGATTTGTTGGTGAGGATACAATAATTGGGCTTAACACCTGACTATCAACAATATCGGAACTTGCTTCCTTCATCGAGGCCGCCATGACGGAGCCTAAAGTCATCAGGGTAACACCAATCATCAAAGCAGAGGCCGTTGCCGCTGTTCGACGCGGGTTACGTAACACGTTATACATCGCTAGTTTTCCCGTTGGGCGCATTATACGCAATGGCCATGCCACAAGCCATACAATGGGACGTGAGAGCGCAGGTGTTGCAATCAATAGCCCCAGAAGGAAGATAACTATTCCTCCGCCAAGAAGTAATCCTGGATGATCACTATAAAGGCCTGCTGCCAAAATAATTCCCAGGCTTCCAGCTAGCATCATGATGATGCCGATAATCGTTGGAACAAGAAGTGATTTTTGTTGGGCACCTTCTGTCACACGCATTGCTTCAACAGGTGGTGTTTTTGCTGCGATACGCGCAGGAATAATGGCACCAAGCAAAGTGACAAGGACGCCTACAATGATGGCAACGCTGATAGCTTCAGAAGTCAACTCAAGATCGTCAATTAACAGTCCAGAAGACGAAATAATTGCTTTCAATATTTTGTTAAGCCCAAGGGACAAAGCAATACCCAGCGCTGAACCCATCACTCCGATAATAAGTCCCTGGAAGAAAACAACCAGAAAAATCTGTTGCGCTGAGACACCGATTGCTCGAAGCATAGCAAACTGTTTTTGCTGGGCTTGAACAATCATACGGAAAGTATTAGCAATAATAAAGATGCCAACAAAAAGTGCGATTCCTACGAATACCAACAAGAAGATATTGACATACCCCAAAGATTCTTCAATCTGTCTATTATCTTCATCGATCTTTTCTTGACGGGTAAGAACATCGGGTTGCGTCGTCAGTTCATAGTTTTTCCACACATTGCGCAGTTTTCGTTCTAAACGTTCTTTTGTCACATGAACATCAGAGTTTTTGTTGACGCGAATAGCGATAGAGGGAACCTGAAGCGGTTTTTCGGAAATATCCTTTAGCTGTTCTTTTACCGCATTGTCGATAGTTTCTTGCCGCAGTGGTTGAGGAAGCTGCTTAATCTCCTCAGATTGTTGTAATGCCTGGCGGATATTTTCTTCACTAAGTTCTAGCTTTGATGCCATCTGCATATCGCGCACCGCATCGGAGGCCATAAACATAATGGTGGCTCCCGCCATGGAATGGCCAAGATCCATTTTACCTACAATGGTGACAGGCATTTTTTCAGTACCACGCCATATTTGCGCTTTATCGCCAACTTTCAGGTGGGCAGCTTTGAGCCCACCTTTTTCAATGACAACCTCGTCTTTCCCTTCTGGGATTTTTCCAATAATCCTTGATTGCCGAATCTGGCGTTCATGCGGTTGGCTCACCACTAGTACTGGAGCATTGGCATTTTTGATAATTGTTTGACCCTGGCTGTCGCGAAGCTGAACATTAATTGCGTATTGAGGCAGTACCTCAACAGCACCGATGACATTTTCCAGATCATCTTTCAGTGAATCAGGTAGTTGCGAGCGTAACGTTAACCCAGAAGAACCATTATCGGAGGAATTTTTCTTGTTACTGTCATCACTATCTTTGGATGATTCATCTGATGTGTTGCCGTCTTGTCCAGATTGTGCGCCCACCACATAAATATCATAGACAGTCGAGGATTGTGACAGCTGTAAAAACTGTTCACCTAAGCTTGAACGCAAAGTCAGTGTGGTAGCCAAAAAAGCAACACCTAATGCAACAGCCAAAAGAGTCATCACGTAGCGGGCAAAACCCGTGCGCAAACTTCGAATCGTTACTTTCCACATATTTTTACCATTTCAATCGATGGAAATTTTGAGCGTTCATTGTCGTCGCCGACGACGTGATGGAAAACGGCCCTCCTTTGGAGGGGCCTGTTGCATGTCGGCACCCCTTAATGGCGATGGTGAAGCAAGATGTGAGCCATTGGGACTGTTTTTTCCTTCAACGGATTGCCTTTCAACCGGAAGGAAAGAAGAAACCTGTTGATGTTGGGAAAATTCATGCTGCGCTCTACTAGCAGGCTGTGCGCTGTGTGTCACACCGGGCAGAGGTGGCACAGGCGCTGGTGACGTGTTCATTGTCTTTGATTGCGCCGCTTCGGCAATTGGGACTTCATGTGACACAACCTCAGCTGGAGTACCACTTGGCTCGGGCGGTGTTTCACGGCGCTGTGTCAATCTTGAAGCAGCACGCCTTTCTAACGGTTTGGCTGGTGTCTTCGCTGATAGGTCGTATTGTGATCCTGTCGAATATCGCTCATTCTTTAAGACATCACCGGGTTCCTCAGCATCAATATCTTCAAGTTCTCCTAGTGCATTCAAAACACTGGTGCGTGTTGGTTGCTGCAGTTCGGCAACAAGTCGCCCATCTTTTAAGAATAAAATTTTGTCTGCCCATGCAGCAGCATCTGGCTCGTGGGTTACCATCACTACAGTTTGTCCAAACTTATCAACGGCTTGGCGAAGGTAGCGCAATACCTGTTGACTTGATGTTGAATCCAAGTTGCCGGTTGGTTCATCTGCAAAAAGAACGGCTGGTTCTTGCACCAGAGCTCGTGCGCAGGCAACGCGTTGTTGTTGACCTCCTGAAAGCTCTGCGGGTTTATGTGTGAGCCTATGTGTTAAATCCAGTGAATCTACAACGGCATCAAAAAGTTTTTCATCAACCTTTTTATGTGCAATATTACGAGGCAATGTAATATTTTCTGCCGCATTAAGCGTGGGAATAAGATTAAACGACTGAAAAACGAACCCTATATGGTCACGACGCATTTTTGTCAATCGGCGCTGCGACATATCTGTAATGCGAATACCATCAACATCAATGCTTCCTTTCGTCACCGAGTCCAGACCCGCAACACAGTGCATAAAAGTTGATTTACCTGAGCCTGAGGGCCCCATAATAACGGTGAAAGAGCCACGTTCAATGTCGATGCTGACATCATTAAGAGCCACCACTTGATGATCACCGCGACCAAAGGTCTTTGTAAGATTTCTAACGATGACAACAGGATTGCTTACAGAAGTTAGTTTATGCAAGGTAGTCATACAGCTATCATAACATCGCTCTCATATGCGCATATGAAGCGAGGTCTGCATTGTGACTGTAAAACAACCTCGCTATTTATCCTTTTTTTTCTTTTTATGCTTTTTCTTGGATTCACTTACCAAGGTGGAAGCATGGTCAGGTACATACTTACTAATAGAAACGCTTGGGCGCACATATCCTGTTGTTTGTGGACGCTTTGGCAGCTCAATCATTTCTTCAGGCTCAATATCGTAGTAAGGCAAAGAATGTAATAAATGTGAAATCATGTTGATACGTGCCTGTTTCTTTGAATCAGACGCAACATGGTGCCACGGTGCCCACGGAGTATCTGTATGAACCATCATGTCGTCTTTTGCCCGCGAGTAGTCTTCCCAACGTGAAATGGATTCCAAGTCAATGGGGCTGAGTTTCCATTGACGTAACGGGTCATTAAGTCGAGACTCAAAGCGTTCATACTGAACATCATCAGAAACTGAGAACCAGTATTTACGCAAATAGATACCGTCATCGACAAGCATTTGTTCAAAAATAGGGCATTGACGCATAAAAAGTTGAACTTCTTCAGGCGAACAAAAACCCATTACCTTTTCCACCCCTGCCCTGTTGTACCAGGAGCGGTCAAATAACACGATTTCACCAGCTGATGGCAAATGTGCAATATAGCGTTGAAAATACCACTGAGTTTCTTCACGTTCAGTCGGTTTAGGCAGTGCCGCAATACGTGCTACACGTGGTGACAAATATTCGGTAATACGTTTAATTGTTCCACCTTTACCGGCTGCATCGCGCCCCTCAAAAAGAATAACAACACGCGAATTTGTAGCCTTTACCCACCGCTGTAATTTGCCTAGCTCACCTTGGAGTCGATAAATCTCGGCCTCATAGATTTTTCGAGGTATCTTTGTAACATGATAGGCATCAGCTTCATTCAGCTCTTGTAACTGTTCACGATTATCCATGACTTTTTCCTTTTCTACACGCGCATAACACTGCCAGTCTATCGGTAAAGTGTGATGTAAATCTATTGTTTCTTTCTATAATGTTTACCGGAAATCACGTGAATGCCCGGCTCCTGGGACTTTCAGCTCCTCCAAATATTCAGCATGTATAACATGAGCACCCTGGGATACCTCTACCCGTCCGCGCACTATCACGGCTTTAGCATAGGTTGCTACAACACGGTAATGCTGCCACACGCCCTGTGAACACATAACATTGACCAGCCCAGTCTCGTCTTCTAAAGATAAAAAAGTTATACCTTTCGCTGTTGACGGGCGTTGCCGATGAGTAATTACACCCGCATGTTTTACACGTCCACCCTGTGACATTGTGTTAATTTCTTGCGCTGTACAAATTCCTTGTAACTGGTGACGCATCAGCGACATCGGGTGGGCTTGAGTCGATACTCCCGTAGTTTTTATGTCATTGCACAGGGCGTCTTGTGGTGATTCTGGTGGCAAGTCCACTGGAATTGCAGTGGCTACTTCAAGATCATTTTTTGTGAAATCGAATTCCATTTGGTACCAGGGGGTGGGTGGTCGTAAGCGAACAATACCTGCAGTCCATAGCGCCTGAGAACGTGTGGGTTCGATGCTGCCAAAGGCTTTTGCCCCTGCCAGCAGTGTTGCTTCTTTACGTGTCAGCCCGCACCGCCATACACACTGCTCAATACTGCTAAATCCTGTATCTCGTTGATCAACAATGGTGTTCATAGTTGTGCGTGAAAGTCCCCTGATCGATTCCAATCCTAAACGGAGTGCAGGTTCGCCCTCTGAAATAAATTCAACTGAGGCCTTGGCTAAAGAAAAGTTGACATCGGGGCTTCGCACAGTAATACCTCGACGTCGCGCATCAGCCACAAGAGATTGCGCAGAATAAAACCCCATAGGTTGACTGGCTAAAAGTGCAGCATAAAAATCAGCAGGATAGTGAACTTTCAGCCATGCCGACGCATAGACTATATAGGCAAAGGAAAATGAATGTGATTCAGGAAAACCAAAGGCTGCAAAACCGTGAAGCATCTGCCATACCTGATCCATTTGTTGACAGGTAAATCCGCGTGCGACCATTCCGTTAAATAATGGGGTTTTCAGGGCTTGCATACGTTCACGTGAACGTTTTGACCCCATAGCTTTTCGTAGTTCATCGGCTTGGGCTGGACTAAATCCTGCGCCGTCAACGGCTATGCGCATAAGCTGTTCTTGAAAAATGGGGACACCCAGGGTTTTCTTTAATGCTGGTATAAGGCTTGGGTGTACGTAAGTGACAGGTTCTTTTCCCTGGCGGCGACGTAAATATGGGTTAATAGCCTCACCTTGGATGGGGCCTGGGCGAACCAGGGCTACTTCAATAACGATGTCATAAAAACAGGCGGGTTTCATTCGTGGTAGTGTGTTCATTTGAGCACGTGATTCCACTTGAAAAACCCCCACCGTGTCGGCGCGTTGCAGCAGCTCAAAAACTTGTGGGTCTTCTTGGGGAATATTATGAAGATCGAGGCGTGTCCCATTGGGGGCTGTAATACCGCGTGCCTCGATGGAGTCGAAGGCTTTGTGTAGAGCCGTCAACATTCCTAGCCCCAGCAGGTCAAATTTGACAAGGCCCGCTTCGGCGCAGTCTTCTTTGTCCCATTGCAACACTGAGCGATTTTTCATGGCACCCCAGTTTACGGGGCATATCTGTGTGACTGGCTGTTCGCATAACACCATACCACCTGGATGGATTCCCATGTGGCGTGGTAGTTTTTTTAGTTGTTCGCTTAACTCCACAACCTGTTGTGGATGGTTGTCTATACGACTATCATTTTCGATACTGTCATAGCCCAGTGCGCGTGACACATCACGTATTGCAGAACGGGTGCGATAGGAAATAACGGTAGCTACCAGTGCTGCACGTTGTCGGCCGTAGCGGTTGTAAACGTATTGGATAACTTCTTCACGTCGCCCAGATTCAATGTCGATGTCAATATCTGGTGGTTGGTGGCGCCGATTTTCTGAAAGGAATCTTTCAAAAAGCAGCTGATATTTTACGGCATCAACCGCTGTTATTCCCAAGGCAAAACATACTGCAGAATTGGCTGCCGAGCCACGTCCCTGGCACATAATATTGTTGCTGCGGCAAAACTGAACTATATCATCGACGATCAGAAAATATCCGTCAAAGCCTAGCCGCGAAATAACATCAAGCTCATTATCAATTTGTTGCCAGGCTTGTGGGTGTGAGGCACGGCTTCCGTAGCGTTGGTAGGCTCCTTGGTAGGTTCGATGGCGTAACCATTGAGACTGTGAATATCCTTGCGGAACATCGGTGGATGGAAGTTTGGGAGCCAAAAGATCCCAGTCAAAACTGCAGCGTTTTGCAATCTCAACTGATATAGATAGCTCTTCAACATCATGTAAGGCTGCCATATGTAGTGGTGAGCGCAGTATTCCGTGAGTTGCAGGTAGGTAGCGTCGCCCGCGTTCCAATGAGGTGTTAAGCCTGGTTACTGCCAGAAGATCGGCTAGTTTTTGCTGATGGGGATACGCACATGTTGCCCCGCTAGCCCCGACTATGGGTATGCCTGTACGGCGTGATAGTGTGCGTAAAATTTCTGTTTGGTGGTGTTCACCTGAAAATCCGTAGCGACAGTTTTCAATGAAAACATTGTGGGGGCCAAAAGCATCTTTAAGTTGACATACTTTTGTGATGGCAGCCTGTAGTTGATGGGGATAGTATGTTCCTCGAAGAAGCTGCTGATGATTTGATGACATAACTTGTGACATATGGTTACCTGTCAGCACTATCCAGCTGTTATCGGCGATGCATGCTAGTGCGTCAAGACTGTAAAAACCACTGTCGCGCTTTCCTGCGTGTAAATGGTGGTCCGAGATTGCCTGCGAGAGTTTTCTATATCCGCGTTCTTTGATTGCCAGCACTGGTAGCCATCCAAATCCTTCTATTGGCAGTTCAGCGCCATAAACAATTGGAAGGTTGAACTGTTTGCTGGCTTGGTGAAGCTGGCTTACTGCGTAAAAACCGTCTCTGTCGGTAATCCCCAAGGCAAATAGCCCAAGCTCTTTTGCCTGTTTTACCATCTCAAAGGGCTGGGTGACTCCATGTAAAAATGAGTAGGCACTATAGGCATGCAGTTCGGCATAGTGCGGTGTACCCTGTGGCACAGGGTCAAGTTTATCTTGAGGCTTCTTTTTGCTCACTACGACATTTCCCATCTGTCCACTGTTTCTTTTGCCTGTGGTGTCGCTAACGAAGTTCACCGTCATACACGCCGTCTATCCACCAGTATCCTTCTGTATAAAACACTAGCCAGCCTGGAGAAAATTGATATCCAAAGGATACTGTTTCTTTCCTCTTGTCAAAAAGTGCACTACACCTTGTATTATCGTTTTGATTATCATTGTTTTGCACGAGGTACGGCTGCTCCATTACAGGCGACAAGGGTTGGCAAGGTTGCGATCTTTTATACAGGTCATCGCAAAAGAATCGAGAATAAAATCGCTCATGTCCCCCCTGCCACCAGCGGCCTTGAAAACGCCAGGGGCCATGAATATCCGTTATGCGCAGTCGCTGTGAGCGTTCATACAAATATGCTGGTGTTTTGCTAAGAATTCCGTAATCGTTTATATGTATGGCACTTCCATCATTGGCGCATACCTGGCAGCGTTGCGGATGTTGCAACATGATGGGTGGCGCGGGTTCAACTATCTGCCCCTGCCACGAATACCACATAGTTTCGGTGGGATAAAAAGAGGTACCTATTTTTTCTTCGCCCTGTTTAAAGGGATGCACATCAATGCGTCCTCTGGGTTCAAAACCGCCCACAAGCCGAGGAACCACCACACTTTCTTCACCAAGAAGCGACTGAATATGGTGTGCACTTCGACTGATCCTTTCTTTGTGATGATCTTTACCCCATAGCGTTTGGGGATTGCAGCCAAGACCGATTGTTTCACTGGCTTCAAGTTCAATAGATGTGATTGTTGTAAGCTGTCCAAGCCAACCGCTGACCTGCCAGTGGCAACGTTGAGCAATATCGGTGTCGCTGGCTGTGGGGGTCATCATCCATGTCCGCTCATAGAAGCGTCCATCTGCAGTTTTACAGCGTATTACCAGGCATTTGCATAGCTTGTGCGCACGGCGCAGGCTACAACATAGTTGAACACTTAAATGACGGTAAGCCATCACGATGGCCTCGTAATGGTGAAGTTCAACATCGCGGCGAACAAAAAATTCTTGTGCACTATGGTGAAATGCGCCTATATAACGGTTGCCTCCACATGCTAAATGGTAGGCATCACCTCCCTTTACTCCAAAACGACGAACAAGAGGGGTGGGGCCCAAACGTTGAATATCTTTAAGCGTTGTGACCCCCAAAAGGTGTAACTGTTCAATCATTTCACGTGTTTCAGTGTTATCGTCGATAACATTTTTGAGAGACGACAAAGGATAGGGAGCCAAGAATTCTTTTTCGTGCCCCTGTTGAACAAAACGTGCTTCTTTACCTGCTAGCAGAGCACTCAATAGGCCCGAAGCCACACCGATCGTTGTTTCAGCCCCCGTTTTTTCTGCAATATATTCACTAAGAATCTGTGCCAGATTTTCTTCACTTCCATACATGCCTTGCACTGATGCTACAGGCAGCACAATAATTCCTGGGCGATACAGATGATAGTGTGCCACAATGTCGTTAACGATGGTGGCTACTGTGTCAAAAGCACGCTGTTCGCGTAAAGGATCGGCTTGCACCGCATAAAGATATGGACATAAGTCATAGGCGCGTTTCAGACTTATCCCCTTGACAATCCCTGCGGTGTGAGCCAGCGGCGAGACAAGCGTTACCTTGCCGCGCTCGTATTGCACGCAAGGCTGGTCAGGGGGTGCATCAATTACCAACGCAGCCAATGGCCAATATGGAAAAGTCACTACCATTAGTCGAGACATACAGCCCGCCTATACTGCGTACAAAGCTGGGCTGTTGCTACAGGCCCCACTACTCAGTGCCCCTGCTGCTGTACCATCATCTGCCGCAAAAATACTGCGCGCCCCTGACCACGGATAAATACTGGCAAGAACTACTTTTCGTGAACGTGCCTTTGCGGCTAATTGACGTTGGTGACGCGGCTGCAAAGAGACATTACCTACAACTGTCATTTCACAGCTGTCTAACAGTAAGCTCACTATTTTACCGTGACTGCTGTTAATGTGTGGAACAGCAATAACACGCGACAGATCAACGCCTGCTTCATGTACCGCTAACCATCCAAGCTGTGGTAACCCTGCTACTCCACACCATGCATTGTTTCCCATAACTTCACTGATAAGAGCCATAAGTTGATGCCATTCGCTGATAACATAAGCCCCTGGCATGTAGGAAAATCTGGGTACTTTCTTTGTGCAACCCGATATTCCCGCACTAGCTGAGTCTACTGGCCGAACCCCGGGTAATACTACCCCACCACCAGGTAAAACTGACTTTTTAACAGCAGTTCTGTTACCACATAAATGTGCTGATCTACTATCAGACGACACTACCTCCTTGCCATTAGGAAAGTTTTGTTGATATACAGCACTACCTATGTGGGGATTTCCCTGTTCAATACCCATGTGACGGCACAGAGATGATAAGACATTTCGTGCCCGTTCCAGACGTTCATTGTGGCCCATCACTTCCCCTCTTTTCTTTTGTTGCGTACCGCCAAACACAAACACTATCGAACATATGTTCGATTATATGATCGATTTTATTCAATGTCACCTAGGTTCAGCGATTGTGCCCCCTACCACTTTTCGGTAAGCTAAAGACGATCAGTAACAGAGGCGATGCTTCGTCCTCTGAAAAAAAATTGACAATGTCGCCAACCTTCATCAGCTCACCTCACAAAAGGAGTAATCATGAATCTGCTTGATCGCCCCGTTGCCCCTGACCCCTATGACAGCCTTCCACCCGTCCCCTCCTTTGAGTTAACATCAACCGATATAAAGGACGGCCAGGCAATGCCTGCAGCATTGACAGCTGATGGTGGTTCGGTGTCTCCACAATTGTCATGGTCGGGTTTCCCTAAAGAAACAAAGTCTTTTGTGGTGACATGTTTTGACCCCGACGCACCCACTCCTAGTGGTTATTGGCACTGGATTCTTATGGATCTGCCAGCGGATATGACATCACTTGACGCAGGCGCGGGCGCCTCTGATTTAACTATTGACGGCCAGGCATTTCATATACGTAACGATGCTGGCGAGTTTTCCTATTTTGGGGCAGCTCCCCCAGCTGGCGACCGCGAACACCGCTACATTTTTACTGTCCACGCCCTTGATTGCGATACTTTGAATTTATCGGAAGATACGATGCCAGCAACTGTGGCATTCAATGTTTTATTCCACACTCTAGCGCGGGCACGACTAACTGTCACCCACCAAAATAAGGGGTAACTTTTCGCAAAAGTGCACCATCTGCACAAATAAAAGATTCGTGTGGAATGTGCACATCCACGCCACCTGCACAGCGCACACAGCGGCACCAGCAGTATCATCTGCCATGCCGCCTGCGCCACCAAGCAAACGTCGATTAAGCCTGTAGGCGTTGAATAAAAACTACTGGGCGAGCTTTGGCTACAAGCTGGCTCGCCCATTTTTCTTCATTCACACCCATACGATAAACTGCCAAGATGTTTCATCTGATCTATTTTGAGCCACGCATTGCTGGCAATACCGGTGCTGCTATCAGGTTATCAGCATGCACAGGAGCACTTTTGCACCTGGTTGAACCCATGTGTTTTGACCTCAACAATGACACAAAACTTCGTCGCGCAGGGCTTGACTATCACGATCTTGCTCACGTGGTCACACACCCTCATTTTGATGATGCCGTTGCCTCAATTCCTGGACGCATTTTTGCTTTTACCGGACATTCCACAACCCCTTACACCGACGTGTCCTACCAAGACGGTGATGCCTTACTTTTCGGCCCAGAACCGTGTGGCTTACCAGAGGAGGTAATGGCGGATAAGCGTATTGAACAGTTGGTGCGTATTCCAATGAAAGAGGGCGCACGCTCGCTTAACCTTACCAATGCGGCATCGATTGCCCTTTATGAAGCACTGCGTCAGCAGGGCTTCAACAACTTGGTGTAGTGACATCTCCCCCCTCTGAAAATAATACAAGTCCACATCACATAACATAAAGAAAACATAAAACCTTACAAAGAGCCATTAAAAGAAATAAGCTGATAGCAGCAGCGTGGTAAAGGAAAGTAATACTTAAGCATGGTATGTAACGAATAGACGGCACTTCTTCATAACAATGCACATAACAAAGCAGATAAACATATTTTTATTAACCACTGTGGCGGGGTGTCTACTTGCGCACAACTCGGAAGAATCACCGACGTTTCACTAGGCACAAAGTCGCTTTTAATGAAACAATAACACTCAGATGTATTGTCGTTAAGACAATACTGACAAAATATTTTATTGATAATCCAAGGAGATACACGCATGTACGATGTGGTCGTCTTAGGTGGCGGAAGCGGTGGATATGCCGCAGCGCTACGAAGTGCTCAACTAGGCAAAAAAGTAGCCCTGATCGAAGGCGATAAACTAGGTGGAACATGCCTTCACCGGGGCTGTATTCCCACAAAGGCTCTGCTTCATGTTGCCGAGGAAGTAGATTCTATTAACGAGGCCAAAAACTTTGGCATCTCTGCCACTCTTGACGGCATTGATATGGCTGAAGTTGGAAAATTCCGCGATGGAATTGTCAATCAGATGTTTAAGGGTCTGAGTGGCCTTGTGAAGTCGAAAAAGATTGACATGATTCAAGGCTGGGGCAAATTAGTTGACGGCCATACCGTTGAAGTTGACGGTCAAAAAATTCAAGGTGAAAACATTGTTTTGGCAACTGGCTCTTACTCAAAGTCACTGCCTGGACTTGCCATTGAAGGTCGCGTGATTACATCTGACCAGGCACTTAAACTTGACTGGGTTCCACGTAGTGCAGTTGTTCTTGGTGGCGGTGTTATTGGTGTTGAATTTGCCTCACTGTGGACATCTATGGGTTCAAAGGTCACAATTTTAGAGGGCCTGCCCCACCTTGTTCCTAACGAGGATGAAGATATCAGCAAGGGCCTGGAACGCGAACTACGTAAGCGCGGTATTGACTTCCATCTGGGCACAATGTTTAAAGGTGTCACCCAAGACGATAACGGTATTTATGTTGAAGCTGAAGGATTGGACCGTATTGAAGCCGACTTACTACTGGTAGCTGTTGGCCGCGGCCCACGAACCGCTCACATGGGCTACGAAGAATGCGGCATCGCCATGGAACGCGGATTTGTGCTGGTAGATAACACATTAAAGACAAATCTGGACAGTGTCTATGCAGTTGGCGACATTGTTCCTGGTCTGCAGTTAGCTCATCGTGGTTTTGCGCAGGGCATTTTTGTTGCCGAACAGCTTGCCGGCATGAACCCACAAAAGATTGTGGAATCTGGTATTCCGCGCGTTACTTTCTGCGAACCCCAGATTGCCTCTGTCGGGCTAACTCAAAAGCAGGCCGAAGAAAAATACGGCAAAGATAAGGTTGTCGCAAAAACATTTAATCTTGCTGGTAACGGAAAGTCCCGTATTTTGAATACGGGCGGTATAGTGAAACTGGTAGCCATTAAGGACGCAGAAATTGTTGGCTTCCACACACTTGGCAAACGTATGGGTGAGCAGGTCGGTGAAGGGCAACTCATGGTCAATTGGGAAGCCTATCCCGATGATGTTGCACAGCTTATTCACGCACACCCCACCCAAAACGAAGCGATTGGCGAGGCCGCAATGGCACTTGCTGGACGAGCATTACACGGCTAAGAACTGAAGGAGAAAATACACGATGTCACAATCAGTAAAGATGCCAGCTCTTGGTGAATCAGTCACCGAAGGCACAGTGTCACGCTGGCTAAAGTCAGTGGGCGACACCGTTGAGGCAGACGAACCATTATTGGAAGTATCCACAGATAAAGTGGATTCCGAAGTTCCAGCGCCGTGTGCGGGAACCATTACAAAAATTCTTGTTGAAGAGGACGAAACCGTTGATGTTGGCGCTAATCTATGCATCATTGGTGACGCTTCGGAAGCTGAGGCACCTGTCGCTGATTCCCAGCCCGTTCACGAACAGGCCCCCGTTGAACACCACGAGGAAGCTGGTGTTTCCGAAGGGATGGAAAATCAGCTGGCTCAACCAGCTCCTGCGCCGTCCTCAGGTGATAACGGCGGTGAAGCTACTGACGTGATGATGCCAGCTCTTGGTGAATCAGTTACCGAAGGCACAGTGTCATCATGGTTGAAGTCTGTTGGCGACCACGTTGAAGCTGACGAACCATTGGTGGAGGTCGCAACTGACAAGGTTGACTCCGAGGTTCCTTCACCCGTTTCTGGCGTCTTGAGCGAGATTTTGGTTCAAGAGGACGAAACTGTCGAAGTTGGCACAGTTCTTGCCCGTATCGGCGGATCTGGTGGCAACACATCACAGTCTCAGCAACAAGCTGCCCCAGAACCTGCCGATGACAGTGATGACGATGTGCCTGGTGCTAATATTCCTTCTTCTGTGACTAAAGAGGGTGATAAGAAGGTTGTTCAGTGGGCGTACCCGCAAGCAGATTCCGGTTACCCAGGAACAATGAAACCCGAAGGCCAACATATTCCCGCGGCTCCAAAGATTCCTTCTGCTCCGGTGGCTCCACAAAGCCAGCCTTCGCCCCATACACCGCCGCCACCAGTTCCCGGTGCACCAACGGCGCCAGCTGTTCCTACCCCGCCTGTTTCTGCTGCGCCATCACAACCTCAGGCATCTGCACCATCAGCACCTGTGTCATCTGGTGAAGCTGAAGCAAAAGGCACCTATGTTACACCGCTTGTTCGTAAACTTGCCAAAGACAAAGGTGTTGATTTGTCTCAGGTGAAAGGCACAGGAGTTGCCGGGCGCATCCGCAAACAGGATGTACTTGATGCTGCAGCGAAGAAAGCCAAGGCTCCAGCTCAGGCTGCTGCGCCCACAGCACCCGCAACTGCACCTGCTGTCAGCACTGATTCAACACTTCGTGGTAAGACTGAAAAGATGTCTCGTCTGCGTCAAACAATTGCGAAACGCATGATGGATTCGCTACAGACTTCTGCTCAGCTGACAACGGTTATTGAAGTTGATGTCACACGTATAGCCTCGCTGCGTGCACGCGCGAAGAATGATTTCTTGGCTCGTGAAGGAACGAAGCTCACCTATCTGCCATTCTTTGTAAAGGCTGCAACCGAAGCATTGAAGGCTCATCCTAAACTCAATGCCACTATTGGCAACAATGAAGTGACCTATCACGATCATGAGCATATTGGTATTGCCGTTGACGCTCCACGCGGCTTGATGGTGCCTGTTATTCGTGACTGCGGTGACTTGACTATTGCTGGCATTGCCAAGCATATTAACGACCTTGCAGCACGCACCCGCGCGCAAAAGGTCACACCCGATGAACTATCGGGTTCAACCTTTACCATTACCAACACGGGATCAGGTGGCGCATTATTTGATACACCCATTATCAATATGCCTGAAGTTGCCATCCTTGGTGTTGGCACTATTGTGAAACGACCAATGGTGATTAAAGATGCCGATGGTAACGACACAATTGCTGTACGTTCGATGGTCTATCTGGCACTGAGCTACGATCATCAGCTTGTTGATGGTGCCGATGCTGCACGCTATTTGATGACGGTAAAGAAACGTTTAGAGGACGGCGATTTTGAGGCCGAATTAGGGCTATAAAATCATACGAAGGTGCCTCTCAACAACCGGTAAGGGCGTGGCCGCATATGGCTGCGCCTTTACCTATAGGCACACGCTGATTCAAAGATGCAACGGTCAATGAAAAAAAGGTATGCTAAAGGAACTATGAGCAAAGAATCGTCAAAAAAAACCGGGAATAAACAGGGTTGGTTTGCCAACCTGAAGTCAATCTACAAAGTCGCTCAACTAGCCTACCCGTGGGTAGGTTGGGCAATCGCTGGCATTATGCTTGTGACTCTTGCAGTATTTATCGGTGTGGCCGTGGCTGTTCATTCAGGAGTGTTCTCGTGGATAATCTGGATAATGTTTGGTGTCACCTTGGGAATGCTCTTTGCCACGCTGTTGTTGACACGCCTGGCAACAAAATCGATGTATAGTCAGCTTGATGGTAAACGTGGTGCCGTTCACGCGATTTTAGGGCAGGTAAAAAAAGGGTGGATTGTTGAACAAGAGCCCGTAGCTATGAACCGTAAACAAGATATTGTATATCGTCTTGTCGGCCGCCCAGGTATTGTTCTTATCTCTGAAGGCCCCTCATCACGGGTAACAAAAATGCTGTCAGAAGAAGAACGCAAATGTAAACGTGTTGCCCAGCGTACCCCCATCCATCGTATCCAGGTAGGTAATGGTTCTGGTCAGGTGGCATTACCAAAATTGATGAAGACACTTAATAAACTACCAAAACAGATATCAAAACATGAAGTTCCCGTTATCTTTCAGCGTCTTTCATCCATTCAAGCGAAAGCTATGGGCCTACCAAAAGGTATTGACCCAGCTAAAGCACGTATTAATCGTCGTATGCTTCGCGGAAAATAAGCGGGTGCATCTTTGATGCGAATGCAGCTGTTGATGGCACGCACGTCCTTGGGCCGTCCTATGACAGTCCTTGTGAGCATCATAGCGCTGTGTAGTGTCATGATCACAGGATGTAGCAGTTTAGAACCTGATACCAGCCCCCCAACGCGTCTCAGCAAGCAAAGCCATCAGCCATCCGCCTCTTATACACCGGATAGTCGTGGATTTGATGTATCTGGTATTAAAGAAGATCCTGATATTTCACGGTTGCTTCCCGATAAAATCAAAATAACTGGGGAGCTACTCAATGGTGCTCAAACAGATTATGCCCCTGCGGAGTTTCTTCAATCAGATGGAATCACTCCTACTGGCTACGATGTTGATATTGTTCGGGCTCTTGGCAAAGTATTGGGTGTGGAAGGAAAGACAAAGCACTGTGAGTTCGATTCGCTTCTTCCCCGTATTGGCACCAAGTATCATATCGGTGTTTCCTCTTTAACGATCACTGCTGAACGTGAAGAAAAAGTTAACCTGGTAAGCTATATGGAAGTGAGTTTCCAATTTGGTGTTCCGCGTGGTAATCCACAAAATTTTCACTCCAATAAACTGTGTGGTTCTACAATTGGAGTTCAAGCAGATACTGCCCAATATGTATGGCTAGAAAAACAGTCACAACAGTGCGTAAAAATGAAGAAACCGCCCATTACAGTGATGTCTGCTAAACAACAAAGTGACATCACAACTAAAGTGGCTTCTGGTCAATACGATGCGATGTTAGCGGACGCACCAGTTATCAGTTGGACTGTCCAACAAACCAATAGTCACATTGAAGAATATGGCGAAGTATTTTCTTCTGCTTTGGTGGGTGTTGCTGTGGCTAAGGCCGACCAGCAGCTTACCGAAGCAATACAGCAGGCTCTACAAAAACTGATGGATGATGGTGTGATAGAAGAAATTTTAGCCCACTATGGAACCACCCATGGAGCTCTGACAAAAGCCGAGCTTAACCCACCACCCACAATAAAATAGCGAGACAAAATAACGCCCCACTACTGATTGACTTGATAGTAAGAATATCTTTGTTATTCTTCGTCAAGATGCGGTGTTTTCAAAAGCATTGATGACGGCTGACACTGTGTCATATGCGGATCGACACTCCACGAATCTACGGGTTCGCACGCCCAAATACGTGTATGCCATTGCCCCGGCTCCCCCTCTAAAACAGCCCATGCCGTATTAGGTAAGGGATGCTGAGCAATCAATGGTAACGTCACCTCAGGTGTTTCATGGGCAGCAAAAGCACGAATAATCGCACCGTGGCATACCACCACAACAGTTGGTTGAGGATCAAAGGCCTTTGCGTCGCTAATCACACGATCCAATGCCATATGAAAACGTTCAAGTACTTCGTGTCCATTGGGAGCTCCTGGCAGATGAGCTTCTAGATTACCTTGAACCCATTGAGCCAGAACCTCAAGATAATCTAGTTGAGCCTGCTGAGAGGTCGCCATTTCAAGGCTGCCAGCATTGATTTCTCGAAAGCCATCATCTTCAATAATTGTTAAACCAAAATGCGACGCTAAAGGGGTTGCCGTCTGCTTCGTCCTCTGCAATGCTGAACAAGCAATGACCGAAGGGCGCGGCAGACCTGCCCCAAACCAGGATTCTACAAGCTCACGTGCCTGAGCTCGCCCAGTTGCATTGAGGGAAGCACCGGGATAGGCCGTATCAAGTGCACCGGTAAGATTGGAATCAGTTTGGCCATGACGCACAAGTATAAGCTGCACAATAATCCCCTTTTAATCATCGTAAAATAGTTTTTCCATGACAGAACGTGCACGCCGTGTAGCACGGCGATAGTGTTCTTCTAATTCATGTATCTGATCATATTTATACCCCAAAAGTTGAGCTAGTGGGCGTAAATCACCTGGCGACCTGGGCAACATATCAAGTTTTTTACCGTGCACGCGACCACTTGCCAACACGTTACCAGCACGAATACGCGAACACAATAGCCAAGATTGGCGTAAAGTATCAGCGTCGTCACTACCAATATAACCAGCGTTGTGAAGTTGGCTTAACGCCGTCAATGTTGAGGCTGTACGTAACTGTTCGTAAGTTGAACTATATTTTAACTGTAAAAACTGGATACACCATTCAACGTCACTTAACCCACCGGTACCAAGTTTGACGTGCCAGGCAGGATCGGCACCACGCGGCAGGCGTTCCTTTTCCATACGTGCCTTCAGACGCCGAATTTCGCGTATTTCACGCTGGCTCAAGTTTCCACCGTAGCGAATAGCATCAATCATTGTCATCATTGATTGACCCAGTACGGCATCACCACACACAAATCGGGCTCGCAGCAATGCCTGGCGTTCCCACGGTGACATCCACGTGTCATAGTAGGAACGGTATCCCTCTAACGAACGCGCTAAAGCACCCTGGCGCCCCTCAGGACGCAAATCCATGTCAATGGCCAAGCGAAATGTAGGATCGTGAGCCTGGGAAGCATACTCCCCCAAACGCTTAGCGCATTGAATCGCATACTTCGCCACTGCCTGCTCATCAGTTGGATCCAGTGCCTCATAGGCCACCATAATATCGGCATCAGATGAGTAAGAACATTCTTCGCCACCATAGCGGCCCATACCGATAATGGCGATACGGCATTGCTGTGACGTCACGCCCAACTGGTCGGCATCTGTTTGCCGCATCGCAACCGCAAGCATACCTCGCATAATGGCATCATTAAGTGGAGTAATCATTGTGGCACTACGTGACGGGTCCACCTGGTCAAGCACATCCCCGCAAGCAGTTCTTACCATTTCGCGTCGTCGTATTGCCACAAGCCTGCTGATGGCATCTGTGTCATTGTCATGACGCGAGATAATGGCATCGATCTCGGCGTTGAGTTGTTCAGGTGTTCGCGGATTCAAAGCCTCATCATCATCAAGCCAACGCACACTATGGGGTAAATGTTCCAAAGCATCGGCTACATAGCGCGAGGTAGACAACAGATCGGCTAGACGCCTCGCCACTACACGGGAATCGCGTAGCAAAGCCATATACCAGTGTTCAGAGCCAACAGCCTCGCTTAAACGACGAAAAGACAATAGCCCCTCATCAGGACTGGGCCCATCAGCAAACCATCCTAAAAGCACAGGCAGCAAGTGACGTTGTATCTGGGCACGCCGTGACATTCCTTCACTTAACGCCGAAATATGTTCAATTGCACGAAGCGGATCACGGTAACCAATAAATGTGAGCCGTGCCTGCTGGGCTTGCGGAGTGAGCGACACATCAAGAGGTGACAGCTGGGCTGTTGCAGGAAGTAGCGGACGATAAAACAGGTCGCTATGTAAACTTCGTACTTTTTGACGGACATCATCCCACAACTGTAGAAATTCCGCAGCATCGCCCACACCCGGTATATGCAGACAACGCGCAAGACGGCGCAAGTCATCATCACGATGAGGAATCATATGGGTGCGTTTCATACGGTAGAGCTGAACTCGGTGTTCGCACAAACGTAAAAACCGATAGTAGCCACTAAGATAGCGCCCAGTATCACGTGAAATATAGCCGCCTTGAACCAGGGAATCTATCGCTTCGAAGGTATTGGCTACACGTAAGCTAGAATCAAGGCGTCCGTGAACAAGCTGCAATAATTGAACACTAAATTCCACATCACGTAAACCACCTGGCCCCAGTTTTAACTGGCGTTGACGGTGGCGTCGAGGAATGTTTTCTTCCACGCGCACACGCATATGACGAGCATCATCAACGAAGTCATCACGAGATCCTGCATTCCACACAAACTCACTAATAGTATCAATAAACTTTTTCCCAAGTTCACGATCACCTCCAACATAGCGAGCCTTCAACAGTGCCTGAAACTCCCAGCTTTTTGCCCACTGAGAATAATAGGTGTGGTAGGACTGAAGTGTACGCACTAAGGCCCCATCTTTTCCTTCAGGGCGCAGTGCCGTGTCGATAGGCCATAAGGGTGCCTCTACACCCGGTTGGCTACAAAGTCGCTGCAGCTCAACCGCAATCAAGCTTCCTTTCTTCACCGCGTCTTCTTCAGTGGTGGAACCACGTGGCTCTACCACATACATGACATCGATGTCCGAGATATAGTTCAGTTCTTGCGCTCCCGTTTTCCCCATTGCAATAATCGCAAATTTTACTGTTGAGTCTGGGTCACACATTGTGCGGGCCATCCGCAATGCAGCCCTCAATGTTGCATCTGCCAGGGCCGATAGTTTGCGTCCAATCACCGAAACAAGCCCGCAGGGTTGTGGTGATGCTAAATCATCGCGCGCAATCTGCATAAGCACTGAACGGTAGCATTGACGTAGTTCATCACTGGTTGTTATCTTGTCAAAAGATGGTAATGTCGTCGACCACTGGTCAACAGCTTGGCGTTCCTCGTCACTTCGATATTCATCATAAAGCAAAGGAAAAGTGTGAGAGGGCCCATCAAGCGGTGTCACCCAGGCCTGGGTATCGCTGCTATCACACACCGACGCAATAAGATGTGGATGGGTTACCAAGTATTCACCCAGGGTTTGTGATGCCCCCATCACCGCCAGAAGATGTTCCCAATGGCGGCACTGATTAAGCAGATTGCTTGCCTGACTATCCTGCAAAGTTTCACCAAGGCGCACAAGTGTCAGCAATGCCATATCCGGGTCCGCACAGTAGCGCAGCGCGGTAAAAAAATCGCTACGGTGGCTCAACCACTCCAGCGGGCCGCCATAGTCAAACCATGGTTGGGCTCGCCGAACCTGATGTACTCCCGCTTTGCGAAGCTCATTTGCAATACCGTGTATGCGCGCCATGAAACGATCCTTCCACAGCGTCACCTAATATAGGGTCAGCAAGGAATCAACTTCTAAAGGTGTCACCTGTGAACGATATTCACGCCATTCACGTTCTTTGTTCCGTAAAACATAGTCAAACACCTGTTCACCCAGAGTGTGAGCCATCAGTTCAGAGGAACGCAAATACCCGCATGCTTCCGTTAGATTTTGTGGCAGGGGTTCGATATTGAGAGCCTTACGTTCACGCGAGGTCAGCTCCCACACATTTTCTTCTGTCTCATCTTCTAAATCATAGCCATCTTCAATCCCCTTCAAGCCTGCCGCTAAAAATGCCGCGAAAGCCAAGTAGGGGTTAGCCGCAGAATCAATACCACGGTATTCAATACGTGTTGCACGTGGCTTATCTGGTTTATGAAGCGGCACGCGAATCAGTGCCGAAGAATTATTGTGTCCCCAACAAATATAGGGCGGTGCTTCCCCGCCACCCCACAGGCGCTTATACGAGTTGACATGCTGATTTGTGATAGCTGAAAACTCGTGGGCATGACGCAGAAGTCCTGCAGTAAAACGTCTGGCTGTACGGGATAATTGATATTGACCAGAGGGGTCGTGGAAAGCGTTCGTGTCGCCCTCAAAAAGTGACATATGAGTGTGCATCCCATTACCTGGTGCATCGGAAAGAGGCTTCGGCATAAATGTTGCTACCATACCTTCTTGAAGCGCTATTTCTTGGACAACTGTCCGAAATGTCAAGATGTTGTCAGCAGCGCTCAAGGCATCTGTTTCACGAAGATCGATCTCGTTTTGCCCAGGCCCGCCCTCATGATGTGAAAACTCTACCGAAATACCCATACGCTCTAAGTGTTCAACGGCTCGGCGGCGAAAATTATTGTTTCCTCCGCGCGGCACATGGTCAAAATATCCGGCATAGTCAACTGGCACCAATGGGTCACGTTTGTCTTTTCGAGGGCGAAACAGATAGAACTCAATTTCAGGGTGCACATGAAAACGAAAACCCAAGTCTTTTGCTCGTTCTAACTGTTTTTCCAACACAAAACGCGGATCAGACGGTGCAGGCGTATCATCAGGTAAATGCACGTCGCAAAAAAGGCGGCATACCGCTTCATCATCGCTTCGCCATGGCAAAAGCTGGAAGGTGGCCGGATCAGGATAAAGCAGCATATCTGACTCATAGACCCTGGTAAAACCTTCAATCGAGGAACCGTCAAAGCCAATGCCTTCTAAAAATGCGTGCTCCAATTCTGCGGGATCAATGGCAACAGATTTAATGCGTCCAAGCACATCAGAAAACCAGAGCCGCACAAAGCGAACATCTTTTTCTGCAATCTGGCGTAAAACATCTTCTTGTACTTGACTAAGATAGGCCATTATTCCCCCGGAATCCTTCAGTTATGTGTTGCAATGCTGTGGAAAGCTCTCCAGGGATTACAAATACTTTCGAGCCTTCCCCATTGGCAAGCTCAGGAAGCATCTCTACATACTTGTAGGCAAGGAGCTGAGGATCGGCATTGTTCGCGTGAATGGACTGAAACACTTGGCGAATTGCTTCAGCTTCGCCTTCTGCACGCGTGACAGCGGCCTTTGCATCACCCTCAGCTTGTAAAATCTCGGCCTGTTTTTCACCTTCAGCACGCAAAATTTCGGATTCACGGACTCCTTGTGCCGTTAAAATCGCTGCGCGTTTGTCACGTTCAGCACGCATCTGCTGTTCCATCGCCTTTTGAATTGATGGCGGCGGATCAATAGCTTTCAACTCCACACGATTCACGCGGATTCCCCACTGCCCAGTTGCCTGGTCAAGAACACCGCGCAGCTGACCGTTTATCTGGTCACGCGATGTCAATGTTTGTTCCAGATCCATCGTACCTATCACATTACGCAGCGTCGTAACTGTAAGCTGTTCAATAGCAACAATATAGTCAGCGATTTCATATGTCGCCCTGCGCGGGTCCGTCACCTGATAGTAGATAACAGTGTCGATTGACACTACTACGTTGTCCTCTGTAATAACTGGTTGAGGGCGAAACGGCACTACTTGTTCACGCATATCAACACGGGCACGCACGCGGTCTATTACCGGGATAATAAGATGCAGGCCAGCATCAAGCGTTTTTAAATACTTTCCTAGACGCTCCACTACCAGTGTTTGAGATTGGGGCACTATACGGATCATACGAACAAGGAAATAAATCACGAGGAAGAGCAGGAAAAGTGCAAATACTGTGATAATCAGTGAGGTCTCCATAGTTATCTTTCGTTGTCGGTAATCTTAATTCTATTCGTCGTAAAAACTCTTATTTTTTCCTACATGTGATGTGTTGAGAAAGCTCACGTACAACCACCACCGTTGCACCATCCACATAGTCCACATAGGCATACTCGCCTACAGGCAAGATATCGCTTGTATCGGTACGTGCGCTCCATTGGCTTCCGTTAAGATAGACAAGTCCGCTGTCACGATTTACGGGCGTCACAATGCGGCACCGTTTTCCAACAACAGCATCGATATTCATTTTTTCTGCAGGCAGATCTTTTATAAGATGACGTTTAATGACTGGACGTAGCACCAGCAAAAGGACAACGGCAACAACCGCACCTACAAGGACTTGTGCCAGCAAAGACGAGGGGAAAAATAATCCGATTACAGCTCCCCCAATGGCACCTCCAGCCAACATCAAAAACACAAAATCCGTGCCTATCAGTTCAATAAAAATACAGCATACAGCGATAATCAACCAAATAAAAAACGTTACCCAGCCCATTGTTTAGCTCCTTTATAAGTGCGCAAATGCGCTGTAACGTCCGCGATCGACGCCCAGTTGTAGCGGAAGTTCGAAAACATCGGATAAGTGTTGTGACGTCATCACCTGCTCGATTTCACCAGCGTAGGCGATGCGACCGTGATTTATCAGCATAGCATGGGTAAAGGCTTGGGGTATCTCCTCCACATGATGAGTTACAAGCAACATCATGGGTGAACGCTCGTCCTTTGCTAGTTCACTCAGCGCCGCCATGAGTTCTTCACGCGCACCTAAATCCACGCCAGCTGCTGGTTCATCCAAAATCATGATTTCAGGATCGGCCATTAATGCTCGACACATCATCATTCTTTGTCGCTCTCCATCCGATAAAGTCACAATGGGACGCGCCGCTAAATGCTGAACGCCAAATACGTTCATCAGATTATTGGCACGTTGACGATCTTCATCATCAAACACTTGGTTTTTCCCACCCGCTAATACACCGTAAGAAGCATTAAGCACAACTTCTTCAAGTGTTTCCATATGCGGTATTCGTGCCAAGACAGACGAAGAACACAAGCCAATTTGTGCATGTAGATCGGCTATCTCAACCTTTCCTAACGATGTACCTAATAGTTCAACATGCCCTGAAGAAGGAAATTGACGTGCAGCAAGAATCGAGATAAGGGTGGTTTTTCCAGCGCCATTAGGCCCAAGAATTGCCCAGTGTTGACCGTGATGAGCCTCAAAACTAACGCCGTCTAAAATGACATTGCCGCCTCGAATAAAACTCACGTTGTCACATCGAATCAGTGGCTGCACAGCTTCACCTTTCTACTCAAGCATTGTTTGATACAATTCTACTACCTCATCGCCAATTCGTGACCACGTAAACTGGTCTTCAACACGTTTACGGCCTGCCTTGCCCATCTCACGTGCTTTTTCAGGATTATTTAACAGGGCGTTAATACGTTGCCCCATATCTGCTTCAAATGCTTGAGCGTCAAGAGGCGTTCCCGATCCATCATCTTTTTGTTCAATGGGGACAAGCAAACCAGTTTCTTCATCCACAATGCAATCTGGGATACCGCCCGTATTGGTACCAACAACAGGTAATCCCATAGCCATGGCCTCTAAATTAACAATACCAAGTGGCTCGTAGATAGATGGTGTAACAAAGAGTGTAGCCGCTTGAAGAATATGAACAACTTCTTCATGAGGCAGCATCTCTGAAATCCATATAATGCCATCAGTACTTCTGGTCGAACGAAGCTGGTCAACAAGTTGGGTAACCTCGGTCATAATTTCTTCTGTATCAGGTGCTCCCGCACACAGTACCATTTGAGCATCCTTTGGCATTGTCTGCAATGCACGCAACAGGTGCGGCAATCCCTTTTGCCGCGTAATACGTCCTACAAACACAGCTGTTGGTCGATGAGGATCGATACCGTATTTCTTCAGTGTCGCCTTTACTGCCTCGTCATCATCAACTACTGACCAGTCATCAAGATCAATTCCGTTGTGAATGACTTTCACCTTATCAGGGTCAATGCCAGGATAGCAGCGTAGAATATCGTCGCGCATTGCATAGGATACTGCCACAATAGCCGCAGCGTCCTCGTATGCCGTTTTTTCCATCCAGCTTGATAACCTGTACCCTCCCCCAAGTTGTTCTGCCTTCCATGGACGCAAAGGTTCAAGGGAATGCGCAGAAATCACGTGAGGAATGTCGTAAAGAATCTGAGCCAGATGTCCAGCCATATTCGCATACCACGTGTGCGAATGGACTATATCGGCTCCATCAACGCGCTGCACAATCTCAACATCAAGGCCAAGTGTTTTCAGCGCCCCATTAGCCTTGCTGAGATTTTGCGGATAATCATATCCGTACACGTGTCCAGCATTTGCAATATCTTGTGGATTGCGAGTTCCATCAAAAGCATGGACATGTACTTCATCAACCCGAGGTCGCAAAACTTTTGCCAACTCGGTCACATGAACGCCTGCACCACCGTAAACAAAGGGAGGATATTCACGGGTAATCAAGTCAACTCTCATTTTTACTTCTCCGTTACAGCGAGATTCATAACTTCTTCCCTTTGATCTTAGCCAAATTAAAGTAATCGTGCGCCATTTCACATATCCTATTTAGTATGAATAAACCACGAGTATTAGCTATAGTCCTGGCCGGCGGAGCTGGCACCCGCCTGATGCCATTGACCCTTGACCGTGCCAAACCTGCAGTTCCATTTGGTGGACATTTTCGTCTGATCGATTTTGCCCTGTCAAATCTTGTGAACTCAGGCTATCTTCATGTTGTTGTATTGACACAGTACAAATCGCACTCACTAGACCGCCATATTTCAAAAACCTGGCGCATGTCTACCCTTCTGGGTAACTATGTCACGCCGGTACCTGCTCAACAAAGAACTGGTGAACACTGGTATCGCGGTTCAGCTGATGCCATCTACCAATCTATCAACACAATTGAAGATGAAAGACCGGACTACCTTGTTATTATCGGTGCCGACAATATCTATCGCATGGATTTTTCACAAATGCTGGATGAACATATCCGCTCTGGAATGCCATGTACAGTTGCCGGAATTCGTCAACCAATCGAGCTGTCGTCCTCCTTTGGAGTGATCGACCAGGAGCGCGGTGTTGTCAAAGGATTCTTAGAAAAACCCGAAACATGTCAGGGACTACCCGATGCTCCCGACAAGATTCTTGCTTCAATGGGCAACTACGTCTTTACCACAGATGCTCTTCTTGATGCACTTCACGCTGATGCCGATAACCCTGATTCCAGACACGATATGGGCGGAGACATCGTCCCCTATTTTGTTGATCACGGTGGCGTGTGGTGCTACGACTTTATTAACAATGTTATTCCAGGGGCCACTGATCGTGACCGCGACTATTGGCGTGATGTCGGAACACTCGATGCCTTCTATGAAGCCCATATGGATCTTATCTCGGTTCACCCAGTGTTCAATCTTTACAACTCGCATTGGCCAACCTATACGCAGCTAGAGGGATGGCTTCCCCCTGCAAAAACAACATTTAATGAAGAAGGACGCCGCGGAGCAGCACTTGATTCCTTTGTGTCACCGGGGGTTATTATTTCTGGCGGTGAGGTAATTCATTCGGTACTATCCCCAGGAGTCTATGTACATTCTTACGCTAAAGTCAGCCATTCTGTTATTATGCACAACACCGTTGTGGGGAGGAACTGCGAGGTTGACCATGCCATTATCGATAAAGACTGCATTATTGAAGATGGCGCACGCGTGGGCTTAGATTTGAATCTTGATAAGGCGCGCGGATTTGAAGTAACCCCCGAGGGTCTTACTGTTGTCCCTAAAGGAACAATTATTCGCAAAGGTGATGCATCAACCGCATCAACCCGTAAAGCAAAACGTTAGAAGCTCTGCCTAGTGGTTTCTTGCTGCGTGAAGCCGTTCTTCACGCAGCTGATCCACAAGAGGCATCGCAATTTCTGGAAGCGATTGTTGACCTGTAGCTCGACAGAGCAATAGGTCTGCTAATTCTGGGTTGCGCGCAAGTACGGGTCCATGCATATAAGTAGAAATAATCGATCCTTGAACAACCCCTTCATAAGCCTGTTCAGGCTCACCATTTTCCCAGGTACCACCGTTTCCTTTCCCGCATGTCACCGTTGCTAGAGGACGCGCATCGCCACCAAGACTTGTTCCCCCACCGTGATTTTCAAATCCCGTAAGAGTGTGTGTGAGCTCGGGAAGAATCGGCTGGGAAAGAAGCTCTCCAATGGAACGAGTACCCTGTGGCTCAGTAGTAATATCAAGAAGTTCTACGCCAGTTACACGGTTATCGTGGGCATCAACATACCACTTACCTAGAATCTGCATTGACGCACAAATTGCCAGCAGTGGTGTCCCTCGCTCAATAACACGCCGAAAATCTGCGCTCTTTCGAAGATGCTCTGCCGCTAATGCCTGGGCACTATCTTCACCGCCACCCATCACATAGATATCCATTGATGTGGGGATCGGTTCATCAAGATGAATTGAATGAATCTGGGCGTCAATGCCACGGCGTTTCGCGCGAGACGCCAAAATGAGTGCATTGCCAGTGTCGCCATAGGTTCCCAAAACTTCTGGATCAATAACACCAATGTGGAGCATGGTTTACGACCGTCCTTCTGATACCTTGTCGAACATTATTTTTGCATCACGAAATGCTGTGTAATTTGCTAAGAATTCTATGCGTGAATGTGCTGGAAAGTGCATGAGGGCAGCCTCAAGACTGTCACAGTAGGTGACATTTATTCCGGCATAGTCAAGACGCACAGCCAGATCACGTCCACGGTCGCCACAGGCCACTACGTGATTGTATCGTTTTACCAGTGTTTCAAAGGCTACATCCCACAACCATGAAAGATCTGTTGAATCAGCTACTTGACCATTGACACTAATAATAAGATTATCAGTGTCCTTATCAAGCATAGACAGGGCTTCCTGCCACCCTGCTGGATTTTTCGCAAGCAGCATATGAATGGAACGTTCTTTGACCGTATATGTCGTGTAGCGTCCGGCTACCGCGCATACTGTCCCCACTGATTGAGCTGCAACTGTAAGATCAACCCCCATCGCGTAGGCAGCGACAATAGCTTGTCCGGCATTACCCTTATTTGCCTGCCCGGGTACATGAAGCTCAAGGTGGCATACATTCTTATTATTCGTGGTATCAACCAGTTCATCGCCCTCAACAATCCAATGCGGTTCAGGCCGCGAATACTGTGTTCCTGGCACACGCCAGGAGTTTTCCTCATGCAGCACAATACCGCCACCGCGAGGAAAACTTGTTGAATCCTGTGTCCAGTGTGCCCCCACACTGACCCATATCACCTTTGGAGCATCCCAGGCAATTGATGCGATGAGCGGATCGTCACAGTTGGCAATCACATACGCTTGAGGATTATTGTGTATTACCTGTCGAAGACTACGTTCAACCACACCGATTTCACCAACACGATCCAGTTGGTCACGGGACAAATTCAATAGGATAAATGCCTTAGGTTTCACAGCCTTTGCAACCTCTGCTACGTGCATTTCATCAACCTCCAGCACCGCATAGGGGGCATCGGGGGCATTCATCAGTGCGGTGATCACACCGGAAGTCAGATTGTCACCATTAGCATTACAGGCAACTTCACCCAGATTCTTCAAGGCACTTTGAACCATTGCTGTTGTGGTAGATTTACCGTTAGTTCCTGTAACAATCACGCACTGGCGGCCCGCAGCAAGATCGCTGACCACATCGGGGGCAAGTTTCTGAGCAACTCTTCCACCAATCATCCCTCCGGCACCCTTCCCACTCAGACGGGATAAACGTGAGGCGCATCGTCCAAATGCAACCGCGCTACGCGATCGAAATGGCATATGTGAGCCTGAAACTTGGCGTGGTGAATTGTTTTGTTGATCTTTTTTGGACACGCTCATATTTTACACGTTTAGAGTGTGACCTCATACCGTGCACGCAAAAGCTCAACATAGTCAGCTAATTCTTCGTGTAGTGTTTTAGCCATCCACTCGTCAGTTTTACGGTCTAAGGCTACAGCCCATTGAAGCTGGATGCCATCCATAATGGCAACCAGCGTTCTAGCAACACGATAGGAAGGAAGGTCGGGTTTTACGGTACCGCGTTCCTTCGCTTTTTCAAATCCATCAGCAACCGCACTAATGCTGTGTTTCCAATGATTGTAGAGCCATTCGTAACCAGTTCCACTGCGGTTAGTGGCATGGGATGATACGGTAATAAAGAGTTTAACCTGAGACGGATTCTGTTCGTTATTTTTAGCAAGCTGAATTACAAGGTCAAGATAGGTCCAGATATCTCCATCAAAAAGCCATTCCATTGTGACGCCCTCTTGACGTAAATATTCCAATGACATTTTATCTGGATCATTAAAACGCAAAACATTTTTCTGATTCTCAAGATCTCTGATCGCTAGCAATTCAGCAAACAATGCTTCTTTTGACTGAAAATAGTGAAGCAAGGCGGCCTTCGTTATGTCGGCACCCGCCGCGATTCGCGCCAGTGAAGCGCCCTCGTAACCACGTGTACCAAACTCGGAAAGAGCAACATCAAGTATCATCTGTCGACGGTCAGTGCCATCAGCCTTTGGACGCCCAGGTTGCCTCTTGGTGCCCTCTTTCTTTTTCCTCATGAAGTAACGTCCTTGTTAAAAGTAGTTTATACGTCCTTAGATTATCGCATTTTTTAGAGTAGCATCTACAGCCGAGTCATCAACCAATAATTGGTGTCACAGTAGTGAAACGTGGCGAAAATAACCGAGCAAATGACAATGATCATCGTTAGCAACAGGTTTTACCCTGTAATGCATTGACACCTTCTCGAACGGCAATACCCGCAATCACTAATCCGGCGACTGGATCGGCCCATGTCCAACCACACCACATATTTGCC
This sequence comes from Actinomycetaceae bacterium, assembly GCA_030540715.1. Lineage (GTDB taxonomy): Bacteria > Actinomycetota > Actinomycetes > Actinomycetales > Actinomycetaceae > JAUNVQ01. The sequence goes on along the minus strand of JAUNVQ010000007.1, from coordinate 37,588 downwards.
AAAAGGCCAATAAGAAGAACTGCGGATAGGTAGGTACACAGCAACGTCTGTTTCGAGTCAGCAACGGCTGTTAGCGATCCTAGTTCTTGGCCCGTTTTGCGTTCAAACCACGAAAGAAACGGCATGACAACCACACTAAAGCAGGCCAAAATAATACCAGGAAGCGATTCGTCAGCGTGAGTGACGCCAATAAGTGCCTCAAGTGAATCGATAGTCACAAAAATAGCTAATCCAAAAAAGGATACCGCTATAAGGCGCAAAGCAATTTTTTCGCGTGCGTGAGGATCTGGGCCCGCAAACTGCCAGGCAACTGCAGCTGCCGACAACACTTCGATAGTTGAATCCAAACCAAAGCCGATGAGTGCTGACGAGGAAGCAATATTGCCAGCAACAAGGGCTACTATGGCTTCGATAATGTTATAAACAATAGTGGCGGCAACGATCATGCGGATTCTTCGACGCAGTATTTGCTGACGCGCCTGGTCTGTATTACCTTCTTGATCTGCACGACGTTCCGATTGTGAACAGCACGGCTCTTTATTGGAATCGACAGATTGACGATTCTGCGCTTCAAAGGATTGTTTTACTTGTTGCATTGACATTGCCTTTCACTACAGCAGCTTGGACTGAGTTCGCGCGTAAGCACTAAAAGATCATCTACAGCTTTACCAAGCGACGGGTGCGCCAAACTGTACCAAACCTGACGGCCTTCTTTCCTTGGTGTGACCAGACCACATCCACGTAAACATGACAACTGGTTCGACATTACTTGGCGGGATACACCAATGCGTTGTGCCAATTCAGATGGTAGGCACTCCTTCCTTGCTAAACACAGAAGGACTTGTGCGCGAGTGGAATCCGAAAATGCATGCCCTACGCGGGCCAACATATCAATATGATTAAGCGAAACATGCTCAAGTTGTTCACCATTATCCATCACTCAATAGTACAGCAATTCATGTACTATACACAAGTGGTGCCTACCAGCATATACATCAAGCATGTTTCGTAAAGTTGTTTATTTACCCTCTAACTCGCGGATGTCTATAACACGAAAAGGAAAATTTCGGTAAGAAAAGTAGTCCTCAAAATACGGTCGATGTTCTGGGCATGACAGCCAAATTTTCTCACGCTCTCGGTGAATACGTGGGTTCTTCCAACACACTGCCCATCGTGCAGGGAAAATGCATTCCCGACGCGAACAAATCATCTTCTCTGGCCCAGGCGTTAACACCATTATTTACTTCTCTGCCTGTGCTGAAATACCAAGAGCATTCAAACGCTCCCTTCGCATACGGTAAATACTGGGAAGATAAATATCTTCCATTTTTTCTTTTCCAGTAGCTAATTGCAACATATAGTCGGCCAACTGGGGATTTCTTGCCAACACAGGCCCATGCATATAAGTCCCTATTATCGCATCCATCGTTGCCCCTTCATAGACAACTGGAGGATCAACTTGTTGAGGGCGCACAAATACACTTTCATGTGGGTCAAGATACTGGCTTTTTCGATCCTTAGGATCACGAAGCGCATAACCGTTGCCCGTACCATAAATCATCTGCCCCAAAGGCTCAACGCCCTCACCCAAACGTGTGGCACTCATATGATGCTCATGACCAGTCAAAAGCTCAGTTAATCCGGCTAGCATCGGACGTACTGCGACTTCTCGAATCACTGGTTGGGCCAAAAGATCAGTGGTGATATCCATAATCTCTAAACCACCAATTTTTTTGCCGTGCTCATCAATGTAATAGCGTCCCAAAATTTGCATTGACGAACCAATCGCCAGCAACGGACGCCCTCTGCGTAAAGCTCTCTGCAAACCACGTGCACGTGTCAAATGTTCAAGAAGTAAGGGACGTGCATCAACAGTACCGCCACCCATCACATATATATCAAGTGATGATGGAATAGGGTCGCTTACATGGATCGGATGAATAATAGGTTCCAATCCACGCCATCTGGCCCTTTGACGCAAAACGATGGCATTGCCATTATCACCGTGAGTCCCGATAGCTTCCGGGTCAATAACACCAATACTAAGGCGAGTATCAGGCATTACTCCCCCTTCCCGAAATCACCATCACAAGTGTGAACTGGTGAGGGTGTATCAAAAACAGGTGCCAAAAATCCCTGCGACTGCATACTATGTTGCATCCGTGACGAATACTTGCGGTAGGTTTTCTTAAGATCAAGGCGGTGGGGTGAATCGAAACGTGTCAATAGATTTTCCGCTTCGCGTGCAGCAGAAACATTCATAATAACGTCAACATGACTACCGGTCTCAACAATATTGAGTGCATCAAGTATCGAGTTAGCAAGAATTGGTGAAAAACCAGCATAGCGAAACCTTACAGCAAGTTCCAGGGCGTAGTCACCGCACACGATGATTTTTCGTTCACGTCGCCGACCTTTTGACGAGGGCGTAGAATTTGGCTGAATATTGATATCAACATCCCACATCCACGACATCGCATCGCAGGTTGCCTCTTCTTCGTTAATAGCAATAATAATGTCGTCATCTTCATTGGCAACAAGTCCCACAGCTTGTTCAAAAGTAGGAATGTTGCGCACATGGAAAATATGAAGGTGACGCCCACCAATGTCGTAGGATAGTGTACGGCTCACCAGCTTTTTCGCATTATTAAATGCCGCAAGTGATGCTGGAATTCCTACACCCATATAATAGGCTGCCACTGCACACATTGCCGCATAACCAGTAAATGTATCCGAGGGAACATCTAATGCAAACTCATAGCTATCCCCCTGGGCAGGTGAAATCAGTCGATCATTTTCACACTTCCACTGGGCTTGTGGACGCCGATACTCCGAGTCGGCAACAAACCAATGGTCACCTTGGAAGATAACTTGTGTCCCAGTTTTTGGAAAAATCACGGCATCGCGTTTCCATGAACAGCCAGCACTGACCCACACTACTCTTCGCGCATGCAGCAGTGCCGCCACAACATAGGGATCATCACAATTTGCCACAATGGTCATATGCGGATTGAGTCGGATAGCACGCTTAATTTCTTCGGAAAACTTGTCGTCGTAGGCTGGGTCGTTTGTATTGCCATGAATAATATTAAGAAGAACCAACACCTGTGGGCGCAAATGTTCGGCAATATCGCCAACACTGGATTCATCGGATCCTATCACCGCATACGGGGCGTTTCGTCGTCGTGTTAACGCCGCCACGGCTTGTGAAATACCTGGAGTTTCATCACGTGTATAAGCAACGTCCCCCCTGGTACGCAAAGCTGCCAAGAGCATGACAGTTGCCGTTGTCTTTCCACTGGTTCCACTAACGAGTACGCTTTGACGATACCTAGCAAGCATTCGTAATGTTGATTTTTGAACCACATCAGAGGCCGCAGACACTATCGCTTTTGGCGACTGCTTACCAGCAGATGTCAAGGCACGTTTTGTGGATCGACTTGCCTGAACAAATGAATCAAAAGTGAATGTTCGTTCACGAAAACGTGATACCTTCTGCATAAAATCTTTCGATGCCTTTTCTTCGTCATCTACGGATCCACATGCTCCATCAATACTTGGTTCATGCGTGCGTGAACGCGCCACAATACTTTCATAACGTCGTTGACGTCGTGGGTGACGGTGCAGAGGAAGATGAATCACATTGATATTCTACCCTATTTTAAGGTAATAAAATCGGCGTAGTCATCACTCCAGTAATCTTCATCACCATCTGGAAGAAGCAGTACACGATCGGGATGGAGCGCCTTTACCGCACCTGGATCGTGAGTAACCAGCACAACAGCGCCCTCGTAAGTATTGAGCGCATAGAGGATTTCTTCACGACTGGCCGGATCCAGGTTATTCGTCGGCTCATCAAGCAGGAGGACGTTAGCTCGTGAAACTACCAAAGTGGCCAATGAAAGGCGCGTTTTTTCACCACCGGATAATACTGACGCAGGTTTATCAACATCATCACCACTAAACAGAAACTGACCTAAAACATTGCGCACGTGGGTTTCATCAAACTCAGGGGCTGCTGCAGCCATATTTTCGTAAACGCTGGCATGAGGATCAAGCAATTCGTGTTCTTGTGCATAGTAGCCTAGCTCTAAACCGTGGCCTGGATGCACCTGCCCCTCATCTGCGTCCTCCAGATTGTAAAGTAAGCGAAGAAGTGTAGTTTTCCCAGCGCCGTTACAGCCAAGGACAACGATTTTTGACCCGCGGTCAACTGCCAGATTGAGGTCGATGAAAACAATATTATCGCCGTAAGATTTTGTTAATCCCGTAGCTGTTAACGGTACTTTTCCACACGGTGCTGGCTGGGGAAAACGAAGACGGGCAACTTTTTCGTAACTTGTAGCTTCAGCGGTTTCAGTTAAGAGCTTTTCTGCACGTTTCAGCATCTGTTGAGCCGCAACAGCTTTTGTGGCTTTTGCACGCATCTTTTCGCCTTGCTCTTTCAGCTGTTGGGCCTTACGAAGAGCATTATCGCGTTCTTTTTTGCGCCGCAGTTCAGCTTCTTCACGTTGGCGCAGATAATGATGCCACGTGGTGTGATAAATGTCGAGGGTACGTCGCTGAGAATCAATATAAAATACCTTATTGACCGTATCTTCTAACAAATCAACATTGTGGGTGATCATCAAAAAACCACCCGAATAGTTTTGCAAATATTGGCGAAGCCACACAATCGAGTCGTGATCTAGGTGGTTTGTAGGCTCGTCAAGAAGCAAAATATCGGATTGTGAAAAAAGAACGCGCGCCAATTCAACACGACGTCTTTGACCGCCAGAGAGTGTCTGTAAAGGCTGTAGCAACGTTTCTTTATCGAGCCCTAGGTTGGCGCCAATATGCATAGCTTCACTATTGGCCGCCCATCCACCTTTCATTTCGAATTCATGGTCAAGACGCGTATAGCGTTCCATTGCTTTGGCAAGCTGATCCCCCTCAGTGGTGGACATCAGATGCTCTGCCTGAGTAATTTTACGAGCAAGATTATCAAGTCCACGCACTGAAAGGATACGTTCACGCCCCGTTTTTTCGCCTTGAGCAGCATCTGGATCTTGCGAAAGATAGGCCACTGTACCGTGAGAGTGAACATCACCTTGATATTCGATTGCACCTTCAGTATGGGCGATACCGGCTAAAAGTTTTAACGTCGTGGTTTTTCCTGCACCATTTCTGCCAACTAAACCAATGCGCATGCCTTTATCAACAACAAAACTGGCATCACGCACAAGAGCGCGATCACCAATAAAAATCGACACATGCGAAGCTGAAATCACAGGGTCTATCGTAACCTGCAGTTGACGAAAAAGTGAATTGAGAAAAAAATGTGCCCACAAGTTCGCACTCTTGTGGGCACATCTCGCGTGGATAGCATACATACCACGCTTTCGAAGGAGTTGATTAACGCGTCAACTCTGCAGCTAATGAATCGAAAGCCGCAATATAGGCATCAATGGCTTCGTCGGTATGGGTAACCGACAGCGTCCATTCTTCTTCGCGTCCTGGGGTCATGAAGATACCGCGGTTCATATTCCACACCCATGCGGCATCGCATAGTGCATCTTGTTGATTGGCGATATAGGTGGCGTAGTCGGTAATCTTCGTGTCAGAAAATGTAACGCACCCCTTTGATTGGATACCTAACGCATAGCCAGGCAGATCGTATTTGTCGATAACCGCTTGGCAACCCTTCACAATGCGATCGTTAAGATGATCCAGGTGGCTGTATGCCTTAGGCGTTAAAATTTCAGTCAACGACACTGCTGCTGCTGCCATAGACAGGGGGTTTCCAGAAAATGTTCCCACCTGATATACCGTTCCGTCCTCAACAACAGACATTACTTCTTCTGTTCCACCGATTGCTCCAGAAGGCAACCCGGCTCCCAGTGCTTTCGCCAAAGTGACAAGATCGGGGGTAACGCCGAAGTATTCCGTTGCTCCCCCGGCTGCAATACACATGCCAGTTTTTACTTCATCAAAAATCAAGACAACGTTGTGACGTGTACAAATATCACGTACTTGCCGCAGGTAGCCATCTTCAGGGAGCACCACACCTAGGTTCATCATGGCGGCTTCCATGATAACGCAAGCAGGTTTCTTTCCTTCTTTATCAAGTTCGATAATGCGGCGTTCCATTGCCTCGGCATCATTAAAATGAACAGAATATGTCATATCAACAATGGACTGGGGAATTCCACCACCATAGGGCAAAGATTTCAACGTGAAGCGGTCGCCGATCTTATCGTAGGGAACACCTATCGAGACCATCACACCATCATGGTGTCCATGATAGGAACCAAAAATCTTGACGATGGTGTCCCTACCTGTATAGGCACGAGCAATACGAATCGCATCCATGGTTGATTCTGAACCCGAGTTAGTGAAACGCCATTTTGGTAGCCCCCAACGACGCGAAAGTTCTTCGGCAACAATAACGTCTTCTTCCGTTGCACATCCAAAGTGCGAGCCCTTTGGATAGCGCTCTTTCAACGCATCCATTACCATCGGATGACCATGGCCTTGAATCATTGAACCGTAGCCATTGTGAAAATCGTAATACTTGTTGCCATCAACATCGACGATGTGGGGGCCAGAACCTTCAGCAATGTAGATTGGCCACGGATCACGTGCCTGGTAGGTTGAGCCGACACCGTTACACAAATGATGACGTGCACGTTCATACATTTCCTTGGAACGCTGTGTGCGATTATTGAGTTTCTCGGATTCTTCTTTAATAAGATTTTGAATTCTTTGCAGATCCAATTCTACAGCCATTTTTATGCCTTTCTTCCTCGTTGCCCGGGTGCGCATCGTTACGTTAGCCGGAAAATAACACTTCTTATCAGAAGAAGTAAACAACTAAAACAATACATCAAGTCCTAGAAAAACGAAAGATTTTAATGTCTTTTTATCTCAATATATTATTTTTAGTTGTTTTTAGGCTTTAAGTCCCGATAGTTTTCCGCTAGGCTATTGCCTGTAGGCAACGATGCCTGGCTTTGCCCGATGATGGCGCAACGCGATGATTCAACCACATAGTACGCCACATATCAGCTTGATATGGTCACCTCCATTTGAAAGAGAGTGAGAAAAATGGAAAAACTCAAAAACTTTATTGATGGTCAATTCGTTCAATCACACAGTACCAAAGAGAACACACTTATTTCTCCCGTCACAGATGAGGTTGTTGGTATAGCCCCCATCTCTGATGACGTTGATGTCGATAATGCCATGAAAGCAGCTCTGACTGCATTTTCCTCATGGAAAAAAACAACCCCTCAACAACGTTTTATCATGTTGATGAAATTCGCTGATGCTCTTGAAGAAGCTGGCAAACGCATTGCACAGGCACAAAATCGAAATACTGGTCAGCCACAACCCATTATTATGCGTGAAGAAGTTGCTGTTGGCTGCGACCAACTGCGTTTCTTTGCTGGTGCTCAACGCAATATGTCTGGCGTTGCTTCCGGTGAATATATGGAAGGCTATACCTCAACAATCAGACGTGAACCCCTTGGAGTCATCTCTCAAGTAACCCCATGGAACTATCCCTTCCTTATGCTGATCTGGAAAATCGGCCCTGCACTGGCAACAGGTAATACAGTTGTTGTCAAACCTCCCTCAAACTCCCCTGAATCCACACTCGTTGTGGCGGAGGTTGCCAGCAAGGTGCTTCCCAAAGGTGTGTTCAACGTACTGTTAGGCAACTACGAAACTGGCAATTCAATGAACACTCATCCAATTCCTGCGATGTGTGCCATCACAGGATCGGTCCGTGCTGGTATTGAGGTGGCGTCCCATGCAGCAAAAGATGTGAAAAAGGCTCATCTAGAACTTGGTGGAAAGGCACCCGTTATTGTTTTCGATGATGTCAATGTAGCAGCAGCAGCTGAAGGTATTGCTGGCGCTGGATTCTTCAACAGCGGCCAAGACTGTACTGCAGCATGCCGAGTGATTGCCCATGAAAGCATCGCAAAACAACTCACCGCAGAACTGGTTAAGCAGGCTCGAGCACTGAAAGTGGGTGCCGATGATGACTGCGATATGGGACCGCTTAATAATGTGTCCCACTTTAAAGGCGTGAAGAAGTTTATTGATGATTTGCCTGAACATATCACTATTGAATGTGGCGGTAAACCTATTGATGGCCCAGGCTGCTTCTTTGAGCCGACCATTTTATCGGGATGCCGGCAAAACGATGACGTCATTCAGCAAGAAATTTTTGGCCCTGTTATCACCGTACAAACATTTACTACACGCGATGAAGCTCTGGAAATGGCAAACGATGTTGAGTTTGCCTTAGCTTCGTCGGTGTGGACAAAAGATCTTTGTACAGCAGAGTTTTTCCAGCGTGAACTTGACTTTGGATGCGTGTGGGTCAACGTTCATGTTCCACTTGTTGCCGAAATGCCTCACGGAGGGTTCAAACATTCTGGCTATGGCAAGGATCTTTCAATTTATGGCTTAGAAGACTACACCCGCATTAAACACGTCATGGTTGCCCACGAAGCATAGCTTCGCCCTCTTCACCAAAAAAGGAGATTTTTCATGGATATTGTTGTCGGTTTTACCGGTTCACTGGGCGGCCAAGATGCGCTTTCACTTGGTGCTCTTCTTGCGCGTTCAGGTAGTGCCAATATGGATGTTTATATGATCCTTAATAAGGACAAGCCCTACGCCTTGGCTGCACCAGAAGGTGGCTACGACAAAATGTTGCGCGAGCAGGCGGCTGAATGGATTGAAGATGCTGAAGAAGAACTGGGACTTGACGATCTTGTCTGCCATCTTCACTATGCTGCTCATCCAGCCGACGGCCTCTTAGAAGTCTGCGAAAAGAAACATCCAGCGTGCCTTATTATTTCTGGAGGACGCCACGGCGCACTGGGAAAGGTCACACTGGGTTCGATTGGCACATCGCTTATTCATTCCTCCCCCGTACCTTTGGCGCTGGCCCCACGTGGGATGCGTCATCGCAAAATCAAGAAAATCAACCGCATTACTGCCTGTGTAGGCACATTGGAGGGAACGGAGCGTCTTTTACGTTCCACCGTTGTTGCAGCACGTGAAATGGATTGTGATGTGCGGGTACTTTCCCTTATTGAATTACCCGTTCCTGGCGCAAAGAAAGAAGCATTGATAAGCCACAAACAGGCAGTTCAACAGCTGGAAAAGAATTTGGCTTATATCAAAGACAATTTGCCCGATGACCTTCATGTCACCACCGAAGTTGCGAAAGGCACTTCTATTTCTGATGCCGTTGAACGCATTGATTGGAAAGAGGACGAAATAGTATTACTAGGCTCAGCACGTTTGGGTGCGCCTACTCGGCTGTTCCTAGGCAATGTAGCCAATAAGATTTTACGCGCGGTTCCCGTTCCTCTCATTATTGTTCCGCGCCACGATGAAGATGAGGTATCTACATGAGTAAAGATAAAGGATTAAGCGCAGGTTCCGTTGGGTTACTGGGTGCTATCACCATTGGGTTAGCCTGCGTTGCACCGCCCTACACGTTAACTGGCGCACTTGGCCCTACAGCTGCAGCTGTGGGGCACCAAGTGCCGGCAATTATTCTTATCGGATTTATTCCTATGCTGTTAACAGCGTTTGGTTATCGTGAGCTTAATAATGTGATGCCTGATTCAGGCACATCATTTACGTGGGGGGTGCGCGCATTTGGGCCCTATGTTGGCTGGCTTTCAGGCTGGGGCCTTATTGTGGCTACATGCGTTGTACTCTCGAATATCGCGGGTATTGCTGTTGACTTCTTTTTTCTGCTGATTTCACAGCTGGTGTCTCAAGAGTGGAGCCCGTGGGTTGCCTCACTAACACGTGATCCTGTTATCAATATTGCAACATGTCTTATATTCATGTTTTTGGCAACCTTCATTTCGTACCGAGATATGCAAACCACGCAGCGTATCCAATATATTCTGGTGTCATTGCAGCTACTGATTTTTATTGGCTTTGGTTGTGTCATGTTCTACGAAGGCTATGTACTGCATGTCCCAAACTTTTCCCCTATTGAAGCATCCTGGTTCAATCCGCTCGAAGTATCGAGCTTTGGCACCTTAGCCACGGGTATTTCAATATCACTGTTTATCTTTTGGGGATGGGATGTCACCTTAACCATGAACGAAGAAACAAAAGGTGCGTCATCAACCCCTGGTAAAGCAGCAACATGGACTGTTGTTATTGTTGTCTTTATTTACCTGTTCGTCTCTTTAGGGGCCATGGTCTATGCGGGAACAGGAACAACGGGGATTGGTCTAGGTAATCCAGATATTCAAAACAATGTCTTCTTTGCTTTAGCTAATCCTGTATTTGGTTCATTTGCTGCACTTATCTCGCTGGCAGTGCTGACATCGTCAGCAGCTTCTTTGCAATCAACTTTTGTTTCACCAGCAAGAACACTTCTTGCTATGGGACATTACGGTGCCATGAGCAAAAAGTTCGCCAGAATTCATCCGCGCTTCTTCACACCAGGATATGCCACAATTTTTTCGGCAATCGCAACGTCAATCTTCTATACCGTCATGCGCATTTTATCTGAAAAAGTACTGTGGGATACGGTACAAACACTGGGCATCATGATTTGTTTCTACTATGGTCTGACAGCATATTCATGTGTATGGTATTTCCGTAAAAAGTGGTTCGATTCGTTCAGAAACGCCATGTTCATGCTGTTCATGCCTTTAATTGGCGCAATGATATTAACATGGCTTTTTGTACAAACCATCGTGGAATCAATGGATCCTGAATTTGGTTCAGGATCGCAGATATTCCATATTGGGCTTGTTTTCTGGCTTGCAATTTTACTGATAGGTCTAGGTATCGTCATTATGGTTTATCAGCGCCTGCGATACCCTGATTTCTTTTTCGGTAAAACTGGTCTGTCACAAGGCATTGCCGACGATAAGCAAGAACAAGAGTTTGCCGAACATACTCCAGAAAGTGTCACCGTAGACATCTAGGAGCTTTTCTTTCCTCTCTGCCAGTCGGTGGTGGGGGCCTAGCGTGAAAAACAAAGCCCCCCCCCCACTAATTTGTGTATCATTAATAGCAAGAAACTGCCCTTAAACATAAGTAAAAGCACATGTCATATTCGGTGTCAGCCCCACATCAACGCAGCACGCTAAGTGTCATTGTGTCATCCGTGTTCGGACAGCACCCCACTATTACCACGCCTCTACATAGCACAACGGGCAGCTACTATCTTATTCAATAAAACCCCAGTTGTAGTCTTGTCGGTGGATACCAAGGTAGCGCATGGTTTGTACTGCGCCGACAGCATCATCGCATCGAATGTTTTGATCAACAAAATGAATCAGCTCTGTGTCGTCTTTACAGACTACCTCAACAAGTAGGTCGAAAGACCCCGACGTAAAGACCACGTAAATAACCTCATCGAGTTGCGCTAACCGTGTTGCCAATTCCTCGATTGGCCCATGCACTTTCAATCCCAGCATGGCTTGCGAAGAATAACCCATCGTAGAGGGATCGGTAACGGCAACAATTTGGATAGCGCCCTCTTTTTGAAGCTTTGTTACACGTTGGCGCACTGCAGGTTCTGAAAGGCCCACTCTTTTGCTGATCGCCGTATACGAGCAGCGACCATCCTCTTGAAGCATCGTAATAATCTGTTTTGAAATCGTATCCAGCATAGGATTTAGTTTATCTGAATACCTCAACATTTATGATGCTCATAGTAGGCAAAGTAAAAAAGTGAGAGGACTCCCCCATGGCGCCCTCTCACTTTTTGTACCTGAGCAAGCAAAGTGTTGAATTTTACTTCCATGCCACCGAGAAATACTGTGTTTCTTGGAATTCTCTCAACCCTTCACGAGCTCCTTCACGCCCAATGCCTGACTGCTTGAATCCACCAAACGGTGTTGCCGGATCCGAGATTGCACCACGATTTACACCAATCATCCCAGTTTCCAATGATTCAGCAACGGTAAGAGCCCATTTGATATCTTCATCAAAAACATAGGAAGCCAAGCCCATTTCAACAGAGTTCGCCTGCTGTATCATAGTCTCGTCATCATCAAAAGTTACGATGGGTGCAATAGGCCCAAATATTTCTTCTTGCATCACCCTGGCTTGTGCGCTGTCCACCTGCAACAATGTGGGCCGTACAAAATATCCCTCATCGGGAATATCACCCGATTGCGCAAGAATATGAGCCCCGTTGGCAATTGCCTCTTCAAGCAGTGCTGTAATTGTTTCTTGAGCTTTTTTATTGACCATCGGCCCAATATCTGCGCCGCTAAATGCTGGACCAACACTAAGTGCCTTAATCTTTTGACCAAATGCATCAACGAATTCATCCACAACATCTTTATGAACAAAAAATCGGTTGGCAGCGGTACACGCCTGACCTGCATTCCGATATTTTGCAATCATTGCCCCCTCAACAGCTGCTTCAATATCAGCATTTTTACCGATGATAAAACTCGCGTTACCGCCAAGTTCCATTGACGATGTGACAATCCGTTTCGCTGCAAGCCCCATCAAAAGTGAGCCCACCCGCGTTGAGCCTGTAAACGAAACCATCCGCACGCGGGGATCTTCAAGCCAGCGTTGCGACACCATCGATGACGAAGAAGATGTCACCATATTCACCACGCCTTTGGGAACACCGGCCTGTTCAAGGATACGGCATACCGCTAAAGCAGTGATGGGCGTTTCAGAGGCCGGCTTCAACACCACCGTACATCCTGCTGCAAGGGCGGGACCAATTTTTCGTGTTGCCATGGCTGCTGGGAAGTTCCACGGAGTAATAAGAGCTGCCACTCCAATAGGTTGCCTGGTAACAATCGTTCGTGTTCCCCCTGCGGGTGATTGGCAATAGTCTCCGTCACTTCGCACAGCTTCTTCACTAAACCATCGGAAAAACTCTGCCGCATAGGTAACTTCTGCATAGGAATCAGCAATTGATTTGCCATTTTCTAAGCTCATCAATGCGGCAAGTTCATGGTGCTGTTCAAGCATTAGTTCAAAGGCGCGCCGCAGGATTTCGCTACGTTGACGTGGAGCGACCTTGCGCCAAGATGGAAGTGCTTTCGCTGCTGCATCCACCGCGTGGTCGACTTGTTCTTCTGTTGCCGAGGGCATGGCACAAATCGTGCGCGTTGTTGCTGGATCATGCACATCAAATGTGTCACCCGAGGCACTTGCAAGATAGTTTCCATCAATAAATAGCCCGTGAACCGGGTCAAGTTGTTCAATATAGCTGTATGCTAACTCTTGTGTGGCTTCTTGTGTCATACTGTTCTTCTTTTCACTTTAGGGATATAGTCCGCGCAGACGATGAGCATTGACGACCCTTTCCACAGCAAGCACTGTTGCAGCTGTGCGGTAGGCAACGTCTTTGTCTTGAGCGTACTTGATAACGTCATTCCAGGCACGCATCATTCTTTCACGTTGCTGTTCGTGAATCTGTTGCAGCGACCACCAGTGCGCTTGATTAGATTGCACCCATTCATAATAGGAAACCAATACGCCACCAGAGTTTGCCAAAATATCGGGAACAACCATTTTGTTTTTACGGTTAAATACTTCATCTGCTGCTGCAGTTGTGGGGCCGTTTGCTCCCTCAACAATAATTGGTGCCGCAATGTCTTCAGCGTTGTCGCCAGTCAATACGTTTTCTACTGCCGCCGGTACTAATACATCAACATCAAGTGTGAGCATTTCTTCAGGATCGATAGGTGACGCGCCCGGGAAACCAACAACTTTACCTGTTCCAGCAACATATTTTTTGAGCTCTGGAATATTGATACCATTCTTGTGATAAATGGCGCCGTAAACATCAGATACCGCCACTATTGTAACACCTGCTTCGTGGAAGAAACGGGCCGCATCTGCACCGACTTTCCCGAAGCCTTGGACTACACCAGTTGCCTGTGTTGGGTCAATCTTTCGTGCTTTCAGTGCCTCAAGGCCTGTAATTGCTACACCAAGTGATGTTGATTCTTCACGCCCTAGAGAACCACCCACATCAACAGGTTTACCTGTACATACTCCCAATACTGTATAGCCTTTTATCAATGAATAAGTATCCATCATCCAGGCCATTGTTTGACTATCGGTTCCCATATCGGGCGCTGGAATATCCTTTTCTGGACCAATAATTGGAGAGATCTCTGTGGTGTAGCGCCGTGTAATACGTTCAAGCTCCGTCTTACTATATTTTGTAGGATCAACAGTCACCCCACCTTTAGCCCCACCATATGGCAGGTCAAGCAGTGCACATTTCCACGTCATCCACATAGCAAGAGCACGAACTTCATCGAAGTTCACATTGGGCGCATAACGTACACCGCCTTTACCCGGCCCACGAGTAAAATTGTGTTGAACACGAAAACCGCGAAGAACCTCCTCGGTTCCATCATCACGTTGAAGCGGAATCGTCACAGCCAATTCACGCCGCGAGGTCATCAGGTTGTCAAAAGTAGCGTCATTAAACCCTAAAATTCTTTGAGCTTCTTTTAACTGTTTTCTGGCATTGTCTAAGGGATTCGCTTCAGACATTTATTGCACCTCTTTCAAAGATTCTTCAAGCACAGTAAGTGCATCTTCTAAAACTTCTTCGTCTATGGACAAAGGCGGAAGAAAACGGATGACATTACCACCTAAACCGCAGGTCAGAATGATAACACCTTCATTGTACATCTTTTTTTGTACTTCTTTGACCACTCGCGCCAATGGTGTGGTGGTTCCAGGTTCAACAAATTCAACACCAATCATGGCTCCTCGTCCTCTTATTTCACCGATACGTGGGTCATTGAGGGCCATTTTGTGAAGGCGTGTTGTCAAAATCTGTTCAATTCGCCGTGCTTTTTCAAGCCACTTACCGTTTTTGAACTCATCAATCACTGCTAGGCCTGCTGCGCAGCTTAACGGGTTACCGCCATAGGTACCACCCAGCCCCCCTGGATCAACAACATCCATTATCTCTGCTCTACCTGTCACCGCTGACAAAGGCATACCAGCAGCAATACCTTTTGCGGTGCACATAATGTCGGGCTCAATGTCTTCGTGTTCGCAGGCAAACATCTGTCCTGTGCGCCCAAACCCACTTTGAACTTCATCGGCAATAAACACGATATTATTGTCACGACAATAGCTCACTACTTCTTTCAAAAATCCTGGTGCGGGTACAATAAACCCACCTTCGCCCTGAATAGGCTCAATAATCACACAGGCAACCTCATCGGGAGTAATATAGCGTTCTATCATTGTGATGGTTCGCTGCGCCGCCTGGTGTCCATCAAGACCATCATGGAACGGATAAGACATCGGCGCGCGATAAACTTCCGGAGTGAAAGGACCAAAACCTGCTTTATACGGAACAGCTTTACCTGTCATAGACATTGTCAGGTTTGTTCTGCCATGATAGGCATTTTCAAAGGCCACTACCGCTTTCTTTTTTGTGTAAGCCCGCGCTATTTTTACGGCGTTTTCCACACATTCAGCACCTGAGTTAAAAAAGCAGGTTTTTTTACTAAAATCTCCGGGGGTGATCTGGTTGAGTTTTTCGGCAAGTTCAACATATTCTGCATAGGGTGTCACCATAAAGCAGGTGTGGGTAAATCGTTCTGCTTGGTTGTGAATTGCTTTGACCACTGCTGGGTGAGAAGCTCCTACTGTTGTCACTGCAATACCTGATCCTAAGTCAACAAAGCGGTTACCATCAACATCTTCAATAATCCCTCCGCCAACGTCAACGGCATATATTGGATTTTGGTTGGATACGCCTCTAGCGACGCTGTCTTGCTTGCGTTTATCAAGTTCTTTACTTCGCGGCCCGGGTAGCTGTGTGACAATTCTACGAGCTGATGATGACATTGGTGTCCTCCTTCATGAAAAGCTGAGGCGTCATAAGATTGATGACTCTTCTACTTTATTGGTAGGCACCCCAGAAGAAAAGGAATGTTTTGCACAATACCCACCATCATATTGTGCAATAATTACACTATGGTTTGTGTAGGTGATGTCCTGAGCCAACCCCACTGCAGGCTTCAGTCACTGTGGTGCCCTTCCCCAGAGAAGACAATTCGCTGGGTAGCCACATCTGACCTTATCGACCCGACACCATTTTTAGAGGGCGACGAGCTGCTTCTTACTACTGCTCAAGAACTAGTTGATGCATCCACTCAACAGTGGAATTCCTATATCAAACGGCTTCAACGTCACTCAGTTTCAGCAATTGGTATTGCCAGTGATATTGCCGTTGATAATATTCCCACCGCTGCCATTCGTGCATGCAAACGTTATCACATGAACCTTTTTGACGTGCCCAAGCAAACGCCCTTTGTTCGTATCACGCGTATGGTTGCCGAACTTGTCCACAGTGAACAAAAAGAGGGCGAACAGCGTTTCCTTCATGCTCAAGGCCACATTATTCAAGCTGTTCGCTCGATGGATCCACTATCATCATGTATTGACGTCCTGGGCAAAGAGCTCATGTGTCACGTTGCTCTTATTTCAGCTACAAAAAGAGTTCTTCGTGCCCATCCCACACATCACAGTATTGAAAGTGACAGTGCGCAGCGTCTTGTAGAGGGCCTACAGCGTCAATCAATGGTGAACTATCATAAACACTGGGCATTTCGTTGTGAAACGAATACTCAAGGATACTGTGCTCTCGTTTGTACAAGTAAGCAAAACCTTGCACGCTGGCAAACCGATCTTCTTCACTCTGCAAGCCTTCTTTTAGGATTTTTTCTTGACACACAAGCAGATCTTCGCGCCCAATCAAAAAAACTTCTACATCACAGCCTTCTGTGTGCTTTGCAAGGAGATCTTTCCACCACCCGTTTGTTAGCTGCGACAGTATTTCCTTTAGCGCAGCCTCTTGACAATCACTGTCACATTTGTGTTATTGATAGCCAGTCGCATAACAACTCTTTCCTCTTCGACGATATTATTGACCGACTAGTTAACCTTGTCTCACCGCATACCCCTCCAATTATTGCCGGAATGGAAGATCATCAATTAGTGATTGCTATCTCGCCGCGGCTGCTTCCTTTCATGAGATCCACCATTGACAATATATGCACTGATGAATCATTACGGGCAGGTATAGGCCCCAAAGTGACATTATCGGATCTTGCTCATTCACTACATGCTGCACGTGCCGCACTTCGCATTACCTCATCAGATGAACCTGTGATCACATGGCAGCAGTTACGATCAGACGATTTGCTTCGTCTTATTGGCCTTGACACAATGCAAACACTGAGTCAAGAACTCAAGAATAACCTTCGTGATAAGGAGCTTTATCATACCCTGACATCTTTTATTCACAACAACGGCATACGTTCAACTATTGCCGGCGAACTGGGTATACACAGAAATACCTTGCTACATCGATTAAAGAAAATAGAAGAAAAGCTTGATGTACACCTTGACGACCCGGGCGTACGGGCACGCCTGTGGGTGGCCCTACAAGGCTAGTATCAACAACACGACCAATCGTCCGGAATCTAGTATCCTTACTCTGACTTACATGAAACAGCAGATACTGCTACACGTTAAAACCTAAAGACCGTAACTGGTCACGCCCATCTTCTGTAATTCTATCGGGTCCCCACGGCGGCATCCACACCCAGTTCAGAACAACTGATGGAACCATCGTCGATAGCACCATATTTACCTGCTGCTCTAATACATCAGTAAGTGGGCATGCGGCAGATGTCAACGTCATATCAATAATGGCACCGTCATCCTCACTAAAGCTCACTCCATAAATAAGCCCTAAATCAACAACATTGATACCAAGTTCAGGGTCTATCACGTCGCGGAGGGCTTCCAACACATCTTCTTCAGTAACCCCCTGGGAATTGGTCGTATTGCCTGCTGGTATCTCATCGCGCTCATGAACCTCTGCAAAACGCTGCGGCACAGGTTCGGGTGATGCCATTGGATTTGTCATAGCTTTTCCTTACTGTCTGTTACCTCTACCATATCACTGGCGCACCGTTTACTAGCTCTCTAACAGTGCGGCGCAGTAGCTTTACCAGATGCCGATTTTCCTTCGCTGTGACTAGCCAATGCTATAGCGTCTCGTAATGCCATCCACCCTAACAGCGCACACTTCACCCTGTTAGGAAACTGCGATGTTCCTTGCAGCGAAGCAGCATCTTCTAAAGCATCTAAAATGTCATCAGGTATCTCTTTACCTCGTGAGTGCATCATTTGTGAAAATTTTGACCACAAGTCTTCTATCTGCTGACAGTGCTTCCCAACAACAAGATCAGTCATCATCGACAAGGATGCTTGCGAAATTGAGCAGCCCTGCCCATCCCACGATAACGACTGTAACACGTCACCGTCTAATACCACACCTAACGTCACTTCATCACCGCAGGTCGGGTTCGTTTGATGGGATGTGGCCTGCATACTATCAAGATCGCCCCTGCCATGTTTAGCAGCGGCATGTTCAAGAATAACCTCTTGATAAAGTTGATCAAAGGGCAGCATAAACTATCGCCTTTCAAAGAAATGTTGAACTTTTTCAATACCGTCAACCAATCGTTCAACTTCGTGAGGAGTGGTTGTCAAGGTCGCTGATGCACGTGTCGAAGCGCGCACACCAAAGAACTTATGTAAGGGAAGCGCGCAATGATGACCCACTCTTACGGCAATATCGTAGGCATCAAGAACCTGACCAATATCGTGAGGGTGAATATCATCAAGAAGGAAACTCAGTGCAGCTATACGCCCATCTGCATCTTTAGGTCCAATAATGCGTACACCTCTTATCGAACACAGACCTTCAAGCAGTAGCTCCGTCATAGCATGTTCATGCGCCTCAATGCGTTCCATACCAATATCGTCAAGATAGTCAAGGGCACGAGCCCACCCAACAGCTTGGGCTACGGGTTGACTTCCTGCTTCAAAACGAACCGGCGGCAGTTGATATGATGACTGTTTCATATCAACATCAGCAATCATATCGCCGCCACCCAAAACAGGTGGTAGTGCACGAAGAAGGTCTTTTTTGCCGTATAGAGCCCCAATACCTGTGGGGCCGCCCATCTTATGCGAACTCATAACAGCAAAATCACAATCCAACGTCTTCACATCAATAGGCAAATGCGCTGATGACTGACAGGTGTCCAACACCACCAATGCGCCAGCTTGACGGGCCTTTTCCCTAATAATATCAACGGGGCTTATTGCTCCTGTCACATTAGAAACGTGCGTAAAAGCAACAATGCGGGTGTGCTCATCAATCACATCAAGGGTATCAACATCAAGAAGCCCCTGGTCGGTCAGCTCAATGACCCGAAGCTCTATATGCAGACGCGAAGCAATCATTTGCCAGGGGATAATATTAGCGTGGTGTTCCGCCCTCGAAATAACAATATTGTCACCTGGGCGTAAGACCACCTCAGAATCATCACTTCGACCAAGCATGTCGTGTCCATCAAGCGAAGCGTTCAAGAATGCGTATGCCACGATGTTAAGGCCTTCAGTGGCATTTTTTGTCCACACTACCTCATCATCTTCAGCTCCGATAAAAGTGGCAACACGATGACGTGCCTGTTCAAATGCATCGGTTGATTCATCTGCAAGAACATGAGTGCCTCTGTGCACAGCCCCATTAGAACGGGTGTAGAAGTCATCCACGGCATCTACAACACATTGTGGTTTTTGTGATGTTGCCGAACAATCTAAATAGGCAATGGGTTGGCCTCCCCTGCCACGGCGACCCAACAGTGGGTAGTCTCCACGAAGACGCTCCAGTTCCTTTGCACAAAAGCCGCCACGTAATGCTGGACGGCTGTCTGTAGAAACAGGCAGCGAGTGCGTTGTGTCTGGCATTACGTGACGTCCTTTCGTGTGTCTAGTTTACGTATTTATCGTAACCGCGTTCTTCAAGTTGTTCAGCAAGTTCTGGGCCACCGGATTCTGCAAAATGACCGTCAACAAAAACGTGAACAAAATCAGGTTTGATATAGCGCAAAATTCGTGTGTAGTGGGTAATAAGCATCACGCCGCACCCGCTGTCCTTGTGTACTGTGTTCACACCGTCAGACACCACACGCAGGGCATCAATATCAAGTCCAGAATCGGTTTCGTCAAGAATAGCAAAACGGGGATGAAGCATTTTCATCTGCAAAATTTCCAGACGTTTTTTCTCGCCACCAGAAAAGCCAACGTTAACATCACGCTGTGCAAACTCAGGATCCACGCGTAGCAGATCCATTGCTTCTTTGAGTTCTTTTACCCATGCACGAACGTTGGGAGCCGAGCCGTCAATAGCTGTGCGCGCGGTACGCAAAAAGTTGGATACCGTCACACCCGGAACAGCCACTGGATACTGCATAGCCAGGAATAATCCAGCTTTTGCCCGATCGTCGGGAGATCCCTCTAAAATATCGTGACCATCAAGCAGTACTTCACCTGAATCTACACGGTACTGTGGGTGTCCGGCAATGGAATAGGCCAAGGTAGATTTCCCTGAACCATTAGGCCCCATAATGGCGTGAACTTCGCCAGACTTAATGGTGATATTTGCCCCGTGCAGAATCTTTTTCCACTCGTCATCAGCAACTTCAACTGATACTTCTAAGTCTTTAATTTCCAAGGTTGACATAATTTTTCCTTCACTCATCACAAATGTGCATCAACGTCTACAAATACTTCGCTTTCGCGAATCTCTACCGGATATACCTGAACGGGACTAACCGCAGGAAGGCTCTGTTTACCGGTATCCAGATCAAATGTTGCGCCATGAGCCCAACATTCAACGACATTGCCTTCCACCTCGCCCTCAGCCAATGAAACATCGCCGTGAGTGCATTTATCATCAATAGCATGCCACCGTCCGTCTTCATCACGAATAATGGCAATATCAACCACGCGATCGCCACTGATAATATCAACACTTAAGCCTTCACCTGCGGCAACATCATTTAGCGAGCAGGCACGCTGGAAACTCATGCAGTCTCCTTCATGGTATCCAGTTCCTTTTCAACAATCGTCATCAAATGTTCTTGAACTGTCTCAACACCAATCTGATCAATCAGTTCAGCAAAAAATCCACGAACTACTAAACGACGTGCTGTGTCTTCATCTATTCCGCGTGAGCGCAGATAGAACAGCTGTTCGTCATCAAAGCGACCCGTTGCCGAAGCGTGGCCTGCCCCTTCAATTTCACCATTTTCAATTTCTAGATTTGGAACCGAGTCAGCATGTGCTCCTTCGGTAAGCACCAGGTTACGGTTTTCCTCATAGGAATCGGTGTCAAAACCATTTTGGCCAATCAACACATCACCAATCCATACAGAATGAGCACCTTCTCCCTGTAAAGCACCTTTATAGGTCACACGTGATGTACATTTTGGTTCACAGTGGTCAACATACAACCGATGCTCGTGATGCTGCTTGGAGTCGGTGTAGTACAGCCCCAACATCTCAATATCACCACCTGTGCCCTCGAAGGCAAGGTCGGAGCATACTCGCACAAGATCGCCACCAAAGGTAACGACAATATGTTTGAGCACAGCATCTTTTCCAACAGTCATACGATGATTTGACGCATGTACCGCATCTAGGTCCCATTCGTGGGTGGCGCACAGTGTTAAGTTGGCACTATCCCCAACTTTCACTTCGATTCCCTGGTTCAACTGTGCCGTTCCGCTGTGAAGTAAAACAACGGTTGCCGTAGCGCCTTCTTCGCATATTACTGACAGGTGTTGTGCTGCTGGGGTGTTGTCGGTGGAGTGCATCCGTACAACAATAGGAACCTCAACCTCGGCGTTTTTCGTAACAGTGAGGACACATGCTTTGTTGATATTGTTCCATTCAACAACGGCTGTACGGTCCCCTGGAGCTTCGGTAAAACCAACGCGGTCATCGTCTTTATCAACAAAGGTGACATGTACTGGCAGTTCTTCACCACGATAGTTTAACGGGCCTTCGGTCAGCTCTTTACCATCAAAGGTCAGTGCAGCTGGTTGACCGCTGAGTGTGTCGGCAAAGAGTGACTCGATCCGTGAAAGCGGTGTAAAACGCCAGTCTTCTTCTCGGCCGTTGGGCACAGGGATGTCGTCAAGTTTGTAAGAGGTCGGACGGTCGGCACGCGAGTTAATCGTTTTTGTTCCAGCACTGTTTCCTGGTTCACTATCTATTTTATTGCGGGTAGGTATAGAAATTTCTGACATTAACCAACGGATCCTTCCATCTGCAGTTCAATAAGACGATTGAGTTCCAAAGCATATTCCATGGGAAGCTCACGAGCAATCGGCTCCACGAAACCACGAACAATCATCGCCATTGCTTCAGTTTCAGTTAAGCCACGACTCATCAGGTAAAACAGTTGTTCGGCACTTACTTTTGTCACAGTTGCTTCATGCCCCATTTCAACATCATCGGTTTTAATATCCACATAAGGATAGGTATCGGTACGCGAAATCTGATCTACAAGCAAAGCGTCACACACAACAGATGATTTTGAGTGGCGCGCATTGGGATGTACCTGAACTAAACCGCGATACGATGACCTCCCTCCATTTCGTGAAATGGACTTTGACACGATTGATGATGATGTATAAGGGGCAAGATGAATCATTTTTGCACCAGTATCTTGATGTTGTCCTTCACCTGCAAAAGCAATGGAAAGCGCTTCACCCCGTGCATGAGGGCCATTAAGAATACAGGCAGGGTATTTCATATTTGTTTTAGAGCCCATGTTTCCGTCAATCCATTCCATTGTCCCACCCTGCTCGACAATGGCACGCTGGGTCACAAGGTTATACACGTTATTTGACCAGTTTTGTACCGTTGTATACCGACACCTGGCATCTTTTGCCACATAGATTTCTACAATCGCCGCGTGTAAAGAATCAGATTTATAGATCGGCGCAGTACATCCTTCAACATAGTGAACATAGGAGCCTTCATCACAAATAATGAGGGTACGTTCGAACTGCCCCATATTCTCGGTGTTAATACGGAAGTATGCCTGCAAAGGAATCTCAACATGAACCCCTTTAGGAACATAAATAAATGACCCGCCAGACCAAACAGCGGTATTGAGTGCTGCAAATTTGTTATCACCTGCGGGAACTGCTTTACCAAACCATTCTTTCACAAGGTCAGGATATTTTTGTACCGCCGTATCAGTATCAACAAATACAACGCCTTGCTCTTCAAGGTCCTCACGGATTTGGTTGTACACAACTTCTGATTCGTACTGTGCAGCTACCCCAGCTACTAAGCGGTTACGTTCTGCTTCGGGGATGCCCAAACGGTCATAGGTGTTACGGATTTCTTCAGGCAGCGCCTCCCAAGAGGTTGCTACTTTATCGGTGGAACGCACAAAATATTTGATGTTATCCATGTCCAACTGCGACAGGTCAGCTCCCCAGCTTGGCATGGGTTTACGCTCATAGGTTTTTAGTGCCTTCAGTCTGCGTTTGAGCATCCATTCAGGCTCATTTTTTTCGCGAGAAATCGTGCGAACAACTTCCTCGCTTAAACCGCGTTCGGCTTTTTCACCCGCTGTATCCGGATCGTGCCAGCC
Organism: Actinomycetaceae bacterium; assembly: GCA_030540715.1. Lineage (GTDB taxonomy): Bacteria > Actinomycetota > Actinomycetes > Actinomycetales > Actinomycetaceae > JAUNVQ01. The sequence continues at coordinate 14,055 of JAUNVQ010000007.1, read as the reverse complement.
ATAGTCGTATTGAGTTGAAATAGACTCAATAATCTGTTCATCTGCACGTTCTTTTTCGGCCGAAGTGGCCACCGCAGGTGGAGACGTTGTTGTCATTACTTCTGTCCTTCCTCATTCATACGTGATATACCTTGTGATTTTGTGCGACCCCGACGACGCGGAGTAGGCAAAGCAACGGGTACAGATGTTGTACACACGTGTTCACCTCCTGCTAGTGTCGCCAGTCGTTGAACATGAACGTCCAGTAGCCGTGAAAAGGCTTGAGTTTCTGCCTCGCAGAGCTGCGGAAATTCTCCCGCAACATCTTGAACTGGGCAGTGGCCTTGACACAGTTGAACTGCAAAGCCTCCTGTTCCCACTTCACGAACTGTTGCAGCATAACCATCTGCGGTCAAAGCGTCTGCCAAAGCCAATGCGCGCGATCGCGGATCCGTACCTGCAGCACGAATGACTGGAGCGTAGCGCCGTTCAATATCGCGGCTGCGAGCAGCCGCAAAGTTCTCAATAGCTTCTTCCCCAGCAATATGCTTCATGTAGTTAAGTGCTTTAGTCGCAAGGTCGGAGTATTCTTCTGAACGCCCCTGATGCCCCTTGTCTGTTGCGACATAGTGACGTGCTGGGCGGCCGCGTCCACGGCGAACTGGTTGAGAACCTTCAAGGTGTTCTATAAGACCGTCCTCTTCCAAAGCTGTGATGTGGCGACGCACTGCGGCTGTTGTTAGGCGAAGAATTTTTGCTAACACAGCAGCGGTAACAGGGCCTTTTTCAATAATGAGATCCAAAACTGATTGCCGTGTTGATTCCTCCTCTACAGCCATCACATGTCACCTCCTCTTAGGAATAATTGTTGCCTTAATAACCTCATCGTAGCGTATTTTCACAACAAAGACCTTTTTTAATTTTTCTGTGTGACACATGTCAACTTTTGATAACTTTATCCTCATGACCTGCAAAAAAATAGAAATTACACAATAGCTCTTACATATGGCTACCCATAGGAAATCCCGCGAATTAAGGATTAGCAATCCTAACAAAATATGCCTAATTGAGGAGTATTTCTATATAGAGAAGATGACGGTATTATCTGAGCTTCGTGTCTTATTTCACAGGCATCCAGACAGGTTTGTATAATCTGTCTTAACTCAGATAAAGAAGGGCTTTCTTAGCGTCTTCCTCCCCTGCCTTCTCATTCCATCTTAACGTTGCCAGGGAGCATCAGCTGGGCGAAGGGTCTGCCAGTTCCGCTCTCGGGCTGCCATCGTCGATAGGATACCAACGATTGCCGATGGATTATGCAGTCGCCCCTCACACACTGCCTGGTAGGCATCTTCAAGGTGAATCCACACCGCCTTCATGTCTTTTTCTTCTTCTTCACGCTGATGGCGCTGTTCAGGCGGAACAGTCGTAATATCGCGCGCTAAAAACACACGTAATCCCTCGTTGCACCCACCTGGTGTGGTATAAAAATCAAGTAGAACATGCCAGGTTTTAGCTTCCAGGTCTGCTTCTTCTTTCAGTTCACGCTGGGCTGCCTGCACATAGCTTTCACCGCTTACATCAAGCAAACCAGCAGGAACCTCCCACAGCATTTTACGCACCGGGTGACGGTATTGGCTGACTAAACAAATGTCGTCGTGACCATCACTTCCTTGCCGAAGCGCAACAATAGCCACAGCGCCAGGATGCTTCACATAGTCACGGGTCAATACCTGCGTTGAGCCTGGTAAAGTAATGCTATCGGTTCGCATCTCGAAGACGCGCCCCCTCCAAGGCGTTGTACTGTTATGGATGGTGACCTCGAAAGATTCATCTGTCACAGTGTCAACAACTGGAAGCTCCGTGCCACTGTCAGCAATCTGTGTAGTACCCAGTGAATGGCACTTATGATGCGTTGTCATGAATGTTACCCCGTGTGTGATAGTTCAGTGCGGCCTGAACAAGCCCTGCAAACAGCGGGTGTGGCCTTGTTGGCCGTGAACGAAACTCGGGATGAGCTTGAGTTGCAATATAGTACGGATGAATATTGCGATCCAGTTCAACAAATTCAACAAGGAGTTCATCAGGTGATGTTCCACTGATATGCATACCGTGTTCTTCTAAAACTCTACGATACTTATTATTGACTTCAAAACGGTGTCGATGGCGTTCCACCACGTTTTCGCAGCCGTAGGTATCGGCGGCCAGTGAACCTGGAACAAGATACGCCGGGTAGGAGCCTAAACGCATGGTGGCGCCCATGTCTCCTTCGCCCTCTACAAATTGTCTTTGGTCATCCATTGTTGTAATCACCGGCTCAGGTGTGTTCGGTTCCATTTCTGTAGAGGACGCTGCGACTATACCGCAGAGGTTCCTTGCAGCCTCAATCACCATACATTGAAGTCCCAGGCAAATACCTAGTGTAGGCACTCGGTGTTCACGAGCCCAACGCAGTGCCCCAAGTTTGCCTTCAATACCTCTTACCCCAAACCCTCCCGGCACAAGCACTCCATCAACACCGTTGAGTACCTGTTGAGCACCTTGTGGGGTTTCACAAAGATCTGATGGCACCCAGCGAATAGATACATGTGTTTGGTGGGCAAATCCACCGGCCTTGACTGCCTCGCACACAGACAGGTAGGCATCATGAAGATCCACATACTTACCCACCAAGGCAATCTCGATATGGTGCTGAGGGTGGTGAACACGTTCAAGCAGCTCATTCCAATGTGTCCAGTCCACATCATGAAAAGGCATATGCAGACGTCGAATAATAAATGCATCCAGGCCTTCGCTGTGAAGGACTCGGGGAATGTCATAGATCGAGGGAGCATCTTTACAGACAACTACCGCATCGTTATCGACGTTGCACATAAAGGCCATTTTTTCTTTCATTGCTGGACTGATATCACGTTCAGCTCGACACACCAGGGCATCTGGCATAATTCCTAATGCGCGAAGTGTTGACACAGAATGCTGGGTTGGTTTGGTTTTCAACTCTCCTGCTGCACTCAAATAGGGAACCAGTGAAACATGGATAAACAGGCAGTTATGTGCGCCTAGTTCTTGGCGTACCTGACGTGCTGCATAAAGGAACGGCTGGGATTCTATATCGCCAACAGTTCCACCAATTTCGGTGATAATAATATCTGGCGGTGGAGTATCCTGTGTCCCCGTGGCCTGAGCTCGCATCACCGTTTTGATTTGGTTGGTGATATGAGGAATCACTTGAACGCATCCGCCTAAAAATTCTCCAGCTCGTTCACGCGCAATTACTGTTGAATATATTTGCCCAGTTGTCGCATTGGCATCTTTTGTCAAGTTGATGTCAAGGAAGCGTTCATAATGGCCAATATCAAGATCCGTTTCTGCACCGTCTTCGGTCACAAAGACTTCGCCATGTTGAAAAGGATTCATTGTTCCAGGATCAACATTGATATAGGGATCAAGTTTTTGCATCACAACATTTAGCCCACGGGCACGCAGAAGCTGCCCCAGACTTGAGGCTGTAAGACCTTTGCCAAGTGACGACACAACGCCGCCTGTCACAAAAATATGCCGTGGTATCGGTGGTTGACCACTGTGTGTATTATGTAATGCGTGTCCATGTTCTAAAGATTTCATCATGGAACTTCATTTTATCAGTCTTTGCTTAGATTTTACATTGATCCCTTTGTGGTAAGGCGTCGTCTTTGATATTTTTTGTATTCCCAGACTAAAGGCCCCAAAGTCAAGATGACCACAACAAATAATGCGGCAAAAGCCGCTGTGATTGCCCCGCCAAGACCGCTTCCCATAAGAAACAAAACTTTTCGTGAGATAAAGCACGCCATTACGGAAACGACACACATCATAAGTGACCATATCAATGCCGAGGGTACGACTCCAGCTATAGAATGTCGCCCAGCCTGTCGATACACTGCATAAAGCAGGCCTGCACCAGCAACTATCATCCCTAAAGACTGCCCAAGACCCAATGCGATCATTGTCCAAATCGGTTCACCTTTATCAGAGCCAAAGAGTGCAGCAAATCCCCACGATGCGATAGAAACAACTAACCATCCAGCGGTTGTAGAAAGCATTGCTGGGCGGCCAGCATCAAGTGCATACAGGGCTCGCTGAAGATGAAAAATCAAGATATATCCTACAAGGCCTGGTGCCATTGCAATCAGCCCTTCGGCCATCCCCGGCATTGGGTTAAGCAGGGCAAACACTGCTTGAGCTGGGTAGGCTTCACCAATCAATAACGCCGCGGAAACAACACCAATAAGTGTCACGATCTTTGTTGATAGCGCACATTCTTTCGCAAAAATATTGTGGGCACCTTGGGAAATTGTTTCGGCAAGACGCGGAAACATGGCGGTAGCAACCGGGTAGGCTAATACAGCATAGGGTAACAGATACACCGCTAAAGCATACTGATAAATCGGCAATGTTCCCTCACCACCGTAGGCACGAGCCACCACCAAAACTACGACAACTGAAAGCTGCTGAGCCAAAAGTGCCGTCATCCCGGCCCCACCAAGGCGAAGAGCTTGACGGGCCTTCGATTTTTCAAGATAAAACTGTGGACGTATCCTCATGCCAAGACGATACACCGGTATCAAAAGTGGTAGTGCCATCGTGACAACTCCCAATGTTGTTCCCCATGCTAATGCCATGTGGGCAGAATAGGGAACATTGTGAGTATCATAACTGGTCATCCACCCAAATAATGCAAATGTCGTAATAACAACCAGTGATGACAATAGAGGAACAAGTGCTGGCCACAAAAATTTTTTGTGGGCTTGTAATACACCCACTAACACGATGCACATTCCGTACATGGGTATTTGCCAGGCAAAGACACGTAAAAATGATGTCATTAATGCAATCTGTTGGTTGTGATCAACACCAGCAGGTGACGGAAGTGCATCAGCGATCCACGGAGCGCCACAATAAAGCACCACCGCCACGGGAATCAGAAGAAGCACAGCCCATGTCAGTAATGCGTTGGCAATGCTATTGACTTCCTCACGCATTTTCTTTGCGATAGGTGCGGCAAGTAAAGGAATCGTAATCCCTGTTAGTGCCCCACCAGCAACAACCTCAAATAAAACATTAGGGATTTGGTTGGCTGAAGAATACGCGTTGGCAAAAGCACCGGTTCCCACCCACGCCGATTGGGTAAGCCATCGAATAAACCCAACAACACGCGAAGCTAAGGTCAAAAACGATATCAGTCCAACCGAACCGATAACACCTGCCAGCAGGTGCTTTTTGGGTGAGGATAAAGGGCTCATCGGCGCCCTAACCCATCCGCCCATTTCAGTAGCGGGGTTTGTTCAATAACCTTAGTAAATGATATTTTTTCGCTTGCAAGTGTCAGTCCACCAATTGCAACAAGCGCGCATATTTGTGCTGGAATTCTTAACCCTGTAAGAGCCACACCAACCCCGGCCCCTAATGCATTGGCTCCTGTATCACCATTCATGGTGATTTCCTGTAAGTCATCTTTCATACCCGTAGCCGCTGTCCCAGTGATGATTGCGGCAACAATATCGCTGCCATCTATCTTTTGACGAAGCGCTAAAGGCAAAGCCGATGCCAACACAACTTTTTGCATCCTGCCAGGCCGCAAATCAAAAAGGTTTGCTAAGTTTGCACTTCCGGCAATAAGACCTGTTGACAGTGTGCCACGTACTAAACGACCCAGCGGTGTTAAATCCCTATTAGCTTTGGCTATTGAAAAGCTCACCACAGCGGCGCTTGCCCCAATTCCCACGATTTTAAGAAGCCCAGTTGTCACACGTCCTTCTTTGAGTGCACCAAGGTGCCCGTGAAAGCCTTTCGAGACCTTCTGATAATCGTTACGAGTATCGTCCATATCGTCAATATAACCGCATACACCAGCTGCTGTCGTTGCTGCTGCTGCACCTAACACTACAGAAGATGCTGATGAATTTGCTAGCGTTTTAGCGCTAACAAGTAATCCAAGGCTTGTTGCAAGCGCTGTTTGGACTCCTCCACGTAAGTTAACGGTAGCATCATGATAGTTTTTACGATCCCAGCGCCTATTGTGTCCCTGTTTAACAAGGACTTGTCGCGCACAGTGAGACGACAATGCGCCTGCTGTTAGTGCGGCAAAAAACCGTTTCATTGATTGTCTCCTTCAGATGCTTCTGGGCTGGGAGTAGGTTGAGGTAAAAGGCTGTCGTCGATGGGAGGCATCTTATGTGTTGAACCCGAATCGAAACCAATAGCAATATGGTTTTTATTCTTTTCTTGTACAAGAGCCAAAGGTGTCGAAATGAGTGCCATAATCCGGCCAACACGATCCACGGTTGAGACTGCTATACCTTCGTTTCTGATAACAGCTATTTCATCTTCTTGGCTTTCCGCTTCGCCAACAAATACGGCAGGGGTTTCCCAGCCTTCAGCTTCACGTGCAATAGCAATAACAGCCTGGGAAGGCAGGGGCTTATCAGGTTTTTGACGCTGTTCACCATCATTGGTGATATGGCGACGGTTAAAAATAACAACCAAAGCGTCGGCTGGCTCCTCGGGGGCAAGGGTAACATTTACCAGCGGATTTGTTTTTGATGTTAAAAGTCCAGCAAGATTTTGCACCTTGTCACCAGAGGCAAACAACATATCGTGCAGCCCCGACATCAAAATATGTTCAACAGAGGCATCAGCTGGTGGTGACTGTTCAAAATGGGAACGCATCTGTTCAACGATTTGAGAACGCAACCCTGATTTCTTTTCGTTAAACCAGTTATCGTTAAGGGTGACATCGCTGACTTTTCGAGCCCCTGCTTTTTCTAGGAAGGCTTCGGTATCTTTCACATCGGCTTCTTGAGTATCATAGATGCGAACAATAGCGATCTTTGTACCTTCAAGACGGCCTTTAAGCGTGGAATCAGCCATCTCTGAAAGATAGTTGTTTCTTGAGGTCAACTCTGTTTTTAGGAACTCATTTTCCGTATTAAGATCTGTTTGACGCTTCGATAGGTGGGTAATCTGGGAATCCAGTGACTCTGTGAGCTTTCCCTGAAGTGGCCCGGCGCCTAAAACGACACCCACCGTTAATGCAATAAGTACCGCCATTAATGAAGCTAGGTGGTATCGAAAATCAATCAAGGTAATGCCTTCTTTCTTTTACCGTGTCGGTGTGCCTGGTGACAGACCAAAGAGATTTCTCCAGAAATCAAGAAAGTCGTTGAAATAAATATGAAAGAGCCCAAAGAGCGCATTTCCTACTGGAGTAACAGATAACGCAACCATAACCGCAGTGATTCCAACCAAAACAAACATAAATGCCTGTGTTGTTGACACTCGTGCACGATATAGTTGTGACACTCCTTTCGCATCAACAAGGCGTCCTCCCACACGAAGACGAGTCAAGAAGGTTGATGCCATCCCTGCACGGCCTTTGTCTAGAAATTCCACAAGTGTTGCGTGCGTACCCAGCGCAACGATAAGCTCCGCACCTTTGTCGTCAGCCATAAGCATAGCAATATCTTCTGATGTTCCTACCGCTGGAAAGGTCACGTAGTCAACACCAAGCTCATCAAGGCGTTCTGTCCCTGGGGCATTGCCGTCACGGTATGCGTGCACAACGATTTCTGCGCCACAGCGAAGCGCCTTATCGGTGACGGAATCCATATCGCCAATAATCATATCGGGAACAAGGCCTTCCTCTAAGATGGCATCTGCTCCCCCATCAACACCAACCAGGATCGGGCGATATTCACGAATATAGGGTTTCAAAGAGTCAAGGTCTTCTTTATAGTGGTAACCACGGACAACGATAAGGGTATGTCGCCCTTCAAAAACGGTGTTAACACGTGGAACGCCCACGCCATCAAGAAGGAGCGACTTTTCGCGGCGCATATACTCCAAAGTGTTTTGAGCAAATGCTTCAATTTGTTCACCCAGGTCTTCGCGTGCGGCTTCTAAATCTTTTTTGTTCAGTTCAATGGTTTGCATGATCCCGGTGGCGACATGTTTTCCATCCGCATAAATATCACCTTCTTCAATGGTGACATAAGAGTTTTCACGCAGTTTCATAATCTTGTCACCAAGATTGTCAACCAGGTGTATTCCTGCATTCAAAATAATGGAGGGACCAGAGTTCGGATAGCGTCCCGAGGTGGATTGTGCTGCGTTAAGAACGGCATACGGCTTTTTTGCTACCAGGGCTTCAGCTGCAACCCTGTCAATATCCTTATGGTTAATGACGGCAATTTCACCTTCGTGTAAACGTTTAGTAAGGTCTTTCGTTCGCTTGTCAACACGAATTTTTGCGCGCATAATCTCTGGTTCTGCGCTGCTTTGCTTTTTCAAAATACCCACGTCTTTACCTTCTTCTACCACTGTTCAAGCAGTTCACAGGCATGTGCGCGCGCTGCCTGTGAGGATTCATCGCCTCCAAGCATCCGCGCGATTTCTGCCACTCGCTGATTCGTGTCTAGTGCTTTAACTGTCGTTTCACCGTCTTGTTTTGTGACAACCACATGCATATGTGCTGCGGCTGCTACTTGAGCCAGATGTGTGACAACAACAACCTGACGTTGTTTGGCTAGCTGGGCAAGCCGCTGTGCCACGATTGTTGCTGTGTGTCCACCAACGCCAGCATCAACCTCATCGAATACCAGTGTAGGACACTTCGCGTCTTTTGTGTCTTTTTTCTTGCGTAGTGCCGAGACTTCTAAGGCCAACATCACACGCGAGAGTTCTCCGCCCGAGGCTCCTTGGGATAGGCGAACACGTGGTGCCTTTGCGTGGGGCCGCATATATATTTCCACATTTTCCAGGCCATGACGCTGCGGTGTTTCCAAGGGGGCGATGTCAAAAAACAGGTCTGCATCAGGCATGGCCAGGGCATGGATCTCGGCGTTCACATTCTTTTCACAGTCAAGGGCGGCTTTGCGGCGATTCCTACTAATCTGTTGGCCCTTCGTGATGACATCTTGATAGGCCTGGTCAACTTTAAGGTTCCAGGCTTGTTCAGTATTATCGGGGTTATCTATTTCATGAAGTCGCTTGGCAGCTTTTTCTGCCCATTCCAGAAGCTCATCAACATTATCAGCGCGCGTCGAACATGCGTCTTTGAGTTCAGAAAGTCGTTGATGAGCCTGTTCAAGGGCGTAGGGATCAGCATCTAGTTGTGCAAGATAACTTGCCAATGATTGAGTAACGTCTTGAAGCAGATAGTCAATCTGGTTGATTGATGAACACAGCTGTTGAAGTTCAGGATCGATATGTGCAACGGTGTCAATAGCGTTTCTGGCTTGACTAAGCAGTTGCGTTGCGTCTGGGGTTGCCACTGCGCCCTCTTCGTTACCGCTAAGAACTTCCATTGTTGCCGTGAGGGCTTGGCGAACGTCCTCACTGTTCATCAGGCGTTCAATACGCTTGGCTACCTCGTTGTCTTCATGAGGTAGAGGATTCACTTTTTCAATGATATCCAAACCCTGAATTAAATGTTGTTTTTCTTCTTCACGCTGCTGGGCTTGTTCTTTCCATATGCGGCGCGCTTTTTTTGTTGCGATCCAGTGATCGTATGCATGCTGATAAGTGGTAATGTCTTCAGTAATTCCCGCGTAGGCATCAAGGAACATCCGTTGCGATGCCGGTTTTAATAGTCGATATTGGTCTGCTTGTCCGTGGACATTAATAAGATTTTCTGATAGTTCAGCAAGTACACCTGCAGGTACAGGACGACCATTAACATAGGCCCGAGATCGTCCCCCTTTTATCACATGTCGTGACATATATATCATATGGTCATCATCTACTACTCCACCTACTTGTTCAACCTGCTCACATACATCACTACATTCCTGGGCTTGAAAAATGCCGTCGATTCGACAGGCTTCATGGCCGTATCGCACTAGTCGCGCATCGGCGCGTGCTCCACTGATAAGGGATAATGACTGCAATAGCATTGACTTACCAGCACCTGTTTCGCCCGTAATAGCTGTGAGTTGAGGGCCAAGTGGCACAGTAGCTTTTTCGATAACCCCTAAACCTTCAATGCGTATTTCTTCAATCACTCAGATGTGACCTCCAGCCTTGCACGGGAAGGTTGAACTTGTGAACAAGTCTTGCGATAAAGGGCATATCCGAGATTCTTAATAAACGTACTGGATATTTTCCTTTCGTGGAAGTCACCACTGCACCGTGAGGTATTTTTCTTTTTCTCATTCCATCGCATAATAGTTCAAGCTCGCTACGCTGACCATGCAATACCGATATTTCTACTGTTGAGTTTGATGAAACAACAAGAGGACGCGTAAAAAGCCCGTGTGCTGCCAGGGGTGCCACAACAACGGCCTCAACATCAGGCCACACGATGGGGCCGCCCGCCGAAAACGAGTAGGCAGTTGAACCTGTTGGCGTGGCAATAATCATGCCATCAGCACCATATGTTGATAGCCCTTCCCCATCAATTCCTACACCTAAACGAGCTGGATGTTCACCCGTATTATTAACGAGGGCTGCTTCGTTGAGGGCCCAATCATGGCTTTGAGACCCGTCAGGGTAGGTGACAGTGATATCTACTGTCATACGTGTTTCAACCCGATAGTCTCCCCCCGCTATATGGTCCGCTAGCTCACCAACGGTATCCGATTCGACTTCGGTCAAAAATCCTAGATGCCCCAGATTAATACCAATCAAGGGAACATCTTTCTGGCGAGCATATTCAGCTGCTGATAGCAGTGTTCCATCGCCACCTAAAGCAATAATAAGTTCAATGTCGCCGCGGTAGTTCGTATCAACGGGTACTATCCCATAGGATTCCAATTCACTGATGACCTGTTGCGCAAGTTCCATTGCTTCTGGACGCGAAACATGGCGTATGAGCATCACATGACGAACATTGTGGTGTGTGTTCACGTTCCAGTCCTTCCAGTCTTTTCCTGACGGGTTGAATATGGTGTTGCTGTGCCGTGAAGGCATGTCTCTAATAGTAATTCCACGGTATGAGGTAATGCTTCACTCTTTCCTACCCTAGCCTGTTGAGTGGACTGTATGCGAGCCTTTTTGTGGAAGAGAAGAAAAAACTCGCGGTTTCCTTCTTTTCCTGCCAGCGGTGATGCCACAGCTGCAAGGAGAGAAAGCCCGTTTTCTAAGGCAGTTGTGGTTACTCGTCGAAGTGCTGCCATATGCATCGAAGGGTCACGTACAACACCGGAAGAACCTACATTGTCACACTCAAACTGTGGTTTAACAAGAAGTAATAATACTGCTTGGCTACAGCTAGCCTGAGTTAATGCTTTGATAACAAGAGTAAGTGATATAAATGATAGATCGCCAACCACTATTTCTGGACATCGTTCAAAACTGTCTGTATCAAGGTAACGCACATTGACGTGTTCCATCGAGGTGACCCGCGGGTTGTTCGCTAGCTTGTCAACAAGCTGTCCACTACCCACATCAACCGCATAGACATGGCGAGCACCTTCACGAAGAAGAACATCGGTAAAGCCACCTGTGGAGGCTCCTGCATCCAGACATATCTTATGACGGATGTTGATAAGGTGACCTTGGCTTCGCAGGTGGTCTATAGCACCTGCTAGTTTGTAGGCACCGCGACCAACATAATCATCAGAGGTATCACCGATCACGTGAACAGATGTTGTAGGGGCTATCTTTTGAGAGGGTTTTGTGACTTTGCAGGACTGCGCAAGAACACGATTCTCTCTGATAAGTCGGCAGGCATGTGCCCGTGAACGAGCATAGCCTTTTTCAACAAGATAGCTATCAATACGTTGTTGCTTTTCGCCCACCATTGTCAATGCCTAGAGAAGTGTCATTTGCCCATCGGTGTGCAGCACGTCTTGAAGCGCGTCCACCAATTGCGCGCACTGCTGTGTTGCATCATGTAAGGCCACGTGAAGTTGCTGTTGGTTAAAAGGTGATCCACCGTAAGGTTCTTCCCCACAGTTATCTGTGGCATCTGCCTGCATGTCATTTTCTTGCGTAGCAAGTTGTTGACACCGGGCTACAGCTTCTTCTAACTGTTCTAACAGTTCGTGAGCACGAGCAACGTCAGGACTCATTCACATCGTCCTTCTTGTCGCTGTCATTTCCATCCACGTCGGCGTCTTCTTCGTCAGGCTCATCCAAACCTATATCCAAAGCACCGTTGTTAGCATCAACCCTTTCATCAGATTCAGCTATATCAGCAGCATCAATGACATCACCATCAATAATCTCAACAGTTTTATCAGCTTCAGTAGATTCATCGCGTTTTTGCTGGTAAGTAAGGTTATCAGTGACATTAATTGTTGGAATGATAACATAGTCACCGTTATCGCGTGCTTCCCAGATCGCTGCAATGCAAGCTCGATAATCGTTGAGTGTAAGTGTAATTTCATCATCATTTGATTGTGCAAGTGCGGTGTCGTCACGGTAGATAACACCGTGACGAATATCAAAAGATGCGGAATCCCCTACAGTCCATTTCTCGGTTGGGTTCTTCACTGGCCCTGGGCAGGGTTCAGCTAAGGAACGCATATCTAATCCCAAAAAGTCAGGTCGTTCTTCACGAACTGCCAATGCAATATCTTTTGCAGACGATACTCCCGTTAATACGTGTAAACTTCGAAAACCTGCGCCTCGTGCACCACGTATATCTGTGTCTAGGCGGTCGCCAACACACAGAGCTCGTTGACCACCAACCATCGCCATTGCACGTCGATATATTCCCGGTAATGGTTTTCCACCTGCAATTGGTTCTTTTCCGGTGGCATGGCTCACTGCTGCCACTAATGAGCCATTACCCAACGCAAATCCACGCTCAGTTGGCAAGGTGGCATCGGTGTTGGTGGCAATATGGCGCGCTCCTCCAGCTATTGCGTAAGCAGCTTCACTCAGTTGTGCCCAACCGATTTCTGGTGAATAGCCTTGAAGGACGGCAGCGGGGTGTTCCTCAGCTGACGTAACAACTTCAAATCCGCTTTGTTCAACAAGTTTTTGGAGGGCGTGGGAGCCAACTACTAATACCTTTGCACCTGGTGGCAACAGTTCGGTAAGAATACCAACACCATCCATCCCTGAAGTCATGACTTCTTCGGGTGAAGCTTGAATATTGAATGATGCCAAATGCTCGACGACACCTTCGGGAGTACGCGACGCATTATTGGTCACAAACACAACTTTTGTTTGTCGTTGACGTGCAAAAACAAGGCCTTGTGACACGTATCGTATGGGTTGTGTTCCCATATAACATACGCCGTCAAGATCCATAAGCAAGACATCACATGTATCAATAAGTGCATTCTTTGAGCCGCGCAGATCCGAAGGAACCCACGGTGTGTCGGCATCAACAACTTCTTCCAGGTCAACAATTGTGACTGGTTCTGGTAGTGAGGGGATTTCTTGAAGTGCCTGCTCTGCTTCTTCTGTTCGTCCTAGGTCTTTGAGGCGTTCAACGCGCACTTCAAGCACTCGCACACGTGTTTCGTCGTCATCAAATGTTACTTTTGATAAAAAGTCATCTATCACCAACAACGCAACATCGTATTGTTCCATATCGGCTCGGGCACCTGATTCCACGATGATAAGTTCCGCGATTTCCTCAACACTCATCGCCGAGATATCGGTTTCTTCAATGACTTTGAGGGCCTTATCTGGTTTGCCTAGCCCGCGCTCACAATCAGCTTCAACTGCACGTAGTTCATCGGTTCCAAGAAGTCGGCGAACTGTGCGTACTTCCCGTAGGGCTTCGGCGTATTTTCCACACGAATAAGCAGCTAGTGCTGCTGCTTGACGCACAATCCCAATCCGCGATGCTCTATCTACCGCTGCACGTGCATGAGCATAGGCTGCCTCGGGATCGAGGTCAATATACGAACCAGCCATCACCAGGTGTTTTGCAACCATTTGCGCATTTTCTGGATTGAGTGACTGCAATTCCTTCAACATGTCAGCGTCAAGGTCTTCAGCACGTACGCGTTCTGGAATTTCTGGTTCTCGGGCACGACGACGCTGTTTGTCATCCCACTGGTTACTTCGTACACCACGGAAGTTATCGCCACGATCATCACGACCAAACCCGCGACCACCACCACGTGATCCGCCACGATC
>JAUNVQ010000028.1 GCA_030540715.1 Actinomycetaceae bacterium | reverse complement strand
CTTGCACCCAACCCGCTTTCCAAGCGAGCGCCATAGGCCACTAGGCGATACCTCCAGGGTTTTACGCGGTGGTGAACTCAATGTGCCGGGGTTGCCAGCACTGCTGAAGTCAATTTACGTACCTGGGGTTGACCAGAACGCAAATGTCCACAACGAAAACCGTAGCTACCCACAAGGGGTAACCCAAAAAAGTATAGCTAATAGACGTGGGTAAAGTCGAATAAAAAAATGTGAGTTCGCTCAGGATTAAGGATCGCTACATAAGCGGTTAGCCTCAGCGGCATGAAGTCGTTATACTAAAGGTGGCTCTTCACGCGACACTACCATGTGAACCTCCCCAGGGTCGGAAGGCAGCAAGGATAAGCATGCTCTTGTGGGTGCGTGAAGGGTCTTTATTTTGTTATCATGTGACATCACTATCACCCACACGCTACGCCTGTGGCTAAACTTCTGCGCCAATACACCCTCAGAAAAGAATTGTGTCTCACGGTGTCGAAAATCTGGTCAATGCCACGTAGAGTAACATATGTGAGCACTGCATTATATCGACGTTATCGACCAGACACCTTCTGTGAACTTGTGGGACAAGACCATGTAGTAGCCCCCCTGATGGCGGCACTTCGTGGGGGAAAAGTTACCCACGCCTACTTGTTTTCAGGCCCAAGAGGCTGCGGAAAAACGACATCGGCACGCATTATGGCCAGATGCCTTAACTGCCAGGAAGGTCCCACAGATACCCCGTGCGGCCAATGCCCATCGTGTTGTGACCTGGCAACAGGGGCAAGCGGTTCTTTAGATGTTGTCGAGATTGATGCTGCATCACACAACGGTGTTGATGATGCTCGTGAACTGCGTGAACGTGCCACCTTTGCTCCAGTACGTGACAGATACAAGATTTTCATCCTTGATGAAGCCCACATGGTAACACCCCAAGGATTTAACGCCCTCTTAAAACTTGTTGAAGAACCCCCAGACCATGTGAAGTTTATTTTTGCAACAACTGAACCCGACAAAGTGATCAGCACAATTCGTTCGCGAACCCATCACTACCCCTTTCGGCTGGTACCTCCAGATATTTTGGTGAAATATTTGCAGACTATTTGTGAACGTGAAAGTATATCAGCTGGTAGCGGTGTGTTGCCTTTAGTAGTTCGTGCTGGCGGTGGTTCGGTGCGTGATTCCCTGTCCGTGTTAGACCAGTTAATGGCTGGAACCGAGCAGAAAGAACTTGATTACAGACAGTGCGTGGCCTTATTGGGATACACTGATGCGACACTGCTGGATGATACTGTTGATGCGTTGGCTGGTAAGGATGCCGCCGCCGTGTTTGCAATCATTAAACGAATGGTTGATTCGGGGCACGACCCGCGCAGGTTTGTAGAAGATTTGTTACAGCGCCTTCGAGATTTAGTGATTGTTTCGCTTGCGGGACGCGAAGCAGCTGCTGCGGCCCTTCATGGAACACCTGATGACCAGCTTGAACGTATGTATGTTCAAGCGCAGGCATGGGGTGGCCAGGAACTATCACAAGCTGCTGATGCCACCCATGAGGCCTTAAATTCAATGCAGGGAGCAACATCTCCGAGGCTTCAAGTTGAGTTGTTGGTAGCACGCCTACTGCTTATCGGTGCAAACCAGGCTCCTCAAACGCAGGTTGGTGCGGGTAGAGGCAGCCGAAATACCTTAGGAACATATGACGTTCCTCAACCCCTACCAGTACAGACTGTCGCATATGAATCTGCACCATTGACAGCGGGTAGCGACACGGTTTCTCGAACTGATGATTCAGCGCATCCCGATAATCCTCAAGCAATCCGTGAAGCTTTAGCAAAAAAGAGGGCGAAGCGTGAAGGCACTGACGAAGCAGTTATATCGGCAGAAGATACTGTCAATGCAAATGAATCTGTAACGCGAAAGTACGATGAGCGTACGAGTACTTATAGCGATGGAACAGCCAGTAGCGAAGTCGTTGAACAAAGTTCACGAAGGCAAGATGATTCGTCTGATACTTCCATGCTTTTGTCAGCAGATAACAGTGTTGCGTCACCAGGTAGTACGAAAACCGGTGGCGACGCTTCTCAGATGATTCGGCACAAATGGGATGATGTGCTGGCTACTTTAAAAAATATGTCAAAAGCCGTGTGGTTCAGAGCGCAGACCTGTCAGGTTGGAGCTGTCGATGCGGGCATTCTCTACATAATTTTCAGTGGACAGGGGATGGCTAATGCCTTTGCGCAACCTGATTATGTAGAAGCGCTGACCAAAGCGATCTATGAAGTTGTGGGGCTGCAAGTCACCGTTCGCCCAGTTACCGCCGACCAAATACCTGTTGGTGCCGGATTAACACCGCAAGCTAGTCCTGGAGAAACTCCCCAGAAAGTCGAAGGTCCAACAGTGGTTGGAAACAGCGAAATAGTTGATGTCCCAGGTGTTTACGATAGTCAAAGTGTCGATAGCGAAACAGATAACGATGACGCTGACAGCTTAGAACCCAGAGGTTCGGTGCTATCAGAAGAGATGAGTGCCTCCGATGACGTGGAAGCACCAAACGAGAAAGCCCGTATTGACGCCATACCTCCGGCATATACAGGGCGAGGTTCCAGTGAAGCTATCGCATCAGTTAACAGTTCCGTCCCAGAAGATAATTCTCCTTCTAAAGATCGTTCAACCTTGAAAGTTCCTTCAGCCTCAGAAGAAATTGCCATAGCTGAGCAGCAGTCCCCCCTGGCTTCTGCAAGCTCAAGATCGGATGTGGATGAACAAGCGCAAGCATTCTTCCGTCAGTTCGCTCAAGACCAACAAGCTCACCAGCAAAGTGAAAGTATTTCCCCTTCACTGGCACAGCCTGACAACGTGCAGCCTGACAACGCGACATTCAACAAAGATCACCCCGATACTCAACCTCCCCATAATAAGACACCTGATAAGACAGGAACAGAAGAGGCTCTTCGTTCAACCAGCGCCCCATCTGCCAGTGCCCCACAACCTCACACGCGGCACAGCGCTCCTCATATTAGCGAACAGCCTGATCAGACATCCTTTGTCAAGTCTTATCAGTTGGATCCTTCGATAGGTACGAGCGCTCAAACAAACACACGGGAAGAACAACCCGAAGACGATGTCGATGAGGCTGCCTTTGATGATGAAATCATTAGTGATAGTGAAGGCGATGACACATTTATAGCTGCGGGTGTGGCACGGATTGAAGAAATTCTTGGAGCTACTATCATTAAAGAAACTCCGTTGAAGTAGCGAAGTTTTCAGTGAACAAAAGGATGATGAACACCGGTGTATGACGGCTCTTTACAAGATCTTATTGACGAACTGGGGCAACTGCCTGGGGTCGGCCCTAAATCTGCTCAACGAATAGCTTTTTATCTTCTTTCACGGCCCGCCGAGGAAGTCACGCGTTTATCCGAGGCGCTGGTGCGGATGAAAAAGAATGTTCGCTTCTGCTCCATATGCGGTAACATCTCGGAGGATGAACAATGTGCTATCTGCAAAGATAGTAGACGTCATCAATCTGAACTCTGTATCGTTGAAGAAGCAAAAGACGTGGGCGCTATTGAACGCACGCGGTCATATCGGGGCCTCTACCACGTACTGGGCGGCACAATCGATCCTATTAACGGTGTTGGTCCAGACCAGTTACGTATTCGCGAACTCCTACAGCGACTATCAGATGAAACCATTACGGAAGTGATTATTGCCACCAATCCAAATATTGAGGGTGAAGCAACAGCAACATATTTGTCGCGTACATTGGCAGGAGTAGGTATTGAAGTGACGCGACTTGCTTCTGGGTTGCCCGTTGGTGGTGACCTTGAATATGCTGATGAAGTAACACTTGGGCGAGCATTTGAAGGTCGGCGCGCAATCAACTAAACGGAAGTGAGTGCTTGCGTCATTATCGTGCACAGATGATGTGCGCACAAAAAACATTGCGTACCAGCGTCCTCTTCAAGAAAAAATACCTCACATGTGTCAGCTAGAACACGTCCACCATGTGACATATCATCACGCTTCTTTAGACTTCTTTTAGAATAGACGAAGCATAGCTATAGATAGTTCCCGGTTTCAATGAAAGAAGGAAATCAACGTGGCACTTATTGTCCAAAAGTACGGCGGTTCCTCAGTTGAAGACACAGAATCGTTGCAGCGTGTTGCCAAGCGGGTAGCCCAAACCCACAAAGCAGGACATCAGGTAGTTGTTGTGGTGTCTGCCATGGGTGATACCACAGACGATCTTTTGGACATGGCCAGTTCGATTACACCAGAAGCCCCCAAACGCGAACTCGATATTCTACTGTCGGCTGGTGAGCGAATTTCAATGGCACTACTGGCAATGGCAATCAATGAACAAAATGTTCCCGCTATGGCATACACTGGTGCACAAGCTGGCATTCGCACCGATACACGGTACGGAAAAGCCTCGATTGTGGGGATGGTTCCTGAACGTGTTGTTCGTGCAATTAACGATGGCCACGTAGCAATTGTTGCCGGTTTCCAAGGCGTCAACGAATACGATGACGTCACCACTCTGGGGCGTGGAGGTTCTGACACAACGGCTGTAGCGTTAGCATCGGCATTGCATGCTGACGTTTGCGAAATCTACACCGACGTTGATGGTCTGTTCACTGCAGATCCCAGGATTGTTCCCACTGCTCGGCGTGTGCGCACACTTGACTTTGAAGAAACTTTAGAGTTGGCTGCCAGCGGAGCAAAGATTTTACATTTACGTGCCGTAGAGTTTGCAAGACGTTACCATGTGCCACTGCATGTTCGCTCATCTTTTTCCGATCTTGACGGCACATGGATTTCCCATAAACCAGCCGATGCGTCACTTCGAGGCATCGCACCAAAAGAGGCATTTCGATCCAAGGAGGATAACGTGGAAGCACCAATTATCAGTGGTATTGCGCATGACCGTAGTCAGGATAAAATCACTCTTGTTGGATTACCTGACGAACCTGGTTTTGCTGCACGTGTATTTGAAGTATTGGGTGAAGCTGAAGTTAACATTGATATGATCGTTCAAAACGTCGCAGTTGTTCACCCTGGCCGTTCAAATATTACTTTCACGCTTCCCGATGCCGATGCCGCTCCCGCGATGAAGGCACTTCAGGCTCGCGCTGACTACCTGCAGTACCAAGAAGTTGTCCACAATCCAGCGATTGGTAAGTTATCGCTTATTGGTGCGGGCATGAAAACTTCACCTGGTATTTCAGCAAAATTCTTTAGCGCCTTGTATAACGCCGGTATCAATGTGGACATGATTTCAACTTCGGAGGTTCGAATCTCTGTTGTCATTCATGAAGACGATCTGGACGATGCGGTAAGGGCTGTTCACAAGGCCTTTGATTTAGATTCTGATGAAACTGAAGCTGTAGTCTATGGAGGAACAGGACGATGAGTTCACTTACACTTGCTGTTGTTGGCGCGACGGGCCAAGTTGGTCAGGTAATGCGCGATATTTTGGTGCAGCGAAACTTCCCAGCCGATAAGGTACGCTTCTTTGCTTCGCACAGGTCAGCTGGCAAGGAACTTGACTGGCAGGGTGAAAAAATTATTGTCGAGGACGTAGCAAAGGCCGATTTTACAGGAATAGATATTGCCGTTTTTAGTGCAGGTGGCGCTACATCACGCGAATATGCTCCCAAGTTTGCTGAAGCTGGCGCTGTCGTTGTGGATAATTCTTCGGCATGGCGGCAAAATCCAGATGTTCCGCTGGTGGTATCGGAAGTTAACCCTGAAGATATTGCCAACAGGCCTCTGGGAATTATTGCTAACCCGAACTGTACAACGATGGCTGCTATGCCCGCTGTCAAGGCCCTGCATGACGTTGCTGGTCTTACCAGGCTAGTTGCTTCATCCTACCAGGCAGTTTCTGGTTCGGGAGTAGCTGGAGTAAGGGCTTTAAGTGGACAGATGCGAATCGCTGTAGAATCAGGCAAGAGTGAACAACTGGCAGTTGACGGCACGGCAGTAGATTTTGGGGACAACGGAGTTTACGTGGCACCTATCGCCTGCAATGCAGTTGCGTTTGTGGGCGCATATGCTGATGATGATTCTTTAGAAACCGATGAAGAACAAAAGCTTCGCAATGAATCCCGCAAGATTTTGCATATTCCAGACCTTCCAGCATCATGCACATGTGTGCGTATTCCTGTATACACGGGACATATGCTCTCGGTCAATGCGGAGTTCGCTAAAGACATTACCCCTGCGGACGTGAAACGTATTTTGACGGACGCGCCAGGAGTTGAACTTGCTGATGTACCCACGCCACTGATGGGTGCTGGTGTTGACAATACTTTTGTTGGACGCATCCGCCAAGATCAGGCTGTTGCGGGTAAACGAGGTATTGCTTTTATTGTTGTTGGCGATAACCTGCGAAAAGGTGCAGCTCTTAATACTATTCAGATTGCTGAACTTGTGGCGCAGGAATTACAATCGAACTAGGATGATAGCATAAAAAATGAGCAGATAATGTATCTGCTCATTTTTTATTTGTTATCAGCTGCGTTGTTCGATAAAAGCACGGCTCACGATGTGGTGATATGAAGGCACTTGACCATGTAGTTTAGTAGCGCACAACCGAGTTTGGTTCTAAGGTGAAGCCGTGTGCAGAGTTTGTGTCCCAGCAGTCGATACCGTTACCACCTGTTCCTTGACATACAAACTGGCCTTGAACGACAGCAGCTCCTGAACTCAGATTCACTTGGCCTGTTTTTGACACTGGGCCACCTAGTGCCATCACTTCAACGCTTAGAGATTGGTCAAGTGTTACCTGGATAGGCTTGCCGTTGTTGCCAATATCAAGTGTCGCTGCTGGCTTATTGAGGGCGCACTGCACACCGCCAGCCCCGATGGCGCATTGAATATTACCATCTGTATTACCAAACTTCGTCACATTGGTAACAGCTCCGTCGGGAACAGGTTTCTTTTGAGAAACATCGTCAGGCGGTGGAACAATAAGACGTTGCTGTTCATCAAGCTGAAGAACTTGTCCACCTTCTTTTTGTTCATGAGCATCAAGAACACCGTCGCCATTAGCATCGCCTGAAGAAGCATCATTTAAATCAACATTTGTTTTGGGAGCCGCAACCTTTGAATCGTCCTGCTTGGTGGGATCTTTGTGTTTGCGTGAATCTTTCGAGTTGTGAGTAGATTTTTGAGATGATTGTGACTCGTCGCCGATAAAGGGAACAGAATCGGTGAAAACGGCTAAGGCAATTGCTACCGCAACCACAGCAATCACAACAATAAGGCCAACAAGCCACAAAGCAAAACGGCTACGTTTTTTAGGTTTTTCCGCGTTGTTTTCATATTTCTCAAATTCATCTGGCAGATAGTCACGGTGCTCATTCTTGTTTTCGTCTTGCTTTGATGAGGAAACAGTATCGTAATAGTCATGAGCATTATGTTCAGCGATACCTTCTGGCTCAGAGTTTGGCAGGACAACACCACGACGTTCTCGCCTTTTACGTTGAGGTAACGCCTGCTGAGTTTGTTCAGGTGTACTGGACGGTGCTTCTTGTATAGGCAGCGGTTGACTGTTTGTAGTGGCAGAACTTGGTTGTTGTACCAATTGTTGTTCTGCGTCTTCTGTACTGGGTGTTGCTTGAGTGCTGCCGCAAAGATCTTTTGGTTGTTGGCGTTGTCTTTGTTTACGTGGAGGGCGTGTATGGTCTGCCTGGGAAGCCAAAGCCTGCTTTTCAAGATGCAGTCTTTCATCAAGTGCAGCATCAATCGCGGGGTCATGAAACTCTGAAAGCCAATCCAGCAGTGCAGGATATGTTGACGGATTAAGTGCGATTGATGGTCGAAGATGCGGATGATTCTGGGCTATGTATTGTAGTTGTTTCAGCGGTGTTTTGGGGTCACGCGCTTGTTGTTCCAGATTCACAGACATGAGGCTTCCTTAGAGAGCAATGAGTATCGTGCCGTTATTCTCATTCTATTGTCATTTGAATCCATTTTGCATCTTCGTTCATATTGCGTGGTGTTATCACTAAACAAGAACTGTGGTAGTTGGCAATGAAAGCGACTACGCGGTTTGGTGAATTGGGCACGCCGTCACATTGAAGGAGCTTTCGCCAGTAAGTGATTGAAAAGGATCTTCCGTAATGGGAACGTAGCGCCCAAAGAAGCGTGAGGGGTCAACTGTGGGAACATCACGTGCAGGAACACCGATAGCGCGCAAGATAAAAATTTGTGTTGAATGAATAATGAACTCGCGTGAACGCGGTTCATCTGGCAGCCGCTTGCCTGCCAAACACGAGTTGATCATATGAACAAGCATGGTGAGATTTTGTTCGGGGATGCGTTTTTGTGTCATTGCACGCTTCAATATGTCACGAAGGATTGATTCCACAATTGTTGCATGGGAGTGAAGGCCTTGGGAGGTGACATGGCGAACCATATGGCGCAGGTCAGTTCCAGGTGCCAAATGGTATGAGGTTCCTAAAATCAAGTATTCTCGAATATAAACGCGCAGCTGCTGAATGGGGCCTTCAACGTTTTGCAGAGCTTTGCGAAGATGAATAGAGTACTGCGCAGTTTCGTAGGCAATAAATGCCAGCAGGAGGTCTTCTTTATCTTCGAAATGGTTGTAAACTGCTGTGCGCCCAACGCCTGCTTCCTTAGCAATTTTTGCCATTGTTAGGGAGTCAAAGGTATGACGCGACAAGAGGTGAGAGAGGGCTTCGAATAGAGACTCCCGCGTACGGTGTCTGTGTTCTGCTAGAGTTTCTCCGATGATTTTTGGCATAGGGCTATCATGCCATTTAATGACACTATGTGTCCACTCTGTCTGAATAAGCTCACATTCAGGAATGTGAGCTGTTGATATAAGTAAGGTGGATATGTAAGTGCTAGCTTATTAAATATGCTTTCATGAGGCGTGACATTAAAAGGCTATCACTAATTTGACTTATTTCGCGCGCGGAGTGCATAGACCATAAAGGCGCTCCTGCGTCAATAGTGGTAATGCCATAGCGGGTAGCAACCATAGGTGCGATTGTTGAACCGCATGTGACATCGTTATGTGAAACAAAATGCTGCGATGTGATGTTGGCGCGTTGGCATGCCCGATTCCACAGGTGTAGACCGTAGGCATCGGTAGAGTAACGCTGATTTGCATTCACTTTCACAGCAGGGCCACCACCTAAGAAGGGGTGCATGCTGGGATCGTGCTTGTCCTGATAGTTTGGATTAACGGCGTGAACAACATCGGTTGATAAGCATGAGCTGCGGGAAAGCAGTCGCTGATAGTCGTCATCATTCCAACCAAAAGCGGTGCGGAGTCGCATCAAAATGGAATCCAGGAAGGGGCCCGCAGCACCATAGCGTGTCTGTGAGCCCACCTCTTCATGATCAAAGCCAATAATCATCGTGATAGTGGGAATACTGCTGCCGGTGGATGCCGGTATAGCCTGACCTTCTTGTTGGGTATGTTTTACTTCATTTGTGGAGGTGGTATGTGTAGTTTCTCCACGCATGGCATTAGCTGACGGGAATGTGGATACCATCGTAGCCATAGCACAAAGAGCTGAATAAACGCTAAGTAGATTGTCTTGCCTTCCCGAGGCAAGAAGCGTTTTGCCTGCTCCAAAGCGGCGGGGGCCTTGAGCGTCATAGGAATAGATTTCCATTCCGGCAATGTCATTTTTATTAATTCCTGCACTATGAGCCAATGTGGACATGACATCAGCATCAACTATCTTGTCCGCTACAAGGGGGTGCATATGCTGTTGGCGTGAAAGCTGAAGACTATCATTTTGGGTACGATCAAGGTGGATAGCAAGTTGTGGAATTACCATCATTGGCTCAACGGTGTTGACTAAATGCTCATTGCCGTCCTTGTCAACAAGAAGGCCTGCTAATCCCAGTTCACGGTTCAGCCACGAGTTCACAATCATTCCACCATAGACCTCAACATCCACATGGCAATGATGCTTACCTGCTGGCGAGGTTACACTGGGTTTCACCTTAAAAGCAGGTGAATCGGTGTGTGTGCCAATAATGCGAATAGCCTCGGGAGTCTCATGGGGAATGTGCCACGCGATAAAAGCGCCTCCACGTCGAACACAGTACCCACCGCTTTGCGTAATGCTGTGCCAGGCTTCGTTCTCTAACAGAATGCGAAATCCGAGTTTGCCTAGTTCTTCTTCAGCAAGGAACGCGGCATGAAATGCGGTGGGGCTGTCAGTGATGAACTGACAGAGATTGACGCCGAAAGCGTGACAATCATCAGCTGTGTCAGAAAAAAGAATGCTTGTCATATCGCTATCGTAGTCATGTAGTCGTCAAGTTGCATCATTATCAAGACAGTTGTCAGCCAACGGGGCTATCTTTTGCGGAAAGCAACGTAGTGTAAGAAAATGTCAATATGACAAATACACCAGAATCAATTGTTTATTCCGCACGAGCGATTGTTCGTGGCGGCCGTCAAGGTGAAGGTTTTTCACACAATCCAGATATCACATTGAAACTTGCTACACCCAAGGTTATGGGCGGTGATGGTGAAGGAACAAATCCCGAACAGATTTTTGCTATCGGTTATGGAGCCTGTTTCCAGGGAGCATTGGCCTTAGCCAGCAAGGATATAGGGATAAGCTCCAAAGATTCCGTAGTCGGTGTCAATGTTGGGCTTGGCCCCGAAGGTGAAAGTTTCGCGATCACCGTTGATATTGAGGTTTTTGTTCCCGATGTTGCGGTTGAGGATGTGCAAAAACTGGCTGACCGCACCCACGAGTTGTGTCCCTATTCCAAGGCAACACGTGGCAATGTTCAGGTGAATGTCACCGCCGTTGAATCAGCACCGCGAGGTTAGTTTCTTTCGGGGCGCCATTACTGAGTGAGTATATGTTGTAGGTGTTTTTCGAGTTTTACATCAGCGCTGATACGCATTAGAGGTGCAATGGCAGTCGGTATATGGTGCGTGCTGCGCTTTCGATCGATGTGCAAAATCTAGAATATTCGTAACGGATACGAAAGAGCTTGTACATGCCGAGCATCCAGATAAAACGGTGCGCCGCAAAGCGGGCGACGGCTTGGTCCGCGCCGCTTTGCGGCGCGGTGTCCTGTTGAAAAACTATGCTTTGTATCGGTAGACGTTCGTTTCACGGACCTCAAAACCACACCGTTTGTACAACCTATTTGCAGCTTCACGAGTTGGTCGTGATGTCAGATCAACTGATTTCGCGCCAATTTTTTGCGCATGCTGAATGGCAGCTTCAGTCAATTTTTGGCCAGCGCCCTGCCCGCGAGCAGCGGAATCGACAACAACATCTTCAATCCATGCTCGCATCCCTGTGGGGATAACAAATGTTGCCAGCGACAACATACCGACAATCCTGCCGTTATCGGCCTCATTGTCGGAGCGAAAAATAAATAAGAACATGCCCGGTTGGGCAAGAAAGTCTTTGATTTGCTGTTCGTTAAAGGGAACTGATGATGAAGAAAGCTGGGGGATGAGTTCCTGCATCATGGGGACAAACTCGTCATTGTATTCGGTGACTAACTCAACGGCCATAACGATCCTTTCGTGTTGGCGGATTCTCGACACCTATTTTACGTGTTTTTACCTTTCAGTGCTATCGCTGATTGTCTATAAAGTAGGCGTGAGTGCACGCGTTTACCGCATGGCAGGAGATCTTTGTAGGCTGAAGGTCAGCAAAAAGCCTACTGTTTGTTATGCTCACACGATGTGTTTTGGCGGTGGTGTCTCACTCATTTATTAATCTGTGCCGCACCTCACAAACCCCTTGGGAATAAAGAGAACGCCCCAAAGGTTGAGTTAGATGGACTCAACTTTGGGGGTTGTGATTTGTGTGCCGCTCACGTCCTCCTTAGACTTGAGTAAGAAAGACTCAATCTTGTTTATCAATAGAAAGAAGGAAAGACAATGGGACGTGTAGTAGGAATCGACCTTGGAACAACTAACTCGGCACTAGCCGTACTTGAGGGTGGAGAACCATCCATCGTTGCCAATGCTGAAGGTCAGCGCACTACGCCATCAGTTGTCGCGTTTTCAAAGAATGGCGAAGTGCTGGTAGGTGAAGTTGCTAAACGTCAGGCAGTTACCAATGTTGACCGTACGATTTCATCTGTAAAACGCTATATGGGCACTGATTGGAATATCGAAATTGATGATAAGAAGTACACCTCGCAACAAGTTTCAGCCATGATCTTGGGTAAGCTCAAGCGCGACGCAGAAGAGTACTTGGGTGAGGCTGTTACCGATGCCGTTATCACCGTTCCCGCATACTTCAATGATGCGCAGCGTCAAGCAACAAAAGATGCCGGTAAGATCGCTGGCCTCAATGTGTTGCGTATTGTCAATGAACCAACAGCTGCAGCATTGGCATATGGCCTGGAAAAAGGTAAAGAAGACGAAAACATCCTGGTTTTCGACTTAGGTGGCGGTACATTCGACGTTTCATTGCTGGAGATCGGCAAAGATGACGACGGATTCTCGACAATCGAAGTTCGTGCAACCAATGGTGATAACAACCTGGGTGGCGACGACTGGGATCAGCGTATCGTTGACTGGCTGGTTAAACAGGTCAAAAATAAAGAGGGCGTTGACCTGGCTAAAGATAAAGTTGCTTTGCAGCGTCTGCGCGAAGCTGCTGAACAGGCAAAGAAAGAGCTGTCAAGCGCTACGTCAACCAATATTTCACTTCAATATCTGTCGATGACAGAGCAGGGCCCCATTCACCTGGATGAAAAGCTGACCCGCGCAAGTTTTGAAGAAATGACTTCTGACCTGCTTGAACGTACCAAGCAGCCATTCCGTAATGTTATTCGTGATGCAGGAATTGAGCTCTCGTCTATTGATCACGTGGTATTGGTAGGCGGTTCAACCCGTATGCCTGCCGTCACTGATGTTGTCAAAGAGCTCACCGGTGGTCGCGAACCCAATAAGGGTGTGAACCCAGATGAGGTTGTTGCCGTTGGTGCAGCCGTTCAGGGTGGTATTATTCAGGGTGACCGTAAAGACGTTCTTCTTATTGACGTCACACCGCTGTCACTTGGTATTGAAACTAAGGGCGGTGTGATGACCAAGCTCATCGACCGCAACACCGCGATTCCCACCAAGCATTCCGAGGACTTTAGCACCGCTGAAGATAATCAACCTGCAGTGCTTATTCAGGTCTATCAAGGTGAACGCGAATTTGCGCGTGACAATAAGCCACTGGGTACATTTGAACTAACCGGTATTGCCCCCGCGCCACGTGGTGTTCCACAGATCGAAGTGACCTTTGATATTGATGCCAACGGTATCGTTCATGTTTCTGCTCGCGACAAGGGAACAGGTAAGGAACAGTCGATGACAATTACCGGTGGTTCCGCGTTGCCGAAGGACGAAATTGACCGCATGGTGAAAGAGGCCGAAGCTCATGCGGCAGATGATAAGCGTCGTCGTGAAGAAGCCGATCTTCGTAACACCGCAGAAAACTCGGCATATTCAACTGAAAAGCTGCTGAAAGATAATGAAGACAAGTTACCTGAAGATGTAGTTTCTGAAGTCCGTGAAGCAGTGGAAGCCGTGAAGAAGTCATTGGAAGGTGACGATATCGAACCGGTGAAAACAGCTATGGAAGAACTGCAAACTAAAGGCCAAAAAATTGGTGAAATCCTCTATCAATCTGTTCAGGAAGAAGCTGCTCAGGCAAGTGCCGACAGTCAGACTTCTGAACCGGCATCTGATGATGACGATGTTATTGACGCTGAAGTCGTTGATGAAGAAGAAACAAAGTAAGACGCTGTTCGTAAAAGCCGTGGTTCCCTCGGGAGGGAACCCGGCTTTACCCACAGATACTGTTTCGCATAAAGATTGGAGGGGATCACAGTGGTAGATACTCATAGTGATGACGCTCGTGAGCCTCAATGTGATGAGGCCGGCACGGACGAACACGTCGATAAAGCTGACCATGGCAACCAAGATGATGCAGTATGCGACTGCAACAACGAAACGGCAGATAAGCCTCAGGCCAGCAATGGTAATGACCATTGTTGTAAAGACGACGAAGCCCAGGACAGGTGTGAAAACACTGAGGCGAACTCCAGTGTTTCCACACATGAACAATGTGAATCATCCGCAGAAGAAACAGACAGTGAAAACTCACAAAGCACTCAAAGTGAAGCCGATCCACAAGAAACGATTGCCAAGCTTGGCGATGACTTAGCTTTAGCTCGTGCCGACTTGTTTAATCTGCGTAAGGAATACACAAACTATGTGCGCCGCGCGAAAGAAGCAGCCAGTGACCATCACAAACGCGGACAAGCGGCAGTTTTAGAGTCACTTATTGCTGTTCTTGACGATATTGCGGCAGCACGTGATGCTGGAGATCTGCAAGAAGGCCCCTTTGCGGCAATCGCAGAGAAACTTGAGAATATTTTAAAAACCAACTATCACATGGAACGTTACGGTTGTCAGGGTGACGAGTTTGACCCTCAGCTACATGATGCATTGATGGCACATGACAATGAGGATGTCACGGTGGCAACGATTGCTCAAGTGTTACAACCTGGCTATAAACACGGTGACACGATTTTGCGTCCAACAAAAGTTATTGTCGATAATCCCGCGTAAGGGCTTCACAATTACTTACCACGAATCATCACTATCACAACATGTAGAACAGGAGGTGAGAAACGATGGCTGGACAAGACTGGATTGAAAAGGACTTCTATAAGATACTGGGTGTCAAAAAAGATGCCGATCAGCAAACAATAAAAAAAGCGTATCGTAAGCTCGCCCGGAAATATCATCCTGATCAAAATAAAGGTGACGCTCACGCTGAATCAAAATTCAAGCAGGTTGGGGAAGCCTACCAGGTATTATCAAACCCTCAACAACGCAAACAATACGATGCTTTGCGCGCTATGGCAGGTGGTGGGCCGCGTTTTACGGCTGGCCCCGGTGGTTCTGGGGCAAGCGGATTCGAAGACGTATTCGCCTCTATGTTTGGCGCAAGCCCTGGCGGAGCAGGTTCGGCAGGCGGCTCAAATAACTATCACTATTATCAAGGTGGTGGTTTCAACGATATTTTATCGGGACTGTTTTCAGGGCAGCAGCCTTCATCGGCCTCACAGGGCTACGGTGGAGGAGGGCCATTTGGCTTTGGTGGTAGAAGCGACAAAGGTCAAGATTTAGCAGCTTCTACGGAACTTCCCTTTAGCCAGGCCGTTCAGGGGGCAACGCTAAAACTCAGTGTTGAAGGACGGTCGATGACCGTTCGTATTCCCCCGGGAGTACAAGACGGGCAGAAACTTCGCTTAAAAGGTAAAGGACGTCCTTCACCTACAGGTGGCAAACCTGGCGACCTGGTTGTCAGTGTCACTGTGAAGCCCCATCCGATCTATTCGATAAAGAATAAGGCATTACACATGGTATTGCCGATTTCAGTAGATGAAGCAATAAACGGTGCAAAAGTTGCAGTACCGCTGTTGGATGGAACAACCGTTAACGTCAAGATTCCCCAGGGAACGTCCTCTGACACAATTTTGCGTGTTAAAGGCCGAGGAATCCCGTCCTCGCGCGACAAAGCTGGTGACCTGTATATCCGAACACGGATTGTGGTGGGTACTTCACCAAGCACAAAGGTGAAGAAGCTGGCAGCCGAGCTTGGCAAAGCTGATATTGATTTTGAGCCACGTGCCGATTTCGATCACCGTATGAATACACATGCTGCCTAGGCATAGTCCCTTGGCGCCAAAGAAACAGAAGTAATGACGGGGTGTGGAATTGATGCAACCACTATTATTTCACACCCCTCTTCAAGACAATTCAATGACGTGACACTCGCACGATTAACAAGGACGAAGGAGGTGACCAATGGTATCCGATAGCACGCGCTTGTGGTCATCTTCAGGCTCGCCATCGGAATATGATGACTTGCACGATGCAGCTGTTTACGTCATCTCCGTTGCTGCTGAGCTGGCAGGTATGCACCCCCAGACATTGCGTCAATATGACCGATTGGGTTTGGTCACGCCGCTTCGTACCCCCGGTCGTGGGCGTCGATATTCACGACGTGACGTGGAGATGCTACGCGAAATTCAACGTCTTTCTCAAGAAGAAGGAATTAATTTAGCCGGGATCTCGCGTATTATCGCACTTGAACAACGCGTGAGAAGGCTCCAGGAAGAAAACGACGAACTGCGTCACACAATTGAGAAACTATACGAGCGTCGAAATCGAGTTTTTGCAGCAGACGCCTCGGGTGCGGTTCAGGCACTGCGCCGTGGCGACCGTCCATCGCGTGAGGAAAATCCCGGTGGCGGGGCATTAGTTCATTTACGCAACTCACGTTCACTCATCGTTTGGCGCCCGCGTCACTAAAGATATGAAAAGAGTGATACGGGTATCAGGTGCTGCCAAGATACCTTTTTATGCCAATAAACAGTATTCTAACTAAGGCAGGCTGGCACCAGTCAAAAATAAGTGTGAGCGTCGTGGAAGAGTGAACCTATCTGCTTCTTTCATTTTTCAACCGATTTGTTACACTTTCCCTATGGCAAATCAATATGACAACCAACAGTTTAATCCTCAGTCTTCAGGTACTGGTCACACACCGCATCCGCAGGGCAATCAGCCCATTCAATCCTCTCAGTATTCACAGCAATCAATGCCAGGGGTAACCCCGCAGTCTTCTTCTGCTGGTCAACCTGAACCACAATTCGGGGCAATGGCTACACCAGATCAGCCAGGACAGCTTAATGGTCAGGACTATTATCCTGGCTCAGTTGCTCAACAGCAGCCGTACTCAGGTAGTGATTCGCACAAGGATGACACCTATTATCAGGACCATTTACGCCGCCAAGGCGGGGCTTCCAGCAGTGATTTTGGGCATCATGGCCGCTCAATTACCGATGGTATTGCTGGTATGGGCCAGCCTGGAGTGCCAGGTCAACCTCCTATTCAAACTGAGCCTCAGCCATTACCTTCGCGTACATGGCCAATCGTGTTGACTGTTGGTGGTTTTGTCACATCGTTGGTGATAGCCCCCATCGTCTTTTTTGTCATGACTGTTTATTCATTTTCTGGTTTGATCGATGTGAACAACCCCGAGGAAGTCGCAGTTGGAAAAAGCATTGAGTTGGGCAAGCCGATTGACGTTACTCAAGAGGGCGAATCTCTGCTGCTTATTGCACCCAATGCAGAATGGCAGTGCGATGCAATTAACGAGGATAATGGTTCGAAAGTTCACTTTGCCCCTGAAAATAAGACTTCTTCAGATCCTCATGAAGTTTTGTGGAGTGGAAGTGCCGAATTGTCGAAGGGAACATATACATTCGAGTGCACCAATCCTGACAATGTTGAAGCCACCACTGTCTCATACATTGACGCAGAAACTGTGATTGGCGCTGGTTTAGGTATTTTGGGAGCTTTTGGAATAGGGACACTTCTAGGAATTGGTGGACTTATTATCGGCATTGTCGGCGTTGTGTGGTTGGTCAGGCGCAATAAGGAACGTCGAAAAATTCAGTTGAGTAATGCTTTTGGCGCACCGCTATATTAAACCGATCGACTATTCCTTTCCTTCAGACTGCATGACCAATGGGTTCTTGAGATGACTGTGTTGAAATGCACATACAATTTTGCAGCTGAGACTTCTCAATGAAAAGCGAAATAGCGTAGTCTGGATAAGTTGCATCTTGGTGCAGCTATTGGCATGGACGACCTCGATGTTTGTGCGTGCCCGATAGTAACAGTGCGATAGTGTGTCCTCACAGTATCGCATGTGCCAGATTGCGTGTGGCAGGAAAACAGAGACCGCCTGCCGCTGCTGGTCAGGTTTGATGGTTCCATCAAAAACCAACATGGCAGCTGGCATTCGAGTCTGTTTTTGCTCCATAACATTGATCGCACCGGCACGTCCGGGCAACAGACCGTAACCGTTCGGCTAGGCTGAACCGACATAATGCTTGTGCGCTTTTGGGTGTAAAGCAGTTTATCGACGTTCAGAACCAGCACGACAACAGGAGAAATACGAATGATTCAGCAAGAGTCGCGATTAAAGGTCGCTGACAACACCGGTGCCAAGGAAATCTTGTGCATTCGCGTGCTTGGCGGCTCCGGGCGACGTTTTGCGGGTATTGGTGACACTATCGTGGCCACGGTAAAGGATGCAATCCCTGGCGGAAACGTCAAAAAAGGTGAGATTGTGAAAGCCGTTATCGTTCGCACACGTAAAGAACGTCGTCGCCCCGATGGCTCGTATATTCGTTTCGACGAAAACGCAGCCGTTATCCTGCAAAACAATGGCGAACCCCGCGGGACGCGCATTTTTGGCCCCATCGGCCGAGAGCTTCGTGACAAGAAGTTCATGCGCATTATCTCGCTGGCTCCGGAGGTGCTCTAAATGGGTGCAAAAATTAAAAAAGGCGATTTAGTAGAAGTTATCGCTGGTCGTACCAGTGATGAAAAGAAGCTCAAAGAACGCAACAAGCGCCGTGAAGAAGTTGGCTTAGCACCACTTCAACCTGGTGACAAAGGCAAACAGGGGCGTGTTTTAGCTGTCTATCGTGACCGCGATCGTGTATTGGTTGAGGGCGTCAATATTCGCACTCACCACGTGCGTGAAGGTCAGAATCAGCAGGGACAAACCACTGGCGGTATTGAATACCGTGAGGCTCCTATCCACATTTCCAATGTGGCATTGGTAGACCCGAAGTCGAAGAAACCAACGCGCGTGGGCTTCCGTGAAGAACAGGAAGAACGTGATGGACGTATTCGCACGGTGCGTGTTCGCTATGCAAAGAAGTCAGGGGAGGCGATTTAATCATGGCAGATGACACCACTGAAAAAATCCAGCCGCGCCTGAAAGTCCGCTATCAAGAAGAGATTCAGGACGCTTTGCTGAAAGAATTTAAATACACCAACCGTATGCAGGTTCCAACAATCACCAAGATTGTTGTCAATATGGGTGTTGGTGAAGCTGCACATGACTCAAAGCAGATCGAGGGCGCCGTTCGCGACCTTGCAACCATTACGGGTCAAAAACCAGCTGTCACCAAAGCAAAGAAGTCCATTGCGCAGTTTAAGTTGCGTGCCGGTGCTCCTATTGGTGCATACGTAACGCTGCGTGGTGACCGCATGTGGGAGTTCCTGGACCGTTTGTTGTCTACAGCACTGCCTCGTATTCGTGACTTCCGTGGATTGTCACCAAAACAATTCGATGGCCAGGGTAACTATACCTTCGGTCTCACTGAACAATCCATGTTCCACGAAATCGATCAGGACTCCATTGACCGTGTTCGCGGTATGGATATTACAACCGTGACAACCGCTAAGTCCGATGACGAAGGGCGCGCCCTTTTACGTCACCTTGGCTTCCCATTCAAGGAGAACTGAGACACATGGCGAAAACCGCACTAAAGAATAAAGCAGCACGCAAACCAAAGTTTCAGGTGCGTGCCTATACGCGCTGTAACCGTTGTGGTCGTCCACATTCGGTGTATCGCAAGTTCGGACTATGCCGTATTTGCCTACGTGAGATGGCCCTTCGAGGCGAACTCCCTGGTGTAACAAAGAGTAGCTGGTAAAACGACTACGTCGTAGGTCTGAATAAGAAACCACGACGAGGAAGGGCGAAGCGCCCAAATGACTATGACAGACCCAATCGCAGACATGCTGACACGTCTGCGGAATGCGAACTCCGCGCATCATGCGTCTGTGTCGATGCCGTACTCCAAATTGAAGTACGCCATCGCGCAAATCTTGAAGCGTGAGGGTTATATCGGTGATATTGAAGTTGCCGATGCCCGCGTAGGCAAAACATTGACCATGATTTTGAAGTACGGAAAGAAGCGCGAATGCGCTATTACTGGTCTCAAACGAGTGTCAAAACCTGGCTTGCGCGTTTATGCAAAGTCCACAAAATTGCCTTCCGTCATGGGCGGCCTTGGTGTTGCTATTTTGTCAACATCATCAGGATTGCTCACTGATCGCGAGGCAGCTGACAAAGGTGTGGGTGGGGAAGTCCTCGCCTACGTCTGGTAGGAAAGGAGGGTGCACGAATGTCTCGTATTGGTAAGAATCCCGTTCCTGTTCCTTCCGGTGTGGACGTAACAATTAATGGTCGCAATGTGAAGGTGAAAGGTCCTAAAGGTGAGCTTTCACGTGAACTGCCTGTTGGCGTAAGCGTTAAACAGGAAGGCAGCGAAATCATTGTCGAACGTGACGATGAGAGTCGCGAGTCTCGTTCACTGCACGGACTGTGCCGCACATTGATTGACAATATGGTGATTGGGGTAACCCAAGGCTATGAAAAGAAACTTGAGATCGTTGGTACTGGTTACCGCGTTCTATCAAAGGGGAAAGATATCGAACTTCAGCTGGGGTTTAGCCACCCTGTGCCGTTTGCAGCACCTGAAGGTATTACTTTTGCCGTTGAGAGCGCAACGAAGTTCTCTGTTTCGGGTATCGATAAGGAACTGGTTGGCGAAATTGCTGCCCAGATCCGTAAGGTGAAAAAGCCTGAACCCTATAAAGGTAAGGGTATTCGCTACGCTGGTGAAAATGTCCTTCGCAAGGCAGGAAAGGCTGGTAAGTGATGTCCTACACTCCAAGAGGTAAAGGCAAGTTTGTTGCTCGCAAACGTCGTCACGTACGCATTCGTAAACATGTTAACGGTACGGCAGAGCGCCCACGTTTGGTAGTGACCCGCACGAATCGTCATATGATGGCTCAGGTTGTTGATGACGATAAGGGCCACACTTTGGTATCGGCCTCCACTTTGGAAGCTGAGGTCCGTGGTGATAAAGACACTAAAACAGATGCAGCACGCAAGGTTGGCGAACGTATTGCCGAACGTGCAAAAGCTGCTGGAATTGAAAACGTGGTCTTTGACCGCGGTGGAAACAAATATCACGGTCGTGTTGCTGCAGTTGCCGAAGGTGCTCGCAGCGGCGGTCTGAACTTGTGACGGAAGAAAGCAGGGGAAAGTCAATGGCTGAAGAAAGCCAAAAGAAGAATGGTCGCGACGACCAGGCTGACGGCTCCCGCCGTGGACGTCGAGGTGGCCGCGAGAATCGCCGTGATAACCGTCGCGGTGAAGATAAGAATCAGTTTATCGAGCGTGTTGTCAAAATCAATCGTGTATCCAAAGTTGTCAAAGGTGGCCGCAGGTTCGCTTTTACAGCACTTGTTGTTGTTGGAGACGGCGAGGGTACTGTTGGTGTTGGCTACGGTAAGGCAAAAGAAGTACCAGCTGCCATTGCAAAAGGCGTAGAAGAAGCAAAGAAGAACTTTTTCCGCGTTCCAATGATTGGCCGCACAATTACTCATATTGTGCAGGGTGAAGAAGCAGCAGGCGTTGTTTTGCTGCGACCAGCTTCACCAGGTACTGGTGTTATTGCTGGTGGTCCTGTGCGTGCAGTACTTGAATGCGCTGGTGTGCATGACGTATTGACAAAGTCACTGGGATCCGATAATCCGCTCAACATTGTGCGCGCTACTGTTGCTGCACTCAAAGAACTGCAGCATCCAGAACAGGTAGCAGCCAGGCGCAACCTTCCACTGGAACGTGTTGCTCCATCATCAATGCTACGTGCACGTGCTCAAGCTGAAGAAGAAAAGCGTGAGCAAAAGAAGATCGCTGAAAACGAAGCAGCGGCAGCGGGGGTGAGCGCATAATGGCACAGCTCAAAGTGACGCTTCATCATGGATATGTTGGACAAACAGAACGTCAGCGTGAAACGCTGCGGACACTTGGTCTGCGCAAGATCCATCAATCCGTTGTCCGTCCCGATAATTCTGCTGTTCGAGGATTGATCGCGAAAGTCGCTCACCTAGTGAGTGTCGAGGAGGTAGACGAATAATGTCGGATTCCACAAAGAAGCAATCAGTCATTAAACTGCATGACCTGCGTCCAGCGCCAGGCGCAAAGCGAAACAAAATTCGTGTTGGCCGCGGTGAAGGTTCAAAGGGTAAAACTTCGGGTCGCGGTACAAAAGGTACTGGTGCCCGTAAGAACGTGCATCCACGTTTTGAAGGTGGACAGATGCCACTGCATATGCGACTGCCGAAACTACGCGGATTCAACAATCCCTTCCGTGTGGAGTATCAAGTAGTCAATCTTGACAAACTTGAACAATTATTCCCCAATGGTGGCGAAGTCAGCGTTGAAGATCTGGTAGCAAAGAACGCGGTTCGTAAAAATCAACCTGTAAAGGTTCTTGGTACTGGCGAAGTAACCAACGCATTTACGCTTACCGTTGATGCATGGTCGGCTTCTGCTCAAGAAAAAATCGAAAAAGCAGGCGGTAAACTTACTGCACGCGAATAAGCAGAAAATGGGCGGTTGTTTCCAATATGAAACAGCCGCCCATTTTTGCTCCACATCTCATATTCATAATTCAAAACCCACGGTTCGTTTTCAAGAGGACTACTTAGCAAACGCAATGTTGACCTCGAAGAAAAATGAAAGTACTCAACTTTAACATCTCATCACCTTTTGGTATGTTTAACGTGGTAAACAATCTGGTCGATAAGACCCCTAGATAGGCTGGAGGCATCTTGCTCAGCGTATTTGTACAGGCGTTAAAAGCACCTGATCTGCGAAAAAAGCTCTTGTTCACGTTCTTTATTATGGCGTTGTACAGGTTAGGTTCAAAGATACCCACACCGGGCGTGTCCTTTAAGAACGTTCAATCGTGCTTGGCGGCACAAGATGATCAAACAGGAATCCTTGATTTGGTTAATCTGTTCTCGGGTGGAGCTCTTTTGCATCTATCGGTGTTTGCCCTGGGGATTATGCCCTATATTACAGCTTCAATTATCATCCAGCTTCTCAGGGTCGTTATTCCGCGTTTTGAAGACCTGCACCGTGAAGGTCAAACAGGTCAAGCCAAAATGACTCAATATACTCGATATCTTACGATAGCGTTAGGTGTTTTACAGTCTGCAACGTTTATTACGTTGGCGCGCACTAATCAGTTGATTACGTGCCCAAATGATACACCAATAGTTCCTCAGGGGGACTCTGTTATCGTTTTCCTTATTATGGTATTGACAATGACGGCTGGTACCGCACTGATTATGTGGCTTGGCGAACTTATTACGGAACACGGTATCGGTAACGGTATGTCACTGCTCATTTTCACCGGCATCGTTGCTAACCTTCCAGCACATCTGATGTCTATTAGTAATGACGGTATCCAAAAAGTAGTAGCCGTTGTCGCAGTGATTGTTGCTATTACATTGGCTATTGTTTTTGTTGAGCAAGCACAGCGTCGCATTCCCGTACAGTATGCAAAGCGGATGGTTGGGCGACGAATGTTTGGTGGCTCGACTACCTATATTCCATTGAAGATCAACATGTCGGGTGTTATCCCCGTTATCTTTGCATCTTCCATTCTTGCACTACCACAAATGATTTCACAGTTTGGTAATCCAACAGATGGATGGGTTGAATGGATCTCGCGGCATTTTACTCAAACTGATTGGGTATATTTGCTTAGCTATGCACTATTAGTATTATTCTTTGCATTCTTCTACACATCAATTACCTTTAATCCTGATGAAGTTGCCGACAATATGAAGAAATATGGTGGATTCATCCCCGGTATCCGTGCAGGTCGCCCGACGGCAAACCATTTACGCTATGTGATTAGCCGCATTACCACTGCAGGCGCACTATACTTAACACTAGTGGCGTTGATACCAATGGTTATTATGATTCCTTTGGGAATCACACAGATTCCATTTGGTGGAACGACGTTGCTGATTATGGTGGGCGTTGGCTTGCAAACTGTTCAGCAAATTAACTCTCAGCTTAAACAGCACCACTACGAAGGATTCTTGGATCAGCGTCTCATGCGTTAAATTGATGAGTGCTGGACAGACTACTAGTCATCATAATATGCGGTAAGCCACGGGTAATCCCTGTGTGACATCGCAGATGGAGGTATCATGAAGACGATCGTCCTTCTGGGAGCTCCTGGAGCGGGTAAAGGAACGCAAGCAAAGAAGCTGTGTGACTATCTGGACATCCCACATGTGTCAACGGGAGACATCTTCCGCCACAATATTGAGGGAAAAACAGCCCTTGGACGCGAAGCAGAAAAATATATTTCACAAGGTAATCTTGTTCCTGACGAACTTACTAATCGTCTGGTCGAAAGCCGTTTGCACGAAGGGGCCTGTGACTCAGGCTTTGTTTTAGATGGCTTTCCACGCACAGTTAATCAGGCGGATGCGCTCAAAAGTATTCTTCACCGATGCGCACGCACACTTGATGCCGTTATTGATATTACGATCCCTGAAGAAGAAATCATTGAGCGATTGCTTAAACGTGCACACATCGAAGGGCGTGCCGATGATACACGCGAGGTCATTACGCGAAGAATCTCTGTGTATCATCAGTCAACGGAGCCGTTGCTAGCCTACTATGAAAAAGAAGGTCTACTGTGTAGCGTAGATGGGCATGGAAGCATTGATGATGTGTGGCAGCGCATGAAAAGTCTCATAGCGAAGTAGCGGATCATTTGGCAACACATATGATCACCTAAGGGATGAAGGTGTATGTACATGGGGTTACATGATGTAGAGATTGAATATAAGACGGTACAAGAAATCGGTTACATGCGTAAGGCAGCCCTTATAGTTAAACTTATGCATGATCAGCTGCGTGAGGCAGCACAACCGGGAGTTTCATTGCTTGAACTGGATCAGATGTGTGCCGACATTATTGCAGCAAAAGGGGCCCAGTCAAACTTCAAAGGATATTACGGATACCCAGCTACCGCGTGTATCTCGGTCAACGATACGGTTGTCCATGGGATCCCCGATGGTTACCAGCTTCAAGAAGGCGATATTGTAAGCTTTGATTGTGGCTGCTATGTTATTGCCGAAGGCAAACAGTGGCACGGAGATTCAGCATTCACCATGATTGTTGGTGATGAACTCAAAGCACCAGCACGTGCTATTGAATTGAATCAGCTGACATATAAGGCAATGACAGCGGGTATTGCTTCACTGGCAACAGGGAAAAGTGTAGCCTGTGTAGGTGAAGCTGTGGAACAGATTGTTGCGCAGGCTATTTCAGACAACGGCTGGGAAGCAGGAATCGTTGAAGAATTTATTGGGCATGGTATTGGTACAAAAATGCATATGGAACCCGAGGTCTACAATTATCGAATTCGAGGGCGCCAGCCACGACTCCGGGCAGGAATGGTTTTGTGCATTGAACCAATTTTAACAACTGGCTCACCTGCAGTTGTTACCGCCGATGACCAGTGGACATCAAAGACGCGCGATGGATCACTTGCTGCACATTGGGAATCTCAGGTAGCAATTACCGCACGAGGTATTTCCGTCCTCAATGAAAAAGACTGGGGAGCTTCCATGCTGGAACCTTATGGGATTCGGCCCGTTGTTCTTGGATAAGAATATTTCAAGGGACACAACTTCCTAGAAACCTTGATGGTGAGCAAGATAACCCTCTGCCAACTTTTCATATATGCACGTCGTGACGTAAAGTTAATGTTTAGGTGTCAATACACCCACCATTGGTAGCGCACGGCTGCCTCTTTAGACAAGGTTAAGTGGAAGGTATATGGCTAAAAAAGACGGCGTCATCGAGATTGAAGGAACGGTTGTTGAGGCACTGCCTAATGCAATGTTTCGCGTAGAGTTAGAAAACGGACATCGGGTACTAGCTCATATTTCTGGGAAGATGCGTCAGCATTACATCCGCATTTTGCCTGAAGATAGGGTTGTTGTAGAGCTGAGTCCCTACGACTTGTCCCGCGGCCGCATTGTCTACCGCTACAAGTAAAATCGATAACCGATTCGCCGCTTATGCGGAAGGTAGAAAAAGAAAATGAAGGTTAAACCCAGTGTCAAGAAGATCTGTGACAAATGCAAGGTGATTCGTCGCCACGGTGTTGTCATGGTGATCTGCGACAATCCGCGTCACAAACAGCGCCAAGGTTAAATAGAAGGGGGCTTTACCCTCTCATATTAAATCTTTGCAGCATCGAAGTGACTTATACAAATTGAAAAAGGTCTGGACAACCCTCCTCCACATGTGAGGCACCATGTGGGTTGCAACCAGGTCGCAAGCGTTTCACCCCTTGAACCCTTAGTTCGGAGGCTGAGGCCACACGATAACTCAACGGCGTGCATGAATGTGCTCAACAAGCGCCCTGACAAGTGTGGAAGGTGGAACGACGGCCTCCGAAAGATACTATTGGAGAAAGAAATTGGCAGCTCGTATTGCCGGTGTTGACTTACCGCGTGAAAAACGCCTGGAAGTTGCACTCACCTATATTTATGGTGTGGGAAGAACCCGCGCCGCTCAAACGCTCGAAGCCACCGGGGTTAGCCCCGATACGCGTGTTAAAGATCTGGAAGAAGAAGATCTGATCAAACTTCGTGACTATATTGAAGGAAACTTCAAAGTCGAAGGTGATCTGCGCCGTGAAGTTCAAGCCGATATTCGTCGCAAGATTGAAATTGGTTGCTACCAGGGTCTGCGTCATCGCCGTCACCTTCCCGTGCACGGTCAACGAACAAAGACTAATGCTCGTACCCGTAAAGGACCTAAGCGTACTGTCGCTGGTAAGAAGAAGGCTACAAAGTAGAAGGTAGATAGAACACATGGCCACAAAATCTAGAGGCTCAAGCCGAAAAGGGCGCCGTAAAGAGCGTAAGAATGTTGTCAATGGCAACGCATATATTAAATCAACGTTTAACAACACAATCGTTTCGATCACGGATCCGCAAGGAGCTGTTGTTGCCTGGTCGTCTTCTGGACAAGTTGGTTTCAAAGGCTCACGTAAATCCACTCCTTTTGCCGCACAGCTTGCCGCTGAAGCTGCATCGCGTCGTGCGCAGGAATTCGGCATGAAGAAAGTGGACGTATTTGTCAAAGGACCTGGCTCAGGGCGTGAAACAGCGATTCGTTCTCTGCAGGCCACAGGACTTGAGGTTGGCTCGATTCAAGATGTCACCCCTCAAGCTCATAATGGTTGCCGCCCACCGAAGCGTCGTCGCGTCTAAGCGACAGCTGCTTCGCAGTCCGTTTTATGCAGCTCACATGCCGTTATCGAGTGCATAAAACGCAGTTGTCATCTGCCTGACTGAACATTCAGTCGGAATCCTACTCGATGTCATATGGCGGGCATTGGGAAGAAAGGACACAACG
>JAUNVQ010000051.1 GCA_030540715.1 Actinomycetaceae bacterium | reverse complement strand
GCTATCGACGCGAAAATTGCCCAGATCGAAGCCCTCCTGGCGGTGAAAGAATGATTGCCGACAAACTCCGCGCCGCCGTTCTCCAAGCCGCAATGCAGGGGAAACTGACGGATCATTGTCACGGAGAACAATCAGTCTCTGAGTTTTTAACGGAGAACGGTATCAAGGAGCAGAGGCCCCAGAAGCACCCTTTTCTAATATCTGAACGTTACAGGTGGGTCACTTTAGGAGATCTAACCGAGTTCAGGATTGGTAAAACACCCCGCAGAAACGAAACGATTTACTGGTCCAAAGGAACTGTTCCATGGGTGTCTATATCTGATATGAAACAAGGGGAATGGGTAGTCAACACAAAGGAAAAAGTCTCAGAAACAGCAGTCAGTAAGGTTTTCGGTAACCGCATTTCACCCAAAGGGTGCCTCATAATGAGCTTTAAGTTGACAATTGGGCGCTGTTCATTCTTGGGAGTAGATGCAGTACACAACGAAGCGATTATATCCATTTTTCCAAAAGGGCAGTCCCCGGAGGTCGCTTCGCGTTACTTAAGTTACATTTTGCCGATAATAGCTGGTTCTGGCGAGTTTAAAGGCGCCATCAAAGGGAAGACTCTCAACAAAGCGTCACTGAGTTCGCTAATGATACCCATTCCGCCTGTCGCGGAACAGGAGCGGATTGTAGCCAAGCTCGAGAAGCTAATGCCGTTGATTGACCAACTCGCCGAACTCGAGAGAGAGAGAGAGAATCTAGACCGCACGTTCTTCAAGGCTTTGGAGGCCGCGATCCTCCAAGCCGCCACCAGCGGCCACCTCACCCTCCAGCACCCAGAGGACGGTACCGCAGCAGACTTACTCGCAGATATTGCGCGCGATAAGAAATCCCTCATTGAAGCAGGAAAACTCAAAAAACAAAAACCACTCCCACCAGTCACCGAAGACGAGCAACCGTTTGAGGTACCTAAGAGCTGGATGTGGACGAGGCTGGGTGAACTCGCTTCCGCTAAATCAGGGAAGGCAACGGTACTAAATCCACCGACTGAGTTCAATGCGATTCCCGTTTATGGAGGTAACGGGATAGCCGGGTACACAGATACCGCACGAGTCGCTCGTTCCACACTGGTAGTTGGAAGAGTCGGCTACTATTGCGGAGCCGTGCATGAGACGCAAAGCGAAGCATGGGTTTCTGATAATGCGTTAGAGATACTCCTACATTCTGCTGATTTAAGTGTTAAATTCATGTACCACCTCTTGTGCTGGGGAAATTTGGGGTCATCATCAGTCTCGACGGCTCAGCCTGTAATTTCAGGTGCCCGAATCTACCCAATTTTAATGCCACTTCCGCCTGTTGCGGAACAGGAGCGGATTGTGGCGAAGTTGGATGCGGTGTTGCCGTTGGTGCGGGAGCTACAAGAAACCTTGGCCTGATCTCTGCTTTTTGCACTGCCGACTGGACTTTGGTGTGGTCTAACGCGTGTATAGACACAAGCAGTTAGTTGACTGTCCCTGTTAGCGGGGTGGCTGTTAGAGAGGTTGTGTGATGCAGGTTGTGGTGCCTTTTGCGGTGCGGGGTAAGGATCGGTAAGTATCAATAATAGAACAGCGTCTCTCACGTTCTACCATGCAATCGCTTGAAGCATTTAACTCCACTAGCAGCAAAGTTCTATGAGAGGTTGTCAGAGATGTTAAAATCCACTATCTTGTTGGCGTGCAAGAAGTCCCGCGAAGTGTCCACCTGCATCTTTGAGCTGTTGAGGGCTGCCCTGTTCAACAAGTTTTCCTTCGCTCAGCACAATAATGTGATCGACACCGGTGACTGTTCGCATTCGGTGAGCAATAATCAACACTGTTTTATCGGCGATGAGCTCAGACAGCGCCGCTTGGATTTTCGATTCATTTTCAACATCAACCGATGCTGTTGCTTCATCCAGTAAAATAATGGGCGCATCTTTAAGGATTGCCCGGGCTATCGAGATTCTTTGGCGCTCACCTCCGGATAGTCGTGCACCATTTTCACCGATGGCAGTGTCGTATCCTTGCGGGAGCCTCGACACAAATTCATCACATCCTGCAACCTTTGCCGCGGCAAACACTTCTTCATCACTTGCACCTTTTCGACCAAGACGAATATTTTCGGCAATTGATGCATCAAAGAGTGCGACATCTTGGAAAACAATCGAGATATGACGCAACAGGGCTTCGGGATCAATGGTCGAGATATCTACACCACCAATGGTGATTTTTCCTGAATCAATATCCCAAAAACGTGCGGCAATTTTTGTCACTGTTGATTTACCGCCGCCCGAAGGCCCCACAAGTGCTGTCACTTCACCTTGCTTTGCGGTAAAACTGAGGTTTTGCAGCGTATTCTGATCTTTTTCGTAGGAAAACGAAACATCATCAAAGACAATGTCATAGCCCTTGGGGTCAAAATTTTCACTTCCTGTTTGCGTGGGCAAATCTTGCATCTCGCGCATACGATCAACGCGAACATCAAGCATATTGAGCGCCGCAAAGTAGTCGATCATTGCCTCTATCGGCTGGTAAATCCGTACCGAGACAATAATAAATATCAGATAGGTAAACAGCGTAATATCATCGGCAAAATAGCGGTAGGCACCCACCAGAACAATACTTGGAATTCCAAGTTTTAATAGCGCATGGGACAGGTTCAACACCGACCCGATAAGAAGCTCCGAGCGAATCAGGGTTTTTTCATAGGCATTAATGCGCTGGTCAAACTGCGCTAGGTAGTCTTCTTCACGGTTATAGGCATAGAGTTCACTGTATTGATCAAAGCCTTCTTGCATCACTTCAGAAACATCACGTTTTTGCTGGTAGAGCTTGCGGTTAATTGCTTGCTGTGCACGCTTTGATAAACGAAAGACCAGGTACGCTACAGGGATGACCCACACAGTTGCCAAGGCCAGTGGCCAATCAAGGAAAAAGAGCCCGAAAGTTAACAATATCGAGTTAATAATTGCCGCATACAGTTGCGGAACCGCGTGTGAAAACAGTGTCTCTAACTCGGTGGTGTCATCCATTATCGTCGATGACAGGTCCGAGACATCTTTTTTACTAAAGAATGCAAGTGGCAGCAGCCGCAGTTTTTCAGCCAGATTAATCCGCCGCTCTGCCGCCTCCGTATAGGTCTTTGTATAGAGCATCTTATAATCCACTTTGGCGGCGACATACATCATGGCGAACATAATGACTGCAGCTAAGAGATAGTACCAGATACTGGTGACAGATTCTGCTTCAAGAACTTGATGAATATACATCAGGGCAAAAACTGCTGGTAATATCAGGGCAATATCAAAAACAATATGGGAAAATATAGCAATAACCAGGTCTTTTGCTCCGGCCTGTGTCATTGCAAATCTGTTAAGAAAATACCGAATCATTATGCGCCCTCCCCTTCGGTAAAGTGCCATGAGGCCGATTGCTGGTATTCCTGCCACATTCGCTGATAACATCCATCGCGTTCCACAAGTTCGTGATGTGTTCCCTGTTGAACAATGTGACCGTTGTCGATAACGATGATCCGGTCGACGTCCATCACAGTTGTCAGGCGATGAGCAATCATGATTGATGTTTTTCCCTGGCGTAATTTGCGCAGGGCCTGTTGAATCAGATATTCATTTTCCGGGTCGGCAAAAGCTGTTGCTTCATCCAGCAAAACTATCGGAGCAT
>JAUNVQ010000050.1 GCA_030540715.1 Actinomycetaceae bacterium | reverse complement strand
TTTAAGATGACCTCACGAGCAACGCCGAATTTGGGTAACGGTGAAGTC
The DNA here is from genome assembly GCA_030540715.1 of Actinomycetaceae bacterium. Taxonomy (GTDB): domain Bacteria; phylum Actinomycetota; class Actinomycetes; order Actinomycetales; family Actinomycetaceae; genus JAUNVQ01. The sequence goes on along the minus strand of JAUNVQ010000050.1, from coordinate 3,871 downwards.
ACCAAGTTTTCGGCAAAAGATAATCTTGATGATCGTAACTGGAATGATCCAAGGTGGAAAGATAGTCATAGCGCTGATACACCGTTTGACGCCATTGCGTTGCCAGCCACCACTTCAAAAGATGGCTATTTAGAAACCGAGGATCATATTATTGCAGTAGACTTCCACCTCACAGAGGAATCTGAAGAACCACTTAAAGGCAAATTAACTGAGTTTACAATCGAAGATAGCTCTCATACAGCATATGACTATAGCTACTATCTTGATGGTGAAAAATTCGAAAATTATTTGTGGCAAGCCGAACCCGTAGACCGCGGCACTGGTCCTTGCGAAGATCCAGGGACAAATTTCGACGAAAATGGCAACCCACGCAAATATGCTTTAAAATATAGCAACGATCCTGATGAACCGGAGTTCCATTATTCTTTCATTAACAAACCAGGCTACGAAGACCATCTTCATATCGGAGATTCACTACGCTGCTACTTTAAACTACCGGGAATAAAATTTGATAAGGACACTGAAGCATATCACTCCGATGCTATCAACGTGAGCTATGAAACAAATTACGATACCGTTACATTGAAAAACTACTATCATGTGATAGCGACATCTTACCATCTGAGTTATGCTCAATACGTGGGTACTTACACCCCGGACCAAGATTCCACTATTCTTGGTAACTTTGATGGACATGTAGCTTTTCCAACCTTGCGCAGCGTGGATCTTACCCCTTATGTAGTGCCTTTTGATCCACAAACCAAAAAACCAGTATCCCTCACGGTGAAGACTGTCATAAAGAATACGGGAATTTCTCCGCTTTCCGATCTTACGATTAAGTGGGATTCTTCAGGCTGGGACGGTTGGGAGTTAAAAGACTTTGGGTGCCCAAGCTTGCGTGATGGCTACAAGAATGCCTCTATACAAGATAACTATAATTCCGAAGAGCCAGATACTATAGGCAATTTATCAATTGACTTTAATAACGAGGAGCTTTTTAAACCTGGAGAATTTTTCGAGTGTGAAGCTACTCTTGCCTTTACACACGATGATCCTCCTACGGACGCTATTCAACACAATAGTTCTGTTGAGGTAACAACGAGCAAGATACCACAGAGCTCTTCGGAACAGAATCGACTTCAGTCGATTATCAACTTTATCGCCGATCCGAACCCTATCAAGGTAGAAAAGTATTTTGATGAGCGCCAACTTGTAGGTGGTGATACTACGGCCCCTAATGTGGTTAAACTAGATGCGGATACCTTTGACACAGCGGCCAGGATACCCACTTACGTTGATAAGGATGGTACAACAAGAACACAATCTGTCGACATTTTTATGACCTTAACAAATACCAAACAAAACGAAGAACTCGTTGCATTTGTCCTCTTTGATGAGGACAGTGTTGATGATAAAGGTGTCCCCCTAAACAACCCCGCAACTTACCGTGCAAAACTTGTATCATGTAATCTACCAGAAGGATTTATCGAGTTAGAGCATCCTGATTTTCCCGGAAAGAAAGCCTATTATCAAAATGATAATGAGAAGCCTGGTATTAAGTTTGGTGAATCGATCACCTGCACAATGACCTTGCCGTCAATAGATATTTCTAAGCTTAAAGATGTTAAGCATGGAAATGACATTTCCGTTCTTGTATTTAATAAATCTTTTGACAGCAGGAAATCGACTACTGATAGTGCTTATGCAAGGCCTGTTCATGCTACGGCTAGTGTTGAACAGTTTTTTGAGGCGAAGGATCTTGCTGGTGGTGAGTCGGTGGCTCCCGATGCTGATCCTGTTGTGGCTGATAGTGAGGATAAGGCTGCTGTTTTAGCAGTTGATGCTTCCGGTGCTACACCAACAACAAAACAAACCAATGCTTATTTCACGGTGACGAATACTGGTGATAGTGAAGTCACGGCGGTTGATATTGAATATAAGTCCCTTCTAGGGCAGAGTCATGCGATATCGGCAACAGAAGTGGTCTGTACTTCTGGTAAAGGAGACCTTTCCCCCTCTTCAACAGTAGTCACTGATCCAGTTGACCGTACAAAAGTGAGTATTACTCTTAACAAGGATGAACCTCTTTCACCAGGTGAATCTTTTACCTGTCACGCAGTCTTACCCGCTACTTCAGTTACTGCGAATGCTCCAGTATCTTTTAAGGGTGAAGTACATATTAAGTCCACAGGTGAAACCAATACAACAATAAAAGAAGTTACCGCACCGATCTATGCAAAAGCATCTATTGGTCAGGTCAGCGTTGAAAAATACTTTGATGGCAGAGATCTTGTTGGGGGCAATCCAAAAGACACCACGCTAGCGAAGGTGAACGCTGATGATCATGCGCATGCCGCACAGATTCCCACAGTACTTTCGGAAGGAAAGCCTGTGACTAAGCAAACACCCGTGTATGTGACGGTGACAAACAGCGGCAAGAAACCACTGAAAACAGTGACGCTTCGTGATACGCCTCTTACTGACGCCACCACAGCGGGTTTCGATGCCGGTAACTGGGAATGTGCAGCTGGTGCCAACGGTATTGGCGAATATGCAAAAGCAAGTGCCACATCGGGCAAGTCTCATGAAATGGTCGTTTCTTTCCCCAATGATCATCTTTTTAAGCCAAACGACACTTTCACCTGCCAGATGACACTACCCTCAGTACCCGTCACACCAGGAAAAACTGTTACCCACGCGAACACGGTAACAGCCAGTGCACAGACACTCCAAGACGAAAATACCCAGCCAGCAACAAATAGCGCCTATGCGAAAGCTTCTGTTGGTAAGGTGAGCATCACTCAGTTCTTTAACGGCAATGAGTTAGAGGGCGGAGATCCGTCCTCTGCCACGATTGATCACGTGGAAGCACCTGATGCTGCTCACGCTGCGCGACTTGCCGCTACTACCGTTGGTGGAGTGTCTACAACGCGTGAGACGAAGGCCTACATAACGGTAAAGAACTCTGGAGATCACAACCTTTCGTCCATCCACGTGAGCTACAATACCCTCACGTCAGAGACTACCCCTGGGTTTGCGGCAAAGAATCTTTCGTGCCCCACAAATGACGGAAATCTTCCTGAAGGAACCACGGTAAAACCTGTGTCAGATACGGAAGTTCTTGTCAACTTCCCTGATGACGCATTGTTCAGCCCCGACAGTAGTTTTACCTGTCACGTGACCTTGCCCGCAACCACCATAGGAAAAGGATCTGACCTTTCCTATGCAGGGACTGCAAGCATACAGGCAGTTGACGCATTGTCTCAACCGATTCCCTCCGCGTCAGCTTCTCTTTATGCCAATGCCGCAGCTGTCGAAATGCCTGCACCATCATCACAGGCCTTTAAGTATGCTTCGCTTCCAGGAAGCTCGGATAACAAGTCTGAACAGCGCGCCAACAACTCGTGTTCCAAGCCTGCTGAGCAATGCTCTCTCGACGCAGGAAAGAAGACGTCAACAGTTACGATGGATTTCACTAATACGTCCGATGAAGTGGTGGAAAATCTTTCCATCACCGATGTGACAACCGCTGGAAAGCCAGTGAACTTACCCGCGAAAGGAGTTGTTGGCATACTGGCAGCAGATGGCAGTCTTACAAGCAGCCGAACCGTCTATTACAAGGCACAGGGTAGTAACCTTTCGGTGTGGAATGATAGCGCATTGACGAAACAGGCTACCCTTGCATCGGGCGAAACCTTACGCGTGGAGGCATCACTGTCGCTAGATGTTGCAAAAGATACCCAACACGGTGACACGGTAACCTTCCGTGGAAGCGGTGTGACAAGTGGAAAGGAAGCATTGGCGTCTGATTCCTATTATGTACTGATAAAGGCACCTCCAGTCCCCGATAAGAATCCAAGCGAGAATCCAA
>JAUNVQ010000027.1 GCA_030540715.1 Actinomycetaceae bacterium | reverse complement strand
GTGGTTCAGGTAGTTGGGCTGCGCAGGGCGGGCCAGGAGGTGCTGGTGATTTCCCGCCGCAGAGTCAGCCTGTTAAACCACCACAAACTCCGCCCAGTGGGCCAAGTGGCTTCCCTCCAAGGGGCAGCTCTACATGAAAGTAACTACAGAGCAGCTATTGTACTGAAAATAGTGTTAAAGGAGCACGATGCATCACCTGCGTCGTGTTTTATTGCTACTTATTGTTGATGCAATTGCTTATACAGGTCAATTGATGCAAATGTTCAAAAATATTGAGATGTTGAAAATGTATTGACACAGACCAACTTCGCATACCTTGGCAGCAAACAATAAAGAGTAAAATAGCAGTGATGCAAAAAGATAGACATAACAATGCGGCACAAGGTCAAGCAGATATGAAAGGTCGCACTGTCAAACAAGCGACTCCTCCCGCGCGTTTCTCTTCACTACCACCAGTTGTCTGGGTTGGTGTAGGTGGTAGTGTTGGCGCGCTTACCCGCGCAATCTTCGACTCGATTGCTTATGCACTTCCTATCGGTTTTCACCATCTACCGTTTATGTGGTCAACTGTTTTTGTTAACCTGAGTGGCGCATTTGCTTTAGGATATTTGACAGCATATGTACTGGCAGCAAATGAAGAAAGACTTCACCCAACAACACGTCACGGTAAAACAAGAACTATCAGGAACGACGATAAGTGGAATCATATAAAGCTACTGCTAGGTACAGGCTTTTTTGGTGCCTACACAACCTATTCAACCTTTGCTTTAGCGCATCTTGACAGCCCAGAAAATGCGTCCACACTGCATATGCCGTCACTATTGTATGTGTTTATCGGCTTACTTATACTTGCCGTTGGCTTAGCGTGTGCAGGGCTTGGATTTATACTTGCGGATAAGCTGCATACCCACACCCGCTACAGGCGCCCTCCTAAAGAAAAAGGAAACTACATGTCTAAACGCTTAGGCACTACCTTGCAGGCCACTGGTCAAAGGGAGGAATCATGACGGTAGTTGATGCAGTTCAAGAGGTTTTACCAACACTAATAATATGGCTATGCGTTGCGTTGGGTGGCGGGTTGGGAGCCATGAGCCGCTACGGTCTGGACCGCCTTGTTGGACACTTTGTTGCAAAACCAGGTGTTGGTATCGCCACAGTGAATATTATTGGCTGCTTCATTATGGGTATTGTGACAGCATTGATGTCAGGGAGCTTACTGTTTATTGTTGCAACGGGATTCCTAGGCGGATTCACAACATTTTCTACCGCCGTTGTGGATGTTTACCAAGCGATTCTTCACCGTAAGCATCTTCACGCCATATTGTTGCTGTTAGGCACCTACGTGTTGGGAATTGCAGCAGCATGTGCGGGAGTTTCAGCAGGGTATCTTTTTCTGGCGCAGTGATACACTAATCACCGTGCGCACTACAACAACGGATTCATCCAACATCACAGATTCTGGTGTGGCTTCAACTTTCCAGGCTCAGACCACCATTACAGTGATATGCCATGCAATTGAAGATAGCGATGATACAGATTTGTTAAGCCCTGATTCAATTGTGAAGTCTTTTTTTGCGCGCCTTCAACCTGACTGTAAACCTTTACTGTGGTGTGACCAGAACCGAATTATTGTGGGGTCTGGTTCGGCTCTGCGAGTTAACACTGATGAAACAACAACGGCACATGACATTGCAAAAATATGGAAGCAACTTGCCTGCCAGGCAGTAGTGCGCCACGCTCACTACGGGTACGGTAGCGTCGATGAACCCCGGGGCGATTCCCAAAGAACATTCCAGTCAGATGTACAAGCCTGCCAACCAGACGCACGAAAAACCCAGCCAGGCGGGCAGCTTGTGAACCTGGATGGTAAATCAGAGCAATCGTTTCAGTGCAACCGCCAGTTTTCGCCTATAAAAGATGAAAACTACAAGGTAAACGATCGTCTTTCGCAGACAGATACCCAGACAGCACAAGCGCTTCAACCAGAAGCAAAGTTACCATTAGCTATAGGCTCTTTCGGATTTTCCCCCGACACTCCAGGCGCACTTATTGTGCCTGAATACGTGTATATGTGGGAGCGCGGACGTGGCATGTTTTACTGTCACCAAACCCTCCAAAATAATGCAGCATACCAACGAGTCGCAACGACATCAACGACATCACTTCATGCCCCCTCGGCCAGTAAGCTCGACACTACACCTCCTTCTGCCGATTGTAACAGTGGTGCGTCTAGTTCCGGTGTTCATACTGGATTACCAAGCACTTTCCTTCAAGATAACGATTGTGAACAATCCAGCCAGTCAACAGTAACTGCTTTGGAAAAACTTACTTGCTCTTGCCATCATTCACGTAGCACTCTGTGGCCACGCGATAAGGCAACTGTAGCGCCCTCTTTACATGAAAAAGAATGGAAAGAGGCTGTACGCCATGTTATTGAGCATATGCGTGCAGGTCAGGCCACTAAGGTAGTGATGGCAAGGCGTGTAAGCATGACGACGCGACATACCATTGATATTGCGCGGGTTGCTCTAAACCTGTTGCGTGCGTATCCGACGTGCTGGATTTACTGTGTGGACGGGCTTATTGGAGCCAGCCCCGAGATGCTCGCTGACGTAGACAACGGCCAGCTGCGCTGCCTTGTACTAGCGGGAACAGCACCGCATGACCAGTCAGAATATCTGATGCGCTCGTCGAAGGATCGTCATGAACATGCCCTTGCGGTGGAGTCAGTAAAAGAGGTGTTACAGGCGGAAGGAATCAAGGCAGATATTCCAGCTGAACCGTCAATCCTTACATTACCTAACGTGTGTCATTTGGCAACAGATATTTTGGCGCAATGCGGGCAAGCAACCTCGCTGCAGATAGCGTCGGCCTTACATCCAACGGCTGCGGTGTGTGGAACTCCGCGACGGCAGGCGGCACAGCTTATTGAACGCTATGAAAATATGTCCAGAGGGCGTTACGCTGGGCCAGTTGGATGGATGGATGCTGAGGGAAATGGCCAGTGGGCTATTGCTTTGCGTGGTGGGCAACTGTATGAAAATAATCCCCGAAAAATTGATATTTATGCGGGCGGGGGTATTATGCCTGATTCTGATCCTGAATTGGAACTGCTGGAAACTCAATCAAAAATGCGTCCCATTATGCAGGCGATTCGTCAAGCGGATGAAGAAGCTAGTCACTGATGGTGGCTATTGACGGTCTGTATCATTGCCAAGTGGTTTACAGCAAGTGTTAAGGGCTGAGCAACGCTGGAATGAACTATGGAGCAAAGTGAGGAGCTACCTGTAGCAACATGTAGTTGTGCAGATAGTGATGCTTGGGTTTTGGTGAGTAGGTAATGGTGGAGTGTATTGACACCCTGTGTTAACGGTTAATTGTGATAGTTGGGTGCTTACTACACGATGGTACTTGAGAAAAAAGACAATGATGGCAGCTGAGGATACCAGCAAAGGGTAATAAAAAGGGTGTCGCTTCGTTTCCACAAAGCGACACCCTTGAGCGTCTTTATCTACAATGTATTTCGCTTGTTAACATGGAGGGCAGGACTAACACAGATAAATCCAACAGTTGCATTGGGCCGTGCAAGAGAGAATCGTATGAGCTATCAGGTAAGGGCATCCTGTCCAGGGGCTATCGCCCTCGCCATTACGCCACATCGCATCTGGTAGGATGGCTAGCTGTCACTTGAACCAAGCGTTACTTGTAGGGGTACCTCTTTACCGTTTCGTACAACGGTAAGTGTGACCTCGTCACCAGGTAAATACCAGCGCACATATCCCGTCAATGCTGGGCCAGATGATACCGTATAATCATTGAGTTTAATAACAATGTCATCAGGTTCTATACCGGCTTTCGCGGCGGCACTTCCAGGTTCAACGGACGCAACCCGTGCACCGGATCGGGTGACATCTTTCACGTGCGCAGCACCACTGCCTATACGTACACCCAAGAAAGCATGTTGTACCTTCCCCTTTTCAAGAATCTGGTTCACAACATTCTTTGCAAGATTGATAGGAATTGCAAACCCAATACCAATGGAGCCCTTCTTATCGGTAGTCTCTGACAGTGCTGCAATAGACGAGGTAATTCCGATTACTGCCCCATCAGCACTAAATAGTGGCCCACCAGAGTTACCGGGATTAATTGCTGCGTCGGTTTGGATTGCATTGGTTGTGACCAGCACCGATCCACCCTGAGTGGAATCACCGTAGGTACCCATATCGTGAGGGTCTTTCTGTGTTTTCTGGTTGACACTCACTGGCCGGTCAAGCGCCGAAATAATGCCAGTGGTCATCGTGTTATCCAGGCCCAGAGGGTTGCCAATAGCGGCAATCGGTTGACCAACTCGCAAGTTATCCGAGGTTCCCAGGGTCACCATTGTTAGGTTTGATGGTGGGTTGACAAACGACAGTACAGCTAAATCAGTGGTCGGGTCTGAGCCCACAACCTTCCCCTCGTAAAGGCGTCCATCCGAGAGCTGAATAATTAGTTGCGCATCTGGTTGAAGGGCATTGGCAATCACGTGATAGTTGGTTAGTACGTGGCCCTGTTCATCAAAAATAACTCCCGAGCCAGTATCGGCCCCATTGCCCAGCTGTACAGAAATCGCTACCACGGAGGGCCGCACGGCTTTTGCGACAGTTTCCCAGTTGGTCATCTTATCGGGTTCATGGGTGATAACGGGTGCCTGTGTTGCGATTTTCGCCCCCGATGAACCTAAAACGTTACGGCCTTGTTGTTGGAACATCCACCAGGAACCTCCTAGGGCCAGGCAGGTTGCTAACAGCATCAGCATGATGGTTGCTGCCCATGATGGCCCGTTTCTTTTTTCTTTCAGAGGGCGGGGCTGCGTTGATGGCTCCGAGACGATGGAGGTGTCTGAAAGATGATTGCTGATGGGGCTGCGGTGAGCAGATGCCACGGCAGGGGAATCAGCGGTGCCATATTGAGCAGAAGCTCCGGCTGAGGGGCTGGCTGGTGCTGTGCTGGTTGTTGCTGAACCCACGGCAGCGGGATCGGCTGTTGAAGGAGTATTTGAAGGCGTAGTATGGTGCTGAGTATTGATATGAGGATCGGTGACGTTATGTTGGCGGGCGCTAGGATCGCCGGTATCGCCATCGTTGTGGATATAAGGTGAAGCTGTTCCAGTATGGGGGATTGTTGACGAGTGTCGAACTTCAGTAGTGTGCCACGGCTGCCATGCTTCATCGTCAGTAGGTGCTGCCTGTTCAGGTGTTGTGTGTGTTGGTGTGCTCTGCGCGGATGGTACCTGCGCAGTGTGTGTGGTCTGTGCGGACTCAGGTTGTGAGCATGCTGGCTCCGCAGGTTGTGGGAGGGCATCATGTGATGGCATAGCAATGTGCTCAGGTGCGGTATTTCCAGATTCAGTATTGCCGGTGGTAATGCTGTTGCGCGCCATATTGTCAGGAGTGGATGTGTGAGATGAAACAGGATAGTTTTCACGTATATCATTATTTGGCGTTGACTCATCAAACTGTGCAGATACTGCCCCTTCTAGTGTAGGCGCAGGAGGTGCAGAAAAATCATCAACATGGGGTGGTTCCCATTGTGGAAAACGTTGCGAAAACTTGGATTGTGAATCTGACATATGTGTTCCCCCCTTATACGACTGTGAGCACGAACGGTTATCTGCATTATTTAGTAAATAGCATACAACTTGCCTATTCCTTATTGTTTACTGAGAGATTTCTGGAAGGCATACTTCGATAACTTCGCATCCGGGGCGAATATCACGGTGAAGAACCTCATCAAGATCTTGCAGTGTTTCCACCTTGCAATAGTGGGCATGAAAACCCCGTGCTATCTGCTGAATTGTTGCTTGCTGGGGGGTTAAAAAATATCTGTTGAAAACATCGCGATGTTGAGGTTGACCATGTTCAAGATCGTGGAAAATGCTGCCGCCATTGTCATTCAAAACACATATTTGAATACGTGAAGTTGACTCAAATTTTCCATTCAATAGTGACGAAGCATCATGAAGAAATGTTAAATCACCCATGATTGCCCGAACCGCAATACCCAGCCCTGACGCTAAACCGCGTGCCGCAGCAATCGTTCCATCGATGCCGGCAAGACCCCTGTTAGTAAAAATATAGGGAAGTGTATCAACAGTTGGTGTGGGTGTGGCACAACGGTCAAAAAGGCGAATCGTATTGGATGAGCCAAGCATCAGTGGGTATCTTTTCGAGCCAGCTTGTGAGGTTTCGTCCTCCCAAATTCTTTGGACAACCTGCCCAAAGAACCCAAAATGTTGAGTGGCTTGTGAGTGTTCCATCAACGTGCGTGTCACGGTTTCTTGCCGTGTGCGCAGCGAAACGCATTGTGAGGTCATTGTGGCGACTTCCGCCGCAATCGCATCAACATCGTCGCTATGAGGAAGGTGAGTGACAACTGCGTCAACAACGCCTCCTGTGTCAAAAACTGTTCCCCAAGGGCTCACGCGAATCTGACGCACATAGGGTGATTCTACCAGGCGGGTAATTGGGCGTGAAAGTGTGGGGTGCCCCAAGACAATCACTTGTTCAATGCCGTCATGGCTGGTCATATCTTCATTTGACCACAGGTGTTGGCCATACACTCCCCGCTTAAGAGGTGCATTACCGCGGCGAACTATACTGGTGAGTCCCAGTTGCACCGCATTATCGTGAAGATAGGTCAATCCATGCTGATAGTCGCACGGTGTATATTTTCCGGCACGCGCAAATGACGACGGCTCAGCAAGAATTGGCCAATGTGTTCGTTCAGACAGCTCAATAATTGTTTGTGCAGCCATCCTGTTGGGGGCGCCTGGGTCGCAGGCCACAATCACTGTGGTCAGCGCCGGGTTGATAGCTTCACGCAACGACGCAACAATCTTATTTTTGCCAATAAGTTCCAATCCCCACTGGCGTGACAGGCCATCTCGATTGATAGCGTAACCAAAACGGGGATTGTCAGGTGCTCTATTGGCTGCGAGTCGATTTTCTGGGGGAAGCTGGGCTGTGGCAATGGTGGTGGAAGTAGGCTTCCACGGCGAGTTTTCGACAAGAGGGTCATCGAACTGCATATTGATGTGGATAGGGCCAGGATCTTTATCAATATGTCCGTAAGCATAGGTTAAACCCTCGTCTACTAGGTATGACATATATGTCATCCAGGCTTTCGCCGTGGAGTTACCCCATATGGCAAGGATGTCGTCACAGGCTGGGTGGCTTGTTGAAAATACGTGTTCGTGGTCTAAAACGGTTCCCACGTCTGCGCGCCAACGTACCGCCGAGCCGAAAGCATCCCACTGGCGTGTGGTTTGATTGGCGGCTTTTCCTTGTAAATACGCGGGTCTATCAGCAGAAACAACAATAAGAGGTGTCCATGAATGGCAGGCTTCGCTGATGGCTGGGTGGGCATTCATGACAGCGGTTCCCGATGTCATCATTAACGCGACAGGAACGCAGCCACTGAGTGCCCGTCCGTTGGCGGTGTCGGTGCTGGATGCCTTGTTGGTGAAGGTGTTGTTGTGGCTGGGTTGACTGGTAGAGGGAGGATCACTGGGTGCGTGGCTGTTGTAAATATCTGCCTTGTAATGATCGCTTTCAGGTAGGGGCGCTGCGCGGCCAGCCTTTGCAAGACCGAGGGCGAAGTATGCTGCCGAGCGTTCGTCGATTCGCACATGTGTGCGCACCAACCCTGCATCACTTGCATGTTTAAGGGCATAGGTTAACGGTGCATTGCGTGAACCAGGGCATACCACAATATCGCGTACACCAGAAGCAATAAGGGCAGTGACAAGTGCTCTTGCCGCATAGGTGGCTTGTGATTGTGTGGTGGTATCACTGCTATTTGCTTCTTCACTAACAATATCTTTTGTGTGAGGTGCTTGTGGGATATGTGGATGCGCAATGGCAACACGAAAGCGGGAAGCATCATAGCGACGATATATTTGATGGTGCGCTTCTGGTTCGTGTATCGCTTCTTTGTGTACTCCCGCCTTGTGCGGTGCTTCAACGCAGGACATTTGTTTAGACAGGGTTTCTTGGTGCGGCGTTTGTTTTTTTGAAGAGGGCGGCACTGCTTTTACTGACAGCGCCTTATGTGCAGGGGGTGCATCACCCATATGTGAAAAACTGTTGATGATACGCAAAGTTGTGTTGGTGTGGGTTGCCGCAGCATAGTGTGCAATCGTGTTCAGCCGATGGATCCACCGCAAACTCAGTTCAGTGTTGGCAGTGCAGTCAAGTACATCCGCACGATCTAATGTGCCTGGATTCCCCAGTGAATCATGAATATCAGGCACAATAGTGCCTACTTTAATAAAACCATTGCGGGGCAGCAGCGGGGTAGCCGTGACATCGCTGCTTAACATTTGCGCTGTTGCCAAACCGCATGGCAGTGATGGCTGTGGCAAAGCCGAAGCAAGCTGTGCACTTCGTGCCAAACCAACTGAAGAATCAAGTGCCGAGGACACCACAACAGGTAGTTGTGCCTGTTCAGCCAAGTGAAGCACGCGGGAGATCCCCCCCAGCGGCTGATTTTTCACAATAAGCACATCGGCTCCACCGCGGCGCACAACTTCCAAAGGGTCTGCTGCACGTCGAACCGACTCATCAGCAGCAACGGGAATATGTATGCGCTGGCGCAGTTCAACCAATTGATCGATATGTGCGCATGGCTGTTCAACATAGGCAATGTCGCGGGCAGCGCGCTCAAGATGTGTCAGGGCCTTTGCTGCCTGGTCAACCTGCCATGCAGCATTGACATCAAGACGTATCTGAGCATCGTGCACACCTAGATCATCAAAGGCTGCACGCACAGCTTCCACTCGTGCTATATCATCGTCAAGAGTTGTCCCTGGATCGGCAACCTTGATTTTTGCACAGTGACATCCGCCAGAATCTTTCACCAGTTGGTAGGCAGTTTTAGGGTCGGTTACAGGGATTGTCACATTGACGGGGATATAACGGGCTGCGCTTTGATAACCAGCTGGCATGGGCGTGCTATCAAAAGGAATCGTTGCCGCTTCAAGGCCAGCAAATACCCACGAAAAGCTCTCTGCAGGCCCATAATCCCAGAACGGACTGATTTCTGCCCACCCGCCTGGGCCGTGAATAAGCACACCTTCACGCTGGGTGATACGGCGAAAACGACGTTTCAGTGGCAGACGAAACGCATAGATAGCATCAATATGGTCAAACATTTGGCGCGCATCATTGTTGAGCGCACCAATGCTGATACGTTGAAAAACAGTGGTCACGGGCATGCCTATCCAGGCTTCTTCGGGTTGTGTTTATTGTAGTCAACTAGCCATTGCGGTAAAAACCATGAAGGGTAGGGAATACGGAAGATACCCCATATCAGCAAAATAAGGCCAACAAGGGCAACCAGGGCAAAAAAGGTTGCCAACACATATTTAAGGGCGGCAGGCATCCACATCACATGTTGAAACATCCCCATACCGAAAAACAGTGCCGAAATCCCTGGTGTAAACAACATGGCGAAGCGTTCATCAACGATACCTTCAGTTTCAAGCCAAAACCGAGACTTCGGGCCACCACGGCGAAGCCACCACGAGATAATCAATCCAGCACATCCCACACCAATAGCGGTAATCGAAAAGATAAGGGAGTTTCCGGGTTCAGCAACAAAGAGCATAGTTTTACCTGCCAGTTCGGGTACCGCCCTTGCGGGTGTACGGTACTTTTACTTTCTGATGTCTATAGTATCAAGAGCCCAAATTGAAACGCAGCTTCGGTGAAGTAATCCATAGACAAGGAAAGCAGATGTGCCTCAATGACTGTTATCAAGTAGCAATAAACGATTAGACTAGCATTATGAGTGAGCCCGACGCTGGGGAAACCAATCCCTTTTTGATCCATCCTGAGCCCGATAATAACGTGGCTGCATCCACCCAGCCTCAACCGCCGCAACTAACTCATGATGGTCTAGCTGAAGCTGTTGACGTGCCACTTATGACCAACAAATCTGTGATAAAACCACTGGGTGATGAAGGGCAACTATCCAGTGATTCCTATATTCCACCAGCTCATGTTGGTTCGTGGGGGCAGACTGTGCGCGCGGCAAGCGAGTATTCGCATACCTCCGCCAGCCAGACAGGACTTCCCGATCAGATACCAGTTTCAGGGCAGGCAGCCCCAACGGTAAGTGACTACCAGTTTGGATACCCAGCGGGAGCGAGCCAACCTACAGTGCCCACACAGACGACAGCTATAGGAAACCCAGCAGTTCAAGGGCAGCCTGGTATGTTAAGTCTGCCAGGTCGCCCAGCACCCACGACAGCTGCTGGGCCAACAGTGCCCTTGCCAAATGAATACAAGTATTCGCCCTCTACTGTTGGACAATCACACCAAGTGCCTTACCAGCGTTTCTATCAGCCTACACAGCAGCCTCTTGTTGAAGCCCCCATTCAAGGTTCTTCATCACAACCCCCCGCACAGTCATCCTTGCCTAAACGGTATTCCCCAAAGAAAAAGATATCAAAAACATTGTTGATTTCCCTGGTCAGTATCCTTATTGTAAGTATGAGCGGGCTTGCAGCACTGTTTTGGGCAACCTCGGGATTTGGGCTATGGGGCTGGAATGCAAGAGGCCCATTTTCAACTGGAGTTCACCAAAAATGGTCTGCGCAACTTAAGATTCCTGAAGAAGAGCGTATCTCGGCGGCAGCACGCTTCATTCCCTTTACAGTAACCACCAACGACTACCAAGAACTGACGACGATTGTGCCCATACGTGGGGGAGCCATTCGCTTTGAAGCAACACTAACTGATGGTCAAACAACAGGTGATAACACTGTTGTGGATTGTGACTCGCTGTCGGCATGTATGCCAGAGGACGCTGATATGGCGTTATCGGTGCGCGGGTCGATTGCACCAAAGCCACGACAAAACGACAGCGATAGTCCGCAAAAAACTGATGATGTAACTGCCCTGCCTAAACAGATACATCGGATTGTTTGGAGTGGGCACAGTGGTGTCACCGTTGGGGCAGCAACCATTGATGCAACAGTTAATGGGCTTGTCACATCACTGCTGGCCTATTCCGAAAAAGATAAAGCTGTTATCTGGGAAGAAAAACTATCAGGCCCCTCGCGTGTTCTGTTAGTGCCAGAAGGGATACTTGTCACCACACCCCATGAAAACGGCGATGTCACAATGCGATTATATGAAGACACTCAGGGCGATCCCCAAGGGGTTATCAAAGCAACAGTTCCCAGCGTCGAAGAGGCAATCCGATCAATTGATTTTGGGAATGCGCGATGGTCATTCTTGGGAAATCAATCCGTTCAATTACTTGATGGCACAGGATTTTTCACAGTTGTTATCAATAACTCAACCAATGATACTCGCACCGTTGACTTTGCCTCAGTCACCCCAGCCGACGGAACACAACTGAGTGTTGACAACACGCACGGCAAAATTGACTTTGTTGACTCGAAATCGTTGTACGCGGATATTGATGACGATGGGTACACTGATGCACTCGCATTTATTGAAGTAAAACAGCCATTCAACGTTGGAAATATTACCTTAGCTGGGCAACCTAACACCAAAGAATCAACATCCGAATTTGCCTACGTGTGGCAATGGTCACCACAGTTAGGAACCCCAGAGATGCTCCCCGATCCCGTGTACCATTTCATCTCTAACGACACCTATTTGTCAGACCCGTCAAAGGCAGGTGCCGAGGCAACAAAAGTAAGTGCCGATTCGTCCTCTTTTCTTATTGAACGCACAGGTGAAAAGGCCCAAGAGGCGGGCTTTCCTGACCTTCAAACCATCGTTATTGACCAAGGTGAACTCTATGACGCAACAAATCGAATGTGGGGAGGTTCCTGCATGAGCTCTGACATTGGCGCAACGAAAGACGACACCTATCCCGTGGCAACGTCACGAATCTTTGCCCAGCCCTCTGGCGGCAAACTTGTGGAGCCACCTCTACAAACAATAAAAAACCAATCAGCCGTGTTTATCACAGACCTTCCCGACACCTCGCTGCGCGAACGCTCAGGGCGATCCCTGGTAGGTGTTGGTGATACCACCATGTCCAGTCGCTGCTACTGGCGCGAAAACTAAAACACAACACTACCAACACAAAGGAACACCAATGACCACACCTCACAACACCCCTACATCATACGAAACTGCCCACCGCTCCTTCCGCGACATCGAAAGAGCAGCGCTCATAGACTTTGCGCGCAATGCACCTGTGGCAATGGGGTTTGGTTTTATGGATGATGCAGGGCACCACCAAGACGGACACGGCGTTGAGCTATGGATCAATGGGAGATTCACCCACACTTTCGCACTTGAGTACATGCTAGGCAACGAATCAGTGAGTGACCTTGTAGATTTTGGCATACACACCTTGCGGTGGCGACTACGCGACCAACAACATGGCGGATGGTTTTCTTCAATCCTTCCAGACCAAGGCGAACAAGCTGGCCTGCACAAAACTGGTATCCCCTTTGACCAAGAGGGATCGCGCAAAGCAGCATACGCACATGCATTCGTTATTCTTGCGGCATCCTCGGCACTCATGGCGGGTCACGGTGATGCACAGAAACTTCTTGACGATGCCTTGAATGTTTTTGACGAACGATGGTACGAACCCCAACACCACAAAGTGTGCGAATCCTATGACCGCCAATGGCACACAAGCGAACCCTACCGCGGCATCAACGCAAATATGCACACTGTTGAATGTATGTTAGCGGCCTACGATGCAACGGGTGACAGCGAGCTGCTCAATCGCGCCCGCCTGATTGTGGACTTTGTGCTGTCACAGGCAAGCGAGACTTCGTGGCGCATTGCCGAGCATTATGACCAGCAATGGAATCTGGATATGGACTACAACCGCAACCGCCCAGCCGATCCCTTCCGTCCGTGGGGCGCAACGGTTGGGCACGGGTTGGAATGGGCACGCCTGACCATGCAAACGGCATGTGCTTTGGCTGCACGCGGTATTGACGCATGTAGTGAAGCGAAAAGAAAAAACGATATGGCGGGGCGCGCCACTGAGGGCGTTGGGTGTGATAACGCTGCCGGTGCTGACATCCCTAAGACAGACGGTTTTTACATAGGTGATGGTAAAGAGGGCGTTGCCTCTGGTGTTGTTGGTGATGTGAATACATCTGGCACCCCTGTAGCAGTCAATCCTGTTGTTGCAGAAGGTGCTGTGCGCAGTGAGTTCTTTTCTGCTGCTTTAGAGCTGACCAAACGTGCTTTAGCAGATGGCTGGCATGTGGATGGAACACCAGGTTTTGTTTACACCACTGATTTTGATGGTCACCCCATTGTGCATGAGCGAATGCACTGGGTGGTTTGCGAAGCTCTTAATACAGCAAATGTAGCCCAGCGGCTTCTGGAAGCAGGTGTAAGCGAGGGTACTCAATCAATGCAAAATGCTGCCGGCGCCCTGGTGAAAGAATTTAAAGCAAATCAGGTGACATGGTGGGATTACGCCAAGAAATATCTGATTGAAAAGCCTGGTCAGTGGCGTGAAGAACTGGATCGTTCCAACCGATTATCCACAAAAACATGGGTTGGTAAGCCCGAGATTTACCATGCCTATCAGGCTTTGATTTTGCCTGATATTGATCCAACCTGCTCTTTTGCAGCAGCGCTGAAACATTCTTGCTAGCCGTAACTAGCCTGGAATAATCGCTGCCAAAGGGTCTATTATGCGCGATACGTTGCGATGCTGGGTTTACCAGCGATAGCAGGTGACGTATCGTATTTAATTCGTGCAGGGTGATACTGTGCGCACCGTATTGATGATTTGGATGTGCGCGTTGGGAAGCGTCGATAATGAGCTTTCGTGGACCCCAGCGCCCGCACTTTCGCATACTTGCTACCCGCAACCGCCAGAACTCGCATCCCACTGACTGAATGTGGGCGGCATCCCGTCGATACGCGCACACCCCGCACCTTTGTTTTCAATAGCACCATCTTCGCGTAGTAGTGGGGGTGCAAACATCGTCATTTGAACATTGCTCATATAGGGATGTTCAGGGTCCTTTGGGTCAAAGATTGCCACAAAAATGTCATTTTGTTCGCCCTGTCCACCAGCCAAAATAACCGCATCCAAATATTGGTCACCATTGATGTCCTGATAGCCAATCATCCAGCGCTCATGCGTATCACCGATAGCCGAAAGGTCACTTTTTTCAATGTCGAACATTGTCGCGGTGGATTGCTCCCATAAAATCGCCTGCGAGGAATGTCCCTCCGTTGATACTGTCTGTAGTGAGCGGCCATCCTTCATCGTAAACCACATGCAGTCCTCAGCGCCTTGGTCAGGCATTTTAATGAACTTCGGTTGCGCGCCCATGCCGGGCTGGTCAAACCAAGAACCACAACCTGGAGCGTCTGGCCACATCCACGGCAAGTGTGCGTTTGCAAAATCAATCTGCTTGATTCCATCGCGTTGCTTCGGGGGTGCTGCTTCTTCTTTTTCTGCACCACCTTGAGTGGACTCAGCTTTACCCTTAGCAGCGGGAACAAGCTCGTAAATTTTGGCGTCTTTAGCCTTTTCAAGTATGGTTTCGGCAGCTTTGATCGCGTCTTTGTTATCAAGGTTTTCATTGAAGAGGGCGTCGCTATTGTCTGGGATGGCACCTGCTTCTGTCACGGTTATCACGCCGTTGCTTACCGAAACATAGCTGGGGTTATCC
The DNA here is from genome assembly GCA_030540715.1 of Actinomycetaceae bacterium. Taxonomy (GTDB): domain Bacteria; phylum Actinomycetota; class Actinomycetes; order Actinomycetales; family Actinomycetaceae; genus JAUNVQ01. The sequence goes on along the minus strand of JAUNVQ010000027.1, from coordinate 15,068 downwards.
AGATCCTTTGACCACGTGGCGGTAGCGTCTTTGGTGTCAAATGCAGTTATTTGTGTGACGGGTATAGCGGAAGGATCGCTGTTGCCAGCATGGGATCCAGCTTTTTGGGTTCCTATCACCAGACCGTCAACCTCACCAAATATCAGATTCGCATCAAAAACAGTGTCGTCATGGCTCCACTGCCCACTATCGGGATTCCACTGCAAAGTCCCAGCTTTTTCCAAAGTGATTATTGTTTCAGCTTCAGAGTTATTTTTTGCGTTGTCTTTCTTTGCTGCGGGTTGACATGCAAGGGCTTTGACTTGGCTGCATAATGCGGCTGATGGATCAGCAAGGATATCTTTCAGCGGTACCGCCAGTTTCGCTTTGATGGCAGATTTCTTCTGCCCGTGTTTTGTTTCCATCACATGCGCTGCAGCTTCGCCCTCTGAATTAATGATAACCAGGGAATACACCATATCTTTTGCGGCTTTTGATGCAAGAACCGCACCCGATTCAGGGACGTTGTGCGCATTGGAGGTTACGACGCCAAATCCATAGGATGTCTTCGCTTTTTCTGGCGTATTTTGTGTGAACAGGAAAGCTGTTCCCGCACCAGCAGCAATCAGTGCAATTGCCGCGATAACGACAATTGCGATCTTCAGGTCTTTTCTTTTACCGCTGGATGGTCGTGGTGCAGTGTGGTTTGCTTGTGGAAGATTGGTGGACTGGGATGGCTGAGCATCGCTTGGTGTGTAGTCTGCTTGTATAGGGCTGGGGTGTGTGGCTTGTGTACCTGAGGGTAGTGCTTGCGCAGTCGCTTGGTTGGGCATCGAGATGTTTTGCGATTGCACCGCTGCGCTATAGTTGTGAATCCATGTGGCCAGTTCGGGGTAACAGTGTGGGTGATCTAAAATCTGTTTATGTAGTTCAGGGTGTTCAATAGCGAGTTGGTGCAGCTGCGAAGCAGTGAAAAGTGGGTCAAGCACTTTGGGGAAACCTCATGAGTTACGGCTGGTTGCGATTGCTTGCGAGAAAGCGTCATCGTCACAGCCCAGTGACTTATTCTTAGTGCTAATTTAGCAAAATAAGTAGTTTCCAGTCATGCCTTAGAAATAAGGTTCGTGCCCGGCAACAAGCCCGCGCCCGTTGGCCTACGACATGTACCCGCGCTCACTGGCCCACTTGCCTGCACCGACGATTGCGGTTGCATGGTTATCCGTACGCAACCGCCGTCTGTCGTATCTGCTCTCCTCTCGTTTCAGTAGCCAATCACTGCGCTTGAGTGTACTTGATGCTGTATGCCACTTTAGGCCTGATTATCGGCCAACTTATGCGCACCATTCCTCCATGGAGGCCGGAGTGGTCACCAGAAAGCGCACTCGCGTCCGTTCACTGGCCTACTCGCACCTATCCGCATCAGCGTGCAGACCCAACCCGCAGGTAGCGCGGCCTTCTAGTTGAGACATTTTTGCCCTGCGGGTGGTGAAATCCTGGTCATTGTGGGGGGCATGTCGCTAAACTCCATTTTCCAATATATGCAGCCGCTTTGTTTGATGGCGAAGCCGCCTTTAACAGCGGTAAACCCGACATCCTGTGTTCCATAGACTTCCGCAAAGTAGGGATGTTGCGGATCGTCAGGGTCCAAAATCGCTGCATAGTAGACAATGGCGTTAAGCGATGCCGCTGATATGAGCGCATCCGTAAAGCCGTCCCCATTAAGGTCTTGGTAGCCAATATCCCAAAGATCGTTGTAGTCTGCATCAGCAGATAACGGCATTTCTGGGTCTTGGTTGCCGTCACTCTTATTCAATTTCACAAGGGGCGCCGTCATGTCGAAAACCTTGCCCTGCTTGGTTGACACACCGTTTTTCATAGGTGTCCAGTGGCAATCAACTTCGTCAGCAGATGGCATCTTCCGCATCTTTGGAACTGGCTGTTTTTCTGGTGGCACACTAAAATCTGCTTCTTCGCCGTACCAATAGTCCAGCGGGCAGTCGTCGCCACCAGTAAAAAACACCGGGAAAACAGCATTCGCAAAGTCAATGTCCTTGATGGAGTAATGTGTGGCATCGGGGGTACGGTAGTTGCCGCTGCGCGCGGGCGGTTCATCTTTTGATGTGTCGTCATCTGCGGGGATAAGCTCATAGATTGTGGTATCTTCGGCATCTTCAATAATGGATTGGGCAATCTTTTCTGCTTCTTCGTCGCTGAGGTCGTCATTGAAGAGGGCATCTTCACCTTCTTCGCTGAAAGATGCTTCCGTAACGGTAATCGTATTGTCACTGATTGCAATATATGCTGGTCGTTCAAGTTCTTGTGTCCACACAGCGTCACCGCTATCTGTTTCAAAGGCTGTAATCTGTGAAACGGCAATCGCGGCTGTTTCTTCATCACCCGCATATTCGGGGGCATCTTGTGTGCCGATCACCACGCCGTCAACTTCGCCAAAGATAACATCTGATTGATATGTTGCGTCGTCTCCTTTCCACAGTGAATTCTTATCATCCCAGGTCAAAGAGCCAGTTTTTGGAAGTTCAACGGTTGCTGGCTTGCTGCTGGGTTTCTTATCGCCAGGTTTTTTGGCCTTCGTTTTCTTGGCCGCGGGTTTACATGCCAGAGTTTTTACTTCTGAGCACAATGTTCCATGGGGATCGCTCAGTACTTTCGGCAGTGGTGTTGCAAGTTTTGTTGTGAGCGCGGATTTTTTCTGTCCGTGTTTGGTTTCCATGATGTAGGCGGAAGTTGTTCCTTCTGAAGCAGATACTGCCAGCGAATAGACGATGCCTTCTTTACTTTTCGAGGTTAAAACTGCTGTTTCTGCCGGAACGGGGTGTGCATTTCTGGCAATTACGCCTGAAGAATATGCGGTCGCAGGGTTGTCATCGTCACCACCCATAAATGCTTTAACAACAAAGAAACCTGCCACCATGATAAGGACAACGCACACGGCGATAATGGCAATGGTGAGTTGTTGTGACGTGAGTCCAGATTTTTTCGGAGGAGGCCCAGGCGCCATGGCGCCGGGCATTGCACCAGGCAGATGTGGTGAAGAAAAACTACCCATTCCTTTACCCATACCAGGTCCCAGGCCGCCACCCATTGCGTGGTATGTGGGCCCAAAGCCAGCGCCCATGTCAGGACCTATGCCCCCACTGGGGCCATTCCCCATTGTGCCTGATGATTGCCCGTATTGAGTGCCATTCATCTGTGATGTTTCAACGTGAGAGCTATCCCCAAACGGTTGATCAGCTTGTTGGGAACCTTCCCTGTGAGGCAGTGGCCAACTAAATTGCGCATCGGCGGAGTGTTCTCCAGGTTTACCTGTTGGTAGGTGAGCAAAATGGCCTGCCCGCTGTGACAGCGGAGTACGTGTTGGCCCTAAGTCTCCAGGCGGTATGATGGGATCTGTGGGAAGGGGTGCTTGCTCAGAAGCGATACCTTGCCTGGTTTGGAGGATCCATGTTTTCAGTTGTGGATAGCAGTGAGGGTGGCGAAGTATCTTGGGATGTAAATCGGGGCGTTGCATCGCTAACTGCCGCAAATTCTCTGCAGTGTAATTCAGATCAATTTCCATCGCAAAACCCTACTACTCAAAAGACATTCTGGGGTTTAACCAAAGGAAGCGTCTTTGCATGTGTGTAGTTTCAAATTTACCAGGCAGAGCACCGTATGTCCGCTATTTTTGCAGGTGAAAAGCCGATAAAACTCTGATAGTAGGTACTGTGTCCAGCTGAATAGAGGTGAGTGTGCCCGATTTAGCGTGCAACAAATTGGTTGCTGCTTGAATCATAGGCGTATCTTTCAGTCCTTTTGACACCATCGGGCCACCCTGTTATTTGAACGGTAACAACGCCGTCGTTACCGATAGTCACAGAATCAATAATGCCTGACGATGTTCCCACGCTGAATGCGCGTGGTCGCAGTTGAACAGCAGTTTGTGTCTGCGGATCCCACAGCCAGGCATGGTATTGTTCAGATACGCCTAGTCCACCAAAAGGAACAGAACTCCACAAAAGCGGGACCAAAGCGTCTTCGTACCCGTCACCGTTGAAATCGAAGTACTGTATGGTCGGATGAGCGGTGGAGATCCCCTTAAAGGTTGTACTGTATTCAGCAAAACTATTATCAATCTGACCATCATAAGGCGAGGTATATTCACCATTGGCAAGGGTGACTGGCCGTTCGGTCCCATCGAAAACTTCAAGTGTCCATTGGGTATTTTCAAAGTCAAAGCTGCGGATCGCATCGGGTTGAATGGGTTTTGCTGCTTCTTCCTTTTCATCAAGCGGCTTCGTGGAGTCAGCTTTGCCTTTTTCCGCGGGGGCAAGTTCAAACACACGAGACTCCTGTGCAGCCTCAATGAGTGCATTTGCCTTGTCAAGTGCTTCTTTGTCATCTAAGTCAATTCCAAAGAGGGCGGTGTTGTCATCCTGATCAGCCGGTGTTTCCGTCACGGTAATCCGATTGTTCGCAATCGACACATAGCCAGCACTATCAAGTTCTTTTGACCATGTAGGTGTGCCACTGTCTGCTTCATAGGCAGTAATCTGGGTGACGGGAATCATTGCAGTGTCAGTTCTGCCAGCATGTTCTCCGCATTGTTGCGTGCCAATCACCAGGTCATCAACTTCTCCAAGAATAAGGTTCGAGTCAAAGGTGGTGTTTCCTTTTTTCCATTGCCCATCATCTGAGTTCCAGGTGAAAGTCCCAGATTTCTGCAGTTCAACTGTTACTTCTTCATCAGCTTTTGGTAGTGCAGTGGGCTTTTCTTTGAAGGCGGCTGGCCGGCACTTGAGACCATTAACTTCTGAACACAGTGCGGCATACGGGTTGGTAAGTACCTCTTTGAGTGGTTTGGCTAAAGTTGCTTTGATGGCAGATTTATCTTCACCATGCTTCGTTTCCATCACATGAGCTTTCGCTTCGCCCTCTGAATTAACGATGACCAGTGAATAAACAATGTCACCGGAGGCCTGGGACGCTAAGACTGCGCCAGAGTTGGGAACGTTATGCTCATGCGCTACGACAGCACCGAAACTGTAGCTTGTGTGGGCGGGCTCTTTTCCGGCGACCTTTTCCCGGGGCGTACCCTGGTCTTTGAATACGAACAGCCACACTGCGATTCCGCTAACTACCAGTGCAGTTACTATAACAAGAACAACAAGAATCTGAATGACGTGTTTTTGTTTCGATGCTTTTGTGTTCATGGTCAATATCTTTCTGCGTTCGTATCATGAGTCATAGCGACCTCGATGGTTGGCGGATGCAGGTATTAGCGTTGTACAAACGAATTACTTGAGGAATCATAGACAAGGTGCCATTCGATAGTAATATTATCGAAACGGTCTTTAATTCCCACAGCAGTGACTGAACCATCTGGTTCAAGTGTCACTGTTTTCCATTGTTCATAGTCTTTTGTTGTGGAAGTTACCGGCTTGTTTACTTGTTGTGGAGAATTTGTTGAAGGATCCCATAGCCAGGCCACTCTCATATCTGCAAACATATTGCCTCCACCCGGTACCACCCAAATAATAGGGACAAGAGCGTCTTCGTATCCGTCACCGTTCATATCCGCGTACTGAATAGAAGGCTTTTGATCGTCATATGGGTACGTCATGTCAAACTCTGGGTTGTCTTTAAACAGGTCATCCAGAGCAGGATTAGTGACGGGAATATCAGAGGGAATATATTGTCCATTTGTCAAAAGAACGGTTGTAGAAGGGCGGGGAATCGGCATCTCTGCAGTGTTCCACTCGGTATTACCAAAATCGAAGTCGCGGATAGCGTCCTTTTTGACCGGTGCTTCTTTGGTGGCTTCGGGTTTACTGGTTTGGCCCTTCCCTTTTTCTGCGGGTGCAAGTTCATATACCTTGGCTGCGTTGGCACCTTCCAGAATCTTTTTGGCAACATCAATAGCTTCTTCATCACTGAGGCCGTTGAAGTTGTTGGCGCTCAGGTCTTCTTCATCGCTTACCAGGGCATCAGTGATAGTAATAATGTTATTGCTGATGCTGACGAAACCAGGTGTGTCTAACTGCTTGAGCCAGGCAGGTTTACCGGTGTCGGCCTCAAATGCGGTAATCGACTTAACAGGAATCGACGCAGTTACAGCCTGGCCAGCATAATCACCGCATTTTTGGGTGCCAATCACCAGGTTGTCAACCTCGCCAAAAATCAGGTTCGCATCAAACGTTACGTCATCAGCACTCCACTGGGCGCTATCGGGGCTCCAGGTAAGGGTGCCAACTTTTTCAAGCTCAATCATTGCGCCACCCGTATCGTTGCCACCATCTGATGTGCTGTCTTGTTTACCTTGAGGTGCAGCTTTCTTTGCAGCGGGGGAACACTTTAAGCCATCGACTTCACCGCACAAAGTGGCGTAAGGATCCGCTAAAACATCTTTTAAGGGTTTAGCAAGTTTAGCTTTAATAGCCGATTTATTGCTGCCGTGTTTCGTTTCCATAATATGAGCCGCAGCTTCGCCCTCTTTATGTGAAATAACTAAAGAGTACACAACGTCAGCCGAGCTTTTTGACGCCAATACCACGGCGTCATCAGGGGCTGTGTGTTCATTTGCGGTAATGACCCCATTGATATAAGAGGTCGGGGCGGCGTTCTTGGCTGGGGTGCCAGGCTTATCCTTAAAATAATAGAGGCCGACCATATATCCGCTACCAAGGGCCATAAATGCCGCAAGAACTGCGACAATAGTAATCAGTACATGAATCTGGCGTTTGCGCGCGGCTTTTTTGCTTTTCTTTGCGGGCGTTTTGTCTGCACTATTGGGTGGTGTGGCCGGTGATGCTTCTGCAATGATGGGGGATGAAAGCATAGCGTCGGGGGCTGTCGCTACGGTCTGAGGGTTGCCAGCTGTATGAGTGTGGGTGACTACTTGTGCTTCTGCGGTGGGTAATGATTGTGAATGGGCGTCGGGGCTCAATTGTGCGGGGGCGGATTGTCCATTAGCTGCGGTTTCTATCGGTTTCGGGTTGGTGGTATGCGCCGCACGTAAATCTACTGTTCCCTGCGCGTTAATCCATGTTTCCAAATCGGGGTAACAGTTGGGATGTTTGACTATGTCGGCGTGTAAATCTGGATTTTGTGCCGCCAACGTCTGTAGTTGTTCTGCAGTCAAGTTGGGGTCTAGAGCCATGGTGAGCCTCGCTGCTGAAGATGTATATTTTCCGATTTCACTTTACCAGGCCACAAACAATGCTTCACACCCAAGATTTAGGGTTGGGCTATATCCCCGTCAATACGCTTCATGTGACGCGTTGACAAAAGACTCGATATTGGGATTATTTTATTTTTCATTGCGTAGTTGATCAACACAACAACGGGAAGAGTGACTCCATCGTGCCAGTTTGTAAGGAACTTGATGGTGGAAAGAGCGAAAGGGTGAGCCTAGGGGCGGCGGGCAACAACGATGGTGTCGATTCCACGTTCACAATCTCCACCGTGTACAGGGCGCTGCGCACAATCGGGTGTCTCAGCTTCATCACGTTCAACATTTTCAGCGCGAACAACGATCCATCCCAGGCTCGCAAAAACCTCCGCTAACCCGACCGGATCCCATAGGCGGTCGGGATCTTTGGGGCCGCAAACATCGCGACCCAACTGGGCGCGGGCGTGGCCCACACACACCATCCAACCACCGTTACCAACCCAGGTCGCTGCGTGTTTTACGGCACGATACCAGTCCTGTTCAGGCACGTGGAAATAAGCAAATAAGGCAAGGTCAAAAGTGTTTTCAGGAGAATAAGTTGCCACATCGCTGCACTGCCAGTTAATACTTCGTTGCCAGTGGGCGGCGCTGTTCGTTTGTGGCAGATCACCACGACGAGGTGCGTCAATGGTGGCTAGCGGGTTCATATTCGTTGATGGCGTGCAATGAACCGTTCGAGCATAGGCACTCATTGCTTCCGCTTGGCGAGCTTTAGCTTGATGAACCGCTGTTTCGCTGAGCTCTAACGCCGTCACAAAAAAGCCGCGTTGAGCAAGTTCCAGGGCATGACGCCCTTCGCCAGCACCAATATCAATGGCAGAGGGAACGTGGCGGTGAAGAATCTCAACTGAGTCCAAAGCATTTTTTACTGTAGAGGACGCTTTGCTGCTAAACAGGTTGCGGCCTTGATGGGCCGCTTCGCGGTAGCGCTGTTCCCAATCTTGCATAGTAGCCTCTTTTCTGGCAGATAGACAGCACACATTATTTTACACGGCAGGAAAACAACACGCGGGTTGACCTGTAATAGGTGGCCGGCTTAAGTGGCAACATACAGCGGAGGGCCTGCCAGAGACATAATGTGATAATGGTTCTGTGCCAAGGGGGTATGTAGTGAGTGCTGTGTTCAACGAATCCTGACAGCTAAAGCGTAGACAAGCAATTGAGACAAGCAATTGTGGGAACAAAACCAAGAGTTCGACAAAGGCCAAGAGACATACAAAGCGGGCCCTGTCACCAGTTTTCCAGTGGCGGGGCCCGCTACGATGTTTTAACTATTCAGTTCTTGAGTACGTGTAAGGCTTGCGATACTGAGTGGGCGGTTCAAAGATGTGCCCGCAGCTTCGCCCTCATTGATAAAATCCTTACACCCTTGCATTTGCCGTTGTCGCGGCCAGCTCGGCTTCGCCGGGGGTGGGCTTAACGCTATGGTTGGAAGTTGCCATCATACTCCGTTGGGCGGCAATAACCTTCGGGTCGGTATTCTTCCATTCCCGCATGATCTGTTTTTCCAGCTTGGTGGCAACCAACGACCGGGGAGCAAAGCGCAGTGACGGCAAGTCGCCCTCTTCTGTCAGCGGCGAAGCCGTCCCCTTGTAAGACTTGATCACCATCCGCACACCGAAACCAACAATAAGAACTACCAGGACAACATAGAGTGCCTGTAAACTCATCTGAATGTAGGTATTGCGGATCACCGTGTCAATATCAGCGGCTGTTTTTGCGGGGCCAAGCGACGTTTCACCAGCCTCACGTGCAGCCACGAATAGGCGATTATTTGCCCAAAAACCAATTTTCGGGTCGGTGCTAAATAGTTTTTCCATTGATGCCCACACCGTTACCAGCAGATCCCATGACAGTGGAACAAAAGCAATCCATCCCCACTTATGCAGGCCTTTCTTATGAATAACCACCCACACCAGTGTTAATGCGACGGCCGCCAATAGCTGATTAGCAATACCAAAGAGCGGGAATAATACGCGAATACCACCTAGCGGATCGGTAATGCCCATTAGCAAAATGGAGCCCCACAGCAGCACAACCAGCAGGGAGCCTCCCCAGTTACCAACTTTCCATGATGGGTCAGCAAACTTCTTGAAGGGGCCACCAAAGTTAGAAATCGCATCGGTGAACATAAAGCGTGCGGTACGTGTGCCAGCATCGATTGTGGTCAAGATAAATAGTGCCTCGAACATAATGGCAAAGTGATACCAAAATGCCTGCCAGCCTTCAGCACCGCCAAACATCGTATGGAATACCATGGACATACCAAATGCCAAGGTTGGTGCCCCACCAGTGCGCGACACAATCGACGGCTCTTCAACCGCTGCAGCAGCGTCGGTAAGGACCTGCGGATCCACATTGGTCAAAGGTTGGCCTGCGGCAGAGTGAAGCCCTAAACCATTGACATACTCAGCGGCACTTTGCGCAGCGGTGACGGGATCCACCCCTGGCAGTCCACCAGTTAAGCCAGCAGGAGCATTCATTGCAAAATAAATATGTGGATCAATAATAATCGCGGTAACCATAGCCATAATGGCAACGGAGGATTCAGTTAACATACCCGTATAGCCAATAAAACGTGCTTGAGATTCTTTTTCCAATAGTTTTGGTGTGGTACCTGAAGAGATAAGCGCGTGAAAGCCCGATAGCGCACCGCAGGCAATGGTGATGAACAGGAAGGGGAACAGGTTACCCGCAAAGACTGGCCCTGTGCCATCCAATGCAAACTGAGTAACTGCCTGAGCTTTGACATTTGGCCCCACAACAAGGATGCCAATTGCTAGTAACGCAATGGTGCCAACTTTCATGTAGGTAGACAGGTAGTCGCGAGGTGCAAGAAGCAACCACACTGGCAGCACAGAAGCGAAGAAACCGTAGCCAATGAGTAGCCAAGCAATTTGCACGGGGGTCAATGTGAACCATGCAACACCCCACGGGGTTGCGGCAACCCAGCCACCTGCAACGATGGCAAGCAGCAGTAAGACAAGGCCAATCAGGGATGTTTCCGAGACCGCTCCGGGGCGAATGTAGCGCAAGTACACGCCCATAAACATGGCAATAGGAATTGTCATCGCAATAGAGAACACACCCCAGGGGGACTCAGCTAAAGCGTTGACCATCACAATACCAAGCACAGCAATCAAAATCACCATAATCGATAAAATCGCTGCGATAGCAAGCCAGCCAGCGGTTGTGCCCATCTCGTCTTTAATCATTTGTGGCAGGGAACGCCCTTTACGGCGAACTGACAGCCACAAAACCAGGTAATCTTGAACGGCTCCCGCAAAAACCACACCAACAATAATCCAGATCGTGCCTGGTAAATATCCCATTTGAGCAGCTAAAACAGGGCCAACAAGGGGGCCGGCGCCCGCAATTGCGGCAAAGTGATGACCGTACAGCACGCGACGGTCGGTGGGCTCGAAGTCTTGACCGTTATCAAGGACTTCGGCGGGAGTAGCGCGGTCATCACGAGGGCGCACCACATTGTATTCAATAAGCCGCGCATAGAAACGGTAGGCAATAATGTAGGTACAAATAGCTGCCAGCACAAAGTAGCGCGCATTTACTTCTTCATGCCGCGAGAACGCCACAACATACCAGCTAAATGCTCCTACCAGTGCAATGAGGCCGAAGACAATCTTTGCCTTGAGTGATATCGGCCTATTATCGACGATTGCCACAGGCGGCAATTTTTTACTTGTTTTGACAAGTTCTATCTGTTTTGACACGTGGAACCTCCTTTAAAAATGGGTGTTCCACAGATTATCGGTAAAAGGTTGTTTTGAGATGAAAAGTATTGTTATGTGAGATGCCATGTGATTTTTCGTAAAGAATTTCAGAAGGCGAGCCAGTGTGATGGTGTATTTGGTGGGGCAATGTTATGTGTGCGACGGTGGACAACGGGGGAGCCGATCCAAGAGGGGGAAGGGTGCGAGGGAGGTTGTTGAGAAGGTGGGGAAGATTGTGAGGGGGGCGTTGAGAAGGTGGGGAAGATTATGAGGGGGTGGGGAGTCGGACGTCGGTATGGAGTACAAAGAGGAAGGTAGCTGGACGAATAGCTGCGTTTCTTTACCCAAATGGCTAATATTTCCCTCTATTTTCAGCACCAATGGATATGTGGCATACACCATATTTTTATTACTGTGGAGATATGAATACACAGAATAGCAATCGTTTCGAACAGTCGTTTGAAAACAGTAGGGACAAGCAGCAGTGGCAGTCATCGCAGGGTGGTATTCCTCAAAATCAGGGGAGCTACCCGCACCAGTCTCAGCCTGGGATGTATCAGCCCAATACGCAGCAGGGTTATCAGCAGTCTGGACAGCAGTGGACACAACCGCAAGGTAATCCAGGTGGGTTTCCCCACAATCAGGGGAGCTACCCGCAGCAATCCCCGTCACAGGGTAACTATTCTCAAAGTGGACAGCCCCAAAGAGGTTATTCCCAGGGGTCGCAGGCATATCAACCCCCTAGTGCTCAGGGGCAGCCGCAACACTCTAGTGGTCATTTTCTGGGGGGCTATCCCCAAAACGAGTATTCTCAAGGTGCACAGGGTTATCACAAGCCTGGTGTTCCGTCTGCGGGGCAGGTGCCGCAGCAGCAGGTGCCTTCTGTTGCAGAGTCAATGGATGCGGCGTCGCAGCCATATTCCCAATCTGCTGCGTGCAATGATTCTGGGCAAACCTCCGAAAATGTGGCAGCTTATCAGCAACAGCCTGCGCAGGTAGGGGCAGCTTCTCAGACACCGCAACAGACCTTGCCGGGCACATCTGAACCCCAAAGTGGTATGCCTCGCCCTCTGGAATCTTCACAACCCAGCATCCCACAGGCCAACGGCCCCGATGCAAACACTCAAAAACCGAAATCTAAAAAGGGCGTTGCTATTATCATCGGCGTGGCTATTGTAGTTATTGCTCTTATTGCTGGTGGCCTTGGGTGGGCGTTTTGGCCTGGTGGAAAGACCGAAACAGGGCCCAGCACAATCAGTCCACCTATTGACTTCGCAGCGCAACCCATTGATTTTAATTTACCAGAAGGATATACGGTGAAATACACCGACCCGATGGCATCGTACTTTGCAATTGAGAGCAACGATCTTGAAAAAGACGAACGTGCCCTGGTGTTTTATCACATTGAAGGACAAAAAATTGAAGAAGTATTTGTGTTGGATAAAACACCGTTTGCCGTTGCTATGTATAACGGTGTTGCCGTCGTTAACATATTTGGGACGAAAGAAGTTGTCTCGATTGACTTAAAAACTGGCAAAGAGAAGGAGTTGTTCGATTACGATGCCAAAAAGCATCCAGTAACCCTCCTTGGCATGAACGAGGAATATATCTTTGGGCGCAATAACCTAGACGGCGACGATAAACACTTTGAAGTTGTTGCTATCACCATGAAAGGAAAAGTCGATTGGAAGGCCAAAGTTCCTAGTGATACATGGGGAAAATGGCCACAGCTATCGTGGAACAAACAGTTTTTCCGCGTGACACATTCTGATGAAGAACACGGCTGTTCCTTGATCAACATGAAGAACGGAAAGATCCTTGAAGACGGCACCAAAGCCGCCACAGAATGTACCCTTTACAAGGATAAATACTCGATCATGTACAACAGTGGTGAATACTCGTTGAAAGACAAGGACGGTAAAGTAATAGAAACCCTAAAGAAACCCGGTTACGGCGTGACGGTCTTTGATGCTACGTGGAAGCAGGCCTTCGACGCATTGGAAAAACAAAAAGATGGCGGCAAAGATGCTGGCAGAGGATTCTTTTGGGTTGTTGGCAAGAAAGATACGGTTGCAAGTCCTCCCGGTCAAGACGACGTCCTTTTGAACGGTCAACCCGCATCGGTTCTTTTAGACATGTGGGATTGCAACGGCCTGACGCGAACCTGTTACGGGGAAGTCCGCAATAACGAAACAAAAGAAAGAACTTTACATGGTTTCACAATGGATGAGCCGGATAAATTTTTGTGGTCTGTGAAGACAAACCCGCGTGACGAAAACGTTGGCAACTATGTGATGTTTGAATGGTTCGATGAAGAACAGCAAAAATACATTATTAAGTTTGTCGGTGACAGCACAAAGAGCAAGGCCGCGGACAAGAAGTAGTAAAAGGTGAAAATCTGTAGCTCTTCAATCTGTGGTTCGTAGGGGAAATTGTTGTTGTTGAATGTTTGCGACCTGACAACGACATACAAAGCTTGGTCAATGATAACCCAACACTGGTGCGTGGAGTCTGTGACTACAACGCACTGAAACGTTCATGCTTTGGCAAGAAAGAGCCAGGCTTTTCTGCAGCTATTTCTTTGACTGCCTTTAAGAAGAAAGATGGTCAATGGCAACACCCCTTGCCGACACGTTTTTTGCAGAGCACCTTATACTCACTAATAGCCGTGTAAACCAGATCGTCTGGAGATGTAAGAGCTTGGCACAAAGGATGCATTGCCACATAACGCACTACACTACCACCGTGTAAGGTATCGCTGATGGACTATAATTAAGGACGCAAGCGAAGCGTTCCATACTCTTTTACCTGCCATCATCAGGCTGTAACGGGAAGGATGCAGGGGAGCCTCCTTGCATACGGTAGGCTGTCAGGAAGAAAGTAGTTCGTAGTGAAGCAATGTGCACTGCTTATCCCAGTGTTTAACTCGCCGATTGAGCCGTTGCGCCGCTATCTTCAACAGCTAACAGAGAATGGTTGTGAACATATCATCCTTGTTGATGATGGCTCAACGGCGCAGTGCCACACAGCCTTAGAGGAATTGGCTGAAAAATACCACTGCAAGTTATTGACACATCCAGTAAACCTTGGCAAAGGCGCAGCATTAAAAACAGGTTTTGGGTACCTGCTTGAAAATATGTGTGGGGTCTCGCCCTCGAAAAAACAAACACCGCTTATTGGTGTCATATGCGTTGATTCCGATGGACAACACGCTATCAATGACGTTATGCGTGTGTATAAAACTGCTCTTGAGGCCCCTGAGCGCATTATCTTTGGAGCCAGAGATTTTTCCCTAGACCACGTGCCGGCACGTTCACGTTTTGGCAATGTGTTGACGTGCACAACAATGCGACTTTTTCACGGAATCTCGTTAACAGACACTCAAACAGGGCTGCGCTATATTCCCATGCCAGCGCTGGAAACAATGTGCAGTATTACAGGCAATCGTTTTGAATATGAAACGAATATGTTGGTAGCCATCGCGCGCCACAAATTGCCATTTATCGAGATTCCCATCGACACAGTTTATATTGAAGAAAATGCGGGCTCCCATTTTCGCCCTATACGCGATTCAATCCGCATCTATTTTTGCATCCTGGCAGCATTTTTTCGCTTCACACTATCGTCATTATCAGCTGCCGCCATTGATTTTGGGGTATTCAGTGTTGTCGTATTTTTCCTACAAGATATTTATTCGGGTGGGAAAACAATCCTTCTTGCTACCGTGGTAGCAAGGATAGTGTCATCACTGTACAACTTTATGGTTAACCGACAGCTTGTCTTCCATTCACACAGCTCAATGCCAGGGACGATTATCAAATATTATTCGCTAGCGATTTTACAGTTGGTGGCATCAGCCTACCTGGTGACATGGCTATGGCATTCCTTTGGGGCTATCCGAAATACCCAGGTTTTAGTGAAAGCAGTAGTCGATCTTGCGCTGTTCTTTATGAGTTTTTATGTTCAGCGACGCTGGATTTTTCCCGCACGTAACATAAAGAGATCGTGACGCGCGTTGAAGAACTTGAAAACAAAAATCCCCTCCCTGTTTTAACAGGTAAGAGGGGTTTTAAGCTGGTGCCTCCGAACGGCATCGATCCGTTGACCTTTCGATTTTCAGTCGAACGCTC
>JAUNVQ010000049.1 GCA_030540715.1 Actinomycetaceae bacterium | reverse complement strand
TCCCCTTAGCTCCACCGTTAACTACCGACATTAACGTAATGTATAGTTTGTATGTGTTGAGGTTTGCGAAGACGTCCCCGTACTTATTTCAAGTTTTACTTTCGTTTGCCGTGGGCCTCGTTATCTGCATGATTTACTTGCTTTCCCACCTGTCTTTATCGGAGGTGAAGGGGTTCCCTACTGGAGAAGACCTTTTCTCTCTCTTGTTTCTTGGGTTTTGGGGTCTCATTCTTTTTTCCTTCTTGTGTATTTATCCGCCAGTGCTGTTGGGATATCAGTTAATTTTATTTGTACGAACCTTACGATGGCGTACCCCGCAGTCTCATCGACCTGGATATGACACCTGGGTGCTCGGTTTCCTGGCCGCTTGCGAAATGCTTTACCTCAGCACAATCAAAGAGGTTGTTTTTTCTGCTGGCTGGCAAATGCAATTACAGAACTCACAACGTCACTCACCAGTTTCACCCGATTACTACTTGTGGTTTATTCTTCTTATTTTTCTTTGTTTGGTGGCTTTTTATACACTATGGATAAAACCAGTCGCTCAGTTACCGCCCCTCATCCCAGTTATCGCTATTGCAGTGCTTTATATCGCTACTGTTTATGTTGTTGTGTGGACAATACAGACTTATGAGTTTCACGACTTGATGGACCTGTACCTGCTTATTCCAGCCATTGTATTTGCACTGATTATGGCTAGAACAATCGCCATTACCGTGCAGACACATACGCTTGATGCAGATCGATCTGTGAAGCTTGAAACTAATTCGATACTTGCTCACCTAAACCACTATGTCACGCAGGCGAAAACCTGGCCTGCGTTAGCTTTCCTCATTGCTTTGCCAGCACTGGGAGTGGTTTATGCGATATTGGTGTTGCTGGGACAAGGTCCTCACGCGCTTATCAGGGCGTTTACCGATACCAGCGGATGGACCTTATCGCAACAAACCTCGCCGCCAACTGTATTCTATGATGAGCACTATCTTTGCACCGTAGCGGCAGGAGGACACAAGCAACTTGTTAAACCAATTCGTAGGGGAATTCGCCATGGGCACCCAGTCGTTGTGAATCGGCAATTGTTGGTAGCTAATGCTTTCGAACAGGTGCTCTCTGACCGTCTACCCCGCATGCACCGAACAATTCGTCATTTTTATGACCGGTATGGGTTTGATTTGGCCAAAAGAATCAGAACAAAATGGGCGGCCGATATCGTTTGGGTAGTAATGAAGCCTTTAGAGTGGTTTTTTCTAGCCGTTATTTATTTTTGCATACGTCATCCCGAAGACCTCATTGCTATGCAATACACGGGTATCCACTATCGCGCGCTCAATGATGTGGATGAAGAGTCTGGCTGGAAAAAAGGCTATCAGGAGGGTATAAAATGCTTCCGCGGGGATTAGCCCTTACGGTAACTCGCCTCAAAGCTCAGTTGACCGGATTTTCACACACAATATATAAAATAACAAGCAAATTTCAATGCTCTATTGGTTAAGTGCGCGTTTCAAAGTTGGCCCAAAACCGTAGGAATCAATCCCCAGATTATGTCCCGCTAAACGCCATCCAGGTGCCTTATCATGGGGAATCATGACTGCCCAATGACAGTTGTCCAGTCCCCGTATCCCCTGCCATTCAAAGGGGTCAAGCCCTAGCAAGGTCACAATACCCTGCGTAATGGACGACCCGTGAGATGTAATAACGATTGACTGACCATCACTCATCTGTTCGGCATATTCAACAATCGCGTCACGGACACGACGCCCAACAGCTGTACGCAATTCGATTCCAGCGTCTTCACATTCGCCGGTGCGTCGCCACTGATCGAAATAGTCTTGATATTCTTTGCGCATCTGTTGAGCCGTCAATCCTTCAAAACAACCAAATGCGCGTTCACGAAAGCGCTCATCTAAAATTGTTTCCACACCAACCAGCGCCGACAGTTCATCTGCTGTTTCTTTCGCTCTGGGAAGATCCGATGTCACAACCTTCACAGGTTGGAAACCCTGCAAAATAACAGCAGCATTTTTGGCTTGAGCAAATCCAGTATCATTAAGCGAAGTCTGAACCTGCCCTTGCACTTTACCTTGCAGATTATAGTCTGTTTGTCCGTGTCGCCACAAAACAATTTTTTTCGGTGCCATATTTTCCTCTTATACATTTACTCTTTGATGTTCGCCAATGAATACTGGCATATGTTGCCTTAATCGTGGCTTGGTAATGTGGCCGATGTTCCCACTTCTTGCGTTTCATGGTGCGCTTGCGTACGGCCTATTGCTGTTGAAATATCAATAGTTGGGCAGTCTTTCCACAGCTTTTCCAACATGAAATATTCTCGTGCTTCTTCATGGAAGATATGGGCAATGACGCCGCCAAAATCAAGAACAACCCAGTGATATCTGTCTTGCCCTTCACTACGCTTTGTGTTGCGGCCATTATCTTTCATCAACATTTCAATTTCATCGCATATTGCTTTAACTTTACGTTCGTTATCAGCCGACGCAATGACCAAAACATCGGTAAATGGGGTATGTTCATGAACATCTATTGCAAGGATGTTGTCTGCCTGTTTGTTATCTGCCGCCTGTGCAATAATGTGTGCGTACTTCACGGATTGCTTAAAATCCACGTATCTCCTTAACGCCGCGTAATGGTATCTATATGTTAAGACTAGCAAACTTTTCAATCATCACTGAATCTTGAGATGGCTGCCATACCTCCATTGATTGCGAGATAATTGGTTTATCTAATGCAAGAACCAACCCTAAAGCGATAATCAAAACAATAGCTAGACGCAGTGTCCATCGCAGTAAGAGCTTGCCCAAACTATCAGGTTCTTCATAGCTTTCCACCTCGGCAACGGGGGTGGCATGTCCTGCTAAGGACAGGGCATTATTGTGGTTGAGCTCTTTTGTTTGCGAGTGTTCTTTCTCGGGTTTTTTCTGCGTTGGGTCTGCAGTTTCTAACTTTTGACCAGGGGTATCATTCTTGGTCGATGTGACGACTGTCGTTTCCACGCTGCCAGCTGCCGTCTTGTCTGGGCGTGGTTGTTCTAAAGGGAGGGCACCATCAGCTTCCTGTAGCGATACCGCATCATCGTAGCGATATTCGTATTCATGGGCCGAAGCTGGCAGAGCACTCATCGCCTGCATAAGTGCCTGTGCCTCAGCCTCATATTCGCCATCATCGGGGGGCGGAGCCGGTGCTGGACGAATATGTCCCGTGTTTTCTGTGTCGGATATATCATTTTTGGAGGGCGGTGCGGGGGCTGGCGCTCCCGTGTCCAGTATCGAAGTCAGCTGATCGTCAATTGCTGCACCATTGTCATCTGGCGGGGCTGGTGCGTGTCGGTGTGGAATATGGGATTCTCGGCCAACCAACAACTGGTCACGCTCAGCACCATATTCTTGGATCCTCAACAGTTCAGGATGTAGTGACGCAATGGATTCTTGTTCTCCTGGCAAAGGAATAACAAGGCTTTGTCCATCGCTTAATTGGAAAGGCTGGCGTGCATCAACCCGTTCACGCATTGCTTGGGCGCGTTCACGCCGTCCTTCTTCAATACGTTTTTGGGCTTCTTCTTGAGCTATTCGTTCTTGTTCTTCAGCGATTCGCTTCAGTTCTAATTCACGCACTCGTTGTTGCTCTTGTTGTTCATGAAGTTCTTGTAAACGTTGTTCTTCACGACGATTCATTTCGGCCAAGCGCTGTTTTTCTTGCTCTGCCTGCCGACGAATTTCACGTTGGTGTGCTTCTTCTTCAATACGTCTTTGGCTTTCCTCACGTTGAGCTTCAATACGTAGTTCTTCAACACGTCGGCGACGTTCTTCAATGGCCTGTTGACGGGCCGCTTCTAAGCGAGCTCGTTCTTCAGCTTCACGTTTTGCTTGGAATTCTGCTTCAAATCTTGCAAGTGCTTCGGCTTCAAAGCGCTTCTTATCGGCTTCAATCCGTGCTTGCTCTTCAGCTGCACGACGAGCCTGCTCTTC